>WGBO01000025.1 GCA_015494295.1 Gammaproteobacteria bacterium | reverse complement strand
CTAGTCCTCGCCGCCGCGTTGCGGCACCTGCTGCAACATGTCCTTGCCCTGGCGCAACAGGAAATCAAGGAAAGTCCGCGCAACCAGCGACAGCTTCTTGCCCTTGAGGTGCACGGCGTACCAGCGGTAGAACAACGGGAAGCCCCGCACATCCAGCAGCGCGATATGGTTGCCGGCCAGTTCCAGCCGCAGGTTCTGGCGCGACAGCACGGAGATGCCGAGCCCGGCCATCACCGCCTGCTTGATGGCCTCGCTGCTGCCCAGTTCCATGTAGGGCTGCACCTCCAGTCCCTTGTCGGCAAACAGACGCTCGATGGCCAGGCGGGTGCCGGAACCGGCTTCGCGTACCAGGAAACGTTCCTTGCTCAGTTGTTCCAGCGTGATGGCGGACTGTTGCGCCAGCGGGTGGTCGGGACTGGCGACCACCACCAGTTCATTGTCCACGAAAGGGTAGGCTTCCACGGCGAGTTCCACCGGAGCCTGTCCCATGATCAACAGGTCATCCTCGTTGGACTTCAGGCGTTCCAGCACCCGTGAGCGGTTGGTGACTTTCAGCACCGGCTTGACCTCCGGGTACTGGGCGATGAACACGCCCAACAGGTGTGGCATGAAGTACTTGGCCGTGGTGATCACCGCGAGTCGAAGCGGACCACTCACCTTGCCCTCCAGGGCGGAGGTGGTTTCGCCGAGCGATACCATGCTGTTCAGGATGTCCTTTGCCGACGAATAGACCTCGTGCCCGACGCTGGTGGTGTGGATATGCCCCCCAACCTTCTCAAGCAAGGGGTAACCAATTGTTTCGCTGAGTTTTTTGACCTGCATGGACACGGTGGGCTGGCTCAGGTGCAGGGCCTCGGCGGCGCGGGTGTAGTTACCCAGCCGCACCACCGTCTCGAAGATTTGCAGTTGTCGCAAGGTCACGTGGCGTATGAGTTTTTCCGCGTCTGAATACGTCATAGCGTATTATCTATACCAAAAATAGAAACAATTGATTTTAATTTATACCCACGCATCCGAATAATGTCCACCACGCGGTTGCTGCCGCGCCAAACACATTCTGTTGAATCACTGGAGAAGACAATGGCTAAAACCTACGACGCGGGTGTAAAAGAATACCGCGAAACTTACTGGATGCCGGACTACACCCCGAAAGAAACGGACATTCTGGCCTGTTTCAAGGTGACGCCGCAAGATGGTGTGCCGCGTGAAGAAGTTGCGGCGGCGGTTGCAGCGGAATCCTCCACCGGTACCTGGACCACGGTGTGGACCGACCTGCTGACCGACCTGGACTACTACAAGGGCCGCGCCTATGCCATCGAGGACGTGCCCGGCGACGATACCTGTTTCTACGCATTTGTTGCCTACCCGATCGACCTGTTCGAGGAAGGTTCCGTCGTCAACGTGATGACCTCCCTGGTCGGTAACGTGTTCGGTTTCAAGGCGCTGCGCGCCCTGCGCCTGGAAGACATTCGCTTCCCGCTGGCCTACGTGATGACCTGTAATGGTCCGCCCCAGGGTATCCAGGTCGAGCGTGACATCCTCAACAAGTATGGTCGTCCTCTGCTGGGCTGCACCATCAAGCCGAAGCTGGGGCTGTCCGCCAAGAACTACGGCCGCGCCTGCTACGAAGGTCTGCGTGGTGGTCTGGACTTCACCAAGGACGACGAGAACGTCAACTCCCAGCCGTTCATGCGCTGGCGTCACCGTTTCGACTTCGTCATGGAAGCCATCCAGAAGGCCGAAGCCGAGACCGGCGAGCGCAAGGGCCATTACCTGAACGTGACCGCGCCGACCTCCGACGAAATGATGAAGCGTGCGGAATATGCCAAGGAAATCGGCGCGCCGATCATCATGCATGACTACATTACCGGCGGCTGGTCGGCCAACACGCAGCTCGCACAGTGGTGTCAGGACAACGGTATGCTGCTGCACATCCACCGCGCCATGCACGCCGTGCTCGACCGCAACCCGCACCACGGTATCCACTTCCGTGTGCTGGCCAAGATCCTGCGCCTGTCCGGCGGTGACCACCTGCACTCCGGCACCGTGGTCGGCAAGCTGGAGGGCGACCGTGAAGCCACTCTGGGCTGGATCGATATCATGCGCGACTCCTACATCAAGGAAGACCGCTCCCGCGGTATCTTCTTCGACCAGGACTGGGGCGCCATGCCCGGCGTGCTTCCCGTGGCTTCCGGTGGTATCCACGTCTGGCACATGCCGGCGCTGGTCAACATCTTCGGCGACGATTCCGTGCTGCAGTTCGGTGGTGGTACGCTGGGTCATCCCTGGGGCAACGCCGCCGGCGCAGCCGCCAACCGCGTCGCCGTGGAAGCCTGTGTCAAGGCCCGCAACGAAGGCCGCGAGCTGGAGAAGGAAGGCAAGGATATCCTTACCGCCGCCGCCAAGCACAGCCCCGAGCTGGCCGCCGCGATGGAAACCTGGAAGGAGATCAAGTTCGAGTTCGATACGGTTGACAAGCTCGACGTCTCTCACAAGTAAGCAAGGTCGCAAGGCGTGGGTGCGTTGCACCCCGCCGACCCTGCACAGATACCCTATACGCAAATCAGGAGCAGTAAAATGCAAGATTACCAATCAAGTCTGAGCGATCCTTCCAGCCGCAAGTTCGAGACCTTCTCGTACCTGCCGGAAATGAGCCCGGAAGAGATCCGCAAGCAGATCGAATACATCGTGAGCAAGGGCTGGAACCCGGGCATCGAGCACACCGAGCCCGAGAATGCTGGCGGCCACTACTGGTACATGTGGAAGTTGCCGATGTTCGGTGAGACCGACGTCGACGCCATCCTCAAGGAAGTGGAAGCCTGTCACCAGGCTCACCCCAACAACCACGTGCGCCTGCTGGGCTTCGACAACTTTGCCCAGTCTGCCGGTGCCGCCATGGTCATCTATCGCGGCAAGACCGTCTAGGTCGACGCCGTTCCCTGTAGTATCCCCGGCCGCGCGGCGCGTGGCCGGGGTTTTTCAGAACCTTCATCAGGGGTGGACAGATGAGCAAACCGGATCGTTATGTTGGTGTCGACAAGGACATCAACGGTGGCATGACCACCATCGGCAAGATCATCAGGGATGCCTGGGTATTCGGGATTATTCCGGAAACCGAAACCTGCGAAGGCTGGAACCTAGCCGGGATTGACGCTTTGCTCCAAAAGGTCAATGCCGAGTGGGACAAATACGGCTGCCTGGTCAGCCAGTTACCCGAGCCGCTGGCGAAACGCCACAAGGAGATTCACGACCGCGCCATACAGCGTGCCAGGGCCGCGGGCTGGTCGGGTGAATATGAGACAGCGGACGAAGACGAGTAATTTTCTGGAATTAGCGAGTGGAACTGATTATGTCCGATTCAACGGTAGATGCAACGCAGTACCTTATCAAGAACGAGCCCTACTACGAGCCCGTTGGCAAGGAAGTCGAACTGTACGAGGCTGCCTACAACGTGCGCATGCCGATGATGCTCAAGGGTCCGACCGGTTGCGGCAAGTCCCGCTTCGTCGAGTATATGGCCTGGAAGCTGGGCCGACCCCTGATCACGGTTGCCTGTAACGAAGACATGACCGCCTCCGACCTGGTTGGCCGTTTCCTGCTCGACAAGGACGGCACCAAGTGGCAGGACGGTCCGCTCACCACCGCCGCGCGCATTGGCGCCATTTGCTACCTCGACGAGGTGGTGGAGGCGCGCCAGGATACCACCGTGGTTATTCACCCGCTGACCGACCACCGCCGTTCGCTGCCGCTGGACAAGAAAGGCGAGCTGATCGAGGCGCACCCGGATTTCCAGCTGGTGATTTCCTATAACCCGGGCTACCAGAGCCTGATGAAGGACCTCAAGCAGTCCACCAAGCAGCGCTTCGGCGGCCTGGACTTCGACTACCCGGAAACCGAGCTGGAAGTCTCCATCGTCACCAGGGAGTCCGGCGTCGACCGGGAAATCGCTGAAAAGCTGGTGCAGATCGCCCACCGCGCGCGCAACCTGAAGGGCCACGGCCTGGACGAGGGTATCTCCACGCGCCTGCTGGTCTACGCCGGGCAGCTTATCAGCAAGGGTATCGACCCCGAGGCCGCGTGCAGCATCACCATGATCACACCGCTGACGGACGACCCCGATATGCGCGATACGCTCAACGCCGCCGTGCAGACCTTCCTGGGGTGATCCCGACCGGATCACGCAGTCGTTTTCCTGGCTTGCAGGGTAAGCAGTGATGTCGTCTGTCAAACTAGAAGACTATTCGGAATTCCTGGAAGAGGCCGTCCCCGAAGTCAAGGACGTGCTGGAAGCCACCTTCCAGGAGGCCGCCCGCATCATGTCGCCGGCAGGGTTGTCGGACTACCTGGATGGCGCGCGCGCGCTGAGCAATCTGCGTCGTGGCCACGACCTGGTGATCACCTATCTCCAGGAAATGCCGCTGGTGGTCAAGGAGTGCGGCGAGGACATCATCTCCGACTGCATTACCGCGGCCATGAAGGTGTCTTCGATGACCTCCGGCGAGGTCATCACCCTGCTGTTCGCCAGCCTGCCGTCGGTGTCGCGCCACCTGGGCGACGCGCAACTGGTGCGTGGCTATCTCACGCTCATCCATCAGCTCGCCTCGACCGCCGCGCGCGGTTTGCGTCCGATGCTCACGCATATCGACGAACTGCTGTCGAAGCTGACCCTGAGCGGCCTGCGGCGCTGGGCCAATTTCGGCGCCCAGGCTTACCGCCGCGACTTCAACAACCTGACCTCTTATTTCAACCTGGAGTCGGCCGACAGCCGCGCCATGCTGGAGAAGGAGCGCCGCGGCGTGCTGTTTGTACGCATCCAGCGCAAGATCAACTTCTACCTGCGCGCGCTGTGGGGCAGGGATTTCTTCCTGCGGCCGACCGGCGCCGACTACACCGATTTCCGACCCTATATCGAGGATCGCATCCTGCACCTGCCGGACGCCCTGGACGATATCGGCGGTATTGCCGGCCTGGAGCTGTACCGCGCCACCGCCGCGCACATGGCGGCGCACATGGTCTACACGCGGAGCTCGGTGTCCGCCGAGCAGCTCAGCCCGGCGCAGATGTTTTTTGTCGGACTGCTCGAGGATGCGCGGGTCGAGTACAAGGCCATCAACAAGTTTCCGGGGCTCAAGCGCTTGTGGACCTCGCTGATGCGGGTCGAATACGACGAGCCGGTGGAACACGAGACCATGCCGGTACTCGAACACATAGCCCTGCAACTGCTGGACAGCAGCGAGAAGAGTGGCGACGAGCAAATCGACCGCTTCGTCGAGAAGTTCCACGAACAGATCGAGGCCAACCAGGACGACAACCACTTTTCCTGGATGATGGGCGTCGAACTGTACAATATCTTTGCGGGGCGCAAGGCCGTGCCCAGCCTGCGCATCCTGGAGCGTTACCGGGTTCCCTACCGTGACGACAACCGCTTCATATGGCACTTCGAGGAAGTCGACTGGGATGCCGGTTTCGAGTACGTGCCCGCCAGTCAGCGCCAGTTGCGCTTCAAGGTCAGCCCGCTGATGATGGCGCACGAGGTGGATTGCGAACTGGCCGGCGACGATGCGCAGGTGGTGTGGACCTGCAGCGACATCATGCGCCCCTACGAGGACGACCTGACCGACGCCACCAGGAGCTTCAATGAGATGTGGGGCAAGGAGCCGATCTCCGAGCCGTACCACTACCACGAATGGGACTACCAGATTCAACTCCACCGGCCGGACTGGGTGACGCTGTACGAGCGCCGCATGCCCAAGGGCGACCCCGAGGACATCGACCACATCCTTGCCGAGCACAAGCCCATCGCCCACCGTATCCGGCAGATCATCGACCTGCTGGCGCCGGCCGGCGTGCAGCGCCAGCGCGGCCTGGAGGACGGCGACGAGATCGATATCAACGCGGCGGTGGACGCCATGGTGGCGCTGCGCATGGGCGAGCAGCCGAGCCCGCGCATCACCATGCGCAATGTGCTCAAGACCCGCGATCTCGCCGTGGTGGTGTTGCTGGACCTGTCCGAATCGACCAATGAAACCGTCGGCGATACCGACAAGACCATCCTGCAGCTGACCCGCGAGGCGGCCACCCTGGTGGCGACCGCCATAGAGGGCATCGGCGATCCCTTCGCGCTGCATGGTTTCGCCTCCGACGGTCGTCACGACGTGCAGTACTACCGCTTCAAGGACTTCAACCAGCACTTCGACGACGAGGCCAAGGCGCGCCTCGCCGGCATGACCGGCGGCCTGTCGACGCGCATGGGCGCGGCCCTGCGCCATGCCGGCCATCACCTGATGAAACAGCAGGAGCGCCGCAAGCTGATCCTGCTGGTCACCGACGGCGAACCGGCCGATATCGACGAAACCGATCCGCAACATCTGCGTCACGACACCAGGAAAGCGGTCGAGGAGCTTTACACGAGCGGTGTATTGACTTACTGCCTGACACTGGACCCGCACGCCGACAACTACGTGAAGCGGATCTTCGGTGAGAACCATTACACCGTGATCGAGCACGTGGACCGTCTGCCCGAACAATTGCCCCTGTTGTTCGCCAGCCTGACGGGATGATGACCACCCGCATCCACGACATGCCGGTCTACGCGGCGAGAACGGATGAAGTGGAGGCGCCGCTGTACAACCTGTGGAGGCGGGCGCGCCTGCACCTGAATCTGCCCTTGCGTATCGAACTGCAAGGGTTGAAAAACATGGTGCTGATCATCGAAAGCGATAGCTGGGTGGTGGTCGACGAACGCCAGTTCGACCTCCCGGTGCTGGCGTGGCTCGACTTCCAGGACGCGGGGCGGACGACCTTGCACACACCGGTGTCCTGCACCATGAACTACTACCATTACATGGCCAGCCATGTTCGGGAGAAGGCGCTGTCGCGCATGCAGGAAGCGTTGGAAGCGCGCCTGGGCGTCGGCCCGGAAACGGACGGGATCTGAACAACACAGAACACAAAGGTAGCGCACCATGCCACTCGTTGATATGAAAGACATGCTCCAGCACGCCTACGACCATGGTTACGCGGTCGGGGCGTTCGACCTGGTCAGTCTGGACTTCCTGGAAGGCATCATGTCGGCGGCCGAGAAGGCCCGCGCGCCGGTCATTCTGAGCCTGGCGGAATCACACTTCGAGTACTTCGATTTCGAGTTGGCGATGCCAGCCGTGGAAGCCGCCGCGCGCCGGGCGTCGGTTCCGGTCGCGATTCACCTGGATCACGGCGCCAGCCTGGAGTCCGCCGTGCGCGCGATCCGGCTGGGTTGCAACGGCGTGATGGTCGATGCCTCGCACGCCGATTTCAGCGAGAACATCCGCATCAGCCGCGCCGTAACGGACATGGCGCACGCCTGTGGCATCACCGTCGAGGGCGAGCTGGGCTATGTGCCGGGCGTCGAGGGCGAGGACGCGGAGCGTCATCCCGGTGAGGTCGCCTATACCACGCTGGCGGAGGCGCGCGCCTATGTCGAGCGTACGGGCGTGGACTGCCTGGCGGTGTCGATCGGCACCGTGCACGGGCGCATGAAGGGCAAGCCCAAGCTGGACTACCAGCGTCTCAAGCAGATCAACGAAGCCCTGGGGATCCCGCTGGTGATCCACGGTGGCACCGGCCTGTCGGACGACCAGTTCCGCCGCCTCATCAACAATGGCGTGGCCAAGATCAACTACTTCACGGCGTTGTCCGACGCCGCCGGCGCCAGCATCCGTGCCAGCGCCCGCGAGGATCGCGGCAACGCCTATACCGGACTGGTGAAGGGGGTTCGCGAGGCGGTGGCCGCCGAGGTCGAAAGCCGCATGCGGCTGTGGGGTTCGGCCGGCCGCGCTGCCGAGGTACTGTCACGCTGCCGTGCCTGGACGCCGGTCGAGCACCTTATCGTCTATAACGTCGAGGGCGCCGACGAGACCCGGGTGGAGATGATGATGGAGGAGGGCCGGCGCGTGCTGGGCGCGATCCCCGGCGTGCGGGAGGTGCTGACCGGTCGCGCGGTACAGGCGCAGGCGAAGTATCGTTACACCTGGCTGGTGCGTTTCTGCCATCCGGCCGTCATCGACAGCTACCGAGATCATCCCGACCATGTCGCATTCGCCGACAAGCTGTTCCGTCCCATTGCCGGCGATCGCATCAGTATCGACTACCGCATCGTCGAGACGGTGTTCTCGGTCCGTCACCACGACCGGACGCTGGGCGCGGGATCCGCCTGAACCTTCACGGGTAGCACCGTTCCCCCGCGTCAATTTCCCTGCAAAACGCGTGGTTCCATAACTTTCTTCAAGTTCGGCGAGCCGTTGCCGTCAATCGCAGTTGTTGGACGGTTGTATGGCTCCCGGCCGGGTTCTGTCACCGGATCGAGGCCGGGGTTTCTCCGCGGCATGGCCAGCGTTTGTCGCAAGGTTAGTGAGGATGGCTCATGAAAGCTTCGGATCTTTTTGTCAGGTGCCTCGAGGAAGAGGGAATTGAATATATTTTCGGCGTTCCGGGTGAGGAAAATGCGGATTTCATGGTCTCACTGGAAAAGTCGGACAAGATCAGGTTTGTTCTCACCCGTCATGAGCAGGGCGCGGCGTTCATGGCCGAGGTATACGGTCGTCTGACCGGTAACCCCGCCGGCTGCCTCGGTACGCTTGGCCCGGGCGCGACCAACCTGATTACCGGGGTCGCGGATTCGAACATGGATCACGCGCCGATGCTGGTGTTGACCGGCCAGGGTTCCTCCCAGCGCCTGCACAAGGAATCCCACCAGGTGATGGACGTGGTGGGCATGTTCGAGCCGGTCACCAAATGGGCCACCAGCGTGTTGCACCAGGATAATATTCCCGAGATCGTACGCAAGGCTGTACGCCTGGCGCGCTCGGAGAAACCCGGGGCCGTTCTCATCGAGCTGCCGGAGGACATCGCCAAGCTTGAGGCTGGCACTCACCCGATCAGGCCGCGCCGGTTTCGGCGTCCCGGGCCGGACGACAAGATCATGGACGAGGCGTTCGAGATGCTCAAGTCGGCCAGGCGGCCGATTATCCTCGCGGGCAATGGTTGCATCCGCCGGCGCACCAGCAAGCAGTTGCGCATTTTTTGCGAGAAGACGGGCATCGGCGTGATCAATACCTTCATGGCGAAGGGCTGTGTGGACATGGACGCGGACTATTGCCTGTATACCATCGGGCTGCAGGCGAAAGACGTGGTGGCCTGCGCGCTGGACGCCTCGGACCTGATCATCACCATCGGGTACGACATGGTGGAATACCATCCCTACCTCTGGAACCGTGACGGCAGCAAGCGAATCATCCACGTCGATTTCCAGCCCTCCGAAATCGACGCCAACTATCATCCCGAGGTTGAACTGATCGGCGACCTCGCGCACACCCTGACAAAGTTCATCGAGCGTATCGACCGAAACGGCGGGCTCGAGTTCGATCTTGGGCAGCAGGCGGCGACGCGCCGTCAGATGCAGGAGGAGCTGGCGCTATACAAGGACGACACGGCAAGTGGTCGCATCAAGCCCCAGAAGGTACTGTGGGATGCGCGCGAGGTAATGGGGCCCCACGATATCCTGTTGTCCGACGTGGGCGCCCACAAGATGTGGGTGGCGCGACATTACCAGTGCCATGAACCGAACACCTGCCTGATCCCGAACGGGTTCTGTTCCATGGGGTTTGCCTTGCCCGGCGCGATGGCGGCGTCCATGGTTCATCCCGACCGGCGTATCCTGGCGATCTGTGGCGATGCCGGTTTCATGATGAACGTCCAGGAAATGGAGACGGCGAGGCGCATGAACTGCAACTTCGTCGCCATGGTATGGGAAGACAACGAGTACGGCCTCATCGCCTGGAAGCAGCAGAACCAGTTTGGTCACCATACCGATCTCCATTTCGATAACCCCGACTGGATGCAGCTTGCCGCGGCTTTCGGGTGGCATGGCCATACCGTGTCCCGTTCCGCCGATATTCGTGGAACGCTGGAGGCCGCGTTCGAGGAGCCTGGCCCGAGCCTGATTGTGGTTCCCATAGACTACCGCGAGAACATGAAACTTACCGAGCGGCTTGGGGATATCTGCTGCCCGATCTGAGTCGGGCATGACACAGTACGCTTTGGCCCTGTCACGCAAAGAGGTTTGAAATGCCAAGTCACTACCCGCTCATGGTTCCCGGCGCCGTTCCGGCCGATGCGGTCCTGGAAGTCAGCTCTCCCTACGATGGCCGTTTGCTGGCGACCGTGGAAACGGTCGACCGGCAGGGTGTGGACCGTGCGCTCGAAACCGCGAGCCGCCTGTTCCGCGACCGTTCTCAATGGATGGGCGCGGACAGGCGGATTGACATTCTCAAGCGCCTGGCGAGTCTGATGGCGGCGAATGCCGAGCGCCTGATCACGACGTCGGTGGGCGAGGGTGGCAAGCCTCTGCTGGATACCCGGGTCGAGATGGAACGCGCAATCGACGGAATTCACAACTGCATCGACTGCATTCGCAACAACCATGGGGAGGAGATACCCATGGGCATCAATGCGGCTTCGCTCAACCGGCTGGCGGTGACGCACCATGAGCCCGTCGGCGTCGTGGTCGCCGTCAGCGCGTTTAATCACCCCCTGAACCTGATCGTCCACCAGATTGGTCCGGCGATCGCAAGCGGGTGTCCGGTTATCGTCAAGCCGGCCGAGGATACGCCCTTGTCATGCCATGAACTGGTTGCGCTGGTTCGGCAGGCGGGGTTGCCGGAGGAATGGTGCCAGGTCGTATCGACAGACAGCCTGGAAACGGCGACCGCCATGGTGACGGACCCACGCATTGCCTTTTTCAGTTTCATCGGTAGCGCGCGTGTCGGCTGGATGCTGAGGAGCAAGCTTGCTCCCGGTGTGCGCTGCGCGCTCGAGCACGGGGGCGCGGCGCCCGTGCTTGTCGCGGCGGACGCGAATCTCGATGACGCCCTGCCATTGCTCGCAAAGGCCGGTTTCTACCACGCCGGCCAGGTGTGCGTTTCCACCCAGCGCGTGTATGCGCACCACGACATCGTCGCCGCGGTGGCCGACGGACTGGCCGCGGCGGGCCGGGCCATGCACGTGGGCGATCCCGTGAACGAGGACACGGACGTCGGCCCGCTGATTCGTCCGGCCGAAGTCGACCGTGTGCACGCCTGGGTCCAGGAAGCGGTCGAAAAGGGCGCGCAGTGTTTGTGCGGCGGGCAGAAACTTTCGGAAACCTGCTATCCCCCCACGGTGCTCCTCGATCCCCCGGAAGACGCGAAAGTCAGCCGTAACGAGATATTCGGACCGGTGATATGCGTTTACACCTATGATGATATCGACGACGCGATTCGCCGTGCGAATTCTCTCGATTACGCTTTCCAGGCGGCGGTGTTTACCCAAAACATCGACACCGCCATGCACGCCTACCGGAACCTGGATGCATCCAGTGTCATGATCAATGATCACACCGCCTTTCGGGTCGACTGGATGCCCTTTGCGGGGCTGAAACAGTCCGGTCTCGGGGTTGGCGGCATTCCCCACACCTTCGAGGATATGCAGATTCGAAAGATGATGCTGGTTCGCTCGAAATTCCTCTGACAGCCATTACCGGTCTTCCGGGACCGCCTTCCACCCCTGCTGTTTGGCATTACAGCTTTGTAATACTCCTGTCATCCATGGGAAAGCAAGTGCCTGCTACGGTCAGAGTGGGTCAGGATCGAATAATGGTCGAAGGAGTTCGCGGCAGAAACAGCGGCAGCTCCCGGTGTCATGGGGAGGCGGTATGGACTTCAGAAAGGTGACGGCAATCATTCGTCCGGGGCGGCTGGAAGCGGTCGAGGAACGCTTGCGCGCGCTCGGTGTGCCGGGTGTCAGCGTAACGCGGGTCAAGGGCTACGGCGAATACGCGAATTTTTACGAATCCGACTGGCTTGGCGAGCACGTGCGGGTGGAAGTCTTCATCGGGCAGTCACGCG
>WGBO01000024.1 GCA_015494295.1 Gammaproteobacteria bacterium | reverse complement strand
AACACGGTGAAGCCTTCCTTGAGGCTGAGCTGGAACCAGTCGCGGCAGGTCACGCGGTTGCCCGACCAGTTGTGGAAATACTCGTGGCCAATGATGCTCTGGATGTTGTAGTAGTCGGCGTCGGTGGCGGTTTCCGGGCTGGCCAGCACGCAGGACGAGTTGAAGATGTTCAGCCCCTTGTTCTCCATTGCGCCCATGTTGAAGTCGTTGACCGCGACGATCATGAAGATGTCGAGGTCGTACTCGCGTCCGTAGGTGTCTTCGTCCCAGCGCATGGCCTGTTGCAGCGAGCTCATGGCGTGCTCGCACTTGTGGCGGTTCTCGTGCTCCACGTAGATGCGGATCGCGACCTCGCGGCCGGAGCGGGTGGTGAAACTTCCCTCGATGCAGGCCAGATCACCGGCGACCAGCGCAAACAGGTAGCTCGGCTTGGGAAAGGGGTCTTCCCAGCGCACCCAGTGGCGGCCGTCGTCGAGTTCGCCACGTTCCACGGGGTTTCCGTTGGAGAGCAGCACCGGGTAGCGGGTCTTGTCGGCGACCAGCGTGGTGGTGTAGCGCGCCATCACGTCCGGCCGGTCCGGGAACCAGGTGATGCGGCGGAAGCCCTCTGCCTCGCACTGGGTGCAGAACATGCCGCTGGATACGTAGAGCCCTTCCAGCGCCTTGTTGCGGTCCGGGTGGATGCGGGTTTCGATTTCGATGACGGCCTGCCCGGGCACCCCGGGCAGGGTCAGTGTCTCGTCACCCAGGCGCCAGTCCTCGGGCGCCACCGGTGTATCGTCGACGCGGATGCCGAGCGTTTCCAGATCCTTGCCGAACAGCGTGAGGTCGTCGTCTGGCGCGTCCTGTGCCGGGTTGCGGCGTACGTGCATCCGGCACTGCACCCGCGTGTCACCGGGTTCGAGTTCGAAATGCAGTGCCACGCGGTCGACCAGCCAGGCTGGCGGCCGGTAGTCGGCGAGGCGAATGGCGCGCGGTGCGGCGGGTGGCGAGTTGTCGGCAAGGTCGGCCATGTGGCTCAGGTTCCGTGGGCTGGGTGATTCGGGGGTGTCATTGTAGGGGCACCGGCGTCCGCGTCGCCAGCCCGGATGGACGGTTGTTCATAGTTGGAAAACCAACTAGTATGTGCTTCACGATTTCTGGACAAGGTGGCAAGACGGGGCTACAGGGACTGCAGCCAGCGGCGGTTGTGTTCGACCAGGCGGTCGATGATTTCCGGGCTGGTTAATGCGTTTGCAATCAAGCACATACCCTGAAGGCTGGCGACAAACTGAAGGGCGAGGTCGGACGCGTCGGAGCGCCCCATTTCGGCAAACTGGCGTTCTGTCCATTCCAGCATGACGTCCATCAGGGGGCGGGACATTTCGTCCAGCGGCGAGCCGGAGTGGCGCAGTTCGTAGGACAGCGTGCCAAGTGCGCAGCCACTCTCGGCGAGGGCCTCGCGGTTGCAGGCGGGAAACTCCAGGAACTTCAGGAGCCGCTCGCGGGGGTCCGTTTCACGGCTGCATTCGTCCAGCCATTGGCGGGTAACGTCGATACGGGTGCGGACGATGGTTTCGCCGATTTCCCGCTTGGTCTTGAAGTAGTAGTACACATTGCCAAGCGGCACGCCGGCGTCGTTGGCGATATCGGACAGCGTGGTCTGTTTGAAGCCCTGGCGCAGGATCAGCCGGTCGGCGGCGCCAATCAGGCGTTCACGCTTGTTGGTGTTTCGAGGCATGTTATCGATGTTGTCCGGGTGGAAGAAAATCTGTCACGATTGTGCGGGAGTGGACAGTCTGCTGGCAAGAGGCGCGGGGGCATCGTGTTGAATTGCACCATAATAGTGCGATTCTTCAGTGCTTTATCCCACAATTCGATCATATATACTCCCGTCTACCCCGTCGTGACGAACGGGGGTGGTATAAACACAGAGTGTATGGGGTGAGGGAGCAATTCATGGGTGCAGCGGAACTTGACTATATTGATGCCGTTTCACAGGCATCCTCGGTGGAAGCGTTGCACGAGGTCTGCGGGGAGATCTGCCAGGAATACGACTTCGACCGTTTCATCTACGGCGCCAGAATCCCGACCTCGTTCGTCAAACCCTATTTCATCTTCATCAGCGGCTATCCCAAAGAGTGGCGCGACCACTACAGCCGCAACAATTACATGGTCGTCGACCCGACAGTGGAATACTGCGCGCGCAGCGTCACGCCGCTGTTGTGGGACGGCAGCAGCCTGCTCGATGGTGACAACCCCGAGGTGCGGCGGTTCATGAGCGAGGCGCAGGATTTTGGCATCAACAGTGGTGTCAGCTTTCCGCTGCATACCGCCCAGGGCGACTTCGCCATGCTGAGTTTTGCCAGCGAACGCCCGCGGGTTGACGCCAGTCCGCGCCTGCAGCGGGTGCTGCCGATCGGGCAGTTGTTTACCGCCTACCTGCACGAAGCCGTGCGCCGGGTGTTTGCCTCCGAAGTCCTGACCCTCACCCAGGTCGATCTGACCGGCCGGGAAAAGGAATGCCTGTTGTGGGCGACCGAGGGCAAGACGGCCTGGGAAACCTCGCGCATCCTCAATATTTCCGAACGGACGGTGACCTTCCACCTGCAGAACGTGCAGCAGAAACTGGGCGTGAACAATCGCCAGCAGGCAGTCGCCCGGGCGGTGGCGCTGGGTATCATCGAACCCCAGTTTGGCTGAACGCCGGTTTGCCACCTGTTATATCTGACAGTTACCGGGTTTTGCGCCAGGCGCTTAACTGTCTCCCGTGTTCGACACGGAGGACAGGCCATGTGCAAAATCCTGCTTGGAGGCGGCGATGCCCCACGTTTTGGTCAACGCGTGATGCTCGACATGTTTGCGTTCCGGCACGGCGTCTTTTACCGGCGCCTGGGCTGGGAAGTGAACACCCGTTATCAGCTCGAATTCGACGAGTTCGACGACATGGACCCGGTGTACATGGTGGCGGAGGACGACGCCGGCGAAATCGAGGGTTGCTGGCGTCTGTTGCCGACCACCGGGCCCTACATGCTCCGCGACACCTTTCCGCAATTGCTGCGCGGGGAACCGGTGCCCTGTGACGAACAGGTCTGGGAACTCAGCCGTTTCGCGGTGGCCGTGCACGAGGAGACCGGCCCCCAGCAGGCGCCGCTCAACGATGTCACCCTGGAGATGATTCGCAAGGTGTACGACTTTGCGGTGGAACACGACATCCGCGAGTACGTTACCGTGACCAGCGTGGCGCTGGAACGCCTGCTGAAGCGCACCGGCCTGCCGATCCGGCGTTTCGGTGACGGCAAGGCGCAGCGTGTCGGCAAGGTGCTCACGGTGGCCTGTCACGTTGCGATCGACGAACAGTTCCGGAACGTGGTGTATCCGGCCGCGCACCAGGCCAGTCAGGCGGCCTGATTTCCGGTGAACAACAACAAGACACATATACTCGTCGTGGGCGACGCCGGGGAGGATGCCGCCGCGCTGTTCGGGGATCCCGGCACGACGAATATCCGTTTTTCCCGTTGTGCGGGAGGGAACGACATTTCGGCCGCGCTTCGCCAGTCTGGAAGGCGATATGACTGGATACTGGTCAACGCCGGGTCGTTTGACGGGGACGAAAGGGACTTGGTCCGTTCCCTGCGCCCAACGGGTTCTTTATTCCCCTCCAGGGGGCGGCCGGCGGCCCGCAAGTGCGGGGTGGAGTGGCTGGCGGACGGCAGCCTGCAGATGCACTGCTGCATGCAGGGCGAAAAGCGAAAGCCGTGCGCCAGGTCACAGTTTGCGGCTGCCGACAGTGATAGCGTGGTGTTCGAATACCAGGCACCGGTCAAGCAGGCGAAGTGAGGCAGTCGGGGGCGTATGAATATACGTGAGGCATCGTTCTGGAAAGATATCGAGCCCATATTTGTGAACAGGGATAATGAGGGCCAGGAGTTTCCTTTCGAGGACGCCGGGGCGAAATATTGCGACTACCGGGCATTGATGGACCGCTGCGAACACGGTCTGCGCCGAGCCGCGCGCATGGCGCGTGGCGTGATGCTGATGATGGTGCGTTTCCGGGTCCTGGGGGACGGAGTTGGAGAAACCGACGCGCGGCTGCTGGATCTCGCCTGCCAGCGGGTGTGCAGTTGCCTGCGTTCCTGTGATTCCGCCTGCCAGCTTGGCGACGGCCGCATCGCCATCCTCATGGAAGACGTCACCGAGCCGGGCCTGGCGGAACTGGTCATTGGCAAGTTCCACGCCGCCATTACACCCTCCCTGCGCATCGGTGATCACGAAGCGGAACTGGCGCTGTGCGTGGGCGTGGCGCTGCACCCGGTCGATACTGGCAACGCGCTGCAGCTTTGGCAACTGGCGTCGATGCGCGCCGAACAGGCTTACCGGAATGGAACGGACGCCGGTTTGCCGCGGGTCGTTGCCGGGCATACCACCATGGGACACTATAACGCGATACGGGAACTGCACCATGCCTACCGGCGCGGAAAATTCTCGCTGGTCTATCAGCCGGTGTTCGGGACCGACGGCCGCAGCCTGCTGGGCATGGAAGCGCTGCTGCGCTGGAACCACGACCAGCGTGGTTTGCTGGAACCCGGTGCTTTCATGGATCTGCTGGAGGACAGCGGCCTGATCGTGCCGGTGGGCGAGCGCGTGTTGCACGAAGCCTGCCAGTTCGTGGCGCGCATGCAGAAAGAAACCGGCCTGGAAGGCTTGCGGGTGTGCGTGAATGTCTCGGGCCGGCAACTGGAAGACGGCGGTTTCATGTTGTCGGTGCTGGACGCAATCTACGACGCCGACATTGCCGCCGAGTCGCTGCAACTGGAACTGTCCGAGAAAACCCTGTCGCTGCACACGCGCACGCTGGCGCGACTGGTGCCGGAGTTGCGCAATGCCGGCGTGAGCCTGGCGATCGACCACTTTGGTGTGTCGGGCCTGTCGCTGGCGGACCTGGTGAGATTTCCCGTTTCGGTAATCAAGATGGATCGCTCGCTGATCGAGGGAGTTGCCGTGGACGCGGTGTCCCAGGCGATTGTCTCTGGCGCCCTGGCGTTTGCGCGCGGCGCCGGCATCAGGGTGGCGGCCGTAGGCGTCGAGCACGATACCCAGTTTGGCGCCCTGGTCAACCTGGGGTGCCGCGAGGTGCAGGGGGCCTGGCTGGCGCCGCCCGCGGCGCCCGACGGTTTTCTCGACGCCTTGCCCGGCTGACCCCTGTTCAGGCCGCCAGCGTTCTGTCGCGGGCGCGCGCCTTCCACATTGAGGTGGCCAGCGTCAGCGCCTCGTCCGGGGCTTCTGCCTTGCCCATCAGTTGCAATGCGATGGCCGCCGTACCGATCACGGCGGCTTCGCCGTACTCGTCCTCGACGTCGCCGCGCCAGACCGCCGCCAGGCGTTGCACGTCCAGGCCGTCCTCCTTCACGTGGCGCTGGGTGAACATGGGCGGCCATTCCTCCTCGGTCAGTTCGCCGTTGTGCACACGCTGCACCAGGCAGGCGGTGTCCGGGTTGCGCTCGATCTCGCCGCCTTCACCCTTGATGACAGCCACGTGCGCCTCGCCGAGCAACTGCGCGGCCTCCTGGTGCACCGGCCGGTAGCCCGGGTGGAAAATGCCCTGCATGACGTTCGGGGCGTTGAACGGGTTGATGCTGCGCGCCACCGTGTGCACGGGCGAGCGCAGGCCCATCAGCGGGCGCAGTTCAATGATTTCGTGCATCTTCGGACACAGGAACTCGATATCGAGATAGGCGAAGTTGTCCTGCTTCATGCGTTCGCAGGCTTCGGCGATGGATGTGCAGGGGGCAATGCCGAGCGCGGCCAGAACGTCGCGCGTGTAGATGCGGCCGTTGGTGTGGCCGCTGGCGCCGTGCATGAACACCCGTGTGCCGTTTTCGGCCAGCAGCAGCGTGGACAGGATGAACCAGGGCAGGTGACGGCGCTTGCCGGCGTAGGACGACCAGTCGAGATCCACCGGCGGCGCGTCGGCGGGGATGTCGATGCAGTTGCGCGTGGCGCGCACGAAGCCGGCCACTTCCTCCGGCGATTCCTCCTTGAGGCGCATCAGCATCAGGAAGGCGCCCATCTGTACCGGCTCCACTTCGCCGCGCAGGATCATGCGCATGGCTGTGTACGCCTCTTCCTCGGTGAGCGGCCGCGCGCCATTCTTGCCCTTGCCGATAATGCGGATGTATTGGGCAAAGGGGTGTTCTTCGTAGGATGTCATCTCGACCATGGATTTGCTCCCGCCATCTCTGTTGTCGTGTTTGTGAGCAAGGATACCGGCGGCAACCGGGGCAGGGAACCCCGAATGCCATGCGGTCGGGCGGGTTTTAGGCCTGGACCGGAACGCTTATCCGCGCACCGACAGGATCAGGAATACCACGAAACCCACCACCGCGAGTATGGGCAGCAGGGCGGCTCGCCAGTCGTCTGCGCTGCCCTTCGGGCCGTGCTTCAACATGTGATTGGCCGCCGGCCAGAGTTTCACGATCATGATTACCAGGAAGATGGCAACCAGGATTTTCGACCACATCGGCATGTTTCAGGTCCCCCATACGCAACAGGCCATGTCCGGGGACATGGCCTGTGCGGAACGCCGCGAGGCGGCGCAATCAGTCATCGCCGGAGAAGGCGGTCAACAGGTGCAGCAAGGCCACGAACAGGTTGTACAGGTTGAGGTACAGGCCCACGGTGGCGCGAATGTAGTTGGTTTCGCCGCCGTTCACGATGCGGCTGGTATCGAACAGGATCAGCCCGCTCATCAGCAGGACGATGGCGCCCGAGATGGTCAGTTGCAGCAGCGGCATGGCCAGGAAGATATTGGCGACCGCCGCGATCAGCACCACGATCAGTCCGGCGAACAGAAATCCGCCCATGAAACTGAAGTCACGCTTGCTGGTCAGCGCGTAGCCGGACAGGCCGAGGAACACCACGCCGGTGCCGCCCAGCGCTGTCGCCACGATGCGCCCGCCACCCGGAATGGCCAGGTAGTGGCTGAGCATCGGCCCTAGCCCGAAACCGAGCAGGCCGGTGATGGCGAACACCACGAAAATGCCGGCGGTGGAGTTCTGGGTGCGTGGCAGTACCAGCCAGATCAGCGCCAGGGCGCCCAGCGACGAGAACATGGACATGCCCGGGGACACCGCCATGCTCATCGACAGACCGGCCGTCAGGGCACTGAACAGCAGTGTCATGGACAGCAGGATATAGGTGTTCTTCAACACCTTGTTGGTCGAAATCGCGGACGTCTGGGTCCGGGTTACCGTGCTACCGAATTGGTTCATGTTCGAAAATTCCTTCTGGTGATGCAAAATTTAACGAAATCTTGATATTCATTATACCTGACTTGGCGGGTTTGACGAGCAGAATGCTGGATAAGTTCCCGATTTTCAACGAGGGACTCCCGAAATCCGGAATGATCGTATATCCTTGCGCCTCCGCATCCCGGAGAGGTGGCTGAGTGGTCGAAAGCGGCGGTCTTGAAAACCGTTGAACCGCGAGGTTCCGTGGGTTCGAATCCCACCCTCTCCGCCATTTCAATGTTGGTAACTATTTGTAAGTAAAGTAAATTAATGCGCTCATTGGGCGCTCGATCCCCCAAATAGTCCCCCATGGGGCGCTATCACAAGAAAATCCGGAGGGTATTCGGGGAACAGGATATCAGGCTGGTGTGAATATCCAGCCGTATTGAAAGAGCTTTCCCAACTACGACCCAGCCGCTTCATATTGCTTAGGGTGGTTCAGTTGGCGAAAGACTCCCGGGTAAATCTAGTTAAACGACGTGGTTACTTCAACAAAATCTCTTTGAGAAGGCGACGTTTTTCGACAGAAAATCCCGCAGATGCGGGGCTTGGTGTGCGTTTGTAGAGGACTTCTTTTAGGTCACTATCCTTCTCAGGATTGAGCTGTTGTGTATTGCCCGAACCGCGCTCTCGTCCCCGGCTCTGATTCGCGGCCCGTAGAAGCGCGTTTGTAACAGCTGCTCTTTTAAGTGTTGATATTCCCGCTCGCGCCTTTCTTCCTCCGCTTTCGGAAGCGGCGGCACGTCGGAAATCAGCTTCCGTAAACGGCTTGCCATCTCCGCCTGTGAATTGCCTTTTGTCGAAGTCATAAAGTACGGCTCTTAATATCCGGAAACGCCGAGGTAGTTTTGCGCCCTTTGATGAAACCTCATTCTGCCGGATGTGACTTTTGATTAACAGGCTGTCCAAAATCCGGGGTCCATTTCTGTGTGACCCGCACCCCAGATATTGGTCGCCGCATCAACGCTGGTCGAAACAGAAACCGCGGCAGCCTGCGTTGGGGGAGCCAGTATCGCGAGACATAGCACGACTAAGTAAGCGAACCTGGAAAACATGACGTTTCCTCCACACATCTTTTTTGAGTTTATAGCATGACAATCTGCTGTTTTGAATTGCCGGCGGAAGAGAGCAGTGCTGCACGTTCGCCCGGCCGTTTTTCGGCAAAAAAATTCATCTGTCCCCTTT
>WGBO01000023.1 GCA_015494295.1 Gammaproteobacteria bacterium | reverse complement strand
GAGGTGAACGCCTTGCCGACCAGTTACCTGGTCGGAAGGGACGGACGTTTCGTGGCGCGGGTGATCGGGGAGAGGGCATGGGATTCGGAGATTTTCCGCGAGCTGGTTGAAAACTTGTTAGGGTCACAGCGCGAAATCCAGTCGCCCTAACACATAGCCTGTCGGGAACATCACGGCCACTAGCTGCTCGATCAGTGGCCGCGGGCGGCAATTGGGAGTGCAGCCACTCGACGGTGTTGCGGCAGATGCGGCAACTGGAGGAAAAACTGGGCAAATGTTTGATCGAACGCAAGCAAACCGGTTACGACCTCACTGCCGTCAGCCCCTTTGTCTCCTCTTGGTCAGAGAAACCAGGGGCGCCAGTCCGCTGCCGAACAGCCACAGGGAGCCCGGCAACGGTACCGCTATCAGGCCATACTGCAGGTGATCGACCTCCAGGTTGTTGAACCCACTCGGGTCACGGATCGTGAAACGGGCGATACCACCGTCATGGATAATGCCAAAGAAGTGATCCTCGGCGGTCGTGCCTGAAAAACTATAGTCCCCGGTACGCACCGGGCCAATCTGCCCGATCAGCGTCCCGCTCGCGTCATAGGCCTCGAACACTGTCGATATCCCGAACCCCCCGTCCGTCCACACGATCCCGACATGGGTTAGCAGACCACCAAGTACTGCGGCATCGAAGGTAAACGTGTACCCGAGATCTTCGGATGTGGTATTGAGCGTATTCTGACTGAAGGGGCTGGCTAAACCCATGCACTGGGAAGATTTTATGTGCTGGCGCAGGTGTTTCGAGCAAACCCGCGGAGAAACCCGTGATATGGTTGCGCGACTGGGTTTGATAAACCCCTGACCCTTGTTGGTGTTGCCCGCACATTGCAGAAATCAAGGATGTTACACATACGACACAACGACCCGAACGGCTATGGCCGCCATGTGATCGCGGGCGCCGCTATCGGGACGGTCACCGCCGGTGCCGCGTACCTGGTCGGGATGCCGGCTACCGTCGCGGCGGCTGGTGGCAGCCTGGCCGCCACCGTGATCGGCGCGCTCAAGGCGTTTCACGACGCATTCGACCTGCGCCATGTGGTCAACTGGAAGGGCGCTGTCTTTACCGCGCTTGGCGGGCTGGCGGCGCTGCTGATCCTGCTGGCGCGTTGATCGACGTGACGTTGGCATGAGGAGATATCGAATGGACAGGTGGTATTCGTCATCACGGACTGGTCCGACGAACGTCGTTTCATCGGCCCGTTCGAGGCGGCTTGCCACAACGGCGGGGCAACGGTGAAGCCAGACCTCGATCGGTATCGAGGTTGCCTGCTGGGGTTGGCCGTGGGAGACGCCGTGGGCACGACGCTCGAATTCAAGGCGCGGGGGACCTTTGCGCCACTCACCGAGATGGTGGGCGGCGGCCCCTTCGGGCTGCCCGCTGGCGCCTGGACCGACGACACCTCCATGGCCCTGTGTCTGGCGACCAGCCTGCTGGAAACCGGCGGGTTCGACGCCAGGGACCAGATGGCGCGTTATTGCGACTGGCGGGATACCGGCTATCTGAGCAGCACGGGTGAATGCTTCGACATTGGCGGCACCGTCAGTGACGCACTGTCCCGCTATACGGCCACGGGGGAACCGTTTGCCGGCTCGACAGACCCGCAATCCGCCGGTAATGGGTCGATCATGCGCCTGGCGCCGGTGGCGATGTTTTACGCGCCGGACGAGGCGCGTGTCTTGCGCTATTGCGCCGAGAGTTCGCGCACGACTCACGGCGCGGCGGAATGCGTGGATGCTTGCCGGCTGCTCGGGTCCATCCTGTTGCGCGCGCTCGGTGGCGCGGGCAAGAGGGCGCTCCTCACTCCCGCCGATGCCTGTGCCTTGTCCACGCCGCGCATTCGCGCGATTGCCAATGGCGACTATATGCGCAAAGAAGAAGCCGACATCCGGGGCGATGGCTACGTGGTGCGTAGTCTGGAAGCGGCGCTGTGGTGTTTCTGGACAACGGACTCCTTTGAGGCGGCGATTCTTCGGGCGGCCAATCTGGGTGACGATGCGGATACCACCGCGGCGATTTGCGGCCAGGTGGCTGGCGCATTCTACGGACAATCCGGTATACCCGGGCGCTGGTTGAGCAAACTGGTGATGGCCGACGCGATACAGACGCTGGCAGACCGGCTTATGTGCGCATGATCCATTCGCTGGCATGTTCGAACTTGCCAAATTGTTGGCCAAATTAACCAAGGCACTTCAATACCATTGGCAGAGGCGATATTTTCTGCGGGAAATCTACCCATTACGGGTATTTTGGTGCACCGGGCTTCGCCCGGCAGTTTTCCCGAGCTGGCCTATACTGTCGGGGCGTGGACCCGGCAAGAATCGTCTTCATGCTGCACCAGGAACCCTTAGTCAAATGGTACAAATCACACCCCCAGATGCCCGATTTCCATGCCCCCGGCCCCGCGGCACTTCCACATTCAAGTGGTTATCGCCTAGCGGTAACCGTGTTTTTCGATATTCCCACACATTAAATGGCGGTATTCCATAAGGTGGCAGGTGCTGCGCTGCATGAAATAATCATGGGCGTATGGTTTGCTTGAGCACCAATTTAACAAAATAAAACTGTTAAATCAGATTCAAAATAAACTTTTCACTTGAGCGGAGTTCGTTTTTGCACTAGATTAACAAGAATGGCTAGTGAATCCCGTAGCAAATTAAACCGTCTGCTCACAGCATGGCCCCAAGGCACTGTGGCGGTGTCGCGCTGGCTGGAGGCGCAGGGCGCCTACCAGCAACTGGTGCACGAGTATGAAAAAAGCGGCTGGATACAGCGTGTCGGCCATGGCGCCTATGTGCGTGCCGGTGGCACGGTGGAATGGACCGGCGGCCTGTACGCTCTCCAGGAACAATTGAAACTGCCCATCCATGCCGGGGCCAAAACGGCGCTGCAATTGCAGGGGTATGCCCATTACCTGGCGATGGGGAAGGGCGGGAGCGTAACCCTGTTTGGCAGTTCCGGTACCCGGTTGCCTGCCTGGTTCCGGAACTATGACTGGGGGCTGGAACTTCGTTATTCCACTACCAAGCTGTTTGCCGACGATCCGAAGGCGGGCCTCAGCAAAAAGGAACTGGCCACCTACGCCATAACGGTCTCGGCACCCGAACGCGCCATGATGGAAGTGCTGTACCTCGTGCCTGCGGAAGAATCCTTTGAAGAGGCCGGCCTGCTCATGGAGGGGTTGACTACCCTGCGGCCGCGCCTGGTGCAGTCGCTGCTGGAACAGTGCCGTTCGGTGAAGGTGAAGCGGCTGTTCATGGTTCTCGCAGAAGCCTGCAACCATGCCTGGGTCAGGAACCTGGACCTGTCGAAAGTGGACTTCGGCAAAGGCAAACGCATGATCGTCAAAGGCGGACGGCTGGATGCCAAATACAACATCACCGTCCCTGATACGAACGTGCAGTGGAAGACATCGGTGAATTCGGCATGAAATACAGCCCTTACTTCAAGCAGGCACAACTCATGCTGCGGGTCATGCCCCATGTAACCGCAGAAGCGTGTTTCGCGCTGAAGGGCGGCACGGCGATCAATCTCTATGTGCGCGACATGCCGCGACTGTCGGTCGATATCGACCTGACCTATTTGCCGCTGGAGTCACGCGAGACGACATTGGCCAACACCGGTGAAGCATTGCAGCGGATTGCCACCGCAATACGAAGGACCGTACCCGGAGCAACTGTGCAGGAAATCCGGGCAAGGGACGCGGAGCATGCTTCAAAGTTATCCATCAGCACGGCAGAGGCCACCATCAAGATTGAACCCAATCTGGTGCTCCGGGGCACGGTGTTTTCGCCGGTGGAACGGGAACTGAGCGAGCAGGCCGAGGAACTGTTCGAGGCATCAGCGACAGCCAACACACTGGCCGTTGCGGATCTGTATGGTGGCAAACTGTGCGCCGCACTGGACCGTCAGCATCCGCGCGACATTTTCGATGTCAAGATTTTGATGGATAACGAAGGCATTACCGATGAGATCCGCACCGCCTTCGTCATTTATCTCGCGAGCCACGACCGGCCAATGAATGAGCTGCTTGCACCCAACCTGAAAGAATTTCGCCAGGTATTTGAGCGAGAGTTCGCCGGGATGGCAACCGAAGACGTCGAGTACGATGAACTGTAACAGTCCGTGATCGGCTAATTGAAACCATCAGGGAATCGATGACAGAGAACGACAAGAAATTCCTCCTCTCGATCAAGCAAGGGCAACCGGATTGGGATCTTATGCCAGTGGCAGGTATTGACCAACTGCCCGCGATTCAATGGAAACTGGTCAATATCCGTAAGATGGACAAGAAGAAACAGATACAATCACTGGAAAAACTCCAGGCGGCATTGGAGCTGTGAATGAGAGGACATAACAACAAAAAAGAAGCCTTCTCCCGTGTCGTGATTGACGCGCAGCATTCTTTTTCTTGCAGAACGTAATGTGCTGATCGACGATCCTAAGGACAAGACCTTCACACCCTTTCTTTGGCGATGCCCGCTACAAGATCGAGAACGGCACGATCAGCAAGGGCCGGCTGAAGATGATGCGAGGACTGCCTGGATTTATTCTTTATTGTAATAATCCAGCACAATTTACGAAAATTATTGTTAATTGGTATTTCCGACAACACCACCAGCGGCGCTTCCGAATTACGCATAATGTGTATTATGTTAAATTATTGAAAGAAGCCAGCCAGAGACGCACACAAAACTGCCTGGCTGACCGGCGGGCGTAACTGCCACTCTGTCACAGTCGACTTTTCCCCCGTCCGGTCTACACTTGTACTCAGGACAGGCCACGCGCCTGCCCTGCCACAGCCGATAACCAAGACCAGACCACCAGGGGGATGCAACCGGGCCTTTCGGCCGGGCGCATGTATGCGCGCAAGGGGGCAGGAGCGGCATGTGGAATACGACGCGACATCCGTTATCTCCCGTTGCCGGGGATTCCGCCGCGTCATGGAACTGGCGCGCACGGCAGCGTCGTCGTCCTGTACCGTGCTGATCACGGGCGAAAGCGGTACGGGCAAGGAACTCATTGCACGCGCTATCCACGATTTTTCACGGCGCAACACCGGCCGTTACGTCCCCATCAACGTGGCTGCCCTGCCCTCGGAGCTGGTGGAGAGCCACCTGTTCGGGCACGTCGCGGGGGCATTTACCGGTGCAACGCACAACC
Organism: Gammaproteobacteria bacterium; assembly: GCA_015494295.1. GTDB lineage: Bacteria > Pseudomonadota > Gammaproteobacteria > DSM-19610 > DSM-19610 > Thiogranum. Next base: position 5,461 of record WGBO01000023.1, on the reverse strand, counting down.
GCGCCGGTGCATTTCGCATTGCCTCGGGCGGCACCCTGCTGCTCGACGAAATCGGCGATCTGCCCCAGGCAACGCAACCCAAGCTGTTACGCGCCCTGGAAGCCGGGGAAATCCAGCCAGTGGGCGCTGACATACCCGTGCCCGTCGACACGCGCGTGATCGCGGCCACCTCCCGCAGGCTTGAAGACATGGTGAGAGACGGGCATTTCAGGGAAGACCTGTACTATCGCCTGAATGTCGTTGAAATTCACATTCCCCCGCTTCGGGACCGACCGGAGGATATCCCGGTGCTGGCAGAATACTATTGCTATCGCCACGCCCGGGCCAATGACAAGCCGGTCCGGCGGTTGTCCGCCGATGCCTGCCTGAAGCTGCTGAATTATCCCTGGAAAGGCAATGTTCGGGAATTGTCCAATGTCATCGAGCGCGCCGTGCTGTTTGGCCAGGGGGACACCATCTCAGCAGACGATCTGAACCTGCGCGATGACCCCGCTGATGCTTTGGCCTCCACCATGCCGCTTCACGAAGCCGTGGACGAGTTTCGCAAGAAACATATCGAAAAAGTGCTCAGGATCGCGGATGGCAACCGTAACCATGCCGCTGAGCTGTTGGGTATGTCTCGCGCCACCCTGTTTCGCTACATTGATCGATACGAGCTGAAAGGGTTTGCATTGAACAGCCGCAACGGCACCGGGTCGCATTAATGCGACGTCTTTTGCACAAAGCTCTCGTTTCCAGCACTCCATGAGGATCCACCACCCCGCGAGTCCCCGTAGTACCGCCCGCCGGACAGCTGGCCTTCTGGCACGCGCCATGCAGGCTTCTCAGGTGCAGGAACACTTACACCAGACGCATCGACGGGGATATATCATGGAAACACAAAAGCACTCTACAAGCACAGGCCAGGCGGGCGTACGCCTTCCTGGCATGGAAGCTTTCTCGAACGAAGACCGGCTGGACATGCTGGAACAGGAAATCCGGGATCTCCGCGCCACTACACCCGACACCAACAAGGTCACCTTGCTCATATTTTCCGGCGACCAGGACAAGGCCTTGGCCGGCCTTACCCTGGCAACCACTGCGGCCGCCATGGGCATGGAGGTGACCGTTTTCTTCACCTTCTGGGGCATCAATATCCTGAAACAGAAACGCCTCTATTCAGGCAAGAACATCAAGGAGAAGATGATCGACTTCATGACGCCCGCCGGCGCGGACAGCATGGGGGTTTCGCAACTGAATATGCTCGGTGCCGGTTCCGGCATGCTTCGGCAAATGATGCAGGAACGCAATGTCGCTTCCGCCGGTGAACTGCTTGAGCTGGCGCTGGAGAACGGCGTCCGGGCAATCGCCTGCAGCATGACGCTGCAGGTCATGGGGCTCAGGGAAGAGGAATTGATCGAGGGCATCGAAGTGGCGGGCGCGGCCAGTTACCTGACCGACGCCAGCCGTTCCGGTTGCACGCTGTTTATCTGAACAGGTCTCGACGGAGACGGGAGGGTTTCATCATGGCTACAGAGCATCACAGTGTTGGACTGGTCGTGCATGTCGACGACGCGCTGGGCGAGTCGCGGCGCATGGATATCGAACATGCGCTGGAAGAGGAAACCGGCGTGCTCGGCGCGCACTTTGCGGAACGCCGACCCCACCTGATGGTGGTGGAGTACGATCCGGCGGTCACCAGCTCGATGAGGATTCTGGACCGGGTCAATCATCAGAGCGTTCACGCGGAACTTATCGGACCAATCTAGCCGACTTTCCTGCGCGGCGTCCGGGAAATCCCCCGGGCGCCGGAATGAACAAACGAACAGCTTAAGTATATTAGATATTCGTAATATAATGTCGGCCAATCAAAACTTCAGGATTTGGCCATGCCGCACAGCGGACTCAGCAAAACACATCTGGTTCTCTTTTGCCTGGTTCTCGTTTTCAACCTTCAGGCTGCACGTGCAGCGGTCGATGGCGTCGGGCTTGCTACGGAACTACGTGAGCTGGTAGTTGACGGGAATGTTCTGCTTGCCGCCATGCAGCGCACCACGCTAACGGCGGCGGATATGGCCGGTGAACTAGCCTCAGTCGAGGCCGATACTCGTACATACCGGACGCGGATCATCACCTTGCACAGCATGTTGGTAGCCACCGACGGCACGATTTCGGTAACCGGGGGCCAGCTGGCCAGTCTGCAGTCTCTCGCGGCGGTAAGCGCCGCTCTGGCCGAAGCCAATCGTTCGATCGCTTCGCAGATACGGGGCCTTGCACCAGTTGTATCGGCCACTACGCTGGACAGCAGCCTGGCGACGGTGCTTCGCCTGTCCGACGACATCGGGTTGATGGCGAACCGTATCCTTGAGATGGCAGACAAGATTCTGGTCATGGCCGATAATATCGGCCTGATGGCTGACCGCATAATCGCCACGCAGGTGATCCAGAGCAATAATCTTGCGCTCGTACTGGAGGCCAACCTCCAGACCCAGACCAACGCAATCACCCTGGTGCAATTGTTCCTGGGTAGCTCGTCAACGAGCTGTTGCAGCGTCTGGTAAGGCATCGGTCTCAACCTCTGCCGTGTTACAGAGGTAACGCGCGCGAACCTGACGTCCTCCCTGCCCGAAACTGACCTCCTCGCACAGTTCCTGTGCCAGTGCGATACCGCGCCCATGGTGTTCGGCATTGTCGGCTGCCAGCCGGCCAGCCGCGCACCGCATCACGGCTTCATGATCGAAGCCTTCCCCGCTGTCGATGATATCCAGCTCGATGTACCGCCGTGTGGCGCCGCCCACGACATTCCGCAGTTCGATCTGTATCCGGCCGTCCTGCAGCTCGTCCAGCCGGCGTCGCCTTTCCTCGTAATAACGCATGAAACCATCGGGCGACCGCTTCAGGCCGGAGTCGAGTTTCAGGACGCCGTGTTCCAGGGCGTTGCGGAACAGCTCGTCGAGCACCACCTCGAACTCGCTGCCGACGTCAGCCTGGCCATAGAGCTCGTGAATGACGTGGTTGACCAGCGGTACCGGGTTGATATGGCGCAGGGTTGCAGCGTCCAGTTCAAGCAATATGCGCCAGCTTCCTGCGCCCGGCTGCTGCTCCAACTCCGGAACCAGCGGAGTACGCAAGGGTTCCGTGACGGCCGCCGCAGAAGGCTGGACGGCAACGAAACTGATGTCATCGGTCTGTCCGATGCCCACACAGTGTTCCTCCAGCGCGTCCTTGATGGACTGCGTCAGATCGTGAATATCACGGGTTGCATTGAGCACGGCTTCCAGGCGCTCCTCGCCGAAGGGTTCGCCATCACGGTCGATCTGTTCGATGACCCCGTCCGTCGCCATGACAAAATGATCGCCTTCGTCGAGGCTGATCGCCACCAGGTGGCGGTCGAAATCCTCCTCGCCGAGGATGCCCAGCGGCGCATGTTCGGACGGGAGCTTGTAGCGCACGCTACCATCATGGCCGTGCAGCACATAGACCGAAGGCAGTCCGCCGTTCCATACGCGCAGGTTGCGGCGCACGTGATCGATTTCCACCAGGCAGGCCGCGCAAAACAGGTTGGGCGGAAGTTGTTCGTTGAGTTTACGGTTGATCTCCGCCGCAATGTCATCGACGTAGAAACCTTTTCGCGTCATGCTGTTGAATATATTGATGACCTGCAAGGCGCCCAGGCTGGCGACCAGGCCGTGGCCGGTAAAATCGCCCAGCATGAAATGCTGGGTACCGTCAGGCCGCGATTCCACTAGCAGCAGGTCGCCGTTGAAAAGGGAATGGGGGGACAAGTGATAATTGATATTGGATGCGTTAAGCGCTTCACGGGGCAGCACGTAGTCAAAAAGTTGCAGCGCGACCTCCTGTTCGGCCAGTATCTGCTGTTGGGCGGCTTCCAGTGCGCCTGTCCGTTTCTCGGCCTCCTCGCGCAGGCCCTGGTTGGCGATCTGGAGGCGCATGCCGCGCGTGAAGGTGAAATAGAAATTGCGCGCAACCACGGCGAGCATGGCAATAAAAATCAGGGCAATGATGCCCAGGCTGTGTGAATGAACGTCATTTTGCGCCAACAGCATCAGCGTGCCCGGCAAGATGGTGGGCACGACGAGCGCGGCCAGGCTCTTCGGACTCACCGCCTGCATGGGAACCGCCACGGTGCAGATGCCACCCAGGACCATGAGTAACAGGATCTGGTGTTCCGGTCCATGGGAACTGAAGAACAGCAGTCCGCCCGCGCCCCACATGCAGCCTGCTGCAAGCGATCCCCAGGCGTAACGGGTTTCCACAAGTCCGATCGGTACCGCCCCGGCGTCGCGCGTATGGTAGCGGTAGGCGATGCCGCAACGGGCAGCGGCCACCAGCATCACCAGCAGCGTCCAGGACAGCGCGATTTCGGCGGTGGCCTCGTGGGAAAAGGTGATCGCAAGAATGATTGCGGTCGCCACCGCACCGAGCTGCGTATCGAAAGCCCCTGACAGCAAGTGCTCGACACGCAGGCGGTCGAAGGCCTGGCGACTGACCATCGGCGCGGGCTTTTTCCGTGCTTCAACGTGCATGTATGGGTGAAAACTCAGGCAATCGCAAACAGCTTGTCGAAATTGGCGACGTCAAGTATCTTGCGCACGGCCCTGTTGGCGCCAACCAGCCGGATCCGATGCGTCACGTTTCCCGCGTGTTCGCGCAGCAGCAGCAACATGCCCAGCGCGGAGCTGTCCATGTATTCCGTGTTCTCGAGGTTTACCCGGTAGGAAAGACCGCCGTCGTGTTTCTGATAGGCATCCCGAAACTCCTTTTGCAGCGAGAAATCGAACCGCCCGTTGATCTCGATCACGACTTCCTTGCCATTGTCCTGCAGTCGACTCGTCACTTTCATTGTTTGCTCCTTGCTGCTTGAGGTTTTCCGCGGCCGACGACTAGAACAGCTCGACCTCACCCGCCGCCATGGACTCCTGGGATACGCTTCTCGCCTTGCCGGTCGTGGAGCGAGCGCGGAATTCCTCGATCAGTATCCGCATCTCCGCCACCTGGCGCGCCGGATTCTCGTGTCCCGCGATATCCGACAGGCCCGCGATCAGCTCGCCGACACTCTGGAGCTGAACGGCGTGCCGCTCGGCGGCGTCCAGGGTCTGGGTAACGATATCCTCGAACTGAAGCATGCGAACCGCATCGTTCACGTCAGCATTGATACTGGTGCTCAGACTGGACAGTTCGCCTACCTTGCTGGCGGTGTACTCATTCACTGTCGCGATTTCGTCAAGCGCCGACTCGACGCGATCCTTGGCCTCGATGGTCATGTTCATGTCCCGCCCGGCCATCTCGGATACAGTTTGCCGCACCCGGGCAATGGCGTCCCTGGCGGCATTCACCTGCCCGCGGATCTCTTCGTTCATGGCGTTGGAACGAAGTGAAAGCTGTCTGACCTCGTCGGCCACCACGGCAAATCCCCGCCCTGCCTCGCCGGCCCTGGCCGCCTCGATGGCCGCGTTGAGCG
>WGBO01000022.1 GCA_015494295.1 Gammaproteobacteria bacterium | reverse complement strand
TTCTCGGTGCCCCCAACTGCGCTGCTGGAAGTGAAGGACACCATCCGCCGCAGCCACACCGACACTTATGCGAAGCTGGTGAAGCGCATCCTCGACAGCGACGACCCCGAACAGATCCACGCCACCCTGGACGCCCTCAACGAGCTGTAGCTGCTTCCGCGTCCTTGCCGGAAGATACCCCGCGAGGCCCGCAAACCGCCGCCCGAGCCTCGTGGCGGTTTTGCGACGGCAGGCACCCTGTTACACTGCGCACCGACGCAGAGAACAGCCGGCACGCAAATCGAGGCCCTACCCGTGGATTCCGCCGAACAGACCAATACCCAACAGCGCCTGGAAGCGCTCAAGGACGCGCTGCACAGCGGCGCGGCGGAGAACGTGCGCCAGTTGCTGTCCAACCTGCACCCGGCGGAAATCGGCGACCTGCTGGAATCGCTGCCGCACGGCCCGCGCGAACTGCTGTGGGAACTGGTGCCGCCGGAGGAGCAGGGCGAGGTGCTGCTGGAGGTCAACGACGAGGTACGCTCGGGCCTGATCGACGAGATGGAGACCCACGAACTGGTCGAGGCCACCGGCGGGCTGGACACCGACGACCTCGCCGACCTGCTCCACGACCTCCCTGGCGCGGTAATCCACGAACTGCTGCGCTCCATGGACAAACAGAACCGGCAGCGCCTGGAAGCCGCGCTCTCCTACCCGGAGGACACCGCCGGCGGGCTCATGGACCTGGACGTGGTCACGGTGCGCGCCAACGTGTCGCTGGACGTGGTGCTGCGCTACCTGCGCCTGCGCGGCGAGATCCCGGAACTGACCGACAGCCTGTTCGTCGTCAACCGTTTCGACCACCTGCAAGGCCTGCTGCCCCTCAGCACGCTGCTTACGCGCGACCCCGAGGCCAGCGTGGCCGAGGTCATGGACCGGGACATCGAGGCTATCCCCGCCACCATGAAGAGCGCTGACGTGGCGCGCCTGTTCCAGGACCGCGACCTGGTGTCGGCGCCGGTGGTGGACGAGAACAACAAGCTGCTCGGGCGCATCACCATCGACGACGTGGTGGACGTGATCCGCGACGAGGGCGACCACAAGATCATGAGCATGGCCGGCCTCGACGAGGAAGACGACATCTTCGCCCCGGTCATCATCAGCGCGCGGCGGCGCGCCGTCTGGCTGGGCGTAAACCTGGCGACCGCCTTCCTCGCCTCCTGGGTGATCGGGCTGTTCGAGAACACCCTGGACAAGGTGGTGGCGCTGGCGGTGCTGATGCCGATCGTCGCCAGCATGGGCGGTATCGCCGGCAGCCAGACGCTGACCATCATGATCCGCGGCCTGGCGCTGGGCCAGGTCGGCCCCAGCAACGCCCGCTCGCTGATGATCAAGGAAATCCAGGTCAGCATCATGAACGGGCTGATCTGGTCGCTGGTGGTGGCACTGATCGCGATGGCCTGGTTCCAGAGCACCGATATCGGCCTGATTATCGGCGCCGCGCTGATCCTCAACCTGATCTTCGCCGCCCTCGCCGGCTTCCTGATCCCGCTGGCGCTGAAACGCGCCGGCATCGACCCGGCGCTGGCCGGCACCGTGCTGCTGACCACCGTCACCGACGTGGTCGGGTTCGTCGCCTTCCTGGGACTGGGTACCTGGTACCTGTTGTAAGACCCGTTCAGGACTCGCGCAGGCCGAAATTCATGCCCACCGACAGGCGCGTGCCCGTACCGAGGTTGCGGGTCACGTGGTGCAGCACCTCGGGCGGAAACAGCACCATCATGCCGGGCCGCGGCCGGATGTGGGTGACCGCGCAATCCTGTTCCAGCACCAGATCCCCGGAATCGTCCGGCACGTCGATATAGTAGACCCCGGACAGCAGTTCGTCGTCCTCGTCGTGACGGTGCGCCAGGGTGACGTGGCCGGGGGCCATTTCGTTCAGCCAGAAGCCGACATCGAGCACACGCCCGCTGCCCAGAAAGGCGGCGGCCTCGCGCCGCGCAAAGTCCAGTATCGGCTGGATGCTGGTGAGCGTGGAGGCGGGAATCCAGGTATTCTCGTAGCGCCCCTCGAAATAGTGGCTGCGCGTGATCTCGGGCGAACCGGCGTCGACCAGCGACCGGTACTGGCGGCGCACGGCCTCGTTCAGGCCGGCGCTGTCCTCCAGGTCGACGACCCGGTAGCGAACCGTGAAGTTCTGCGGCTTTAGCATAAACAGATTGGCCAGGTGAGTTGTCGTTGCTCCATAATACCGGCCAAATATGACGAGTTGAATAACATGCCCATGGTGGAAGAAGACGAATTCGACCCGGCAGAACTGCCGCCCAGCAAGACGCGCCTGAAAAAGGACGCCCACGCCCTGCAACAACTCGGCGTCGACCTGCTGGAACTGCCGGAGTCGGACTGGGAGCGGCTGGCTCTGCCGGACACGCTGGTCGAGGCGCTGCGCACGGCCAGACGCATCCGCTCGCGTGGCGCGCTAAAACGCCAGCAGCAGTTCATTGGCCGCCTGATGCGCGACATCGACCCGGAACCCATTCACCTGCATTTCGAACGGCTGCGCCAGAAGACCCGCCGGCAGGTACAGGCCCACCACGCACTGGAAGAATGGCGCGACCGCATGATCGGGGAAGCCGACGAGGCCATCGAGGCCTACCTGCGGGAACACAGCGGCGCCGACCGCCAGCACCTGCGCCAACTGGTACGCCAGGCGCGCAAGGAACGGGACCGGCAGAAACCGCCCAGGGCGGCGCGCGCCCTGTTCCGTTATCTCAGGGAGATCGGCGAGGCGGAGTAGCGTCTACACCCGGCAAGTGAGGTTGCGGTGTTCCAGGCAGGGGAAACTGCGGCGAATGCTGTTGAGCCGGTCCAGATCCATGTCGGCGCAGACCAGTCCCGAGCCATTGGCCAGCTCGTTCATGATGTTGCCCCAGGGATCGACGATCATGCTGTGGCCATAGGTCTCGCGGCCGTTGACGTGGTAACCGCCCTGGCCGGCGGCGAGTACGAAACAGAGGTTCTCAATGGCGCGCGCCCGGACCAGGGTTTCCCAATGCGCCTTGCCGGTGATGGCGGTGAACGCCGAGGGCAGCGCGATGATGTCCACGCCCTGATCGAGCATGGCGCGGAACAGTTCCGGAAAGCGCAGGTCGTAACAGACCGCCAGCCCCAGCCGGCCAAAGGGAGTATCGACCACCACGGCCTGCTCACCGGGCTCAATGGTATCCGACTCGGTGTAACGCTCGCCGTTGTCCACCACCGAGACGTCGAACAGGTGGATCTTGTCGTAGCGCGCGACGCGCCGGCCCCGGTCGTCATACAGCAGGCAGGCGGCGCGCACCTTGTCATCCACGCTGGCCTCCATGGGCACGGTGCCGCCAACCAGCCAGATACCGTGCCGCGCCGCCTGCTGCGACAGGAATTCCTGGATCGGCCCACCCTGGTCGGATTCGCGTACCGCAACCTTGTCGGTTTCCTCCTTGCCCATGATGGCGAAGTTCTCCGGCAACACCACCAGGCGCGCGCCCTTCTCGACCGCCATCGCGATCAGGCGTTCCGCTTCCAGCAGGTTGGCGCCAACGTTGGGGCCGGAGGCCATTTGAATACAGGCTGCGATTGTCACTACCCCACTACCTCTTCAGTTCGAGTTCAATCCGGTCCGGCCGACGGCTGCCGGCCACCAGTTCCAGCCGCTGCGACGGCAATCCCAGCGCCACCAGCCACGACTTCAGCTCATTGGCCCACAACAGGCCTTCCTCGCCGCCGGGATAACGCACCATCAGCCGTTGCCGCGGGTGTGCCATCCATGCCTCCAGCGCCTCGACGAGCGGCGCCATGCGCACCACACCGGCCCCGTCGCGGGGACGCGCCCACAGGTCGGCGTCCAGCAGCCACACAGGTTCCCCTGCCCATGCCGCGGCGGTACAAACACTCAACAGGAAAGCGGAAAAGCCTCGCAGGACGTTCATCGGCACAGCATACCACAAGCACCGGGCCGGTCAGGGCCGCGCACCACCGCTTTCCTCCGCGGGCGCCACGTTCACCCCCGGCCGCTCCAGTTTCAGGCGCGTATACACCGGCTTGTCCCAACTGCCGGTCACCTTGTAACGCACCTGCGCCATGCGGTTGAACTGCTTGCCGACCAGCTTCTCCGCCAGGAACACCGCCGCACCCACCGCCGGACCACCGGCCAGCGCACCGGCCAGCGGCAGGCTTGAACTGACCTGCGGCGTGACCGTGATCAACTGGTCGTAGTCGCGCGCCACCAGCCCGGTACGGCCGGAAATCTCGATGACGGCGGACGAACCGCTGATCACGAAATCGTCCGTGTAGGCGTTGCCGTCGCTGATGACCAGCGTCGCCGCCATCTTGTCGAACGCGAATCCCTCACGCGTCAGGTCGGAGAAATCCAGCGACAGGCGCCGCTGCAGCGAGTTCAGGTTGAACAGGTTTAGCAGCTTGCCCGCGCCCTCCTTGACTTCGACCAGCCTTCCCTTGCCGGTCGTCAGCCTGATTTCACCTTCCACGGTGGCAAGGCTGAACTCGGCCGGATTGCCCGGCCAGTCGAGCGCCACGCGACCTTTCATCCTGCCGCCCTGGATGGAGCCGTGATCCCCGAACATCTTGATCAGCTCTCCGAGCTCGCCGCCGCTGACCTCGGCGCGAAAACGGGTACTGTGCTGGTCCTCCCGCTTCAGCCAGGCGCCTTCACCGGCAAACACTATGGCGCGCGAATCGACCTGCAACAACGGGAAACGCATGCCTTCCGGCACCCGCTGGCCGCGCACCACCACCTTGCCGAGTTCCAGCGGCCCCAGTTGCAGTTTGCCGATGTCCAGATCCAGGTCGGGAAGGCGCTCGGGGGTCAGCGAGGCCTTGTCCGGCGCCGCGCCCAGCGCCTCGGCCTTCACGGCGGCAAGGCGCGCGAGCCGCAGCACCAGCTCCGGAACCGAGGCGGTGGAAGCAGCCGGTTTCCAGGTGGCCTTTCCTTCCATGTCGCGGCCGGTAATGCTGAACTGCCAGGGCGCATCGGCGCGACTGGCAATATTCAGTCCTTCCGCGACGTAGGCGAGAAAGACGGCGCGGCGCACATGCAGGTCGGTGGCGAAGGGCGGCACCCGGGCATCGGCGCCGTCACCCTGCTTCAGGGTCTTGCGAAGCAGATCGATCCAGCCATCCAGGTCGAGCAGATCCAGCCAGCCTTCCAGATGGATGCTGTCGTTGGCCGGCAAGCGTGCATCGCCATCGCCGAAATGCACGGTTGCCTTGCGCAATCCGTCCAGCCCGGCGGTCATCAGCAGTGCCGCATACACCTCGTCGTTGAACACGACTCGCAGCGGCTCCCGCGCCAGCCTGCCGGGCGTCCAGCTCACATCGATCGGACGCGGCTGCCCTGCCGCCTTGGTGAACGGCGGCGGCAAACGAATCGCCGTCCCTTCCAGGTCGGAACGCAAGCTCAGGCGCACCGAACGGTCGGCAACCGTTGCGTCCGCGGGAATCCGCAATAGCGCGTGCCAGTAACTCGAACCGTCGAGGTAGGGGGCGAGCGCGGGTGCCGCCCTGACCAGCCGTTCCACCATGCCAAGCCGGCCTTCCACGTCCACCACCGTGCGACGGGCGCCAGCGTCGTCGCCGGGATACACCGACACCTTCACCGGCTGACCGAACAGGCGTGCATCGACCTCGCGGGCGCGCACGCCGTTGCGGCTGAAATGCAGGCTGCCGTTCACCTGTTCCAGCACGATACCGCTGTCATCGACCTGCAGGCTGTCATTGAGAAAACCCACCTCGCCGTCGATGCGGATCTTGCCCAGCTCGTGGCGCAACGGGATGTCGAGGTCGAGTTGCAGCGTGGCGTCGCCAGCGGTGGTCACGCGCTCCACGATTTCTCCGAAACGCGCCTTGAGGGGAGTATCGTCGATATAGGCCAGCAGGCTCTCCAGGGTTCCGCTCACCGTGCCGTCGATATTCAGTACCGGCCGCGCGAAGTTCTCGATAACCGCCACCGCGCGGTCCACGTTGGCGTCCAGGATGGTGGCCGAATCGCCGGTGATACGCATGGAGCGTCCCACGAAAAGGGCCGAGCCGCGCAGGGCATCGAGCTGCCCCCACAGCGGGTGGTAGTCAAGCAACACGTCCTCGAAATCGAACCGGACTTCCATGCGTCCGTCATTGCCATCGAAGGGCAAGCGGTTCAGCGGCCCCTGCAGCAGCATGCGCACGTCGCGAACCGCGCCCGCGCGAAACGCGCGCTGCAACCAGTTCAAGGCCTTGGGTTTCAGCACCTTGTCCGGCAGAAAATACCTGACCTCTGTCATCGGCAGCGACGGCACGCGCAAGCGCAGGTCGATCCAGGGCGCCGCATCGCCCGGCTGCCAGTCGAGCTGCAACGCCAGCTCGCTGTCGAGCGCGCCGGAAGACAATTGCATGTGCTCGCTGCCCAAGCGCCAGCGGTCACGGAACCGCCTCCAGTGCAACTCGCCGTAGAGGCGCGACAGCACCGGGGTTTCCGTAAACACCCTCGGCAGGCGCAGGCTGGCGTTGCGGGTGTCGAATACCACGCGGCCGCTGTCCAGGTTGCCTTCCAGGTAGCCGGACAGACCCTCCGCGCCAGGCATGCCACGGTACGCCGACAGGCCGAGGCCGCTGAACGCAGCGCGCAGGGATACGCGCGGCGCGGATTGTTCGGGGAACACGAGTTGGAACTCGGTATCCGTCAACACGCCGCGCGGCCGCAAACGCGCGATCTGTTCCCGCCATTCCGCTGTCGTCCGGGGAAGCAGCGGAATGGCGGCGGCCACCTCGGGGATCACCACGCGGCCGATTTGGCCGCGCAGCACCGGCGCGCCGTTGGCGCCCATGGCCAGCGTGGCTCGCATGCGGGTCGCCGGCCATGCCGCCTGCCCGTCCCGCTGCAGGAGAAAATCCCGGAGTTCCAGGGTCCAGCCGGCGTCGAGCAGGCGGGCGCTGAAACGCGTGCGCAAGGAATCGACGCCGTAACGCAGTTCCGGCGTGTCGTGCCGGGACAGCATGGCGCCCGCCACACGCAATGATCCCGCCGTCCAGTTCACGCGCCGCTTGCGCACCCCCGCCCATAACTCGAGGTCAAGATTGCCTTCGACGTCATAAGCACTGTCCGCGAGCAACCGCTTCAGGACCGGAAGACGAAAACCGGAGGTCTTTATATACAGCCGGCCATACCAGTCCAGCGGCGACTGCACCGGGCCCGACAGGTCAGCGGCCAGCTTGAGAGTGTCACCGTAAGGGGCGTTGGCCTTGGCCTGCACCAGCAACTGGTGACGCCAGCCGTCGTTGCGGATCTGCGCGCTCAGGTCATGGAGATGCACCGGCGTCTCGAACAGGCCGGGATCCTCCCAGTCCAGCGTGAAACGCTCCAGCGTCACGCTCTTCTGGCGCATCAGCAGGTAGAAGGCGTCCAGCCCGGGCGGCTGCTCGCGCGGAGCCCTCAGGTCGGTTTTCAACGAAACCTGAACCCCCATGACCCGGATCCCCGACAACAGCCACTTGCCGCGCCACAGGGAAGCGGGCACGTCGAGGCCGACCTGCACTTCGCCGACTTCCAGCCGCCCGCCAGGCAGGGCAGGATCCCGCACGACAACCTGCTGCAAACGCAGCACCGGCGACAGGCGCCACCAGGCGGCACTCAGGGAACCGATCTCCACCGGCCGCCGCAGCAACTCGCCGGCCAGCACCTCGACCTGTTCGCGGTACTCGGACATGCCCGGCAACAGCATGCGCGCCGCGCTGAGCGCGAAGGCCAGCGCCACGACCGTCGCCGCGCCCGTCCACCACAACACGCGCCCGATGCGCCGCAGCATCATCAACCGCGCTCCCGCCTTCGCACCGGCCGCGTCACGTACAGACGTTGTGGCGGAAAAGACATCGGGTTACGACCTACAGCAGCACCACATCGAACTGCTCCTGCGTATACAGGGCCTCGACCTGGAACTTGATGGGCTTGTCGATAAAGGCTTCCAGCTCGGCAAGACTGGTGGATTCCTCGTCGAGCAGCAGATCGACCACTTCCTGGGAGGCCAGTACCAGCAACTGTTCGGCATCGAACTGGCGCGCCTCGCGCAGGATCTCGCGGAATATCTCGTAGCACACGGTTTCCGCCGACTTGACCGAGGCACGTCCGCCGCAGGTGGGGCAGGTCTCGCACAGCACGTGTTCGAGGCTTTCGCGGGTGCGCTTGCGCGTCATCTGCACCAGCCCGAGGCTGGAGATTTCACTGATATGGCAATTGGCGTGGTCGCGCTCGATATGTTTTTCCAGCGCGCGAATCACCTGGCGCTTGTGATCCTCGTTCTGCATATCGATAAAATCGACGATGATGATGCCGCCGAGGTTGCGCAGGCGAAGTTGCCGCACAATGGCCTGTGCCGCCTCCAGGTTGGTCTTGAAAATGGTTTCCTCGAGGTTGCGATGGCCGACGTAGGCGCCGGTGTTCACGTCGATGGTGGTCATCGCCTCGGTCTGATCGATGACCAGGTGCCCGCCAGACTTGAGCTGCACCTTGCGCTCCAGCGCCTTCTGGATCTCGTCGTCCACGCCGTACAGGTCGAAGATCGGACGTTCGCCCGGGTAGTACTCCAGCTTGTCCTTCAGGGCCGGCGTGAACTGTTCGACGAAAGCTTCCACCCGCTGGAAGGTTTCGCGCGAATCGATGCGCAGCTTTTCCACCTCGGCGCCGGAAATGTCGCGCAGCACGCGCAGCACCAGCGGCAGGTCCTCGTGCACCACGGTGCGCGGCGCCGCCTTGCCGATGCCTTCCTGGATGGAAGCCCAAAGCCGCATCAGGAACTCCAGGTCGGAGGCGATGGCCTCCGCCGCGGCGCCCTCGGCCGCGGTACGCAGGATAAACCCGCCGTTGCGCTCCCCGCGCGCCGTCAGCACCGCCTCGCGCAGGCGCTGGCGCTCGGCCTCGTCCTCGATGCGCTGCGACACGCCAACATTGTCGGCCTCCGGCATGAATACCAGGTAGCGGGAAGGAATGGTGATATGGGTGGTCAGGCGCGCGCCCTTGGTGCCGAGCGGGTCCTTGATGACCTGTACCAGCACCTCCTGCCCCTCGCGCAACAGGCGGGTGATGTTTTCCTCGCTGTTGTGCTCCGCCTTCTCGCCGTCGTCGGCGGTGGCGATATCGGAGGCGTGCAGGAACGCCGCGCGCTCCAGGCCGATATCCACGAACGCCGCCTGCATGCCCGGCAGCACGCGGCTGACCACGCCCTTGTAGATATTGCCCACCAGCCCGCGCCGGCGCGCGCGCTCGATGAAGACCTCCTGCAACATGCCGTTCTCGACCACCGCCACGCGCGTTTCCTGCGGCGTCACGTTTACCAGCAGTTCAACTGTCATCCTGATTACCCGGGAGTCTGATTCCAAATTCCTGTAACAACCGCGCCGTCTCGTAGAGTGGCAGCCCCATCACGCCTGAATAGCTGCCTTGCAGTCGTTCGATAAATATCGCACCGATGCCCTGCACCGCGTAACCGCCCGCCTTGCCCTCCGGTTCGCCGGTACGCCAGTAGGCGGCGATCTCGTCTTCATCCAGCGGCCGGAAGCGCACACGGCTTTCGCTCAGGGCGCTCGCCTCGTGTTTCCCCACCAGCGCCACCGCGCTGAGCACGCGGTGCTCGCGTCCCGATAGCCTGCGCAGCATCTCCGCCGCGTGCGCCCGGTCGCGTGGCTTGCCAAGAATATCCTCGTCCACCACCACCGCGGTATCGGCGCCCAGCACCGGAATTCCATCATCGCCCAGCCGGGCATGTACCGCACGCGCTTTTTCCAGCGCCAGGCGGGTCACGTAGGCCTGCGGGGATTCATTGTCGCGCGGGGTTTCGTCGATTTCCGCGACCTGTTGTACAAACTGAACGCCAATCTGGCGTAAAAGTTCCTGGCGGCGCGGCGAAGCGGAGGCGAGGACAATATCCGTCATCTCAACCCCGGTGGTAGGGATGACCGGCGTTGAGCGACCAGGCGCGGTACAACTGCTCGGCGAGCAGCACCCTGACCAGCGGATGTGGCAGGGTCAGCGGCGACAGCGACCAGCGTTGCTCGGCGGCCTGCAGGCAATTGTCCGCCAACCCGTCGGGGCCGCCCACCAGCAGGCTGACATTGCGCCCGTCCTGCATCCAGTCCCGCAAGCGGGCGGCGAGTTGCGGGGTCGACCAGCCACGCCCTTCGACGTCCAGCGCCACCACCCGGTGACCGGCGCCGATCGCGGCTTCCATGCGCCTGCCCTCCTCGCTCACCGCGCGCGCCACCGGCCGGGACTTGCTGCGTTGTGCGAGGGGGATTTCGACCAGCTTCAGGCTGCATTCCCGGGGCAGGCGGCGGGCGTACTCAGCGTAGCCCTCGTCAACCCAGCCGGGCATGCGGGTGCCAACCGCAATGAGATGAATTTGCATGTTCAGCCCGATTCCTGCCCGCCACCTTCCCGCTCCCGGGCCTGCTCGGTCACCGACCAAAGTTTTTCCAGGGCGTAGAACTCCCGGGTGCGCGGCTGCATGACGTGAACCACGACATCGCCGAGGTCGACCAGCACCCATTCGCCCTCGCCTTCACCCTCGACACCCAGGGGCAACACGCCCGATTTCTTGACCGCGGTGACCACGGCGTCGGCCAGGGAGCGAACGTGGCGGTCGGAGCTGCCACTGGCGATGATCATGATATCGGTAACGGAAGTTTTGTCGCGCACGTCGAATTCAACGATGTCGATGCCCTTGAGTTCTTCCAGCGCGCCGAGCGCGACCTTTTTCAATGCCTCAGTCTGCATACCATTTCTCTTGTGTGATGCGTTGCAGCACGGCCTCCGGCAGGAGGTAGCGCGCGTTGTGTCCGGCCGCCAGCAATGCGCGGATGGCGGTCGATGAGATGTCGAGTTGCGTGACCGGCGCGGCGGCCACGCGCCCGGCCGGGCTGTGCCGCAGGTCCCGCGGCGCGTCGCAGCGCGCGCCGCGCAACCACTCCGCCACCTCGCCGGTGGCCGGCCAGTCGTTGCCGGGGCGCTGCATGACCACCAGGTGGCACAGCGCCGGGATATCGCGCCAGCGGTGCCAGGTATCCAGCCCGGCCAGCGCGTCCATGCCCAGCGCCAGACACAGCGGCTGTTTGGCGCCAATCTCGTCGCGCAGCGAGCGCAGCGTGTCGACCATCCACGACGGGCCGTCGCGTTCCAGTTCGCGGGTGTCGATGCGCAGGCCGGGTTCATCGCGAACCGCCAGTTCCAGCAGTTCCAGCCGCTGCGCCGCCGACAGTCGCGGCTGCGGCCGGTGCGGCGGAGTCCGGCATGGCAGCAGGCTGAGCGAGGGAATGTCGAGCGCCTGGCGGATTTCCAGCGCCGGCCGCAGGTGCCCGAAATGCACCGGGTCGAAGGTGCCGCCAAGAATGCAGATCATGGCGCGCGCAGTCGCGACCGCGGTTCAGGTGCGGATATGGCCATCGCCCAGCACGATGAACTTGAGCGTGGTCAGCCCTTCCAGGCCCACGGGTCCGCGCGCGTGCAGCTTGTCAGTACTGATGCCGATCTCCGCGCCCAATCCGTACTCGAAACCGTCGGCGAAGCGCGACGAGGCGTTGACCATCACCGAACTGGAGTCCACCTCGCGCAGGAAACGGCGCGCGCGCGATACGTTCTCGGTAATGATCACGTCGGTGTGCTGCGAACCGTAGCGGTCGATATGATCCATGGCGGCGTCCATGTCGGCGACCACGCGGATGGCCAGGATCGGCGCCAGGTATTCTTCCTCCCAGTCGGCCTCGGTGGCCGCCTCGATGCCGTCGAGGATGGCACGGGTCTTTTCACAGCCGCGCAGTTCCACGCCCTTTTCCTTGTACATGCGGCCCAGTGTCGGCAGCACGCGGTCGGCGATGCCTTCCGCCACCAGCAGGGTCTCCATGGTGTTGCAGGTGCCGTAGCGCTGGGTCTTGGCGTTGAACGCGACCTTAACCGCCTTGTCGATATCGGCCTGGTCGTCGATATAGGTATGACAGACGCCGTGCAGATGCTTGATGACGGGGATACGCGACTCGCGGGTGACGCGTTCGATTAGCCCCTTGCCGCCGCGCGGCACAATCACGTCGACACTGTCCTCCAGGCGCAGCAGTTCACCCACCGCGGCGCGGTCGGTGGTCGCCACCACCTGCACCGAGGTGGCCGGCAGGCCGGCCTGTTCCAGGCCGTGCCCGATGCAGCGCGCAATGGCCTGGTTGGAGTGCAGCGCCTCCGAGCCACCGCGCAGAATGCAGGCGTTGCCGGCCTTCAGGCACAGCGCCGCGGCGTCGGCGGTGACGTTGGGCCGCGACTCGTAGATGATGCCAATCACGCCCAGCGGCACGCGCATGCGGCCCACCTGGATGCCGCTCGGCTGGTAGGCCATGTCGGTAATGGCGCCGACCGGGTCGGGCAGCAACGCCACCTGGCGCAGGCCCTCGGCCATGGCGTCGATGCGCGCGTCGGTCAGCTCCAGGCGGTCCAGCAACGCCGAATCCAGGCCGTGCTGCCGCCCGGCATCCATGTCCTTGCGGTTGGCTTCGACGAGTTGCGCGCGCGACGCCAGCACCGCGTCGGCGATGGCGTGCAGGGCGGTGTTGCGGGCGCCGGTCGGCGCGCGGCTGATGGCGCGCGCGGCGTCCCGCGCCTGCTGTCCCAGCGCCCGCATGTAGGCGGGGATATCGGTGATCTCGGTGTTTGCTGTCTCAATCATGACCCGGAATTCCTGTCGTGCGGAACGGCGGCCGGCCCGCCAGTGCAAGCGCCAATTGTAACAGTTCGTCCCAGGCGCTGCCCGCCGCCCGCCCCTTGACGATGCGGTCGATACTGGCGCAACGCTGCAGCATAGCCCACCACTGGCGCCCACGGATGCGTTGCAACACGCCGCTGACCAGCGGCTTGCGCTTGTCCCAGACGCGCCGCGCCGCCATCGCCTGGCCGGGTGCGGCGCCTTTCTGGATGTCCCGCGCCATGCCGGCCAGCGAGCGGATTTCGCGCGCCAGCGCCCACAGCACCAGCACCGGTTCCACTCCCTCGGCGCGCAGGCCGACGAGCATGCGCCGGGTGTGCGCGGCGTCGCCGGCCAGGGCGCTGTCCACCAGCCCGTAGATATCGTAACGGGCGCTGTCGGTGACCAGATCCTCGACATCTTCCAGCGACACCTCGCCGGGGCCGTGCAACAGGAACAGCTTTTCGATTTCCTGGGCAGCGGCCAGCAGGTTGCCCTCCACCCGCTCGGCCAGCAATTGCAGGGCCTCGCGGCCGGCGCGCATGTCATGGCGGCGCATGCGCGCGTCGATCCAGGCCGGCAGTTCGCCAAGACCCACCGGCCACACGGCGATGCTGACCCCGGCCTGGTCCAGCGCCTGCGCCCACTTGCTGCGCCGCGCCGACGCTTCCAGCTTGCCGGACACGATCAGCAACACCGTGTCCTCGGGCGGCCGCGCCGCGTAGTCGCGCAGGGCCTGGGCACCGGCCTTGCCCGGCTTGCCGGTAGGCAGGCGCAGTTCCAACAGGCGCTGCTCCGCGAACAGCGACAGGCTGTCGCAGGCCGACATCAGGCTGTCCCAGTCGAAACCGGGCTCGACCGCGAACACCTGCCGCTCGGAAAAGCCGGCCGCACGGGTGGCGGCGCGCACTGCGTCCGCACACTCGTTCACCAGCAACGGCTCGTCGCCGTGGATGAAATAGACCGGCGCCAGCCCCTTGCCGAGCTGCGCCTTCAGTTGTTCAGGACGAAGCTGGCTCATGCGCCTGCAGCCGGGTACGGACCCGGGTAATGATCTGGCGCGCCAGCGCCCGGTGCATCAGCTCACGCAACTCGTCGGCTTCCGACACCTTGCCCAGCAGGCGGTTCTCGTCGAACACCAGGTCGCGCGTCATGCCCAGGGTCTGCGGCTCGACCAACACCCGGCCGCGGGGATCGTAGACCGCAAAGGTGACTTCCTCGAACAGCTCGTACTCGCTGGCCTTGCCGCCGCTGCCCACCGACAACACACGCCGCAAGGAACGTTCGCCGATCACCTTCAGCACCGCGGTGGCCTCGTCGGGGTCGCTGGTCACCCGCGCGCCGGCCGATTCCAGTTCGGCGCGCAGCGCGGCGGCCATGCCCTCCCAGGGATTCGAGGCCTGCAGCAGGGTGACTTTCAGGACCGGCGGCAACACCACGCTGCCGCGCAGGTGGAAGCCGCAGGCGGCCAGCAGCACCGGCAACAGCAGCACAAGCCCCGCAAGCCGCGCCTGTGCGATCAGGGCGCGCATCTAGGCCACCACCAGGTTGACCAGCCGGCCGGGCACCACGATCTTCTTGCGCAAGGTCTTGCCCTCCACGAAACGCTGTACATTGGGTTCCGCCAGCGCGCTGGCGACAATACTGTCCTGGTCGGCGTCGGCGGCCACCTCGATGCGGCCGCGCACCTTGCCGTTGACCTGCACGATCAACTGTACACTGTCCTGCACCAGCGCGTCCGGGTCCGCCTCGGGCCAGCGGCAGTCCACGATGGCTTCGTCGTGTCCGAGCCCTTCCCAGAGCTTCTGGGCAATGTGCGGCACGATCGGCGACAGCATCAGCACCGAGGCTTCCAGCGCCTCATGGACCAGCGCGCGGCCGTTGGGCGAGGTATCGTCGAAACGGCCGATCTCGTTGAGCAGTTCCATGTTGGCCGCGATGGCGGTATTGAAGGTGTAACGCCGGCCCACGTCGTCACCGACCTTGCGGATGGTGTCGTGCAACTTGAACCGGAACGCCTTCTGGGAGGCATCCATGGCATCGCGCGACAGGGCCGGCGCCGGTCCCTCCGCCACGTGCCGATGCACGGCCTTCCACAGACGGTTGAGGAAGCGCGAGGCGCCCTCCACGCCCGAGTCAGACCATTCCAGCGATTGCTCGGGCGGCGCCGCGAACATCATGAACAGGCGCACGGTGTCAGCGCCGTACTGGTCGATCAGCGACTGCGGGTCCACCGTGTTGCCCCTGGACTTGGACATCTTGGAGCCGTCCTTGTTGACCATGCCCTGGGTCAGCAGACGGGTGAAGGGCTCGTCGTGCTTCACCAGGCCCAGGTCGCGCATCAGCTTGTTGAAGAAACGCGCATACAACAGGTGCAGCACGGCGTGCTCGATGCCGCCGACATACTGGTCGACCGGCAGCCAGTGGTCCACGCGCTCGTCGAGCATGCGGTCGTTGGCGTCCGGGCAGGTGTAACGGGCGTAGTACCAGGACGACTCGAAAAAGGTGTCGAAGGTGTCGGTTTCGCGCTCGGCCCGGCCGCCGCAACGCGGACAGTCCACGTCGATGAAGCCGCGATCCGATTTCAGCGGCGAGCCGCTGCCCTCGATAACCACGTCGCGCGGCAGCTCTACCGGCAGGCTGTCTTCCGGCACCGGCACCGAACCGCAAGACGGGCAGTTGATCATGGGAATCGGGCAACCCCAGTAACGCTGCCGCGACACACCCCAGTCGCGCAGCCGGAAATTGACGGTCCTGCGCCCCTTGCCCTGTTTCTCCAGCCACCCGGCGATGGCGTCGAAGGCCTGCTCCGAGCTCAAACCGTCGAACTCGCCGGAGTTGCGCAGCACGCCCTTTTCGGTAAAGGCCGCCTGGCTGACATCCGCCTGCTGCCCGTCGCTGGCGGGAAATATCACCTGTTTCACCGGCAGGCCGTACTGTTGCGCGAACTCCCAGTCGCGCTGGTCGTGCGCCGGCACCGCCATCACCGCGCCGGATCCGTATTCCATCAGCACGAAATTGGCGGCCCACACAGGCACGGTTTCGCCCGTGACCGGGTGCACGGCGCGCAAGCCGGTGTCCACGCCCTTCTTTTCCAGCGTGGCCATGTCCGCCTCGGCAACCTTGGTATGGGCGCAGTCCTCTATAAAGGCCCGCAACTCCGGATTGTCGGCAGCAGCCTGTTTCGCCAGCGGGTGCTGCGCCGCGACCGCGACATAACTCACGCCCATGAGGGTGTCGGGGCGCGTGGTGTAGACGGTCAGCGGCTGCGCCTCGCCTTCCACCCCGAACTGCAACTCCACACCCTCGGAACGCCCGATCCAGTTGCGCTGCATGATGCGCACCTGCTCGGGCCAGCCGTCCAACTGGTCCAGGTCATCCAGCAACTGCTGGGCGTAGTCGGTGATCTTCAGGAACCACTGCGGGATCTCGCGGCGCTCCACCGGCGCGCCGGAGCGCCAGCCCTTGCCGTCGATGACCTGTTCGTTGGCGAGCACGGTCTGGTCCACCGGATCCCAGTTCACCACGGCGGTTTTCTTGTACACCAGCCCCTTCTCGTACAGCTTGATGAAGAACCACTGCTCCCAGCGGTAGTAGTCGGGGTCGCAGGTGGCCAGCTCGCGCCCCCAGTCATAGCCGAAGCCCAGGCGCTTGAGCTGCCCGCGCATGTACTCGATATTCTCCAGTGTCCATCTGGCCGGCGGCACCTTGTGCTTGATGGCGGCGTTCTCGGCGGGCAGGCCGAAAGCGTCCCAGCCCATCGGCTGCAGCACGTTCTTGCCCTGCATGCGCTGGTAGCGCGAAATCACATCGCCGATGGTGTAGTTGCGAACGTGCCCCATGTGCAGGCGTCCGCTGGGATAGGGAAACATGGACAGGCAGTAGTACTTCTCCCGGGGATCGTCCTCCAGGGCGCGGAAAGTCGCGTCGCGCTCCCAGCGCTGCTGGATTTCCGCCTCGATTTCCTGGGGGTTGTAACGTTCGTCCATCCGCTCGGCCTGCCTCAAGGTTGAAAGACGGGAAGAATACCGTACCGGGCAGTTGCCGAACAACACGACCGGGTCGGGAGCCGCCCGGCTTTCGTTGACCGGAGTCAGTAACAGGAGAGCAAATCCCGGCTAGACTTGTGTTGTCCGGCACCCGGAGTGCCGCCAGCGACGGGAGCAGACCACGATGAACGACAAGACCAGCGACAAACTCATCCAGGGCTACAATCGCATGATGGAACGGGTGCGCGAGGGCGTCGAACAGGCCGAATCCCGCGCCCTGCCGGTGCTGCGCGAGGCGATCGAGAAAGCCCGCCAGACCGCCGTGGAACTGGAGGAACTCAGCCACGACGAGGCGCAGAAGGTGGCCGTCTGGCTCAAACGCGACCTTCAGGACGCCGGGCGCCACCTGGCGGAAAGCCGCGAGGAACTCGCCGACTGGCTGCGTTTCGACCTGGAACTGATCGAGGACTCACTGCTGGAGGTGTTCAGCCGCGTCGCCGACCGCACCCGCCTGGAATGGGAGCAGTTGCAGGCCGAACTGGAGAGTGACCCGCCCTACCATACCGGCGAGGTGACCGGCCCGGGCACCCTGTATTGCGCCTACTGCAACGAGGAACTGCATTTCCACCACACCGCGCGCATCCCGCCCTGCCCCAGGTGCCATGGCACGACGTTCCGGCGCTTGCCGGTGGACCCGGCGCCCGCCGATCAGGGCGCCGACGGCTGAACGGCGAATGCCCGCCACCGGACCGGCAGCCGGCGCCGAATACTTCAGCCCCCGGTGTCCCGGCACGCCGCGCCCAGGCGGCCGGCACCGACCAGCCCCACAACCAGCAGAACGGCCACCGTCACCACCGGCCAATTGCCCCAGCGCACGTAGGGCGTGGAGCCGTGACGCGGCTCGATCACCGCGCTGACCGTTTCCGTCTCGAACTGCCGGCTGCGCGCGCGCAATGAACCGTCCGGCGCGATAATGGCGGATATGCCGGTATTGGTGGCGCGCAGGATGTAGCGTTCCACCTCGCGGGCGCGCATGCGCGCCATCTCCAGATGCTGGTGCGGCGCCAGCGAATCACCAAACCAGGCGTCGTTGCTGACATTCACCAGGATGGCGGCTTCCGGCAGGGACTCGATGAGCAGCTCGCCAAAGGCGATCTCGTAACAGATCGATACGCCGAGCGGGTAACCGGCGGCGTGCAGCAGCCGCTGGTGCGGCTTGCCGGCCGAAAAGTCGGCCTGCGGCACCGGCAGAAAATCCAGCACGCCCGCGAGCAGGGCGCGCAACGGCAAATACTCGCCGAACGGCACCAGGTGAACCTTGTAATAGAAGCGGTCCGGTTCGTCGAGGCTGATCACGGCGTTGTAGTAAGCCCAGCGATCGCGGTCCAGCACCGGGATGCCGGTCACCAGCGACACGCCGTTGGCACGGAGCTGCTCCGCCAGCGGTTCGATGAAACTGTCGGCGACCTGGTCATGGAAAGCGGGGATGGCGGTTTCCGGCCACACCACGATATCGCTGTCATAGTGCCGGCGGGTAAGATCGACATAGGTTTCCAGGGTCGCTTCCTGCTGCTCGGGCTTCCATTTCATGTCCTGGGGAATGTTGCCCTGCACCAGCGTCACCTTCAGGGTATCGGTGCCGAGGTCGGTCCACACCAGCGGCGCCAGCCCCCAGGCCGCCCCCCAAACCAGCGCCAGCCCCGGTATGGCGGCCAGGCGGCGCCAGCCGGGGGCGCGCAGCAGCGCCGCCAGCAGACCGGCGGACAGCGCCGCCATCCAGCCGACGCCATAGACCCCGAACAGCGGGGCGAACCCCGCCAGCAGGCTGTCGATCTGGCTGTAGCCCAGGTTCAGCCAGGGGAAGCCGGTCAGCATCCAGGATCGCACCCACTCGGCCAGCACCCAGGCAGCGGGGAACAGGCCGGCATAAAACACCCACGCGGAACGCGTGCCCGCTTTCGCCAGCAACCACGCCATCAGCGCCGGGTACAGGGCCAGGAAGGCGACCAGCAGCAGCATCACCGCGATCGACAGCGGCAGGCCGGCGTTGCCGTACAGGTAGATGCTGATGTACACCCAGGAGACGCCGGCGCCGAACTGGCCCAGGCCGAAACACCAGCCTGCCAGCAGGGCGTCGCGCGGGCGCAGGGGAAACAGCAACAGGGCAAAGGCGGTCAGTGCCAGCACCGGCACCGGGTACCAGCCGAAGGGCGCGAAGCCCAGCGGCATCAGCGCCCCGAACAGCAGGGCGGCCAGCGCGAGGCGAATTCCGGCGACGTTCGCCATCAGTCGCCGGATTGGTCCGCGCCGGTGGCGTTGGGGTTCAGCAGCAGGGTCACCTTGAGAAGATTGATGCGGCGGTTGTCGGCGTTGGTGACCTGGAAACTCTGGTTGCCGAGAATGATGGTCTCGCCGCGCTTCGGCAGATGCCCGAAAGCATGCGTCACCAGGCCACCGATGGTGTCGAATTCCTCGTCGCTGAAATCGGTGCCGAAATACTCGTTGAAGTCCTCGATCGGCGTCAGCGCCTTGACCGTATAGCTGACCTCGCTGAGCTTGCGGATGAAGGTTTCCTCGTCGATGTCGTGCTCGTCCTCGATCTCGCCGACGATCTGTTCCAGCACGTCCTCGATGGTGACCATGCCGGCAATGCCACCGTACTCGTCGACCACGATGGCAAGGTGATTGCGGCTGGCACGGAACTCCTTGAGCAGCACGTTGAGCCGCTTGCTCTCCGGCACGAACACCGCCTTGCGCAGGATGTCGCGAATGGAAAACTGTTCACCGCCGTTCTTCGAGCAGTACCGCAACAGATCCTTGGCGAGCAACACGCCCATCACATCGTTGCGGTCGTCACTCACCACCGGGAAACGCGAGTGCCCGGACTCGATGGCGACGGGGATGATGTCCTCCGGACTGTCGTTGCGGTTGACCACCACCATCTGCGAGCGCGGGATCATGATGTCGCGCACCTGCATGTCGGATACCGCCAGCACGCCCTCGATCATGCTTTGCGCCTCGGCGTCGAACAGGCCGCGCGCCTGCGCCTCGCGCAACAGCCGGACCAACTGGTCGAGGTTCTTCGGTTCGCCGGTCAGGGCCTGGCCGAGGCGCTCGAACCAGGAGATGTTGCCACCGTTGGACGATTTGTCGTTCATGAGGTTTCCCGCACCGTCCCGGCCTGGCGATAGGGGTCATCGATACCCAGTGTCTGCAACATGGCTTTCTCGCGTGACTCCATCAGTTCTGCTTCCTGTTCGGTCTGGTGGTCGTGGCCGCGCAAATGCAGCACCCCGTGTATGACCAGGTGCGCCCAGTGGTCGCGGACCGCCTTGCCCTGTTCACGCGCCTCGCGCGCCACCACCGGCGCACAGATCACCAGGTCGCCGAGATGGTCGCTGTCGACGCCGGGCGGCGCCTCGAAGCCGAAGGACAGCACATTGGTGGGCCGATCCTTGCCCCGGTAACGCGCGTTCAGCTCGCGGCTCTCGTCCTCGCCGACCAGGCGGACCACCAGCTCTACCGGTTTTTCCATACCCTCCAGCGCCGCCGCCACCCAGCGTTCGAAATCCGCCGTGGCCGGCAGATTCTCCTCGACGCAGGCGCGCTGGACGTCCAGTTCGAACACCGGTCTAGTCATTGTCCGACTCGAAGCGCTGGTAGGCGTTGAGAATCTTCTGCACCAGCGGGTGACGCACTACGTCGCGGGTATCGAAATGCGTGAAACCGATGCCCTCGACGCCGTCCAGCACGTCCACCGCGTGGCGCAGGCCGGAGTCCACGTGCTTGGGCAGGTCGATCTGCGTCATGTCGCCGGTAATCACCGCCGTGGAGCCGAAGCCGATGCGGGTCAGAAACATCTTCATCTGCTGGGTGCTGGTGTTCTGCGCCTCGTCGAGGATGACGAAGGCGTCGTTGAGCGTGCGCCCGCGCATGAAGGCCAGCGGGGCGATCTCGATGATGTTGCGCTCGATCAGCTTGGCGACGCGCTCGAAGCCCAGCATCTCGTACAGGGCGTCGTACAGCGGGCGCAGGTAGGGGTCGACCTTCTGCGTCAGGTCGCCGGGCAGGAAGCCCAGACGCTCGCCGGCTTCCACCGCCGGGCGCACCAGCACCAGGCGCCGCACCGACTCGCGCTCCAGCGCCTGCACCGCGCAGGCCACCGCCAGGTAAGTCTTGCCGGTACCGGCCGGGCCGACGCCGAAATTGACGTCGAGCTTGAGAATGTTGCGCACATAGTCCTGCTGATGGCCGCCGCGCGGCTTTATGGTACTGCGCCGGGTGTGGATCAGCAGGCTCTCCTCGCCCTCGTCGTCCGGGGTGTCCTGCCCGTCCAGGCCGGCCTGTTGCAGGTACAGGTGAACGCGTTCCGGGGTCAGCGGCATCTCCCGGGTGGCGTCGTAGAGATCCTGGAGCACGTTACCGGCCAGGTGCGGGGCCTGGTCGGCGCCAACGATATGAAAACGGTTGCCACGGTTGCTGATCTCGACGTGCAGGCGGCGTTCGAGCTGGCGCAGGTGCTCATCGAACTGGCCGCACAGCGACGCCAGCCGCTGGTTGTCGGCGGGTTCGAGGGTGAGCGAATAGGAAGCGGGTTCGGGGTCCAAGGTACGTCGTGTGTTGCGGGGCTTCAGCCCCAGTTGACCAGTGTATCGGCAGCGAGCGGATCATCCATAGCGACGAACTCGCCACGCAGGGAATTGGGCAGCGCCTCGACGATGCGCACGCGCACGAAGCGGCCGACGAGTTCCGGGCCGCCGTCGAAATTGACCACCCGGTTGTTCTCGGTGCGGCCGGCCATCTGCGCGGGATTCTTGCGCGACGGCCCCTCCACCAGGATGCGCTGCTCCGTGCCCACCATGGCCGCGCTGATATCGGCGGCAAGACCGGCGATGCGCGCCTGCAGGCGCGCCAGGCGCTGTTTCTTGACCTCGTGGGGCACGTCGTCGGGGAACTCTGCGGCCAGCGTGCCGGGCCGGCGGCTGTAAATGAAGCTGAAGGAGTTGTCGAAACCGATCTCGGCGATCAGGTTCATGGTGGCCTCGAAATCGGCGTCGCTCTCGCCGGGAAAACCGATAATGAAGTCCGAGGACAGGCTGATGTCCGGGCGCGCCTCGCGCAACCGGCGGATCTTGGACTTGTACTCCAGCGCCGTGTGGTTGCGTTTCATGGCGGCGAGGATGCGGTCGGAACCGCTCTGCACCGGCAGGTGCAGGTGACTGACCAGTTCCGGCACCTCGGCGTAGACGTTGATCAGGCTGTCGCTCATCTCCTGCGGGTGCGAGGTGGTGTAACGGATCCGGTCGATGCCGTCGATGGCGGCGATGTAGGTGATCAGCAGCGCCAGATCCGCCACCGAGCCGTCCGCCATGGCGCCCCGGTAAGCGTTCACGTTCTGGCCCAACAGGTTGATCTCGCGCACACCCTGTGCCGCAAGCGCCGCGGCCTCGGCGATGATGTCGTCGAACGGACGGCTGACTTCCTCGCCGCGGGTATAGGGCACCACACAGAAGGTACAGTACTTGCTGCACCCCTCCATGACCGACAGGAAGGCGGTCGGGCCGTCCACGCGCGGCTCCGGCAGGCTGTCGAATTTCTCGATCTCGGGAAAGGACACGTCGACCACCGCGCCACGGCTGCGGCGCACTTCCTCGATCATTGCCGGCAGGCGATGCAGGGTCTGGGGACCGAACACCAGGTCGACGAAAGGCGCGCGCTTGCGGATCGCCTCGCCCTCCTGGCTGGCCACGCAGCCACCGACGCCGATCAGCAGTTCGGGGCGTTTTTCCTTGAGCTCGCGCCACTGGCCGAGCTGGGAAAACACCTTTTCCTGCGCCTTTTCGCGGATCGAGCAGGTGTTCAGCAACAGCACGTCGGCGTCTTCGGCCGACGCCACCTGCTGCAGGCCATGGGCGTCGGCGAGCACGTCCGCCATCTTCGCGGAGTCGTACTCGTTCATCTGACACCCGTGGGTCTTTATGAAAACTTTTCCGGCCATGTGCTGTGTACTTCGATCCTGCGGGAAACCACGTTACGTCAATGACATAGTAAATTCCACCGGCAAAAACCGGGGGAATGGAAAAACAATTGAAGCCGGCCTGTAAGCCGGGTTCTGTCGGGGACAACCATTCATCTGGGCCACACGTCACCGTGCGCCTCAAGCGACCTACCCGGGAACGGCGCGGGCCACGCCATCGTTCCCCTATTTGGTCTTGCTCCGGGTGGGGTTTACCCTGCCACACCTGTTACCAGGTGCGCGGTGCGCTCTTACCGCACCTTTTCACCCTTACCTGTGCCCGAAGGCCATCGGCGGTATGTTTTCTGCGGCACTTTCCGTGGGCTCACGCCCCCCAGGCGTTACCTGGCACCCTGCCCTGCGGAGCCCGGACTTTCCTCCCTGGCGAAACGCCACAGCGGTTGTCCGGCCGGCTTCGGTTGCGATTATACGGGAGTCGGGCCGAATACGCAGGGAAAACCGCTGTTTTCAGCCGGAAAGACAGGTTTCGGGGCCGTTCCCGGGCACGCCTGTCCGCGCCGTGCCGGCGGCCGCCTTGCGGTAGCTCAGGCGTCCCAGCCAGCGGTTCAGCGGGTTGTTGCGCGGCAGGAAGGGCAGCGCCGGGCGCCGGCGTTCACCCATGTCCTCGCGCAGGCGGCGCAGACCCGCGTGATCCGGGTCCATCGACAGGCCGCGAGCCACCGCCACCACCGCCTGGCGGCGGTGGCCGAGGCGCAGTTCCGCGACCGCCAGGTTGAGAAACACCATGGCGTCCAGGCGCTCGGCGGCGGCGGCGTTGCGGCACAGGTTGAGCCCGCTG
Organism: Gammaproteobacteria bacterium; assembly: GCA_015494295.1. Classification (GTDB taxonomy): domain Bacteria; phylum Pseudomonadota; class Gammaproteobacteria; order DSM-19610; family DSM-19610; genus Thiogranum. Next base: position 178 of record WGBO01000022.1, on the reverse strand, counting down.
CCGTCGCCGCAACACACCAGCGCCAGCCCCTGCCAGGAGATGTACAGGCGCAGGCCCAGGTCGTCGCGGTGGCACAGACGCTGCGCGGCGTGGAAATGGCGCGCGGCGGCGGACCACTGCCGGCGCTGGAAAAACACCAGGCCCAGCCGGTATTCCTCGCGGGCGCGGCGTTCACGGG
>WGBO01000021.1 GCA_015494295.1 Gammaproteobacteria bacterium | reverse complement strand
GCCTGACCCGGCTGCGCTACTGCGACGCCAACGGACGTCTCGCCCTGGAACACAAGGGCCCGCCCGGCAGCCAGCCGAAACACCTCAGGCCCTGGTTCGAATGGCCACGCAAGAGCGCCGACATGAACATCCTGTTCGGCCACTGGTCGACGCTCGGCGCCTGGGACGGGAACGGTGTACACGCCCTGGACACCGGATGCCTGTGGGGCGGCAAACTGACCGCCATGCGGCTGGATACGCCCGCGCCCGAGCGGGTGGAATATGAATGTCCGGGAGCGAGATCCCCGCTGGAAGATCAATAAATTTCAATGGGGTCAGACTCCATTGATTTTCGTGGCAGGTGTCGGTTTGTCGGTGGCAGGTTTTTTCGGCTCAACGGTTTGCCCGCTACGCGGGTCCCCTGCGCTTCTCGCGCCATGTGGCGCGGTCCCAAACTCGCGGTTTCTGCGAAACCGCTCAAACAGGGACCGCTTCATCCACATGTCGCTGCGATGCTCGGCTGCACCGATTCGCCGAAAAAACCTGCCACCGACAAACCGACACAGGATACTTCCGAGACAGACTCACCCCTTTTCCCACTTTTTCCTGTGCCACGGAACAAGTCGCGGGTTGGGGGGAAGACCTCTGACTGGCGTCGGCGCAGCCGAGCATCGCAGGTCTGTTGCGATCAAGCGAGCGTTGTCTGAGTGGCTTGCGCGGCAGCGCAAGCCGCGAGTTTCGCGAGCGCGCAACAGACCGAGAAGCGCAGGGAACCCGCGCAGCGGGCAAGTCGTCGTCAGTCAGAGGTCTTCCCCCCAACCCGTGACGTATTCACACCACCGGGGATCAATGGAGTCTGACCCCATTGAAATCAGCGGCGTTCGAGGAGGATGAATTCGTAGTCGAATTCGTTGCGGTCGTCGCGCGGGTGCGACTCGCGGGAGATCTCGCGCCATTGCGTTTCGTCAAATTCCGGGAACCAGGCGTCGCCTTCGACGTCTGCCTTGACGAGGGTGAGATACAGGCGGTCGGCGCGGTCGAGCAGTTGCCGGTAGAGATTGGCGCCGCCAATGACCATCGCCTCGTCGCTGCCAGCGGCGACTTCCAGGGCCTGTTCGACGGAGTGCACCACCACACAGCCTTCGGCCCGGTAGCCGACGTCGCGGGTGACGACGATGTTGGTGCGGCCCGGCAAGGGGCGGCCGATGGATTCCCAGGTCTTGCGGCCCATGATGACCGGCTTGCCCATGGTGACGGTCTTGAAGTGCTTGAGGTCGGCGGGCAGCCGCCAGGGCAACTGGTTGCCGCGGCCGATCACCCCGTTCTGCGCCATGGCGGCGATCAGGGAAAGTTTCATCACACCGCGACCGGCGCCTTGATGTGTGGGTGCGGGTCGTAGTCGACCAGTTCGAAGTCCTCGAAACGGAACGCAAACAGATCCTTGACCGCCGGGTTGATCTTCATGGTCGGCAGCGGACGCGGTTCCCGCTCCAACTGCATGCGCGCCTGTTCGAGATGGTTGGAATACAGGTGGGCATCGCCCAGCGTGTGCACGAAATCGCCCGGTTCAAGCCCGCTGACCTGCGCCATCATCAGTGTCAGCAGTGCATAGGACGCAATATTGAACGGCACACCGAGGAAGATGTCGGCGCTGCGCTGGTAGAGCTGGCAGGACAGCTTGCCCTCGGCCACGTAGAACTGGAAGAAGGCGTGGCAGGGCGGCAACGCCATGTTGTCGATCTCGCCCACGTTCCAGGCGCTGACGATGATACGCCGCGAGTCCGGATTGTATTTGATCTGCTCGATCACCTGGCTGATCTGGTCGATGTGACGTCCGTCGGCGGTCGGCCAGGAACGCCACTGGGCACCGTACACCGGCCCCAGCTCGCCATTTTCGTCGGCCCACTCGTCCCAGATGCTGACGCCGTTCTCCTTCAGGTAACGGATATTGGTATCGCCCTGCAGGAACCACAGCAGTTCGTGGATGATGGAGCGCAGGTGCAGCTTCTTGGTGGTGACGGCGGGAAACCCCTCGCCCAGGTCGAAGCGCATCTGGTAACCGAACACGCTCAGCGTACCGGTGCCGGTACGGTCTTCCTTGCGCACGCCGTTCTCCAGCACGTGCCGCATGAGATCAAGATACTGCTTCACGCTTTCCTCTCCCCGAGTAGGCCCACCACAGCAGATAGATGCCGAACAGGATCATCGGCGCCGACAGCAGGTGGCCCATGGTCAGCCAGCCGAACGCCAGATAGCCGATGTGCGCGTCCGGCTCGCGCACGAATTCGACGGCAAAGCGAAACAGGCCGTAACACAACATGAACATGCCGGACACGGCGCGGCGCGGGCGCGGCTTCGCCGAGTAGAGCCAGAGTATCAGGAACAGCACCAGGCCTTCCAGCAGGGCCTCGTAGAGCATCGAGGGGTGACGCGGCTGGTTGTCGACGAACGGGAACACCATGCCCCAGGGCAGCTCGGTGGGCCGCCCCCACAGCTCGCCGTTGATAAAATTGCCGATACGCCCCGCGCCCAGCCCGATGGGCACATAGGGCGCGATCACGTCTGTCACTTCGTAGAAACCGCGCCCGGTCTTGCGCCCGAACAACCACATGGCGAGGAACACGCCGAGCATGCCGCCGTGGAAAGACATGCCGCCCTGCCAGATGCGGAAGATCATCAGCGGGTCGTCGAGGAACATGCCGAAGTTGTAGAACAGCACGTAGCCGATGCGGCCGCCAAGGATCACCCCCAGCGCGCCATAGAACAGCAGGTCGCTGATCTCCTCCGGCTTCCAGCCGGAACCCGGCTTGCGCGCGCGCAGCGTGCCCAGCCACCACACGGCGACGAAACCGATCAGGTACATCAGGCCGTACCAGTGGATGGCAAACGGGCCGAAGGAAACCACCACCGGGTCGATGTTCGGATAGGTCAGCATCTCAGCTCGGCAGCACGCGGCAGAACAGGGCCTTCAGGTAGGCGGTTTCGGGAATGGCCGGGTGCACCGGGTGGTCCGGCCCCTGGTGGCCGCGCTCCAGAACCTGCAGGCTGCGGTCCAGGTGCCGCGACGATTGCAACAGGATTTTCTGGAACTGGTCCTCGGCCAGGTGGTGCGAACAGGACGCCGACACCAGGACGCCGTCGCGGTTCAGCACCTGCATGCCGAGCTGGTTGATGCGGTGGTAGGCCTGCTCGCCGGCCTTGCTGTCCTTGCGGCGCTTGATGAAGGCCGGCGGGTCGAGCACCACCACGTCGAAGCGCTGCTGGTCGGCGCGCAACTGCGACAACACCTCGAAGGCGTCACCCTGGATGCTGGCGACCTGGTCAGCCAGCCCATTGGCTTGGGCAGACGCGTGCAGGCGGTCCAGCGCCTGTTCCGAGGCATCCACGCAGAACACCTCGCTGGCGCCCGCGGCGGCGGCCTGCAAGCCCCAGCCGCCCACGTAGCTGAACACGTCCAGCACGCGCATGCCCTTCGAATAGGCGCGCAGGCGCTGCCGGTTCATGCGCTGGTCGTAGAACCAGCCGGTCTTCTGACCCTCGCGCAGCGACACCTGGAAGCCCAGCCCCGATTCCTCGACAGTGACCGTGTCCGGCACCTCGCCGAGCGTCTCGCAGTAACTGTCCAGCCCCTCGAACTTGCGGATCGAACTGTCGCCGCGCAGCACCACGCCCTTGGGCCGGATAACCTTGTCGAGCGCTTCCAGCACCTGCTCGCGCACCGCCTCCATGCCGGCGGTAGTGAGCTGAACCACGCACAGATCGCCGTAGCGGTCGATCACCAGCCCCGGCAACTGGTCGGACTCACCGTATACCAGCCGGTAGAAGGGGCGGTCGAACAGTCGCTCGCGCAACGACAACGCCACCTTGAGCCGGTGCACGATCAGCGAGCGGTCCAGCACATAGGCGGGATCGCGGCTCACCAGCCGCGCGCAGATCAGCGAGGCCGGGTTGACGTAGCCGTTGCCCAGCGGCTTGCCGTTGTGGGCCTGGATCTGCACCGCCTGCCCCGGGCTGAACGCCTTCAACGGCGTGGCCGCGTTGTCCACCTCGTTGCTGTACACCCACAGGTGCCCGGCGCGGATGCGGCGCTCCTCGTTTTTCTTCAGGCGCAGGGGGGGCAGGGTTTCAGTCACGACGGTGTCCTTCGATACAGCACGATTCAAAGCCGGCAAGCTTACGCGCTCCCCGCCAGCGCGTCGAGCCGGGCGGGGTCGCGAAGCAACTCCCGGGCCGGCCACAGGATCAGGCGGCCGCCCCGGTAGGGCCAGTGCCACGCTGCCGCCGGCAACGTCCCGGGATCGCGCTTCTCGTCGACCAGCAGATAGCCGTCGGGGTGCGCGCGCAGCCAGCGGCGCAGGGCGGCCGCGTCGCGCAGCGGCTCGATGCGCTGCCGCAACCGGCCGAGGAAATGAAACTGGCCGTGGTACTTGCCCAGCCAGGCCACCGGCCGCTGCTGCGCCTGCAACTGCGCGATCCGCTGGCTGGCCGGCGCCAGGTCAAAGGGCGCGGTCGCCAGCGACAACACGCCGAGGTACAACACGGCGGTGGCAAACAACATGGCCAGCGCCGTCACCCGCAGCGCCGCCGCCAGCGGCAATACCAGCCGCGCCAGCACCCAGGACCACAGCAACAGCGCCGGCCCCCACATCGCCTGCACCTGCGCCAGCCAGGCGGGTCCGCCCGGCCACCAGGGCAACGCCAGCAGCATCACGCCGATCAGCGCCAGCAACGCGGCGGCGAAACGCAGCCGCACGCCATCCCGCTCCCTGCCCTCCACCCAGCCCGCCAGCGCCCGCGCCAGCAACGCCGCCAGCACCGGGAACAGCGGCAACAGGTACTTGCCCTGCTTGCCGCTCACCAGACTGAACAGCAACAGCGCCGGCACCAGCACCGCCAGGCAGAAACGCACGCCGCTGTCCCGGCCCGCCGGCGCGCCGAGACGGCGCAAGGCCTTCCACAGCGTCGGCCACAGCAGCCACGGCAGCCACATCACCGGCAGCAGCCACAGGTAGGTCCACCAGGGGCTGCGGTGCGCGAAACTGTTCACCACCCGCCCCGCCGACTGGCCCCAGAAAATGGCCTGCCGGTACGCCTCGCCCCCGCTCATCCCGGCCGGGATGGCCCACGCCAGGGCGATACCCGCACCCAGCAAAACCGCGCCCGCCAGCCCGGCGTACCAGGCACGCCAGCGCACCGTCCCCGCCGCCAGCCACCAGGGCACCAGCAGCGCCACCGGCAACACCGGCAGAAAGATCACCGGCCCCTTGGCCAGCACGCCAAGGCCCAGCGCCACGCCCACCTGGATCCAGCCGCGCCAGGGCCGCCGCGCCGCCTCCAGCAAACCCAGCCAGGCCAGCAACGCGGCCAGCACCAGCAGCATGTCGAACTGCACCAGGGTAAAGAAATTGTGCCAGAACAGGCCTCCGAGCAGCAGCCAGGGCGTGAACGCGGCAACACTGTCCGCATACGCCGGCCACAGCCGCCGCGCCAGCCGCGCCGACAGCCACAACGCCAGCACGCCCAGTAACGGCATCAACAGCCGCGCCGGCAACGCCGACACGCCGAACAGCGCCCATGCCGCGTGAATCATCCAGAACAGCAGCGGTGGCTTGTGACTGTAGGGCTCGCCATTGAGGTAAGGCACCAGCAGGTCGCCGCGCCACCACATTTCCCAGGCAACGCTGAGGTAACGGGTCTCGTCGACCGGCAGCAGCGGACGCAGCCACAACTGGATGGCGGCCAGCGCCGATGCCGCCAGCAACAACTGCGGCCAACGCACCGTGTCCACCTTCACGTCGGGTCACCGGGCAAGGTCGCGACATGCCCCTGGAAACGCCGGTACAGGCGCAGGCCCAGCAATCCGGAGAGCAGGAACAGCACCACGGCGACACCGATGCGCAAGCCGGGTTCGAACCCGACCCCGCTGCCCAGCAGCGCGAAAATCAGGGTCTGGGGCACATAGCCGAGCCCCGACCCGGCAAAGAACGGCAGCGCCCGCACCCCTCCCAGCCCGGCGGCCAGGTTCAGCAACAGGTTGCTGCCGGCCGGCAACAGGCGGATGACCAGGGTGGTGGTGAAGGTGTGCTCGTCCACGAAGGCGGCAATGCGCCGGAAGCGCCCGGGAACGCCGGACACACCGAGGAACAGCCGCGCCAGGCGCCCGTAGCCGAAACTCAGCGCACAGGCCGCCAGCACCGCCAGCAACGCCAGCGCCGTGCCATCGACAAAGCCGAACGCATAGCCGCCCAGGAACGCCACCACCTGCCGTGGCAGTCCCGCCGACGCAAACAACGCCGCGGTGCCGACAAACAGCAAGCCGCCGCGCGCGCCCTGGTCGCGGATCACGTCGTCGACCCACGGCTTGTCCGGCAACAGGCCGAAAGCGCCCGACTGCAACAACCAGCCGACGGCGACCAGCAGCAGGATCAACAACAGGCCTTTCAGCAAGCGCCGGTACGGGTGCAAGACTCAATCGTCCTCCGTCACGTCGACACGCATGGCGCGCCGCCGCAACCACATGACGCCGAACAGGTCGACGATACCAATCCACAGGCGGTTGAACAGGCCGTACTTGCTGACACCGCGCGCGCGGGGACGGTGGTTGACAGGCACCGAACGCACGCCGCCCCCTTCGCGCAACACCAGCGCCGGCAGAAAACGGTGCATGTGGTCGAAGCGCGGCAGTTGCAACACGGCCTCGCGGCGCAACAGCTTGAGACCGCAGCCGGTGTCGGGGGTGGCATCGCCCAGCAGCGCGCTCCGTACCCGGTTGGCGACCCGCGAGGACAAGCGCTTCAGCCAGGTGTCGCGGCGCTGCCGGCGCCAACCACCCACCAGCCACAGGCTGTCATCCCCCCGCGCCACCTCGTACAGGGCGGGAATATCGGCCGGGTCGTTCTGCCCGTCTCCGTCCAGGGTGGCGACCCAGGGGGCGCGCGCGGCACGAAGCCCGGACAGCAACGCCGCGCTCTGGCCGGCGTTGCGCCGGTGGTGCAGCACCCGCAGTCGCGGGCAGCCGCTCCTGAGCGCCCGCAGCCGCGCCAGTGTAGCGTCACGGCTGCCGTCGTCGACGAAGATCACCTCGTAGTCGAAGCGGCCGTCCAGCGCCGCGCGCACCTCGTCCAGCAACGGCTGCACGTTGTCCTGTTCGTCGAACACCGGGATGACGAGGGAAAGATCCATAAGATTGAAAAGGTTTCCACGGCGCCCGCTTGTGCGCGGCAAGACCGCCTCTGTATAGTTGACTGTTCCAGTCAGGAATTATGCCGGACGCATGCACATGACCCGCAACACGCAATATACCAACCATCTCGCGAACGAAACCAGCCCTTACCTGCTACAGCATGTACACAACCCGGTGGACTGGTATCCCTGGGGACCGGAGGCGCTGGACAGGGCGCGCCGCGAGGACAAGCCGATCCTGCTCTCGATCGGCTACTCGGCCTGCCACTGGTGCCACGTGATGGCACACGAATCCTTCGAGGATCCCGACACGGCGGCGGTGATGAACGAACTGTTCGTGAACATCAAGGTGGACCGCGAGGAACGCCCCGACCTGGACAAGATCTACCAGACCGCCCACTCGCTGCTCACCCGGCGCGCCGGTGGCTGGCCGCTGACCATGGTGCTGGATCCCCACACCCACGTGCCGTTTTTCGGCGGCACCTATTTCCCGCCGGAACCGCGCCACGGCCTGCCGGCGTTCGCCGTGCTGTGCCGGCATATCGCCGACTTCTACCGCGAGCGGCGCGACGAACTGGAGCAACAGAACCGCTCATTGGTAAACTTCATGCGCGACATGCACCGCGCCGGTGAAGCCGCGCCGGCGCAACTCACCAGCATGCCCCTGGACGTCGCGCGCCAGCAGCTCGCCGACCAGTTCGACAGGCAGTACGGCGGCTTCGGCAAGGCGCCCAAGTTCCCCCACCCGACCAGCCTGGAACGGCTGCTGCGGCACTGGGCCGCCACCGGCCGCGAGGACCGCGACGCCCTCGACATGGCGCTGTTCACCCTCGAGCGCATGGCGCTGGGCGGCATGTACGACCAGCTCGGCGGCGGCTTCTGCCGCTACTCGGTCGACGAACGCTGGATGATCCCGCACTTCGAGAAAATGCTCTACGACAACGGACCACTGCTGTCACTGTACAGCGACGCGTTCGCCGCCACCGGCAACCCGCTGTACCGGCGCGTAGTAGAGGAAACGGTGGCCTGGGTGGAACGTGAAATGCAGGCGCCCGACGGCGGTTACTACTCCAGCCTCGACGCCGACAGCGAGGGCGAGGAAGGACGCTTCTACGTGTGGACGCAGGAGGAACTGCACGCGGTACTCGACGCGGACGAATACCGGGTGGCCGCCGCGCGCTTCGGTTTCGACCGCGCCCCGAACTTCGAGGGCCGCTGGAACCCGCACGTGTACGAGACCCTGGACGCCGTCGCCGAAAAAACGGGCATCGACCCGCCGCGGGTGGAAGCCCTGCTGACCAGCGCCCGCCGCAAACTGTTCGAAGCGCGCGAACAACGCCCGCGTCCGGGCCGCGACGACAAGATCCTGGTGTCCTGGAACGCGCTGATGATCAAGGGCATGGCGCAGGCCGCGCGGGTGTTCGACAAGACCGCTTACTTCGACTCGGCGAGCCGCGCCCTCGATTTCATTCGTGACCACATGTGGTCGGAGGGGCGCCTGCTCGCCACCAGCAAGGACGGCCAGGCCCACCTCGACGCCTACCTGGACGACTACGTGTTCCTCATCGACGCCATCCTGGAACGCCTGCAATACCGCTGGAACAGCGACGAACTCGGCTTCGCACTGCAACTCGCCGAGGTGGTGCTGCAACATTTCGCCGACCCCGAAGGCGGTTTCTGGTTCACCGCCGACGACCACGAGGAACTGATCCAGCGACCCAGGCCGCTTGGCGACGACGCCCTGCCATCCGGCAACGCCATCGCCGCCAGGGTGTTCGGCCGGCTCGGTCACCTGGTTGGTGACAGGCGCTACAGCGAGGCCGCGGAAGGCACGCTGAAAGCGGCCTGGCCGCATATCGAACAGAGCCCCTACGGCCACACAGGCCTGCTGATGGCGCTGGAGGAATACCTGTACCCGCCGGACACCCTGGTGATCCGCCCCGGCGCGCGCGACGCCGCCTGGCGCCAGGCGGCGGGTGCTGATTACGCCCCGCGCCGCCAGTGTTTCGTGATCCCCGACGAGAGCGACGGCCTGCCGGGGCTGCTGGCCGAACGCCGGCCACGGGACGGGGGCGTGGCCTGGCTGTGCCGCGGCCTGCAGTGTCTGCCCCCGATCGACGACCCGGCTCGACTGCGCGAGGCGCTCGACACCCCCGCGGGCAACTGACACAATCGTCGGCTCCAACACCGGCAACGAGTCGAAGCCGCATGCACCAGTCCGGAAAACCGGTCAGTTTCTGGGGCGCCGTGTCACTGGGCATGGGCGCCATGATCGGCGCCGGCATATTCGCGCTGCTGGGCGAGGCCGGCGCCATTTCCGGCAGCGCGGTCTACCTGTCGTTCGTCATCGGCGGCATCATCGCCCTGTTCAGCGGCTACTCGCTGGGCAAGCTGGGCGCGCGCTACCCCTCCTCCGGCGGCATCGTCGAATACCTCGCACAAGCTTACGGTGTCGGCCTGTTCACCGGAGCGATGAGCATCATGCTGTACTTCGCCGCCGTGGTCTCACTGAGCCTCATTGCCAAGACCTTCGGCAGTTACGCCGCCACGCTGATGCCCGGGGACGACGTCTCACCCATTTGGCGTCAACTGTTCTCTGTCGCCATCGTGGTCGCGTTTGCGCTGATCAACCTGCGCGGCGCCCGGGACGTCGCCTTCTGGGAAAAGCTGACCGTCGCCGTGAAGTTCCTGGTACTGACCGGCTTCGCCGTCGCCGGACTCCTGCACGCCCGGCCCGAACTGTTGTCACCCGCGCGGTATCCGCCCGCACAGGACATCTTCTTCAGCCTCGCCATCACCTTCTTTGCCTACGAGGGGTTCCGCGTCATCACCAACGCCGCCGAGGACATGCCGGCGCCGGCCAGAACCCTGCCGCGCGCCATGATGACCGCCATCCTGCTGGTGATGGCGCTGTATGTCGCCGTGTCGCTGGCGGTATATGGCAACCTGCCGGCGCAGCAGGTGATCGCCGCGCGCGACTACGCGCTGGCGCAGGCGGCGCTGCCGGTGTTCGGGCACACCGGCTTCACGGTGGTCGCCATCGCCGCGCTCATCTCCACTGCCTCGTCGATCAACGCCAACCTGTACGCGGTCACCAATGTCACCTACCAGCTCGCCCGCGACGGCGAACTGCCGGCGGAATTCGGCAAGCCGATCGGCCACAGCCACGAGGGCCTGGTGATCAGCAGCCTGCTGGTGATCGTGCTGTCCCTGCTGTTCGACCTCTCCGAGATCGCCGCCATCGGCTCCATCTCCATCCTGTTCGTGCACAGCGTCACCCACCTGGGGCATCTGAAGCTGGCCACGGCCACCGGTGCCTCACGCCCCCTGCTGGCGCTGGCCACGCTGCTCAGCCTGGTCGCCATGGCGCTGGCCCTGTACTACGTCAGCCGCAGCTCGGATCGCGTGCCGATCCTGCTGGCCGGATTCGCCGGCATTGCCCTGCTCACCGAACTGGCCCTGCAAAAACTCAGCCACCGCGAAGTCCGCCCCCGCCTCCCCGACTGAATCGCAAACCGGAGGCATTTTTCCCGCCACGGTGGTTCAAGGTTTTTCAGCCGGCGGCCGTTCTAGCCGGGGAGAACGCGTGGCCACGGCCCCGCCCCGAAACCACCGGACCGATCCGCCATGAAACGAACACCCTTACTGCCACTGGCCTGCCTGCTGTTCACCATCACCGGCGCCTTCGCCGATGAAGGGGTGCGCTTCATCGGCCAGTTCGGCAACAAGGCAGTCATCAGCATCGACGGGAAACAACGCGTGCTGGCGGTCGGCCAGACCAGCCGCGAAGGCGTGAAGGTGCTGACGGTGGACGCCACCCATGCCGACATCCTCTACCAGGGCAGGAAGCAGCGCCTGGGCTTCTCGCAGCGTCCGGGCGGAACCTACAAGCCGCGCGGGGTAAAGGAACTGAGCATTTCCACCGACGCCTGGGGAAGCTTCCGCACACCGGGTTCCATCAACGGCCAACTGGTCAATTTCCTGGTCGACACCGGCGCATCCACCGTGGCCATGAACGAAAAGGTCGCGCGCAAGCTGGGCATCGACTTCCGCTACTCGGGCACGCCCTCGACAGTCGCCACCGCCTCCGGCGTGGTGCCCGCCTACAGTATCCGGCTCGACTCGGTGAAGGTCGGCGAGATTGAACTGAATAACGTTCCGGCGACGGTGATCGAAGGCGACTTTCCGCTTGAAGTCCTGCTCGGCATGTCGTTCCTTTCACGCCTGGAAATGGAGCGCAAGGGCAAGCTGATCACGCTCCGCAAGACCCATTGAAGGATCGGCGCCGACCATGAGAAACATGCTGCTGATCCTGTGCCTGATGCTGCCGACGATCTCCGGCGCGGAAATCTACAAGTGGACCGACGCCGACGGGCAGGTGCACTATGGCGAAAAACCCGTCGGCCCGCAGTCGCGGGAAGTCCGCATCGACACAGCGCCGGGCGCCGCGCCGCCCGACCAGCGTCAGCGGCTGGAAAACATCAAGCGCTGGAACGCGGCGCGACAGCGGGAGCGGCAACAGGCCCGCGAGCGGGAAGCAAAACGCAAGGCGGAGGAAGCGCGGCGCGAGAAGCACTGCGGCAAACTGCGCAACCAGCTCGCCGACCTGGAGCGGGGCGGCGTCAACTGGTACGAACTGGACGCGCAGGGTGAACGCCGCTACATGTCGGAGCAGGAAGTCGCGTCACGCACCGTCAAACTGCGCCAGCGCGTGAAACAGGCGTGCCGCTAGCGGGAAACGCGCCCGCGCTCAACGCCGCCGCAGGGGGATTTCCACGAAGGGTTCGAGTTGCTGGTGACGGGCATCCTGACCGGCCAGCGCCGCGCCCATCTTCGGCAGCTTGAGGATGCTGACGCCCTGCTCCGTCACTTCCAGCGGCAGGAAACCGCGCCGCAGGTTCATCTCGTAGAACACCCGGGCCTCGGGGGCGCAACGCGAGAATACGTCGACGCGCGGGTGCAGGTGCTTCAGCACCTCGGTCTGCATGGCGGTGGCGATGCCCTGGCCGCGAAACCGCGGCCACACCGCGATCATCCAGATCTCGTTGCCAAGATCGGACACGATGGCGCTGTTGATCAGGCAGCCCGCCGCCTCGCCTTCGCCGGTCTCCCACACCAGCAACTGTGCGGCGAGATCCTCGTCCAGGCGGCGGCCGCGCTTGCGGATGTTGTTGAGGTTCTTGCGCAGCCCACTGCGGTAGGGCTCTTCCGCCAGGCGGCGGTCGAAGTGGCACTGCGAGGCTTCGTCGACCAGCACCTGGTGGATGGCGTCGATATCCTTCGAAGTGGCGGCGCGGAACAACTCCCCGCCCTCCTACAGCGCCGTCAGCTCGGCGCCGAAGCTGTCCCGGTAGCGTTGGCGGAAAGTGTCGAGGGTAAAGGCATGGTTCTGGGTGCCGTGCCGTTCAACCTTGATCGCGCCCATCAAGGCCGCGATGCGCCCGGTGGTTTCCCAATCCAGGCCGTTCATCAGGCCGTACAGCAGACCGCCGCGATAGGCGTCTCCGCAACCGGTGGGGTCGTTCACGGCATTGACGCGCGCGCCGGGAATCTCGATGCAGGTGCCATTGGTGTAGATGCGCGACCCCTCGCCGCCGAGCGTGACGATCAGCGCCTCGACGTGGGAGGCGATGTCCTTCAGCGCCCAGCCGGTGCGATCCTGCAGCACCTGCGATTCGTAGTCGTTCACGCACACCCAGGTGGCCTGATCGATGAAACGCCGGAAATCATCGCCGTCGAACAGTGGCATGGCCTGGCCGGGGTCGAACATGAAGGGTATGCCGGCCTCGACGAACTGGGCTGCGTGCTCGATCATGCCCTGACGTCCGTCCGGCGAAACGATGCCGAGCGTGACGCCGGAGGCGTCACCCACCTTGACCTGGTGCGCGAAATCCATGGCGCCCGGGTGAAACGCCGTGATCTGGTTGTCGTCCTGGTCGGTGGTAATGAAGGCCTGCGCCGTGTAGGCATCTTCGATCACCTTGACATGATCCAGGGGGATGCCGTGCTGCTCCATCCACGAGGCGTAGGGCGCGAAATCCTTGCCCACCGTGCCCATGGGCAGCGGGTCGCCACCCAGCAGCTTCAGGTTGAAGGCAATGTTGGCCGCGCAGCCGCCGAACTCGCGGCGCATCTCGGGCACGTGGAAGGCGACGTTCAGGATATGGACCTTGTCGGGCAGGATGTGGTTCTTGAACTTGTCCTGGAACACCATGATGGTGTCGAACGCAAACGAGCCGCAAATCAGTGCCGACATGTCTCTCTTCTCCGAAATAGGCGTGGGGTATTGTTGTTGTGCGTGTTCAGCGCGGCCGCCATCATACCCCAGCGCGGACGGTTTCGGGTAGGCGCGCTCAGCCGGCCTTCCAGCGCAGGTCGAGTTCGCGCGCCGCGCGCACCTCGTCGAGACGGCGCACCGGCAGGGTGTGCGGCGCCTCGTGCAACAGCCCGGCGTCCCCGGCGGCTTCCTCGAGTATGCGGGTCATGGCCTCCACGAAACCGTCCAGCTCCTCGCGGCTCTCGGTTTCTGTGGGTTCGATCAGCAGGCACTCCGGCACCAGCAGCGGGAAGTAGGTGGTGGGCGCGTGATAGCCGTAGTCGAGCAGCCGCTTGGCGACGTCCATGGCGCTGACGTTGAGTTCCTTCATCTGCCGCTTCAGGGTGACAATGAACTCGTGGGTGGCGCGGCGGTCGGGGAACGCCAGGTCGAAGCCCGCCTGCTGCAGACGCTTCATGAGGTAGTTGGCGTTCAGGGTGGCGAATTCCGCCACCCGGTGCATGCCTTCGCGGCCGAGCAGGCGCGCGTACACGTAGGCGCGGAACAGCACCCCGGCATTGCCCATGAACGCCGACAGGCGGCCGATGCTCTGCGGACGCTCCTTCTCCGTCAGCCACACGTACTCGTCGCCGTCGTAGTCCACGATCGGCACCGGCATGAAGGGTTCCAGGCGCTCGCTGACGCCCACCGGACCCGCGCCCGGACCGCCACCGCCGTGCGGCGTCGAAAAGGTCTTGTGCAGGTTCATGTGGATGACATCGAAGCCCATGTCGCCGGGCCGCACCTTGCCGAGGATGGCGTTGAGGTTGGCGCCGTCGTAGTACAGCAGACCGCCGGCCTGGTGCACAATATCGGCGATCTCCTTGATGCGCCGCTCGAACACACCCAGCGTGGAAGGGTTGGTGAGCATGATGCCCGCCGTGTGCTCGCCGACCGCCTCGCGCAGGGCGTCCACGTCCACGTCGCCGTTGTCCAGGGTGGGGATCTCGCGCACCTTGTACCCGCACATGGTGGCGGTTGCCGGGTTGGTGCCGTGCGCCGCGTCCGGCACCAGGATCTCGTCGCGCGCATCATCGTTGCGCGCGTCGTGATAGGCGCGAATCATGGCCACGCCCGCGAACTCGCCCTGCGCCCCGGCGGCTGGCGTCAGCGAGACGGCTTTCATGCCGGTGACTTCCTTGAGCATCTCCTGCAACTCGTACAGGCAGGCCAGCGCGCCCTGTCCCTCGCTGGCCGGCGCCAGGGGGTGACGGGCGAGAATGCCCGGCAACATCGCCAGCGTGTTGCAGGCGCGCGGGTTGTACTTCATGGTGCAGGAACCCAGCGGGTAAAAGTGCGTGTCGATGGAGAAGTTCTTCTGCGACAGGCGGGTGTAGTGACGCACCGCCTGCATTTCCGACACTTCCGGCAGGGCCGGACGGTCCTCGCGCAACAGCCCGGCGGGCAGGTCGTCAGCGGAAGCCTCGGCCGCGGGGGCCTGCACCCCGGCGCGGCGGCCGGGTCGGGAGTGTTCGAAAATCAGCATGTCTTGACTCGTCGTTCGTTGGGTTGTCGGGTTCAGAGCGCGGCCAGCGCCTTGTCGTAGTCCGGTTCCTGGGCGATCTCGGGCACCAGTTCGGTGTAGGCCACCTTGCCGTTTTCATCGATCACCACGATGGCGCGCGCGGTAATGCCGGCCAGCGGCCCGTCCTCGATCAGCACGCCGTAGTCCTTGGCGAACTTGCGCGAGCGCATCATCGACAGCGGCACCACCTTGTCGACGTTCTCCGCGCCGCAGAAACGGCTCATGGCGAACGGCAGGTCGGCGGCGATCACCAGCATCACCACGTCGTCGCGGCCGGCGGCGAAGTCGTTGAATTTCTTCGTCGACGTCGCGCACACCGGGGTGTCGAGGCTGGGCACGATGTTCATCAGTATCTTCTTGCCCGCGTAGTCAGACAGGTGGCGGTCGTTGAGATCGGCGTCGACCAGCGTGAAGTCGGGCGCGTCGCCGCCGACCGCGGGCAGTTCGCCGTTGGTGTGGATTTCATTGCCTTGCAGGGTAATGGTCGCCATGTTTCCTCTCCTCGTCTGTTGTTACGCCATTTTCGGCTTCACCGGACAACCGGTGGTGGTCTGTTTTTCGATGGCGCGGGCCATGTGCTCGGCGAAGCGATCGAGGTCCGCGTCGGTCTTGGTCTCGGTGGCGCACACCAGCAGCGACTCGCCGAGTTCCGGATAGTCGTCGCTGAGCACGTAGCCGGGCTGAAGATTGTGCGCGTACAGGGGGCGCAACAGGCGCGGCAGCGAAAGGTCGCAACTCAGCACCGCCTCGTGGAAGTACGGCCGGTTGAAACGCAACCGCAGGTGATCGTTTTCGAGCTTCTCCACCAGCTTGCGGGTGTTGGCATGACTGGCCAGCGCCACCCGGCGCAGGCCCTCGGCGCCCAGCAGGCTCATGTGAATGGTCGCCGCCGTCACCAGCAGGCCCTGGTTGGTACAGATATTCGACGTCGCCTTGGAGCGGCGGATGTGCTGCTCGCGCGCCTGCAGGGTCAGGGTGAAAGCCTCGCGCCCGTCGCGGTCCACGGTACGGCCGACGATGCGCCCGGGCATCTGCCGCACGAAATTCTGACGCGCGCACATGAAACCGAAATAGGGTCCGCCCGAGGACAGGGGCACGCCCAGCGGCTGACCCTCGCCGACGGCGATATCCGCGCCGGTCCCGCCCCACTGTCCCGGCGGCTTGAGCAGGGCCGCCGCCACCGGGTTGGCCACCGCGATCACCAGCACGCCGTTGGCGTGCGCCCAGTCGGTGAGCAGATCGACGTCTTCCAGCACGCCGAAGAAGTTCGGCTGGGCGATGACCAGCGCGGCGATGTCCTCGCCGCTGTACGCCTCCAGGGTGTCGCGGGTGAGATGGCCGCCTTCCTGGTCGAAGGGCAGCTCGACCAGTTCGATGCCCTGGTTGCTGACAATGGTGCGGGTGGTGGCGCGGTAGGCCGGGTGCACGCTGGTCGGCATGAGGATGCGCCGCGACTTCGACTTGCGGTTGGCGCGAATGGCCATCAGCACCGCCTCCGCCAGCGCCGAGGCGCCGTCGTACAGCGAGGCGTTGGAAACGTCCATGGCCATCAGCTCGGTCATCATGGTCTGGTATTCGTAAACCAGTTGCAGCGTGCCCTGGCTGGCCTCCGCCTGGTAGGGCGTGTAGGCGCTGTAGAACTCGCCGCGCGTCACCAGTTCCCACACCGCCGCGGGGATGTGATGCTCGTAGGCGCCGGCGCCGATGAAACACAGCGGCTGGCCGTCGCGGCCGGCGCGCTCCGCCATCAGGCGGGCTATCTCGTGTTCGCTCATGCCCTCGGGTATGCCGTCCAGCGTGCCGCAACGCAGGTGCCGCGGGATCTCGTCGAACAGGTCCTCGATGTCGGACACCCCGATGGTGTCCAGCATGTCGCGAATATCGTCTTCGGTGTGGGGTACGAAAGGCATGCGGTTTACTCGGACTCGATATATTCCTGGTATTCGTCGGGACTCATCAGGCGCTCGACGTCCTCGACACTGGACGGCTGCAGCCGCATCAGCCAGCCGGCGCCGTAGGGGTCCTGGTTGACCGCCTCGGGGGCGTCGTTCAGTTCCTCGTTGACCTCGACCACGGTGCCGGCGATGGGCGCATACACGTCGGACGCCGCCTTCACCGACTCCACCACCGCGCAGGCTTCCTCCGCCTCGACCTCGTGGTCCACCTCGGGCAGTTCCACGAACACCAGGTCGCCCAGCAGTCCCTGCGCGTGATCGGTGATGCCGGTGGTTACCGTGCCATCGTCGTTCACCCGCACCCATTCGTGGCTCTTGCTGTATCTCAGATCACCCGGCACATCACTCATTGTCTGTTCCTCTTTGTGTGCAATTGTTTCAATTCGCTTTCAACCGGCGTCCAGTTCGATCTGCGCCTTGCCATGACGCACGAAGGGCGGACGCACCACGCGCGCGTCGAGCAGCTTGCCGCGCACCTCGACCTGACAGCGCTCGCCGATGTCCGCCGGCACCCGCGCCAACGCAATGGCGCGCCCCAGTGTCGGCGAGAAGGTGCCGCTGGTGGTTTCGCCCTCGCCGCTGCCGCCGATGACCTTCTGATGGCCGCGCAGCACGCCGCGCCCTTCCAGCACCAGGCCGACGAACTTCTGCGCCGGGCCCGCCTCGCGTTCCGCCTCCAGCGCCTTGCGGCCGATGAAGTCGCGGTCGGCCGGCTCCCAGCCGACCGTCCAGCCCAGGCCCGACACCAGCGGGCTGACGGTTTCGTCCATGTCGGTACCGTACAGGTTCATGCCCGCCTCCAGGCGCAGGGTGTCGCGCGCGCCCAGACCACAGGGCCGGACATCGGCATCGGCGAGCGCCTGCCAGAAGGCCGCGGCCTCCACGTCCGGCAGCATGATCTCGAAACCATCCTCGCCGGTGTAGCCGGTGCGCGCCACGAACCAGTCGTCGACCTCGGCGCCGTAGAACAGCCCCAGCGGCTCGATGCGCTGGCGCTGCGCGGCGTTGAACAGGGACAGCGCCTTGTCGCGCGCTCTGGGACCCTGCACGGCGATCATCGCCAGTTGCGGCTGCTCGACCACCTGCACGTCGTAGGCCGCCGCGTGTCGGCCGATCCAGGCCAGATCCTTCTCGCGGGTGGCGGAGTTGACCACCAGGCGAAAATTGTCCTCGGTAAGAAAGTATACGATGAGATCGTCGAGCACATGGCCCTGTTCATTGAGCAGGCAACTGTATAACGCCTTGCCGGCGTCCTGCAGCTTGTCGACGTTGTTGGCCAGCAGGTAGCGCAGGAACTCGCGCGTGCGGCCGCCGTGCAGGTCCACCACCGTCATGTGCGACACGTCGAACATGCCCGCGTCGCGTCGCACGGCGTGGTGTTCCTCGATCTGGGAACCGTAGTGGATCGGCATCTCCCAGCCGGCGAAATCCACCAGTCGGGCGCCCATGGCCTTGTGTGATTCGTACAGGGGGGTTCTGTTTCCCATAACTGACTCTGTGTTGCTGAAAGCGGTGGCTGTCATGCCGCCCGGAAACATCCGGAACGACGGCTCGGTATCCGTCGCCCCTCTGTCCGGTAACCTGAGAGTGTAGGCAAGCCTGGGCTGGCCGTCCCCTTCGGTGGGCCATTTATCGAAGATGGCCGCTCTCCAGAGTCAATCCGGCTGAAACGCCGACTGCCGCGGTCCTTTTGCCTGAGCGATTCCGGGCGGGTTGCGCCTTCGGCGGCCGGCGGGGCCGGCTCTCTCCCGCGGCAGTGCGAGATCGAACGCGCACTATACCCTGCCTGCCGATGCCCGCCAAGCACGGCGTGGCGCGCCGGCCGGGGTTTCAGAACCGGCCGGTGGCGCCCGCCCTGTTCCCGTGCGCGCCATGCGCCTTTATGGATCAAGCACTTCGACAGGGTCGCCGAGACGCAACACGCCGCCGCCGCGGGGAATGAGATTCTGGCCGAAGTACACGCCACCCTCGGGGCGGCGCCGGTAGCGGCCCAGGGTGCGCAACGGTTCGCCGGAAGGATCCCTGACGCCGCGATCGGGGTCGACGGTGGTAAAGATGCAGCGCGAACAGTTCTTGACTCCCTCGAACTCCACCGCGCCGATACGGATCCGGCGCCAGCCATCCTCCGCGTAGGGCGCCTCGCCGTCCACCACCAGGTTGGGCCGGAAACGCCGCATCGACACCGGTTGTTCGAGCCGCGAATTGAGATCGCGCAGCGATGCCTCGCTGATCAACAGCATGGGAAAGCCGTCGGCAAAACTGACCTCGTCGCCCGGCCGGCCGAAATCGGGATCGACGCCGCGCACCAGTTCGTCGGTCATTCGCACCAGGCGGCACTCGACGCCAAGGTAGTCCGAGAACCAGGCATCCGCCTCGTCGCCCGCAGGCACGGCCTCGCACTGGTCGCGCCACACACTGACCGTCACCGCTTCGCGCGGCGTTGCCCGCAACGGAAGCACCAGCTCCGGGCGCCCTTGCGCACCCACATGGAGCGCCGCGTCGTCGAGGCGCGTCTGCACGGCGGCGAGCGACGGGTACTTGCGCGCCGTGATAAAACGCCCTTCCACATCGACCAGCATCCAGCGCCGGTCCCAGGGCAGACCGCGCGCCAGCACCTCGCTTTCCTCCCGCGCGATGCGGCGCGTGGACTTGATCGGGTAGATATTGATTTCAGTCAGTTGCATAAGCAGTGAATTCCCGGGGGAAAGAAACCTTCAGGACAGCGGGAGTTACGGACACACGCGCCCGGCCCGCAGTGGCGTCCGCGCGCCACGCCGCTATAATTCAGTCACGACATACAATAACAACAACCATAACAAATTCGTGGCATGAAGAAACCCGGGTGCTACCAGGCCGCGACAAGACAACAGCTCCCCGCCACAGGAGAACAACGCCGATGGATGAACTACCCGGTCTGAGCGCCGACCAGATCGAGCAACTGCTCACCAACCTGCACGCCTTCCACGACAGCTACGGCGCACTGGAAACGCTGCTGACCGAAAGATCCGAACAACATGTGCTCGACGCCTTCGGTCACATCCTGGAAACATTCCCCCGCGAAGACGCGCGCGACGAGCAAGTTACCGAGACACTTGCCGACACCTGCCAGCACCACGACATCCCCTTTGCCCTGCTGATGGGCTGTTTCAATCACCTGAAGGAAGGCGTGATCCAGCTCGCCACCGCCACCCTCGACGACCCGGTTTCGCACTTCGGCGCCATCAACCACTGGTTCGAGTGGGCCAAGCAAAGTACCGCCCACTTCTACCTGCTGCATGAATCGCGACGCCTGCAACCGATCCCGGAAGCGGCAATCCGCGAGAAGGTCCTCATCCAGTGCTACCTGAGCTGGCTGGACGACGTAAACCGGGCCATACAGGGCGACCTGGAACGGTTCCCGCTGATTCCCGCGCATGAAAGCCACTTCGCGCGCGCACTGCGCTACCCGGAAAGCCTGCTGATCTGCCTGGACCTGAAAATCTGCGATCTCATCCAGGAACAGCACCGGCTGATCTTCCAGCAGGCAGGCATTCTCTATGCCATGCTGTCCACCCGCCGCCATGAACAGGCCTACCTGGCCTACCAGGAAATACAGCAGAAAGTCTCCCAGTTGTTCAACCTGCTGGGCACGCTGTATTTCGAAAGCCAGACGAATCGCATACACCGTTTTTTCAGCTTTGTGCAGGCCTCGCTGTATCTGCCCGGCAACAAGTATTTCTGCGTGATAAACCTGCGCGGCATGCGCAAGATCAACACCCTGTACGGAACCGAAACCGGCGACCGGGCGCTGAAAATCATCGAGGGCCTGCTCAAGAAGGAATTCGAGGCACACCAGTCATGGATGCTCTACACACAGGGAATCGCCGGCGATTTCTACATCATGTCCTACATGGCCGGTGTCGAACAGGTCCAGCAACTGTTGCGGCGCCTGCAGGAGAACACCCTGCTTCGCGCCCGCGAGGAGGGGCTGCCGGTGGAAATCCGGCTGCAGACCAATGGCATCAGCCTCACCGACCTGCGCGAACTCACCACCGAGAACATGCACCACCTGATCCAGTACCTGAGCCGGCACATGCACGACGCCGAAAACGGTGATCGCCGTATCGAGGATTCACCTGAACAGGCGGAAAAGATGCTGCAATGGATGCGCGAGCAGTACCACAAGTCGCTCAACCTGCGAAACATGCTGTCGGACAAGGCCGTGGACATCTTCGTGCAGCCGCTGGTTACCCTGGACGACCACAAACGCATTCACGCCTTCGAGGTACTGGGACGCTTCCGCCAGGACGACGGCTTCATCAGCGCCGGCATCTTCATCGACGACATCGTCAGCATGGGCCTGGCCGCCGAGTTCGACAAACTCATCCTCGGCGCCATCGTGCAGCAGGCCGAGGGACTGAAACAGATCACCGGCCGCCTGTTCATCAACGCATCGGCACACTCGCTGGAGGACGAGACCTATATCGAGGCGCTCGCCGAGGCCCTGAACGGCCCGCTGAAACCGCTCGACGTGGTCGTGGAACTCACCGAGCAGATTCTGCTCAACAGCGTTGAACTGATCTACCGCCTGCACAGCGAACACGGCCTGAATTTCGCCATCGACGACTTTGGCACCGGGTACGCCTCGCTGCAGACGGTCATCGAACTGGCGCTGCGCGGCGGCATCCGCTATCTGAAGATCGACGGCTCGCTGGTGCGCACGCTCACCACCAACAAGGCCAGCGAACAGATCATCCGCATCACCCGGCAGATGGCGAGGGAACTGGAATTGCAAACCGTGGTGGAATACGTCGAGACCACCGCCCAGCTCGACAAGCTCACCGAGATCAACCTGGACTTTGGCCAGGGCTACCTGCTCGGCGTGCCCGACCCGGTGCCGGTATGGCAGGGCAAACTGAATTACATCAAGAGCAAGCAGGGTACGAACGAGGCAGTGTTTCCCGGCATCATCTAGACGTCCAGCCCCATGGCCGCGCGGACGACGCGGGTCTTGAGCGGGGCGGCGGCCTCGAACAGCTTCATGCCGGCGCCGCGCAGGGCGCGCAGCGGCAGCGCCTCGCTGCCGAACAACTGTTTGAAGGCGTCCATGGTCATCATGGTCAGCAGGTTGTCGCCACGCCGCGCGCGCTCGTAGCGGCGCAACACCGGCAGGGCGCCGGGGTCGCGGCCCCGCGCGCGCGCCGCGCGCAGGGCATCGGCCAGCGCCTGCACATCCTTCAAGCCCAGGTTCACCCCCTGCCCGGCCAGCGGATGCACCACGTGCGCGGCGTCGCCGACCAGCGCCAGGCGCGGCTGGACGTAGGCATCGGCCGACTGCCTCACGAGCGGAAACAGGGCGCGTTCGCCACAGGCGGTGATGCGCCCCAGGCGGTATTCGAAGGCCTCGCCCAGCCGTTCGCGGAACGCTTCGTCGTCCAGCGCCAGCAGGGCCTCGGCGCGATCGCTGGTGGCCGACCAGACGATCGAGCAGCGGCCATCGTGCAACGGCAGGAAGGCCGATGGCCCGCTGGGCAGGAAACGCTGCCAGGCGGTGTCGCGGTGAGGCCGCTCCGTCGCCACCACCGCCACCAGCGCCTGCTGGCCGTAGTCCGACACCTGCACGGGTATGCCGGCCAGTTCGCGAACCCGCGACGACTTGCCGTCGGCGCCCACCAGCAGTTTCGTATCCAGCACGGCGCCGTCCCGCAACAGCACCCGGCGGCGGCCGCCTGCATCCTCGAACCGGTCCAGCGCCGCCGGGCACAGGCGCGTCACGCTGTCGATGTCCTCAAGCACCCCGAGCAGCGCGCACTCGATCACCCGCGACTCGATGATATGGCCCAGGTCCGGCTCGCCGAGATCGGCGGCGTCGAAATGAACCTCGCCCGGACTGCCGGCGTCCCACACGCGCATGTCGCGGTAGGGCTGGGCCAGCGGCG
>WGBO01000020.1 GCA_015494295.1 Gammaproteobacteria bacterium | reverse complement strand
GGCACCTGGCGCCTGAACAACGTTCCATCCTTCATGGGCCAGGTTCGCGCCCGCGCTACCTGCGTGCGCAACGGGCAGACCGTTTTTGGTCAGACCCCCTATTTCACGGTTCAGCGCAACGGTACCACCCGCATCGGCGCCTTCGAAACCGTCGAGGCGGAGGAGGTTCCGGTCTCGTTGACCTTCGCCACCGGCAATAACACCCTGTTATACGGTGACCAGACCTATTTCCGACTCCGCGTGTTCGCGGATTACGCGGATGGCAGCCGCAAGGATGTCACGCGTATTTCCAGCGGAATCAATTACTCCATCTCCAACCCGGAAATTGCCCGGATCGACGTCAATGGCGTGCTGCAGGGGTTGAGCAGCGGCACGGTGCTTATCACCGCGCGCAAGGATGGTACCAGTGCGGTGTTGTCCGCGACCATTGTCACGACGGGTGACAGTGACGGCGACGGCCTCCCGGACGACTATGAGCAGGCCAACGGCCTGGACGGCAACGATCCTGTCGATGCGTTCGAGGACGTCGACGGTGACGGTCTGTCGGCACTCGATGAGTACCTGGCGGGTACGGACGTCAACAATCCCGACACCGATGGTGACGACATTGCCGACGGCGAGGAAACCGTGCCCGGCATCGACGGCTTTGTCACCAACCCGCTGCTGGCGGATTCCGACAACGACGGTATCAACGACGGGCTTGAAGTCGCTGTCGGGACCGATCCCACGGATATCAACAGCGTCAACCTCGGCGCCAGCATCGTCAGTCTCAGCGTTGATCCTGCATCGGTGGTCATCACCTTCAACAGTATCCAGGGGCAGGATGCCAGTGCGCAGTTGACGGTGACCGGCACGACGCTGGATGGCGAGGCCATCGATCTCACGCGAACCGACAGGGGTACCAACTACACGACCTCTGATCCCTTTGTCTGCAATTTTGGCGGGCGTGACGGTGAAGTGTTCGCCGGTCAGAACGGCGATTGTGTGGTAACGGCGGACAACAGTGGTTTCAGCGACAGCAGCAATATCAGTGTTCGCAGTTTCGACCCGACGGCGCTGAACTACCTGACCTTCTCCCAGGGCGCGTATGCCGTCGACGTGGAAGGCGGCTATGCCTATGTCGGCACGGCCGACGGTCTTGCCATTGTCGATGTCAGCGATCCGGTGGTGCCGGCGCTGGTCGGCAATCTGTCTCTGGGGACCGCGGTACGTGATGTGCGGGTCCGCGCCGGTGTTGCTTTCCTGGCAACCGACGCCGTGGCCGCCGTGGTCGTCGATGTCAGCGACGCGACCGCGCCAGCCGCGCTGGCTTCGCTGGGCGCGGGTATCGGATCCACGGATCTGGCTTTGTCCCGGAACCAGCTCTACGTCGCCGCCGGCAGTAACGGCCTGTGGGTGGTGAATGTCGCCAACCCCGCGTTCCCGCAGCAATCCTTCACGGTGGCGGCCAGCAACTCTGTGCAGGCGGTTGCGGTATCCGCGGCCGGAGACCTGGTCGCGGTCGTGGACGGTACCAGTATACGGCTGCTGAACCGTGATCCGTCCGGCGTGCTGTTCCCGGCGGGTGGTGTGGTGTTGCGTAATCCGCGAGATCTTGTCATTGACGGTAGTACCGCTTTTGTTGCAGATCGAAGCAACGGCCTGACACTCGTCGATATCAGCGATCCTGCGGCGCCGTCGGTCAGCGGTGTTGCCCCCGCCCGCAACGCCGGTTTTCCGAACGATGTCGTCGTTGCCGGTAATTTTGCATTTCTGGCCGATGTCTCGTTCCCGAACGGGGTGCCGGTGGTCGAGGTAAGTGATCTGGCCGCGCCCCTCCCGCGCGCTGTCGTCGATTTCACCACGCTTGGGCTGGGCAGGTCCGATGGCCTCGGGATCGATGTCGACAATCAGTACATCTATGTCGTGACCGGCCTCGGTCTGCAAATTGCCCGCTACCAGCAGTTCGTTGACGAGAACGGGCTGGCGCCGGAGGCGACCATTACCTCGCCCGCGTTTGGCGATGCCGCGCTTGAAGGTGGCACCATCCCGGTCACCGCGGATGCCCTCGACGATGTGGCCGTTGCCGGTGTGTCCTTCCTGGTTGACGGCGAGCTGGTCTACACCGATATCAGCGCGCCCTATGCGGTGTCGGTACCGTTGCCGGTGGCACAGTCCTCGGCCATCATTTCGGTGCTGGCGGTCGACTACGGCGGCAATACCAGCCCGGTCGACTCGGTGACCATCAGCTTGCTGACCGACAGCGACTATGATGGCCTGAGCGACGAGGATGAAACGCTTATTTATGGCACATCGCCCTTTGCCGCCGATACCGACGATGACGGTATCAACGATGCCGCTGAAATCAGTCTGGGCTTCGACCCGCTCGACGGCGACATGGACAACGATGGCCTGGCCGACGGTGAGGAGATTGTCGCCGGCGCTGATGGCTACGTGACCGATCCCTACGACCCGGACAGCGACAACGACGGCATGCCGGACGGTTTCGAGAGCCGCTTTGGCCTGAATCCGCTCAACCCCGCCGATGCGACGCTGGATCTCGATGGTGACGGTTATACCAACCTGGAGGAATACCGGCAGGGCTTCGACCCGACCACGGCCGACTCCGACGCTGACGGTATGCCCGATGACTACGAGCGGCGTTTCGGGCTGGATCCCAACAATCCGGATGACTTCTTTGGTGACCTGGACAACGATGGCGTGCCCAACGGGGTCGAATACACCGAAGGCACCGATCCGACCAACCCGGATGTGACGCCGCCTGTTGTGGCATCGCTGCTCCCCGCGGACGGTCAGGGCCTTCCCGCCAACAGTGTGTTGCTGGTGCGGTTCAACGAGCCGGTCAAGGCCGACACGCTGAGCGAGGTGGTCGCGACCATGACCGATGCCGGTGGCCAGCCAGTCGGGGGTGTGGTGGGGCTGTCGCGCGATGGCTATGTGCTGTCCTTCGACCCGGTCCTGAATCTGGCTGTCAACGCCACGTACACCTTCACCTTGTCGGGTGCCCGGGACCTTGCCGGTAACCCGATGGCGGTGGTTTACACCGCCAGTATTACCACCGGTGATCTAGCGGACAATACCGGGCCGACCCGCCTGGACGTCACGCCATTCGATGGCGCCACCGGGGTGCCGGTTAATGCCACGCTGGAGCTGTATTTCGACGAAGCCGTGCAGCCGACGGTGCTGGACGACGCGAGTTTCTACCTGTTCGACCGCATGCTCAACCGCAAGGTCCCGGGTAGCGCCGGCGTTTCCGCCGACGGCAAGCGCCTGTTCTTCGTGCCCGAGACGGTGCTGAGTGTGGGACGGCGGTATTACCTGTACGTGTCGGGGATCAGTGACCTGGCCGGCAACGCATGTGTGAATTGCGGTTTTGCCCAGAGAATCTATTTCCAGACGGCTTTCGCCGCAGACACGACGGCGCCCGTGCTGCTTGCAAGCACCGTTGTGGATGGCGACACCAATGTGCCGACCAATACCCGTTTCATACTGGCCTACGACGAAGCCATTGGCGCCTTGCCAGTGGCGAATATTGCCCTGACGAGTAACGGTGTGCGAGTGAACACCGATGTAACAGTCAGTGGCAACCGTCGGCAAATCACCCTGCGTCCACAGAGCCTCCTTGCTCCCGGCGTCTCCTATTCGCTGCGCGTCGAGGGTGTTCGAGACCTGAGTGGCAACCTGGCCCCGGTTTACTCGGCAGCCTTTACGACGGGGACGGCGAGCGATAGTACAACTGGTTCGATCACCGCATGGAGTTTCCCGTCGGATGCGACGGGTGTGCCGTTGAACCCGTTGCTGGAGGTGAGGCTGAGCGAGCGGATCGATCCGGTGAGCGTGAGCGCGGACTCGCTGTATTTGTATGACCAGGCGCGCGGCCGCCGGGTGCCGGGGCGGCGGGTGCTGAGCGCGGATGGTCGGGTATTGAGCTTTGAGCCGGATGCCGTGCTGGAGCCGGATCGCCGGTACCAGTTATACGTGGGGTACAACGCGTACCTGTTGGATCTGGCGGGCAACCGGATTGGTGGTAGTTTCCGGCGGTTCACGACGGGTGGTGCGGTCGATACCGCGGCGCCGGTGCTGTCGGCGAGCAACGTGGCGGACGGCAGCGCGGTGATGCCGGTGAACGGCCGGGTGGTGTTGTTGCTGGACGAGCCGGTGGGTGATGGTTGTTCGCCGGCGGTGAGGTTGCTGGACAGTGGTGGCGCGGTGGTGCCGTCGAGTTACGCGATTGCGACGGACCGTCGGCGTCTGACGCTGACGCCGGACGCGGAGTTGCTGCCGTCGACGGCGTACCGGGTGTCGGTGAGCAACCTGTGCGACTACGCGGGGAACGCGCTGAGCGGGGATGTGCTGCGGTTCAGCACGGTGGCGGATGCGGTGGCGGACACCACGGGTCCGTCGCTGGTTAGCATCACGCCGGCGTCGGGCGCGACGGGCGTGCCGGTCGACACGACGGTGGTGATGACGTTCGACGAGGTGGTTGACGAGTTGTCGGCGCCGCCGGTGAACGGAGGCGGGGTGCTGGTGCGTGGCCGCTACACGGTATCGGGTACCACGGTGACGTTCACGCCGGACGCGCCGTTGCAGGGTGGCGTGCGCTACGGTGTGAGTTTGTCGCGGACGGTGAGCGATGCGGCGGGGAACAGCCGGTATCTTGGGACCTATTACTTCACGACGGAGTCGCTGGTTGACGCGACGGCGCCGACGGTGGTGGCGGTATCGCCGGTGGACGGTGCGGTGGGCGTGAGTCCGGGGACGACGGTGGAGCTGACGTTCAGCGAGCCGATGGCGTCGTCGACGGTGACGCGGAACACGATAGCGTTGTATGCGAACGGGTCGGTGATTTTGCCGACGGTGACGCGTTCGGCGGACGGTCAGCAGGTGACGCTGACGGCGTCGTTGCCGGCGTCGAGCGTGGTGAGCGTGGTGGTGACGGACGGCGTGGAGGATCTGTCGGGGAACGGTGCGGTGCCGGCGGTGAGCACGTTCACGACGGGGCCGTTGGATACGGACGCGAGCCGGCCGCGGGTGACGCGCCAGGTGCCGGCGAGCGGGAGCCGTGACTGGAGCGGCGTGGACGAGGTGGTGCTGTACGTGAGCGAGGCGCTGGAGGCGTCGAGCGTGGCGTCGGCGCTGCATGTGTCGGAAGACGGTGTGCTGGTGGACGGGACGGTCGAGGTGCTGGGTGACGGTCGCACGGTCCGGTTCCGGCCGCTGGTGCCGTTCAGCGCGGGTGCGCTGGTGCAGGTGTTCCTGGAGAGTCTGGCGACGGACCTGTCGGGGAACGCGGTGTATGACTACGACGGGTACTTCAACATGGGTGGTGGCGCGGCGCTGGTGGGTCAGGGCGCGTACCCGACGGTTTACGCGCCGGCCCGTTATCGCACGGACGTTCCGTTGAACCCGTTCATCCGGGTGCGGTTCAACGAGCCGCTGGATCCGGCAGGGCTTGGAGGCGCGCTGATCGAGTTGCGCAACAACGTTGACGGCACGGTGGTGCCGGTGACGGTGAGCCTGGACGCGAGCGGTTACGTGTTGCAGGTTCGGCCGCAGGCGTTGCTGGCGGCGGGGACGTTGTACCAGCTGCGGTTGCGCGACATTATCGATACGGACGGTGACACCAACACGCAGAACTACTATCTGCCGTTCACGACGGATGCGGCGGCGGTGGAAGACAACCGTCAGCCGGTGGTGCTGGCGATGAGTCCGCCGGACGGTGCGGTGGATGTGGGCGTGGATCCGCGTTACGCGGTGCGTTTTGACGAACGGATCACGCCGCTGAGCTTTGAGGGGTCGGGCCGGTATGACGTGCAGTTCAGCGAGGACGACCGGGTGGTGCTGTACCGTCGGCTGGGCGTGCTGGACGCCGGGCGTGTGGTGACGGAGGTGGTGCCTGGGGCGAGCGACGTGGCGGGCAACGCGGTGGTGCCGGTCAGCGCCACGTTCACGACAGGAGCGGGTCCGGACGTTGTGGCGCCGACGGTCACGGGTTCGATCCCGAACGGCGCGACGGGCGTGGCGACCAACGCGGTGGTGGCGTGGTCGTTCGACGAGCCGATCGATCCGGTGAGCGTGACGTCGACGGGCGTGTACCTGTACGACCAGCAGATCAACAGCGAGGTGCCGGCGACGGTGAGTCTGTCGGCGGATGGCCGGCGGATTGATATTGTGCCGGACAGCGCGCTGCTGGTGGGGCGCCGGTACGCTTACTATGCCGGTGGTCTGCGGGATCTGGGTGGCAACGGTGTCGGGACCTCGCGGTCGTTTACGACGGGTTTTGCGGCGGACGTGACGGCGCCGGTGGTGGTGTCGACGACGGTGGTCGAGGGTCAGACGGGCGTGCCGACGAACGTGCGGTTGACGGTGCAGTTCGACGAGGCGCTGAGCGCGCTGGGGACGGGCCAGGTGAGCCTGCTGGATGCGGGCGGGGCGGCGGTGGCGCAGCGTGTGACGCTGAGCGGCGACCGGAGGTCGCTGACGGTGGTGCCGACGCAGTTGCTGGGGTCGAACCAGACGTACACGCTGCGGGTGGAAGGCGTGGAGGACCTGAGCGGCAACCGCCTGACAACCCCGCTTGCCATCCGGTTTACCACCGGGGCGACGGCGACCTGGTAACTGGTCCGGGCCGTGGTCCCGGTTTAAGGGTATGATCAAGCATCGGTGACTGAAGGTATGACGATGGGTAAACCGGTTTCGATTGTATTCGCACTGAGTGTGGTGGTGCTGGTGACGGTGCTTTACCTCGACCGCGCGTCCCGGGAGGATGCGGGGGAAGGGGCGGCAACACCGCCGCACACCGTTACCGGGGAAACGGACGCACCTTCGTCCGGGACGCCAGCGGAGTCCACGGCACCGTCGCCCGGGTTGCCGGACGACACCGCAGCGAAAGACGGGCAGGCCCTGCTCGAGGAAAACCGGGCGAAGGCGGAACAGGTGCGCAAGGAGATCGAGACGCTCATGCAGGCGTTCAACAACAGCCTGGACAATCCGGAGGAGCGCAAGCGCCTCAAGCAGCAGATCGACGCCAGGATGGCGGAATACAATGCCTACGTACTCCCGGTTGCGGTTGACGCGGTGAAAAACCGTCCCTGACCGTGCGGGTGGGAGACTGGCGCATTGACAAGCCTGCCCCGCCCCCTATAATGCAGCGTTCACGACTTCAGGCGCGTAGCTCAGTTGGTTAGAGCACCACCTTGACATGGTGGGGGTCGTTGGTTCGAATCCAATCGCGCCTACCAAATAATAAAAAAGGCCGCACTGCCGCGGCCTTTTTTATGTCCGGGGACGAATAGGCGGCGTCCGGCTCCGGTCGGGCGTCCACCCCGCGTCGCCCCGGCGCCGCCATCCCGGCCGTCCCGAAGCCATTGGCCAGCAGGCGGCCGGCATCGGTTCGGCCTGCCATTCTGTCCGGACAACAGCGTAAACGCTTGTTCACTGGGTTCGGGGCAGGGGAACCACTACAATAGCCCGTCATGAAAATGCCCTTCAAATACCTGTTGCTGGCGGGCCTTCTGGTGGCGAGTACGTCGGCCTCTGCCTATGGCACCCGCAACTGGCTGGGCGCCAACCAGCATTTCAGCAAGGAACAGCAGCACCACCGAAACGAACGTGGATATAACCACATGCTCGGTGCGCGTCGAACCACGATCCATTCGGAAGACGACAAGACCGGCTGGATGTACGAGGGCGATCTGCGCAACAACAACGCGACCGGTATCTATCACTGGAAGCGGGAGCAACAACGGCGCTATTGAGCGGCTTTCCTGGCCGCTGTTCATCCCGGTTTGCATATTCCCGATCTGGCGCCAGCCATCAGGCTGTGTGCGGCTGTCTGTCGTTTGATATTGGCGCCGGACCGGTTCGTCAATCGACCTCCCGGGGCGATTTTTCGATGATCTTTCAAATTCTTTATAAAACAAAAGGTTGTGGAATCGCGCATATGTCCCATAAGAGTGTGCTGGCGGCATTCGCCTGATGCGCGGGCGCCGGATATGTCCCAGCATGCGCGCTCCCCGGTAACGCCCCGCGTGGCGGTCCCGGTCTGACCCTGATTTGCGACGGAGTTCTTCAATGAGTCTGATGTTTCCCCGATGGCTGCTGCTGACGCTGGCCACCGTGTCCGCAACGCCGGCGCTGGCCCGGCCATGGACGCTGGAGAGCAGTATCCGGCAAGCCGTCTGCGCTTCGCCGGAGTTGCGCAAGTCGCTGGCCGGGATTCGTGCCCGCGAGGAGGACGCGCGCCTGGCCGGCCTGTGGCCCGACCCCGAGATCGAGGTGCGGATCGACAACCAGCTGGGCAAGGATGATCGCAGTGGCGGTTACGACGTGACCGACGTGACGCTCACCCAGGCCATCCCGCTGGCGCGTATCGGCACCGAGCGTGCGGTGGCGGAAGCCGAACTGGCGGTTGCCGCCCGTACCCGGGAGCACAAGGCATTGCTGTTGCAGAACCGCATCGCCCGCGCTTTCCACGCCCTGCAGTTCGCCTCGGCGCGCCTGGCGCTGGCAGGGAAGCAGCGTCAGCTCGCCGGTGAAATCAGCCGGCCCACGCGCCGCAACGACCAGGGTACGATCGTTCGTTATCTCACGCCGCTGGAAAAGGTCCGCCTTCGTATCATCCTGGAGGAAGCCAACCAGGAGGAGATCAATGCCGAGGGCAAGTACCGCGAGGCGCTGACGCGCTTCTCGCGCCTGATCGGTGTCGCGCCCGGACAGGTTGCCTCTATTGCCGCCCTGCGCGGGATCGGCAAGTTGCCCGCGTTCGACACGCTGTCCACATCGCAGTCGCAACACGTCGAACTTGACGCCCAGCAACAGCGTTTGCTGGCGGCGACGCGGCGGATCGAACTGGCGCGCCGTTCTTATATGAAAGATCCGTCGGTCAGTCTGATTCGCTCACGCGATACTTTCGACAATGGCCGCGACGACGTGTATGGCGTGATGTTCAACGTTCAGATTCCCCTGCAGGGCCGAAAGAGCGCGCTGGTGGGCAAGGCGCGCTACGACGCCAGCCAGCAGCGCATCGAGCTGGCGCGGCTGCGGCGTGAACTGGAGATCAATCTCAAGGCCAGCTACACCCACCTGAATCATCTGCATGAACAGGCGGTGAATTTCCAGAAGAAAGTGCTGGAGCCGGCGCGGGAGATACTCGAACTTACACGTCGCGGCTTCAACAGCGGTGAACTGAACGTGCTCGCGCTGGTGGATGCGAACCGGACCTATTTCGACGCACGGATCAAGTACCTGGAGTTGTTGTACCAGGCTCGTAGCGAGCTCGCCGACGTGCGCCTGTACGCCGGCCAGCCGGTCGCCGGCGTCGGGCTGGAAGCCGACTGCGCGGCCGAGGGGGGGCAGTGACATGATTGCCGCCTTGCTGCGCTTCTCGCTGATACAGCGACTGATGATCCTGTTGCTGACGCTGGGGATATCGGCGGCGGGTTTGTGGTCGTTCCGCGAGCTGCCCATCGACGCTTTCCCCGATATTTCATCGCCGCAGGTGCAGGTCATCATCAAGGCGCCAGGCATGTCTCCCACCGAGGTGGAGCAGCGCATCACCTTCCCGATCGAGATGGAGATGCAGGGGATTCCCGGTCAGTCGGTATTGCGCTCCACCACCAAATACGCGCTTGGCGTGATCGTCATCGACTTCGAGGACGACGTCGACATCTACCTGGCCCGCAACCTGGTCAACGAACGGCTGAACCAGGTCTGGGATTCGTTGCCCGAAGGCGTGGAAGGCGGACTCGCCCCCATCACCACGCCGCTGGGCGAAATATTCATGTACCGCATCCGCGGCGAAGGCTACAGCAACCAGGAATTGCGCAGCTTGCAGGACTGGGTGATCCGGCCCTATCTGCGCAAGGTCAGGGGTGTCGCCGACGTCAATTCCCTGGGCGGCGAGGTGCGCAGTTACGAGGTCGTCATCAAGCCGGATGCATTGGTGCGTCATGGTATCGGCATCGATGACATCGAGCGCGCGCTGGCGGCGAACAACCGCAATGCCGGTGGCGACCGCATCAACCGTGACGGGGAAGTGTTGCTGGTACGCACGGTGGGCAAGCTCGACGATATCGACGATATCCGCAACATTACCATCCGCACCCGTTACGGCGAGCCGCTGCACATCCGCGACGTGGCCGATGTCAGGGTTGGCAGCATGGTGCGTTACGGGGGCGTAACCGCCGACGGCGAGGGCGAGGTGGTGACCGGGCTGGTGCTGTTGCGCAAGGGCGCCAACAGCCTGAAGGCCGTGCAGGGCACGCGCGCGGCGCTGGCGTCGATGGGCGGGTTGTTGCCGGAAGGCGTCAGCATCGAACCCTTCTATGACCGAACCGAACTCATCAACAAGGCGGTATGGACGGTGGAGAAGGCGCTCGGCGAAGCCGTGGTGCTGGTATTGCTCGTGCTGCTGGTGATGCTGGGTGACATCCGCAGTGCGCTGACGGTGGCGCTGATCTTGCCGCTCACGGTGCTTTTCACCTTCATCATGATGCGCCTGTTCGGTGTTTCGGCCAACCTGATGTCACTGGGTGGCCTGGCCATTGCCATTGGCATCCTGGTCGATGCCGCGGTGGTGGTGGTCGAGAATATCCATACCCAGTTCAGCAAGGCGCCGCCGGGCGTCAGCCGGCTGCACCTGGTGTATCGTGCGGTGCTGGAAGTTTCGGCGCCGGTGATCTCCGGCATCCTGATCATTGTCGCCGTATTCCTGCCATTGTTCAGTCTCACCGGTCTGGAAGGCAAGATGTTCTCGCCGCTGGCCATTACCATCACCTTTGCGCTGGTCGGTTCGCTGATATTGTCGCTGACGGTTATCCCGGTGCTGGCCAGTTTCTTCATGAAGACACACGCCGCCGGCGCGGCCGGACAGGGCGACGGCCGTCTGGTCGGCATGCTCAAGGCCCTGTACCTGCCAGTGGTGCGGTTGAGCCTGAAGCACAAGACCGTTTCCGTTTCGCTGGCGGTTGCGGCGCTGGCAGGCACCGCGTTTCTGTTCCCGCACATCGGCAAGGAGTTCATGCCGGTCATGGACGAGGGCAGCACGGTCATTCTGCTGGAGAAGGATACCAATATCACCCTGGAGCGCTCGCTGGCGATGGATGCGCCGATTCAGAAGGCGATGATGGAGCTGCCGGAAGTGATCGGTGTCACCTCGCGTACCGGCGCGGACGAGTTGCGCATGGATCCCATGGGCCTGAACCAGACCGACAACTTCCTCGTCACCCTGCCGCGCGAACAGTGGACGGTGTCGCTGGAGGAGTTCCAGGACGCGCTGCGCGACAAGCTGGCGCGTTTCGACAATATCGACTACGCATTCAGTCAGCCAATTGAAATGCGCGTCTCGGAGATGCTGACCGGCGTGCGTTCAGCGGTCGCCATCAAGCTCTACGGCGACGACCTGGACGTGCTGGACGCCAAGGCCGCCGAGATCGAGGCGCTGGTAAAGACCGTCGACGGCGCGGTGGATACCTACCGCACCGATATTTCCGGCCAGAAGTACCTGCAGGTGGATATCAGCCAGAAGCGCATCTCCCACTATGGGCTGACCGTGGACAACGTCAACCGATTGATCGAGACGGCGGTCGGCGGACGGGTGGTAACCGAACTGCTGGAAAACAACCGGCGTACCGGGGTTCTGGTGCGCTACGACGAAAAATACCGTAACTCGCCGGAGGCGATCGGCAGGATGCTGGTAAGCATCCCCAACGGCAACAAGCTGCCACTGGGGCACCTGGCCCGGATCAGCGTGGTGGAAGGCCCGGTGCAGATCATGCGCGAGTTTGCACGGCGCAATATCGTGATCCAGTCCAACGTGGAAGGCCGTGATATCGTGGGCTTCGTCGACGACATCCGTCGCCGCATCGCGGAGGAGGTGGAGTTGCCCACCGGTTACCAGGTAAGTTTTGGCGGCCAGTTCGAGAACCAGCAACGCGCCGCGAAGCGGCTGGGGCTGGTGGTGCCGGTGTCGATCGTGCTGATCTTCGTGATTCTGTTCATCACCTTCCGGTCCCTGTCCCAGGCGGGACTCATCATTCTCAATATTCCCTTTGCACTGATTGGCGGCGTGGTGAGCCTGTATTATTCCGGCCTCTACATGTCGGTGCCGGCCTCCATCGGCTTCATCACTCTGTTCGGCGTCGCGGTGCTGAACGGCGTGGTGATGGTGAGCTACTTCAATCAGCTCCGTCAGGGCGGACTGGGAATCCGCGAGTCGGTGATCCAGGGGGCGGCGCGGCGGCTGCGGCCGGTGCTGATGACGGCCATGATCGCCAGCTTCGGTCTGTTGCCGCTGCTTGCCGCCACCGGCCCCGGGTCCGAGTTGCAGCGGCCGCTGGCCGTGGTTGTGATTGGCGGCCTGTTTACCTCAACGGTTCTTACCCTCATCCTGCTGCCGACCCTGTACGTGTGGCTGGAGGAGCGCTTGCAACGCAAGGCGGAGAAATTGTCATGAAGAAACTTTCCCTGGTCGTGCATGCCTCGCTGCAACAGGAACTGGCTGACTGCCTGCGCGGGCTCGGCGTGGAGACCTTCATGTTCAGCCACATCGAGGAACATAGCGCACAGCGCGAGCACGATCCCTTGTTGTCGGCGCGCGACCGGGTCGTGGGTTACGTACCCATGATCCGGGTCGATATCCTGCTCGAGGATGCGCGGGTCGACAACCTGCTCCAGGCGATCCGCGAGGCAGCGCCCTCGATACGCGGCCGGGGCTTCCACTGGGTAACGCGGCTGGAGCGGTCCGGGCCGCTGTGACCCGGCCGCCGACGTCCGCATTTGACGCCTGGCGGGCGGACTGTGTACCATTCCGCTCACGAAATCACCCTGGGTGATGGATAAAACAACCCGATCCCCGCGCCAGCGGGGATTGTTATTTCTGGACGATCAAGTGGCCTCTCGTAGCGGCCACCACTGGAGAAGCAGGTCATGCCCGTAGTCACCCTTCCCGACGGCAGTCAGCGCCGTTTCGATCACCCTGTTACCGTTGCCGAAGTGGCCGCCGATATTGGTCCGGGCCTGGCCAAGGCCGCGCTGGCCGGTAAGGTCAACGGCGAGCTGGTGGATACCAGTTACCGCATCGAGGACGACGTGGACCTGGCCATCGTCACCAGCAAGGACGAGGACGCGCTGGAACTGATTCGCCACGACGCCGCGCATGTCATGGCGCAGGCCGTGCAGGAACTGTATCCGGGCACGCAGGTCACCATCGGGCCAGCCATCGAGAACGGTTTTTATTACGACTTCGCGCGCGAGGAGCCGTTTACGCCGGAAGATCTGAAAAAGATCGAGAAGCGCATGAACGAGATCGTCAAGCGCAACCTGCCGATCGAGCGCGAGGTGTGGTCGCGCGAGGAAGCAATCCGCACCTTCAACGAACTGGGCGAGACCTACAAGGTCGAGATCATCGACGACATCATCCCCGAGGGCGAGGAACTGACCGTCTATCGCCAGGGCGACTGGTTCGATATGTGCCGCGGGCCGCACCTGCCGAGCACCGGCAAGTTGCCGAAGGCCTTCAAGCTGATGAGCGTGGCCGGCGCCTACTGGCGCGGTGACTCCAGTAATCCCATGCTGCAACGCATCTATGGCACCGCGTGGCGCAACAAGGATGAGCTAAAGGCCTATCTGCAGCGTCTGGAAGAAGCGGAGAAACGCGACCACCGCAAGCTCGGCAAGACCATGAATCTGTTCCATACCCAGGAAGAGGCGCCGGGCATGGTGTTCTGGCACGACAAGGGCTGGCGCATCTATATCCAGATCCAGGAGTACATCCGCGACAAGCTGCGCGCGCACGGTTACCAGGAAGTGCACACGCCGACCATCATCGATCGCTCGCTGTGGGAAAAGTCGGGGCACTGGGACAAGTTCCAGGACGACATGTTCACCACCGAGTCGGAGAAGCGCACCTTCGCCATCAAGCCGATGAACTGCCCGGCGCACATCCAGATCTACAACCAGGGTCTGAAGAGTTACCGCGACCTGCCGTTGCGCCTGGCCGAATTCGGTTCCTGCCACCGCAACGAACCGTCCGGCACCCTGCACGGCTTGATGCGCGTGCGCGGCTTCGTGCAGGACGACGCGCATATCTTCTGCACCGAGGCGCAGATCCTCGACGAGGTGTCGGCGTTCATCGACCTGTTGTTCGAGGTGTACCGCGACTTCGGTTTCGAGGATGTCATCATCAAGCTGTCCACCCGCCCCGAGCAACGCGTCGGCGCCGACGAATTGTGGGACAAGGCGGAAAAGGCGCTGCGGGACGCGCTGGATCACAAACAGCTCGAATGGGAGCTGCAGCCGGGCGAGGGTGCTTTCTACGGCCCCAAGATCGAGTTCTCCCTGAAGGACTGCCTGGACCGCGTCTGGCAGCTCGGCACCATCCAGCTGGATTTCTCCATGCCCGACCGGCTGGGCGCCAGCTACGTGGCCGAGGACGGCAGCAAGCACGTGCCGGTGATGCTGCACCGCGCCATCCTCGGTTCGCTGGAGCGTTTTATCGGGATTCTGATCGAACATTACGCCGGCGCGCTGCCCCTGTGGCTGGCCCCGGTGCAGGCGGTGGTGATGAATATCACCGACAATCAGGCCGAATATGCCCGAAAAGTGGAAGAAACCTTGAAAAATCAGGGAATCAGGGTCAATTTGGACTTGAGAAACGAGAAAATCGGCTTTAAAATCCGCGAGCACACAATTCAGCGCATCCCCTATCTGCTGGTAGTCGGCGACCGGGAGGCTGAATCTGACACTGTGGCCGTGCGCACGCGAAGCGGCAAGGATCTGGGAAGCCTTTCCTTGCAAGCCCTTTCCGAAGGGCTGACAGCAGAGATCGCGAGCCGCGGCCGAACTATTTTGGAGACCTGAACATCGCTGCAGCAAACAAACTGAAACACCGGCTCAACCAGGCCATCGATGTACCGGAAGTGAGGCTGGTTGGCGCGGAAGGCGAACAGATCGGCATCGTTCCGATCGCCGAGGCACTGGAAAAGGCCGCCGAGGCCGGACTCGACCTGGTGGAAATCTCGCCAGCGGCCGAACCGCCTGTTTGCAAGATCATGGATTACGGCAAGTACCGTTTCGATGAGCAGAAGAAACGTCAGGCCGCCCGCAAGAAGCAGAAGCAGACCCAGGTCAAGGAAGTGAAATTCCGGCCCGGCACGGACATCGGGGACTACAAGGTCAAGTTGCGCAACCTGACCCGCTTCCTGAACGACGGCGACAAGGTGAAAGTGACCCTGCGCTTCCGCGGCCGCGAAATGGCCCACCAGGAACTGGGCCGCGACCTGCTCAAGCGGGTCGAGAACGATCTTTCGGAGCTGGCGACCGTCGAACAGTTTCCGAAAATGGAAGGCCGTCAGATGATCATGGTGATGGCGCCAAAGAAGAAGTAGGTTCCGGTTGGAACCACGGTACGCCCCGGGTACTCACCGCACCTGGGGGCGTATTTCTGATGTACAGAAGCGGGAGAGATACTATGCCAAAGATGAAAACCAACCGTGGAGCCGCCAAGCGGTTCCGCAAGACCGCCAGTGGCGGTTTCAAGCGTGGCCAGTCGCACCTGCGCCACATCCTCACCAAGAAAAGCAGCAAGCGCAAGCGCCACCTGGGCAGCACCGAGCAGGTGCACGAAGCCGATCAGCGCGCCGTTCGCCGCATGTTGCCGTTTGTCTGACAGGAGGGGATGAGCCATGCCCAGAGTAAAAC
The DNA here is from genome assembly GCA_015494295.1 of Gammaproteobacteria bacterium. GTDB lineage: Bacteria > Pseudomonadota > Gammaproteobacteria > DSM-19610 > DSM-19610 > Thiogranum. Next base: position 16,410 of record WGBO01000020.1, on the reverse strand, counting down.
GTGGTGTTCAGGCGCGAGCCAGGCACAAGAAGGTCCTCGCCAAGGCGAAGGGTTATTACGGCGCGCGCCGCAAGGTCTATCGTGTCGCCAAGCAGGCGGTCATCAAGGCCGGCCAGTACGCCTACCGCGACCGTCGTCAGCGCAAGCGTCAGTTCCGCGCGTTGTGGATCGCCCGCATCAACGCGGCGGCCCGTGAGAACGGTCTGTCCTACAGCCGTTTCATCAACGGGCTGAGCAAGGCCGGGATCGAGGTCGACCGCAAGGTGCTTGCCGATCTGGCAGTGTTCGATGCGGCAGCCTTTACGGCGCTGGCGGAAAAAGCAAAAGCCAGCCTCGCAGGTTAGTCCAGGCGCTGTGATCTAGCAGCGCACAAGCAAACCCGTCAGGGGGAAGGCTGGTGGAATGCCAACCTTCCCCCTTTTTTGTTTTCAGGAGATGTGATGTGGAGGCGTTAGCCGCACTCGAACAACAGGCCCGCGACGACATCGAGGCGGCCGGTGATCTCAAGGCGCTCGACGAAGTCCGGGTTCGCTACCTCGGCAAAAAGGGGCTGCTGACCGAACAGCTCAAGCAGCTCGGCAAGCTGCCGGCCGACCAGCGCCCGCAGGCCGGGCAGGCGATCAACGTTGCCAAGAAGCAGGTGCAGCAGGCCATCGAGGCGCGCCGCGAGGCGCTGCAGAACGCCGCGCTGGCCGAACAGCTTGCCTCGGAACGGATCGACGTGACACTGCCTGGCCGAGGGCAGGGCGCCGGCGGTCTGCACCCGGTGACACGCACCCTGCAGCGCATCGAACAACTGTTTTCCTCCATGGGGTTCGAGTCGGCGCAAGGGCCGGAGATCGAGGACGACTACCACAACTTCGAGGCGCTCAACATTCCCGCGCACCACCCGGCGCGCGCCATGCACGATACCTTCTATATCGACGCCCACCGCGTGCTGCGCACCCATACTTCACCCGTGCAGATCCGGGTGATGGAGGAGCGCAAGCCGCCGTTCCGCATCATTGCGCCCGGGCGCGTGTACCGTTGCGATTCCGACCTGACCCACACGCCGATGTTCCACCAGGTGGAAGGTCTGCTGGTCGACGAGAACGTCAGCTTTGCTGACCTCAAGGGGCTGCTCGACGAGTTTCTGAAGCATTTCTTCGAGCGTGACGACCTGGCGGTGCGCTTCCGGCCCTCCTATTTTCCGTTCACCGAACCGTCCGCGGAAGTGGATATCGAATGCGTGATCTGTTCCGGCGAAGGCTGCCGGGTGTGCAGCCACAGTGGCTGGCTGGAAGTGCTGGGCTGCGGCATGGTGCACCCCAACGTGTTCAAACACGTCGGCGTCGACAACGAGGAATGGACCGGGCTTGCCTTCGGCATGGGCGTCGAGAGGCTGACCATGCTCAAGTACGGCGTCGACGACCTGCGACTGTTCTTCGAAAACGACCTGCGCTTCCTGCAGCAGTTCCGTTAACCGCGAGAGTTCCCGTTATGAAATTCAGTGAAGCCTGGTTACGTGAATGGGTGAACCCGAACCTGGACAGCGCGCAGCTCGCAGAGCAGCTGACCATGGCCGGGCTGGAAGTGGATGCCGTCGAACCGGCCGCCGGTGATTTCAGCGGCGTGGTGGTGGCCGAGGTGCTGGCGGTGGAGCCGCACCCGGACGCCGACAAGCTGCGGGTCTGCCAGGTGTCGGCGGGCGAGGCTGAGCCCTTGCAGATCGTCTGCGGCGCGCCCAATGTACGCGCCGGCATGAAGGCACCGCTGGCGACCGTCGGCGGGCGTGTCGGCGACATGAAGATCCGCAAGGCCAGGCTGCGCGGCGTGCCTTCGCACGGCATGTTGTGCTCGGCGCGTGAACTCGGTCTCAGCGACGAGCACGAAGGCCTGATGGAACTGCCGGCCGACGCGCCGGTGGGGCGGGATATCCGCGACTACCTGGCGCTCGACGACACCCTGATCGAAATCGACCTGACGCCCAACCGCGGCGACTGCCTGGGCATGGAAGGTGTGGCGCGCGAGGTCGGGGCTCTGACCGGCACCGACGTCAGGACGCCGGACATGCCCCCGGTCGCCCCCGCCCTGGACGACAGCTTCGACATCGACGTGCAGGCGCCCGAGGCCTGTCCCCGTTACCTCGGACGTGTCATTCGCGGCATCGACCCGCAGGCGCAGACACCGCTGTGGATGAAGGAGAAGTTGCGCCGCGGCGGGTTGCGCAGCCTCGGCCCGGTGGTGGACGTGACCAACTACGTGTTGCTCGAACTGGGCCAGCCGATGCACGCCTTCGACCTGGCGCAACTGTCGGGCGCCATCGAGGTGCGCTACGCGCGTGCCGGCGAGTCCCTGACCCTGCTCGACGAGCGCACCATCGAACCCGACAGCGACACCCTGCTGATCTGCGACCGCAACAGGCCGCTGGCGCTGGCCGGTGTCATGGGGGGCGAGCATTCCGGCATTTCGGACAGCACCCGTGACCTGTTCCTGGAAGTGGCCTTTTTTGCGCCGGAGAAGATCGCCGGCCGGGCGCGTCGCTACGGTCTGGCCACCGATTCCGCCTACCGTTTCGAACGCGGCGTGGACGCCGGTTTACAGGCGCGCGCCATGGAGCGCGCCACGGCGCTGCTGCTGGAACTGGTGGGTGGCGAGGCCGGGCCGGTCAATGAGGTCGTCTCCGAGGTGCACCTGCCGCGCAAGACGCCCATCGTGCTGCGCCGCCGGCGTATCTGCCGCCTGCTCGGTTTTGTCCCGGAAGACGCCGAGGTCGAGGATATCCTCACTCGTCTCGGCGTGGACGTCGAGACAATCGACGAAGGCTGGCGCGCGACGCCGCCCGGTTTTCGTTTCGACCTCAACATAGAGGCTGATCTTATCGAGGAAGTGGGGCGGGTCTTCGGCTACAACCGTCTGCCCACCGCCAACAACACCGGCCGGCTCAGCATGCGCCCGGTACCGGAAACCGGGACGCCGCTGGAACGTGTGAAGGCCATGCTGGTGGACCGCGATTACCACGAAGTCATCAGCTACAGTTTCGTCGATGCCGACAGCCAGGCGCTGATGGCGCCCGGCGTGGGCGCCGTGGCGCTGGCCAACCCCATTTCCTCGGAGATGTCGGTGATGCGCACCAGTCTGTGGCCCGGCCTGGCGGGCGTTGTGCGCTTCAACCTGGCGCGTCAGCAGAGCCGCATTCGAATCTTTGAGTCAGGTCTCAGGTTTATTCAACAAGATACTGAATTAAAACAGGAAAGAGTCATCGCGGGTGCCGTGGTTGGCGACCGCCTGCCGGAACAATGGGCGGCTGCGGCCGAGCCGGTGGACTTTTTCGACGTGAAAGGCGACGTACAGATCCTGCTTGATTACGCCGGTGTCGAGGCTGTCTTCCAGGCGGCGGAGCACCCGGCCCTGCATCCGGGGCAGAGTGCGCGTATCCAGGTCGACGGCCACCCCGTGGGCTGGCTGGGCCGGGTACACCCGCAGGTCGCGCAAAAGCTGGAAATTCCCGGCAGAACCTTCCTGTTCGAGCTGGAACTGGATGTGGTGCTCAAAGGCCGTGTGCCAAGCTTTCAAAAACTCTCAAGATTTCCGTCAATCCGCCGTGATCTAGCGGTAGTAGTGGACGGGGGAACACCAGCCGCCGCGCTCTGCGACACTATCCGACGCCAGGCAGGGCCCTTGCTCAAGGATCTGCGGGTGTTCGATGTCTATGAGGGCAAGGGTATAGAATCCGGGCGAAAAAGCATCGCTTTTGGCTTGATTCTACAGGATTCTTCACGCACACTAACTGACGAAGACGTTGATGCGGTGATGACTGGAATTACCGCCCAACTGGAACAGGAATTTGGGGCAACATTAAGAGAGTGAACCCATGGCGCTAACCAAAGCCGATATGGCAGAAAAGCTGTTCGAGGATCTTGGGCTCAACAAGCGCGAAGCCAAGGAACTGGTGGAAATGTTTTTCGAGGAAATCCGATGCGCGCTTGAAAGCGGCAAGCAGGTTAAGTTGTCGGGTTTCGGAAACTTCGACCTTCGCGAAAAGAACCAGCGCCCGGGGCGAAACCCCAAGACAGGTGAGGAAATCCCGATTTCCGCCCGTCGGGTTGTCACCTTCCGTCCCGGTCAGAAACTCAAAGCACGCGTAGAGGCCTATGCTGGAAGCCAGCAACAATAACGAACTCCCCGCAATCCCTGGCAAACGTTATTTCACCATCGGTGAAGTCTCCGAGCTGTGCGGTGTCAAGCCGCACGTGCTGCGCTACTGGGAGCAGGAATTTCCGCAACTCAAGCCGGTAAAACGTCGCGGCAACCGACGCTATTACCAGCGCCACGACGTGATCATGATCCGTCAGATCCGCAGCCTGTTGTACGAACAGGGGTTCACCATCGGCGGCGCCCGCCAGCAATTGTCCGGTGATGAGGCCAGGGAAGACGTCAGCCAGCGTCAGCAGATCGTGCGCCAGATGCGCATGGAACTCGAAGAACTCCTGCAAATCCTCAAACGCTGAAAAATGAGACGGAGGCATTTTCTTCTCCCCTTTTTGTTTGGCTTGGGGTGGGGGGATGCTGTATTATCGCGGCTCTTCGCAAGACTCGGGGCGTAGCGCAGCCTGGTAGCGCACCTGCATGGGGTGCAGGTGGTCGGAGGTTCAAATCCTCTCGCCCCGACCAATTCCCTGTTTGCCGGACGTCTCCGGCATTATCTCACGATGTTTTTCCGCGGTTCGCGGCGGCCTTTCGCGGCTTGCGCACCTTTGGCTGGATGCAGGTCAGTTGCGAGGCTGCGACAGCGTCTTTCACGGCGTCGATGACCTTGGGGCGCGGGAAACTCGCGCGCCAGGCCAGCGCCACCACGCGGCTTGGCGCCGGTCGTGTGAAGCGGCGTATGGCCAACAGTCGCTGCGAATAGCGGTCGGCGCCGGCGGCGGTGCAGGGCAGCACGGTCAGGCCCATGCCGGAGGCGACCATGTGGCGTATGGTTTCCAGCGAACTGCCCTCGGCGGTATAGACGGGGCTGCCGTCGCCGGCTTTTGGCGCGCAGGCGGGGCAGGCTTCGATCACCTGGTCGCGGAAACAGTGCCCGGCGCCCAGCATCAGCACGGTTTCGCCCTCCAGGTTCCGGGGCGCGATGGTCTTGCGCCCGGTCAGCGGGTGCGAGGCGGGCAACAGGATCACGAACGGTTCCTCGTACAGGGGCAGGGTGAGGATATTCGGTTCGTCGAAGGGCAGGGAGATGACGATGACGTCGAGGTCACCCTGCTTGAGCTTTTCCGACAGGACCGCCGTGTAGTTCTCCTCGACGATCAGCGGCATGTCCGGTGCGCGTTCGTTGAGATTGGGAATCAGGTCCGGGAACAGGTAGGGTCCGATGGTGTAGATGGCGCCGATGCGCAAGGGGCCGCTCAACTGGTCGCTTTCCGCGCGCGCCGCCTGGCGCACCGATTCCACCGCTTCCAGCGCCTGCTGGGCCTTTTCCACCACCCGTTCGCCGGCGCTGGTAACGCGCACCTCGTGGCTGGCGCGTTCGAACAGGGTGACGCCCAGTTCGTCTTCCAGCTTGCGGATGGCGACGCTGAGCGTCGGCTGGCTGACGAAACAGGCCGCGGCGGCGCGCCCGAAATGCCGTTCGCGCGCCAGTGCGACGACGTAGCGCAACTCGGAAAGATTCATGGCAATTCCCTTGATAGCTGTCGGCTATTACAGCACTTGATAAAAGCAATTGGCAACATCATCTGGCAACTCCTAGGCTTTCCATCGAGTCACAGGAGGGCTGCTCATGAAGAAAAAACTCTTTTTCGTTCTGGTTTTCGCCGGCCTGGCGGGCCAGTTGGCCGCCGCCCCGCTGGGGCTTCCGCCGGTACCCATCCCCGAAGACAACCCGCAGACACCGGCCAAGATCGCGCTGGGCGACCGCCTGTTTCACGACACCCGCTTCAGTGCCGACGGCAAGGTGAGTTGCGCAAGCTGCCATTCGCAGGACAAGGCCTTCACCGACAACCTGCCGGTATCGAAGGGCTTCAACGGCCTGACAGGGACACGCAACGCGCCGACGGTGATCAACGCGGCCTACATGAAGACCCTGTTCTGGGACGGGCGCGAGCCCGACCTCGAGGGACAGGCCAAACAGCCGTTCGTCAACCCGGTGGAGGGTGGTCTGCCCGATCACAAGCCGCTGCTCGCGGTAATTCGCGGTGACCGGGATTACGTCAAGGCGTTCCGTGAGGTGTTCGGCGTGGCGCCGGCCGATATCAACATGGACCACGTCGCCAGGGCTATCGCCAGTTTCGAGCGCACCATTGTGGCGGGCGATTCGCCTTTCGACCGCTATTACTACGGCGGCGACGAGAAGGCGATGACGCCGGCGCAGGTCCGCGGCCTGGCGGTGTTCGTCGGCAAGGGCCGTTGCGTGTCCTGCCACACCATCGAGCAGACGCAGGCGCTCTTTACCGACAACCGTTTCCACAACATCGGTGTCGGCTTCAAGCGGATTCGCGGCAAGGAGGCCGAGGTCGCGCAGCGCTTCCTGCAGGCAAAACGCAAGGGCGCCAACGTGGACGTGACGGTGCTGACGCGCGCCAACGTGTCGGAGCTCGGACGTTTCGCGGTGACGGAAAACTTCACCGAGGTCGGCGCCTTCAAGACTCCGACGCTGCGCAATGTGGAACTGACCGGGCCGTACATGCACGACGGCAGCCTGGAAACGCTGGAAGACGTGGTCGAGTTCTACAACAACGGCGGACGCCTGAAGGAAACAGACCCCCTGTCGGGCTTTCTCAGTGGCGGCATCCGGCCGCTGGGACTGGACGAGGGTGAAAAACGGGACCTGGTCGAGTTCATGAAAGCGCTGACCAGTCCGGGTCTCGATCGATTCACGCAACGCTGAGGAGAGTGACATGACAGACAACAGTCGTCGCAGGTTTTTGAAACAGGGCGGTGCGCTGCTTGCCGCCAGCACGCTCCCCGTCAGCCTGGTGGAGCTGGCTTTCGGCAAGGGCAGCGAGGACCGCTTTACCTTTGCCTATATTTCCGATTCGCACATCACCCAGATCAAGGGCAACCGCTTCGTGCGCAACTGGGACCGCGGTCTGATCCGTGCGGTGGCGGAGGCCAACCTGCTGGACCCGCGCCCCGATTTCGTGTTCTACGGCGGCGACATCGCCCAGCTCGGCAAGCCCGAGGAGATCGACCACGGTCTCGAACTGCTGGGCGGTTTGCGCGGCAAGGTCCATTACGTGATGGGTGAGCACGACTACTACGTGGATCTCGGCGAGTACTGGCGCAAGCAGCTCGGGCCGGACCACTACAGCTTCGACCACAAGGGTGTGCACTTCGTGGTCCTCAACAGCATCCTGACCCACGAACACTGGATGCACCGGAAGTGGGATTCGGGCATGGACCGGATGAAGGAGATGGCACGCCTGGACAACCCCAACGGCCAGCCCTTCATGGTCGGCGAGGCGCAGCGCGCGTGGCTGAAGAAGGACCTGGCGAAGGTCCGCAAGGACACCCCGGTGGTGGTGCTGTCGCATTCGCCCCTGCAGAAGATCTACAAGGGCTGGAACTTCTGGACCGACGATGCCGAACAGGTTCAGGCGCTGTTGCAGCGTTTCGACAAGGTGACGGTTCTGTACGGCCATGTGCACCAGATCCAGACCAACCAGATCGGCAACATCAGCTTCCACTCGGCGATGGCGACAGCCTGGCCCTGGCCCTACCCGGAGAGCTACCGGCAGAAGGCCAGTTACCTGCCCAGGCTGACTGTTCATATGAACCGCGCCGACCCCTTCTTCGAGCGCGATGCCACCGGTTGGCAGTTTATCGACATGCACAGCGGGCGCGTCGATGTCAGTTACATCCTGCCCGACAACAGCAACCGGCGCGTGGTGTTCGATGAGAAGTCCGGGCATCCCGTGGATACGAAGTACCAGGATCCGGCGCGTCGGATTCCACCCCAGAAGCACTATTGAGCAGAGGAGCAGACTGATGAAGCGTAACAAGACAGTTCGAGGTCTGGCGGCGCTCGCGTCGATCGCCATGGTGCTGACGGCGGCGCCGCGTGCCGACGAGTTCAGCGAGGAAGACCTGGCACGCTGGCAGCAGGAGTACATGGCCGTGGTGAAGAAGGGCGACCGGCTGTTTCACGGTGGCCTGTCCAGCGACAACACGGTGTCTTGCGACCAGTGCCATCCCAACGCCGCCAATACGCACCCGGAGACCTATCCCAAGTTCCAGCAGCAACTGGGGCGCGTGGCGGAACTGTGGGAGATGATCAACTGGTGTATCGAGAACCCGCTCGAGAGCGCGCCACTGGCGGCGGATGACCCGCGCATGACCGCTCTGCAAGCCTATATCGCCGAGGAACGGCGCGGCGCGGTGCTGGAGCCGGGCAAGCACTGATCCACGCGCAGGCAGGCGCTGGAGCAGGCCGGGGGACTCGTCTATGATGCGCCGGGTGGCCGGACGTCGGCCCCCGGCGTGGCCCTGTTCCATGAACCTGATCGAAAAACTCCACATGCGCCTGCGTTTCCGCCGCTACCGGCGGCGCAAGGAGGCGGCTGAAATCCGTTTCATGCAGTCGCTGCCGCTGCGCGGGCGCACGGTCGTCGATATCGGCGCCAACAAGGGCGTGTACTGCTACTGGATGTCCCGCGCGGTGGGGCCGCGGGGCCGGGTGCTGGCCTTCGAGCCGCAGCCCGAACTCGGCGCCCACCTGGCGGACGTGGTGGAGGCTTTCGGGCTCGACAACGTGGAGTTGCTGCCGTTCGCCCTGTCCGATCACAACGGAGAATCGGACCTGTACCGCCGCGGGGTGGGGGCGGGCGATGCCTCGTTTTCGCCCGTGGAGGGCACCAGCCCGGTGCGGGTGCGCCATACCACGCTGGACGCCTGGTCCGGGGCCACGGCGCCGGCCCCGGTGGCCTTTATCAAGTGCGACGTGGAAGGCCACGAGCTGGCGGTCATGCGGGGCGCGGAAGCGCTGCTGCGCCGCGACCGGCCGGTGTTGCAGGTCGAGTGTCACCACGCCGACGCCGCGCGCGGCGACCTGTTCGCGTTTCTGGAGGGGCTCGGTTACGAGGGCTTTTTTCTGTACCGTGGCGAACGCATTCCCTGCCGGCGCTTCGATCGCTATCCTTGCCGCAAGGCGGACACCGACCACCGCAACTACCTGTTTCTGCCGCGCGCTGGCGGGTCGCCGGAAACAAACCCCGCCGGGTAGTGTATAATGCCCTGCTTTATTCCCTGTATGGCCTGAAACCCCATACCGATCAGGGTGTTATGACCTGTTGCCGCAGGTTGTCCGCCCGTTGTGACAGACATGACAGCGATGCCTTACCAGACCGACGATCTTCGAATTGTGGATGTGCGAGAAGTGGTTCCCTACGCGGAGCTGCAGGCCGAGTTTCCGATCACGGAGGCGGCGGCGCGCACCACCTGGGAGACCCGCCAGGCCATCCACCGGATCCTGCACGGTGGCGACGACCGCATGCTGGTCATCGTCGGGCCCTGTTCCATCCACGATCCGGTCGCGGCCGTGGAGTATGGCGACCGACTCAAGGCGGTGCGTGAACGGCTCGCCGACGACCTGCTGATCGTGATGCGCGTGTACTTCGAGAAGCCGCGCACTACCGTGGGCTGGAAGGGCCTCATCAACGACCCGGACCTGGACGGCAGTTTCAACATCAACAAGGGGCTGCGGCTGGCGCGCAAGCTTTTGCTGGAGCTGAACGACAACGGTATCCCCGCCGCGACCGAGTACCTGGACCTGATGTCGCCGCAGTACGTGTCCGACCTGATCAGCTGGGGCGCGATCGGCGCCCGCACCACCGAGAGTCAGGTTCACCGCGAACTGGCGTCCGGCCTGTCCTGCGCGGTCGGTTTCAAGAACGGTACCGACGGCAGCATGGGCATCGCCATCGACGCCATCCGCTCGGCGTCACAGCCGCACAACTTCCTGTCGCTGACCAAGCAGGGGCACTCGGCGATCTTCTCCACTGCCGGCAACGAAGACTGCCACATCATCCTGCGCGGCGGCCGCAAACCCAACTACGATGCCGCCGGTGTCGCCGCCGCCTGCGAACAACTGGAGCAGGCCGGGCTGCCGCAGCGGGTGATGATCGACTTCAGTCACGGCAACAGCGAGAAGCAGTTCCAGCGCCAGCTGGTGGTGGGCGCCGATGTTGCGGGCCAGGTGGCCGCCGGCGACGCACGCATCATGGGCGCCATGATCGAAAGTCACCTGCGGGAAGGGCGGCAGGACTGTGTGCCCGGTCGAGAGCTGGAATATGGCAAGAGTATCACCGATGCGTGCATCGGCTGGGACGATACGGTGCCCCTGCTGGAGCGACTTGCCGAGGCGGTGGCCCGGCGCCGCGAACAGACGGTACAGGCGTCCGCCTGAGCCGTTTTCCGCTGGCGGGTTTCAGCCGGCCAGCTTGCGCTCCCAGTCCAGCGAGGTCTTGACGATGAAATCCAGGTCGTCGTAGCGTGGCGTCCAGCCCAGCACCTCGCGCGCACGGTCGGCCCTGGCGACCAGCGCCGGCGGGTCCCCCGCGCGGCGCGCTTCCTCCACCACCTTGATGGGCGAGCCGTTGGCGCGGTTCACCGCGTCGATCACCTCACGCACGCTGTAGCCGTGTCCATAGCCGCAGTTCAGCGTCACCGATTCGCCACCGTTCGCCAGGTAGTCCACCGCCTTGATATGGGCGTCGGCCAGATCGTCGACGTGGATGTAGTCGCGCACGCCGGTGCCGTCCGGGGTCGGGTAGTCGGTGCCGAACACATAGAGCTGTTCGCGCTTGCCGACCGCGACTTCTGCTGCCACCTTGATCAGCAGCGTGGCCTTCTCGGTGGACTGGCCGATGCGTCCCCCGGGGTCGGAACCGGCGACGTTGAAATAGCGCAGGATCACGTGACGCATGTCGGTGGCCTTGCCCAGGTCACGCAGCATCATTTCGCTCATCAGCTTGGAGGTGCCATAGGGATTGATCGGGGCCAGCGGGCTGTCCTCGGTACACACCGAATCTTCAGGGATGCCGTAGACCGCGGCGGTGGATGAGAAGATGAAATGCTTCACCCCGGCTTCCGAACAACACTCCAGCAGGTTGCGGGTACAGCAGGTGTTGTTGCCGTAGTACTTGAGCGGCTTCTCGACCGACTCCGGCACGATGGTGTGGGCGGCAAAGTGCAGCACCGTATCGACATCGTGCCCGGCCAGCAGTCGGCTCACCGTCTCGCGGTCGCCGGTGTCTCCGACCACCAGCTCGGCGCCGATCACGGCGTCCGCGAAGCCGGTGGAAAGGTTGTCCAGTACCACGACGGGACGTCCGGCGGCGGTGAGCATGCGCACGACGTGGCTGCCGATGTAACCGGCGCCGCCGGTAACGAGAATCTTGTTTTCAGACACTGTAAAGTTACCTGTCAAACAGAAAAAGTGGTTTGTCCATGATACCGTGTTTTCGCACGGGTGTTTACGACACGTTTGTCCGGCGCTTGAGCATCGCCCGCATGGCCTGTTCGGAATACAGGTCTTCCAGCGACAGTGATCGGCCGCTTTCCACCACGATACGGGCATGGAAACGTTTCAGTTCGCGCGGTTCACGAACGCCGCAGGAATGGGCAATGACGCCGATTTCGTGGACCATGTTGCGGACGTAGTTGGCGACGCGGATGGCCTTGTCTTCGGGCACCAGCCCTTTCTGCAGACGCGGGTTGTGGGTCGTGATGCCGGTTGGGCAGGTGTTCTTGTTGCACTGCAGGGCCTGGATGCAGCCCAGGGCGAACATGAAGCCTCGCGCCGACACCACGAAATCCGCTCCCACGCACAGCGCCCAGGCAACCTCCGCGGGTGTAATCAGTTTTCCGGAAGCGATGACCTTGACGCGCTCCTTCAATCCATGTTCGACCAGTTTGTCGGTAAGCAGCGGCAGGCTTTCCTGGATTGGCAGGCCCATGTAGTCCATCAGGCTCATGGGCGCGGCGCCGGTGCCGCCATCCGCGCTGTCGACGGTAATGAAATCCGGCGCGGCTTGCTGGCCACGCTTGTTGATTTCGCCGAATAGCTCATCCAGCCATCCATAGGCGCCAATCACCGCCTTGAATCCCACGGGTTTCCCGGTGACGGTGCGTATCCTTTCAATCATGTTCAACAGATCGTCGATCGAATTGATGTCCGGGTGTCGGTTGGGGCTGATGGAATCCTTGCCTTCGGGAATGCCCCGGATACGGGCGATTTCAGCCGTTACCTTGTTGCCGGGCAGGATGCCGCCCTTGCCGGGCTTGGCGCCCTGGCTGAGCTTGATCTCAAACATCCGGACCTGTTCATGCGCGGCGACTTCCCGCAGCTTGTCGTCGTTCAGGTTGCCGTGCTCGTCGCGTACACCGTACTTGGCGGTGCCAATCTGGAACACGATATCGGCGCCGCCTTCGAGATGATAGGGCGACAGGCCACCTTCGCCCGTGTTCAGCCAGCAACCGCATTTTGCGGCGCCGGCGGACAGCGCCTGCACGGCAGGGCGCGACAGTGCGCCGTAGCTCATGCCGGAAATGTTGAACAGCGAGTCGGTGACGTATGGGCGCTCGCAGTTCGGTCCGATGGTGAGCTCGCGGGTCTTTGCGGCATCAGTGCCCAGCGTGGGAAAGGGACAGTTGACGAACAGCACGGTACCGGGGGGCGACAGTGAGCGGGTGGAACCAAAGGCAGTGGTGTTGTCGAGGTCCTTGGCCGCGCGGTAGACCCATGAACGATCGGCACGGTTGAAGGGCATTTCCTCGCGGTCCATGGCAAAGAAATACTGGCGGAAAAACTTGCCCAGATCCTCGAAGAAATAACGGAAATGGGCGATCACCGGATAATTCCGGCGGATGGCCTGCCTGGTCTGGGTCACGTCGATGATGTAGACGATGACAATCGTGAGCGCCACCAGACCGAGCAGGATTACGAAGAAGCTCGCCATGAACTCCAGCGAACGGAGCATAAAACCGGTGTCAGGCATATTCATTGCCGATGGATCTCCCTGTTCGTTTTCATTGGACACGCCAGGCGATTGTTGTTCGCGTTAACGGCAGCTTTTTCCAGGAGTGTAGTCCAAGTGCTTCGGAAAACAGCACTTTTTACCGTACAATGGCGGACATGACCCCTTTCTGCCGCCTGTCGGTCGCCCCCATGCTGGACTGGACCGACCGCCACTGCCGTTATTTTCTGCGTCAGGTTGCCCCGGGCGCGCGCCTGTTTACCGAAATGATAACCACCGGCGCGCTCGAACACGGCGAGCGGGCGCGTTTTCTGGCGTTCGACGCGGCGGAGCACCCGGTGGCTGTGCAACTGGGCGGCAGCGAGTCCGAGGCACTGACGCGTTGCGCGCGGCTGGCCGCGCAGGCGGGTTTCGACGAAGTGAACCTGAATGTCGGCTGCCCCAGCGACCGGGTCCAGTCGGGGCGCTTTGGCGCCTGCCTGATGCTGGAACCGGCCACGGTGGCGTCGGCCGTGGAAGCGATGCGCGAGGCGGTCGATATTCCGGTGAGCGTCAAATGCCGCCTGGGCGTGGATGAGCACGACAGCTACCCCTTGTTGCACGATTTTACCGCGCGGCTGGTCGAGGCCGGCGTGTCGCGCCTGTACGTGCACGCGCGCAAGGCGTGGCTGAAGGGGCTGAGCCCGAAGCAGAACCGCGATGTACCGCCACTCGATTACCCGCGTGTCTATCGCCTCAAGCGGGATTTCCCGCAACTGGAGATCCACCTCAACGGTGGCGTGACGGAACGGGCAGCAGTGGAAGCACACCTGGCGCGTGTGGATGGCGTGATGATCGGCCGTGCGGCTTATCACAACCCCTGGCTGCTGGCCGAACTGGAGACGGGGCTTGGCGTGCCGGGGGTGCCGGCCAGTCGTCACGAGGTGGTTGCGCGGATGCTGCCGTACATGGAACGCCAGCTTGCCGCCGGCGTGCGCCTGCACGCCATCACCCGCCACATGCTCGGCCTGTTCCAGGGTTGCCCCGGCGCGCGCGCCTGGCGCCGGACCCTCAGCGAGGAGGCGCCGCGGCCAGGCGCCGGCGTGGAGGTGCTGGAACGGGCGCTGGCCTGCGTGCCGGTGGAGGCCGCCGGCTCAGCCTAGAGTTGCGAACGGATCCACTGGCTGAGGGCGCGCGCGTCCATGGCGCCGGCCTGGCGGGCGACTTCGCGCCCCTTGCGAAACACGGCCAGCGTCGGGATGCTGCGAATACCAAACCGCGCCGCGGTCTGCTGTGACTGCTCGGTGTTGAGCTTGGCCAGTCGCACCTGCGGTTCGAGCTGCCGGGCGGCCGCTTCGAAGTGCGGCGCCATCATCTTGCACGGGCCGCACCAGGGTGCCCAGAAATCGACCACCACCGGCAGATCGCTTTTTTCCACGTGGCGCGCGAAATTGCGGTCGTTGAGCTCCACCGGGTGGCCGGTGAACAGCGGCTTCTTGCACTTGCCGCAGGTCGGTTTCTGGTCGAGCCTGTCCGGGGGAACGCGATTTATGGCGTCGCAGTGGGGACAGACGATGTGCATCGCTTGAGTCATGGTTTGCAGCCCTTGTCTGAATTCGCTTGTCAGACAGATGGGGGCGTTCAGGCCGGATTCAAGCGCGCCAGCGTCAGCTTTCGCGATCCAGACTCTTGGATACGATTTCGTATACGTCCTTTGACAGGGTGTCGCAGGCGAGGATGCGTTCCAGTTGTTCCGTCATTTTCTTCTGGCGCGCATCGTCGAAGCGTTTCCAGCGACTCAGCGCGCTGACCAGGCGCGCGGCAATCTGCGGGTTCATGCCGTCCAGTTCCAGCACCCGTTCGGCAAGGAAATGGTAGCCGCTGCCGTCGGGCGCGTGGAAGCGCAGCGGGTTGCCCTGGCAGAAACGGCCGATCAGCGCGCGCACCTTGTTGGGGTTGGATATGGTGAAGTCCGGGTGCCCGAGCAACTCGATGACCCGATCCAGGGTGTCGGGCAGGCGCGAAGCGGCCTGTATGGCAAACCACTTGTCGACCACGTGCGGGTCATGTTTCCACCGGGCGTGGAAACGCTCCAGCGCCGGCAGCCGTTCGGGGACATCGTGCTGGGCGAGGGTGGCCAGCGCCGCCAGCGTATCGGTCATGGAGGTTCCCTGTTCGAACTGGCGCTGGCACAGCGTGCGTGCTTCCTCGCTTTCGGTCTCCATCAGCCAGGACAGGCACAGGTTCTTCAGCGAGCGCCGCGCCATGGACGCGGCGTCGAAGCGGTAGGGACCGTCGTCTTGCAGTTCCCGGTAGTGGCGCAGGAAGTCGTCGTAGAGCGCTTCGGCGATCACCCGGCGCAGGTGCAGGCGCGCGGCGTGGATGGCGTCCACGTCCACCGAGGCGCACTGGTCGGCCAGGTAGGATTCCGTCGGCAGGCTCAGGGCCTGAGCGATCAGTGCGCGGTCCAGGCTTTCGTCGTTGAGGGTGGCGCGGAACGCCTCGATGATGTTGTCGCTCACCGAGAGATCGTGGCCCTGCCGGTGTGCCTCGACCAGTTCCAGCAACAGGTCGATGGCCAGTGACTGGCCCGCGTCCCAGCGGTTGAACGGATCGTCGTCGTGGGCGAACAGGAACGTCAGGGTTTCGCGGTCGCGATGCATGCTCAGCCGCACCGGCGCCGAGAACCCGCGCAACAGCGAGGGCAGAGGGCGTTCCGGAATGTTCTCGAAGGTGAAGGTTTGCTCCGCCTCGCGCAGTTCCAGCAGCACTTCGTGATCAGCGGCGTCTCCGCCGTGTTGTTGCAGCGGCAGGGTGCGGCCGTCGGCGCCGAGCAACGCGGTCAGCACCGGGATGTGGAAGGGCTCCTTGTGCGGTTGTCCGGGTGTCGGCGGGCAGTGTTGTTTCAGGGTCAGGTGGTAGATCTGACGCCTGGCGTCGTAGTCGTCTTCCACTTCGATGACCGGGGTGCCGGCCTGGCTGTACCAGCGTTTGAAGCGGGCAAGATCGACGCCGCTGGCGTCTTCCATCGCGGCCACGAAGTCATCGGTGGTGACCGCCTGGCCGTCGTGGCGTTCGAAATACAGGTCGCAGCCGGCGCGGAAGCGTTGCGGACCGAGCAGGGTGCGGATCATGCGTACCACTTCGGCACCCTTGTTGTAGACCGTGACGGTATAGAAATTGCTGATTTCGATGTAGCTGTCCGGCCGCACCGGGTGGGCCATGGGGCCGGCGTCCTGGGCGAACTGGTGGGCGCGCAGCACGTTGACGTCGTCGATGCGTTTCACCGGACGCGAGTTGAGGTCGGCGCTGAACTCCTGGTCGCGAAACACGGTGAAGCCTTCCTTGAGGCTGAGCTGGAACCAGTCGCGGCAGGTCACGCGGTTGCCCGACCAGTTGTGGAAATACTCGTGGCCAATGATGCTCTGGATGTTGTAGTAGTCGGCGTCGGTGGCGGTTTCCGGGCTGGCCAGCACGC
>WGBO01000019.1 GCA_015494295.1 Gammaproteobacteria bacterium | reverse complement strand
GGTATGGAGCGGTTGTAGGCGACCGCCGCGCCCAGCATCATCGGCAGGTAGTAGCCGGCGGTGCGTTCCAGGGTGTGCGACAGTGGCAGAAAGGACAGGAACAGTTCGTCGGAGCCGCGTTTCACCACTTGCAGGCTGCGGTAGGCGTTCCACAGGATGTTGTAGTGGCTGAGCATCACGCCCTTGGGACGTCCGGTGGTGCCCGAGGTGTAGACGATGGTGGCCAGCGCGTCGCGGTCCCAGTTGACGCGCATCAGTTCGGCGTGGTCGGGCAGCCATTCACCGACAGTGCGCAGACGCGAATCGGGATGCCCGCAGGTGTCGATGTGTTCGAGCGCCAGTATGCGGTTCAGGAAGCCGAGCTGGTCCCACACCGGTTGCAGGGTGTCCCAGTGTTCCTGGTTGCCGATCAGCAATACCTTGGCGCCGGCGTTCTGCAGGATGTAGGCGATGTTCTCGGCGCGGTCCTGGGTATAGAGCGGCACCACCACCAGGCCGTTGGAGAGCGCCGCCTGGTCGAACATCACCCACTGCGGGCAGTTCTGCATGAGGATGGCTACGCGGTCACCCGGTTGCAGGTTCTCCGAGGCCAGTGCCGCCTGCCAGCGCGCGGCAAGGTCGCCGGCCTGGCGCCAGTTCAGGGTCTTCCAGGTTTCGTCGCCGGCATCGTAGTACTGGTAGGCCGGTGCCTCCGGGGTGCGTTGCACGCGTTCATAGAACAGGCCCGCCAGGGTGCCGGCCTGCTCGGGTGTT
Source organism: Gammaproteobacteria bacterium (assembly GCA_015494295.1). Taxonomy (GTDB): domain Bacteria; phylum Pseudomonadota; class Gammaproteobacteria; order DSM-19610; family DSM-19610; genus Thiogranum. The sequence goes on along the minus strand of WGBO01000019.1, from coordinate 1,954 downwards.
ACCAGGTGACTCTCATCGTTCGGGATCATTATTGTTCGCTCACCGTGTTGTCGCTGGACGAGAAACCCGCCACGGACTCCCAACCCGGGTCCGGTTTGAAGCGGGCGCCAAAGCGTTGTTCGAGATTATGCAGGCGCTGTACCAGAGTGTCAGCCCCGACAGTTTCGATATAGTGGATGGGGCCGCCGCGGAACGGCGCGAAGCCGGTGCCGTAGACCATGCCACCGTCGAGGTGGTCGGCCTTTTCGACCACCTTCTCGCGCAGACAGGCGACCGCCTCGTTGAGCATGCGCAGGATCATGCGGTCGATGACGTCGTCGTTGGCGCGGTGGCCCTTGGGCAGCGCCGGCTTGACCGGCTTGCCTTTCTTGTAGGTGTAGAACCCGCGCCCGCTCTTGCGCCCCAGGTCGCCGCGGTTGACCAGTTCCCGCAGCCGCGGCGGCACCTCCACGTCGAAGTGCTGGCCGAGGTTCTCGGCCACGTGCAGGCAGATGTCCAGGCCTACCGCGTCGGCGAGTTCGATCGGCCCCATGGGCATGCCGAACTTCACCGCCTGGCGATCGATATCGGTGGCCGAAACGTCTTCGGTCACCAGTTCCACGGCTTCCAGCAGGTAGGGCATGAGGATGCGGTTGACCAGGAAGCCCGGCGTGCTGGACACCGGCAGTGGCAGCCTGTCGATACGCCGCGCGAAGGTGGTGGCGCGCAACGTGACGTCGGGGTCGGTCTGTTCGTCGCGCACGATCTCCACCAGTTGCATCTTCGCCACCGGGTTGAAGAAATGCAGCCCCACCAGCCGCTCCGGCTTCTTCAGCGCGCCGCGCAATTCGTCGAGCGGGATGCTGGAGGTGTTGGTGGCCAGGATGGCGTCCGGGCGCATGCGCGGCTCCAGTTGTTCATACAGGCTGCGCTTGACGGCCACGTCCTCGAAGATGGCCTCGATGATCAGGTCGGCGTGCTCGACCCCCATGCCCTTGTGATCGGGCATCAGGCGGTCCATGGCCTCCTGGATGGGGCGCGGCTTGCGCAGCCGGCGCCTGAACAACTGGTGGGCGCGCTTGATGGCGGGCGCGATGCGTTCCGGGGACTGGTCGGACAGGGTGACCTTCATGCCCTTGAAGGCGCACCAGGCGGCGATGTCGCCACCCATGACGCCGGCGCCGATCACGTGCACGTGCGCAGGCCGGTAGTCCGGGTGGTTGCCGAGCGCCTTGAGCTGTTCCTGCAACAGGAACACGCGGATGAGGTTCTGGGCGGTCTCGCCCACGATCAGGCGCGCCACCGATTCCGCTTCGGCGTGCAGCATGTCGCGCTCCGCGCCAGCGTGTTCGCGCCACAGGTCGATCAGCGCCCAGGGCGCGGGGTAGTGGTCCTTGCGGACCTTTTTCCCGACCTGGTATTCGAACAGGCGCGCCAGCAGCGGGCGTACCCAGTCGTGGTTGCTGAGCGCCTGCAGCCGCCCCGGCCGATGCGGCGGTGGCGCATCCATGATCAGCGCGCGCGCGGCCGCTTTCAGGTGGCGTTCCGGCACCGCGTGGTCGACGATGCCCATGCGCCTGGCGCTGCGGCCGTCGACGGTGCGGCCACTGAGCATCAGATCCATCGCGTGCAGCGCGCCGACCAGGGCGGTCAGGCGCACCGTGCCGCCGAAGCCGGGGTGAATGCCAAGCTTGACCTCCGGCAGGCCCAGGCGCGTGCCGCGGTCGTCGCGCGCGACGCGGTACTTGCAGGCCAGCGACAGTTCCAGTCCGCCGCCCAGGCAGAAGCCGTGGATCAGCGCGACGGTCGGGAACGGCAGGGCGGCAAGGCGATCGAACACGGCCTGCCCGCGCTGGATGGCGTCCAGCGCCTGGTCGCGGTTCTCCAGCCGGGTGAACTCGCGCACGTCGGCGCCGGCGATAAAGCCGTTGGGCTTGTCGGAGAGGATCACCAGGCCGCGCGGCTTGCGGTTTTC
>WGBO01000018.1 GCA_015494295.1 Gammaproteobacteria bacterium | reverse complement strand
CGACCAGCCCCGCCGCCATGAAGCTGCCGGCCAGCGTCGGGCCGCATTCCAGCAGCACCTCGTTCATTTCGCGCGCCGCCAGTTCGCGCAGCACGGCGTGCGGCGACAGGTGCTCGCCATGGGCGCCGACCACTCTCACAGTGGCGCCTGCCCGCTCCAGCGACTCGCGCGGCGCGTCGGCGTCGTCGAGGGTCAGTACCAGCGTCTCGCCCGGCAAGGCCAACATACGCGCCCGCAGCGGCATGCGCAGGCGGCTGTCCAGCACCACCCGCAAGGGCTGGCGCACGGGTTCGACGCCGTACAGCTCCGCCGCGCCCAGGCGCACGTTGAGCGAAGGGTCGTCGGCCAGCACCGTGCCAATGCCGGTCATCACCGCCGAACTGCGCGCGCGCAGGCGCTGCACGTCGCGGCGAGCTTCCGGGCCGCTGATCCACTTGCTCTCGCCCGACGCCATGGCCGTGCGTCCGTCCAGACTGGCGGCCAGCTTGACGCGCAACCAGGGCCGCCCACGCTCCATGCGCGAAATAAAACCGGGATTGAGGTCCCGCGCCTGCGCTTCCAGCACGCCGCACTCGACCGCGATACCCGCCTCGCGCAGTCGTGCCAGGCCTCGGCCGGACACCTGCGGGTTGGGGTCCTGCATGCCCACCACCACGCGCCCGACACCCGCTTCCACCAGCGCTTCCGCGCAGGGCGGCGTGCGCCCGGTGTGGCTGCACGGCTCCAGGGTCACGTAGGCCGTGGCGCCACGCGCCCGCTCGCCGGCCTCGCGCAAGGCATGGACCTCGGCATGCGGTTCACCGGCGCGCCGGTGCCAGCCGCGACCCACCACCTCGCCGCCGGCGACCACCACGCATCCCACGTTGGGGTTGGGGTGCGTGCTGTAGATACCACGCCGGGCCAGCCGCACGGCCTCGGCCATGAAGGCATGATCGGCGCCCGGCGGGCTGTCAATCATCGGGCTTGCCGTCCTCGTCGTCCGGCAGCAGCGGAATCTGGTTGCGCTTTTCCTCCGGCGTCGGTTCCTGCTGCAGGCGCTCGATCTCGTCGCGGAACTCGCTCACATCCTGGAAACTGCGGTACACGGACGCGAAGCGCACGTAAGCCACCTGGTCGAGGTTACGCAACTCATCCATCACCCATTCGCCCAGCTGGCGTGACTCGATTTCGCGCTCTCCACAGGACTGCAGGCGGTGCTGGATATGACTGATGGCGGCGTCGACGCTGTCGGTGTCCACCGGGCGTTTTTCCAGCGCGCGCAGGATGCCCGTCAGCAGTTTCTCCTCGTTGAAGGGCTCCCGCGTGCCGTCGCTCTTGACGATGCGCGGCATTACCAGTTCAGCCGCCTCGTAGGTGGTGAAACGATCACCGCAGGCCACGCACTCGCGGCGACGGCGCACCTGCATGCCCTCGCCGGCCAGCCGCGAGTCGATGACCTTGGTGTCCATGTTGCCGCAGAACGGGCAGCGCATGCGCGGTCAGCCTCCTTCCGGCGCCGGCCTCAGCCGTACACCGGGAAACGTTTGCAAATCTCCAGCACTTTGGCCTTCACCCGCTCGATGGTGTCGGTGTTGTCCACGTCGTCCATGATGTCGCACATCCAGCCCGCCAGTTCGCGCACTTCGACTTCCCCGAAACCGCGCGTGGTCACCGCCGGGGTGCCGACACGGATACCGCTGGTCACGAACGGCGACTGCGGATCGTTGGGCACGGCATTCTTGTTGACCGTGATGTTGGCCGCGCCCAGGGCGGCATCGGCCTGCTTGCCGGTGATCCCCTTCGCAATAAGATCGACCAGGAACAGATGGTCGTCGGTGCCGCCCGAGACCACCTTGTAGCCACGCTCCATGAACACCTGCGCCATGGCCCGGGCGTTTGCCAGCACCTGCGCCTGGTAGTCGGCGAACTCGGGCTGCAGGGCTTCCCGGAAGGCCACCGCCTTGGCGGCAATAACGTGCATCAGCGGCCCACCCTGGATACCGGGGAACACCAGCGAGTTGAGCTTCTTCTCAATATCGGGGTTGGCCCTGGCCAGGATCAGGCCACCGCGCGGCCCGCGCAGGGTCTTGTGCGTGGTGGTGGTGGTCACATCGGCAATTTGCACCGGACTGGGATAGTGGCCGGTGGCGACCAGGCCGGCGACGTGCGCCATGTCCACGAACAGGAAGGCGCCCACCGAATCGGCGATGCGGCGGCAACGCTCCCAGTCCACCACGCGTGAATAGGCGGAAAAACCGGCCACCACGACCTTCGGCTTGTGCTCCTGCGCCAGCGCCTCCATCTGCGCATAGTCGATCTCGCCGGTGTCGGGGTCGAGACCGTACTGCACGGCGTTGAACACCTTGCCGGAGAAATTCACCTTCGAGCCGTGAGTCAGGTGACCGCCGTCGGCCAGGCTCATGCCGAGGATGGTGTCGCCGGGATTGCACAGCGCCAGGTAAACGGCGGCATTGGCCTGGGAACCGGAATGCGGCTGCACATTGGCGTAATCGGCATTGAACAGCTGTTTCGCGCGGTCGATGGCGAGCTGTTCGGCAACGTCGACATGTTCGCAACCACCGTAGTAGCGCTTGCCGGGGTAGCCCTCGGCGTACTTGTTGGTCAGCACACTGCCCTGCGCTTCCATGACGCGCGGGCTGGCATAGTTTTCAGAGGCTATCAGCTCGATGTGCTGCTCCTGGCGCAGCTCCTCGGCGGCAATGGCGGCGGCGAGTTCGTCGTCGAACCCCTTGATGGTCATTTCTTTGCTGAACATGCGGCTTCCCCGACACGACTGAAAAGAGGCGAATCATACTGGAATCAGGGCGTTTCGCCCAGTAGGGCAGCCACCACGGCGGTCCAGGCCCGGGCCAGATTGGCGCGATTGTAGCCGCCCCGCCCGCTCAGGGACGCGCAGCCTGACCTGGCGACGCAACCCCATCGCGTACAGGCGCTTGCGAAACGCCTCCATGCGGTCCGGGCCGAACGGGCACCCCTCGCCGAACGCGTAGGCGGCAAGGGCTCCGCCCAGCCAGACCGAGACACAGGGTGAATCCATGGCAACGTCTCCCGGGCCACGGGACCTGCGCGGCAGCGGATGAAACCGCACTCAGAAGCGGGTCGACAACTCCGCGCCCAGACCGTAGTCGGGACTGCTGTCGGTGAAACCGATCAGGCCAGACACCGACGCCGATACCGCGGGTCCGAGCCGCCAGGCAAAAAAGGCGCTGGCCTGTTGCTGGCCGTCGCTGCCGCGCACCGTGGCGCCGCGGTAATCATAGCCCAGCCCTGCGCTGGCGCCCTCACCCATGCGAAACATGAGACCGGCGCTGGCAAAAGGCACATCACGGTAATCAAAGCCGCCGCCATCGCCCGTCACCAGGTAACCGACGGTGAAATAGGGCATCACCGCGCCCGACCCGACCACGCCGTCGAGGCGCAGCGAATAGTCGTTCTCGCCAGTGCCCAGCCCCTCGTTCTCGTCCGCGGTGCCGAATTTCACGCTGCCGGTCAATTCATAGAAGGAGCCATCGGCCGGCATGACCGCGTAGCCCAGTTCGGCGATAACATCGCCCATGCCGCTGCTGGTGATGGTCGAGGTGGCAGACGCTGGCGCCCCGCCCCCGCCGAGCAGCCCGGCGTTGAAGTTGTCGAACACCATCGGGCTGCCGGGGCCGGGCACCACCGAACCGTTACCGGTCACCCGGATCCAGGGCACGATCAGTTCCGCCCGCCAGCTTCCTTCCGTCAGTGACATCGATACGGGAAGGTATTCGATCTCGGTCGTGACATTCTGGCCGTACTCTCCGCTGCTGTAGTCGTAACCCAGCGAAATACCGGCCTGCGGCGCCGCACCTGCCGTGCCCGCCAGACTTATCGCGAGCGCGGCAAGCGCCCCCGCCACCTTGTTGCAATTCGTCATGCTCGTGTTTCCTTCTTTCATCGTTCGAGTGCAACCGGGAACGGCATGCACCGCTCCCGGTCGTTGCCGGACCGGATTAACGCATGCGCGGACGCTGCATCGGCATGGACGGCCGCGAGGCGGCGGAAGGACGCTGCATGGAAGACGGACGCTCGACACTGGCGGGGCGCTGCATGGAGGACCAGCCTTCACGCGCCGCAACACCGGCGGCGAAGCTTTCACCCGCCTGTTCACGACTCATGCGCTGTTCGCTGACCTGGGCGCGCACCTGATCGCGGGACTGTTCACGCGCCTGCACATCGTAACCGCGCGTTTCACCGGCTTCGCGGGCTGCCTGGAATTCACCCGCGCGAGCGCGGGCCTGTTCGCGCGCCTGCACATCGTAACCGCCCGTTTCGCCGGCTTCGCGGGCCGCCTGGAACTCACCCGCGCGGGTGCGGGCCTGTTCGGCGTAGGCGCCAGAAACCGTGTCGGTATCCAGGGTATCGGCAAGGGCGGTTCCCAGCGGCAGGGCGACGGAAAGCGCGAGGCTCAAGATCTTGAAAGTGTTGTTCATGGTGTTTCTCCTGAAGTTAATGGGCTCAACTAACGTGGGAATTATTCCCACTGCGAGAAATTGTATGTGGTAAATTTTCCCACGTCAAGCTAGAATGACGGCCGAATCGAGAAAAAGCATCGACCGGGAGCAAACCCGGGCCCGATGGCCGCTCCCCGGGACAGGACAAAACGAAGACAGTGCAAACCACGACACAGAACGAGGCAGCCGCCACCCTGACATCGGCCGTCGCCTGGCTGCTGCGGCCGCTGGTGCGGGTGCTGATCGAGAAAGGCATCGGCTTTCCCCAACTCCGCGACCTGCTCAAGCAGATCTATGTGGAAGTCGCCGAGGAATCCTTCGGGCTCGACGGCAAGCCGCCCACCGACAGCCGTATCCATATTCTGACCGGCGTGCACCGCAAGGACGTGCGCCGCCTGCGCGCCCCGGAACAGGCCGGCGACAGCGCCGCCCGCGCCTCCACGCTGGGGGCGGCGATCGTGTCACGCTGGATGGGCTTGCCCGAATACCGCGACGAACAGGGCCAGCCACGCTGCCTGCCACGCAGCGCACCGACCGGCGAGCCCAGTTTCGACGGCCTGGTGGCATCGGTCAGCAAGGACGTGCGGCCACGCGCCATCCTCGACGAACTGCAGCGCCAGAACGTGGTGACCGTGGACGGGAGCGGCAACATCTGCCTGCAACAATCCGCCTTCGTGCCCGGCGCCGACTTTGGCGAGCAGGTGTTCTTCATGGGCCGCAACGTGCACGACCACCTGGCGGCTTGCGCGCATAACCTGCTGACGGATGGGGCGCCGATGCTGGAGCGCAGCCTCTATTTTGCCCACCTCAGCCCGGCGTCGGTCCGCCAACTGCGCGAACGCGCCGAGCAGGGCGCCGAACAACTGCTGGGCACGCTCAACGAACAGGCGCTGGCCCTGCAGAAATCCGATGAAGGCCGGGCAGACGCGGTTCACCGCATCCGCTTCGGCTGTTACTGGTACCAGGCGCAACGCGCCGACAAGGGGAACCCCTCATCATGAAAACGCTTCGTCATGCCCTCTCCCTGTTGCTGCTGTCGGCCCTGCTGACGGCCTGTATCGGCAACCCGTCCCGGCAGCTCGCCTACAACACCGGCCCGGACGACGAAAGCGGCCTCGGAGGCACCGGCATCATCGGCGCCATCACCGGTTTCGGCAGCATCTTCGTCAACGGCGTGGAAGTCGAGATCGACCGGCGCACGCGACTGAGCGTGGACGGCGAGGTGGTCGACGAGCACCCGTTCGCGCGCGGCGAAGTGGTCGAGATCGTGGCCACCGGCAAGGGGCTGATGCATGCCCGTGAACTGACCGTGCGCCACGAAGTGATCGGAACGGTGGAACGATCGGATCTCGACACGCGAACTTTCCGGGTACTGGGGCAGATTGTGCTCGCCCCGCCCTCCTCCGCGGTGCTGCCACTGCCGGGTGAGCGGGTGGCGATCAGCGGTTTCCGGGATCCCCAGGGGCGGATTCACGCGACCCGCGTGGCTCCGGCCGGGCAAACTCCCGGACTGGTAACCGGCGCGCTGCGGTACGACGCGCAAGGCGTCGCCAGGATAGGCGAACTGCAAATCCTGTTGCCCGCTGACAGCCGGGTAACGGACGGCGCGATGGTGCGCGTCACGGGCAAGGCCGACGGACACGTTCTGACCGCTCAGCGGGTCCGCGTATTGCCGGCAACCCCGTTCGGGAAAGCCGTGCGCCGGCTGCTGGTACAGGGCTTCCTGTACAAGTCCGGGTCCGGCGGCTACCGCATTGACCGCTTTGCCCTTAACCTTGCGCCCGAAGCCACGCATGCCCTGCCGGTACGCCCCGACACTCCGCTGCGCCTGGACATGCGGCCTGGCGAACGCGGCTGGGCTCTGCAACGCGTGATTCGTGCCGAGGGACTGCCGATGGGACGCCCGGAACGCACGCCGCTCAACACACCGCGCTGGCGCCACCCCGGCTCGCCGGTCATGCCGGGGCGCGGCATGGGGGGCATGGGCGGCTGGCACGGCCGCTGAGAAAGAAACGGGCCTGGCGCTGGCTTACAGCCGTCCGCCCACCCGCGCCGTCCGCCGCTCGCATAGCAGATTGCCAAGCGGTTCGGGACGCGCGATACCGTATCCCTGCAGAAAATCGATGCCCAGCGCCTCGACCTGTTCGCGAACATCCTCGTTCTCGACAAACTCGGCAATGGTCTGCTTGCCCATCACGTGCCCGATATCGTTGATGGATCTGACCATGGCGCGACTGATGGGATCGACGGCAATATCGCGAATAAAAGATCCGTCGATCTTGAGGAAATCCACCGGCAGGCGCTTGAGATAGGCGAAAGAAGACAAGCCGGCGCCGAAGTCGTCGAGTGCAAAGCGGCAACCGCGCTGTTTCAGGGTTTCGATAAATTCCACGGCAGTGGCAAGATTGCTCACTGCCGCGGTTTCGGTGATCTCGAAACACAGGTGCTCGCACAGCGACCGGTTTGATGCCAGGCGACTGTCGATATAGTCGAGCAGGGGCTGATCCGACAAGGACTGGCCCGAGAGGTTGATCATGAATACCGGCAACAGGCTGTCGTGTTGCCGGGCTTCCAGCCAGTCCATGGCGTGACTCACCACCCAGCGGTCGATCGCCGACATCAGCGTATACCGTTCCGCGGCAGGAATAAAATCACCCGGCTGCACCAGGCTGCCATCGGCGGCAATCATGCGAGCCAGCACCTCGACGTGTGGCGCCCTGCCATCGCGTTGTCCGGCCGCCACCACCGCCTGCTGGTAAAGACAGAACCGGTTTTCCTCGATCGCCGCGCGGATAAGACTGACCCGTTCCGCCTCGGAACGGTGCCTGACCATCTCCTGGTCGTCGACGGTCGTCACATGAATGCGATTTCGGCCGGCTTCCTTGGCCATGTAACAGGCGGTGTCCGCGGTACTCAACAACGTCGCGGGACTGGTGCTGGCGCACTGGATCGGCACGATGCCGATACTGACACCGGCACTGAATGGCCGCCCCTCCCAAAGGAAATGAAAGTGCTCGATGGCATAGCGCAATGCCTCGCCAACCTCCGCGGCGCGCTCTCGCGTACAATCCATCAACACCAGACCAAACTCGTCCCCTCCCAGCCGGGCGAGCGTGTCCTCGGGACCCACTTGCGCCTGCATCACAGTAGACAACTGACGCAAAAATTCGTCACCGGCAAGATGGCCGCAACTGTCGTTTATGACCTTGAACTGGTCGAGATCGAGATACAGCAGGGCGTGTTCGCGCGCGCGGCTCTCTGTGGAATCGATCGCTTTCTGCAAGCGTGTCTCGAAGGCGCGCCGGTTGAACAGCCCGGTCAACGCGTCGTGGCTGGCCTGGTGGGAAATACGCCGGTTCATGTTGCTGATGAGGCGCACCACCAGACCGGCGATCAACATACAAACCAGCAAGCCGCTGATTGCCAGCATGAACAACGTTCTGCGGGTTTCGTGATAATGATTTGTCGACATGTCCAGCGCCGCGCGCGCGTTCATCTGTTCAACCGCGACCAGCTCGTCCAGCAGCGCCAGCACCTGCCGCTGCCTGTCTTCCGCGACGCGCATGGCTTGCGCAGCTTCCGGGCTGTCCGGATCCACCATGAGCAGGTCGGCGGCACGCTCGTTGGCGGGCTGGGCGCGACGCGTGGCGGCCGCCAGGCGCTCGTGGATATCGCGTTCACGGGCGTCCGGATGCTTGTTCACCAGATCCTGGCGCGCCAGCGCGTAGGGTGTCGCCAGCGAGAGGAAACGCATATATTCCTCATCTCGCTCGAAAGGATCAGGGGTCAGTCGCATGGCCTTGAGACTGTTGGCCCGCAGTCGGATGGCATCGCGCATGGTATGCGCGTCGGCCATCTTGGCATTGGTTTCCTCCACCAGTCCGGAAATGTTGTGATTGAGCCTTTCCATCTGCTGCAGCGAAACGTAGACCAGCAGAAACATCAGCGTCAGTACCGCGCTGAATCCCAGGCTGATTACGGTTTTCGTGTTGTCACGCACCATACCCCCCTGCCCGCCATTCCCCCGCTTTCAACCGGGCTATCGGCCGCCTCAGTGCACATTTTAGTATAATGGCGCGCATTCCGTTTCAGACCGCGAGGACACATGGCCCAATACGTCTACACCATGAACCAGGTCGGCAAGGTGGTGCCGCCCAAGCGCGAAATCCTGCGCGACATTTCCCTGTCTTTCTTCCCCGGCGCCAAGATCGGCGTGCTGGGCCTGAACGGCGCCGGCAAGTCGACCCTGCTGCGCATCATGGCCGGCATCGACACCGACATCAACGGCGAGGCGCGTCCACAGCCTGGCATCAAGGTCGGGTATCTGCCGCAGGAGCCGCAACTGGACGAAAGCAAGGACGTGCGCGGCAACGTGGAGGAAGCGCTCTCGGAAATCACCGAGGCGCAGAAACGCCTTGACGAGGTCTACGCCGCCTACGCCGAGCCAGACGCCGACTTCGACGCCCTGGCCGCGGAGCAGGCGCGCCTGGAAAACATTCTCCAGGCCAGCGACGGCCACAACCTGGAACGCACCCTGGAGATCGCGGCGGACGCCTTGCGCCTCCCTCCCTGGGACGCCGACGTCAGCAAGCTGTCGGGCGGCGAAAAGCGCCGCGTGGCGCTGTGCAAGCTGCTGCTGTCCAAGCCCGATATGCTGCTGCTCGACGAACCCACCAACCACCTGGACGCGGAAAGCGTGGCCTGGCTGGAGCGTTTCCTGCACGAATATCCCGGCACCGTGGTGGCGGTCACCCACGACCGCTACTTCCTCGACAACGTGGCGGGCTGGATCCTTGAACTGGATCGCGGCCATGGCATTCCCTGGGAAGGCAACTACTCCTCCTGGCTGGAACAGAAGGAGAAACGCCTGGAACAGGAGGAAAAAGCCGAGAGCGCGCGTCGCAAGGCCATGCAGGCCGAGCTTGAGTGGGTGCGCAGCAACCCCAAGGGCCGCCACGCCAAGAGCAAGGCGCGCCTTGCGCGCTTCGAGGAACTGGCCTCGCAGGAAGCGCAGAAGCGCAACGAAACCAAGGAACTCTACATTCCGCCGGGACCGCGCCTCGGCGAACTGGTGGTGGAAGCCAGCCATATCCGCAAGGGCTTCGGCGACCGCCTGCTGATCGACGACCTGAGCTTCCGCCTGCCGCAGGGCGGCATCGTCGGCATCGTCGGCCCCAACGGCGCCGGCAAGACCACCCTGTTCCGCATGCTCACCGGCCAGGAGAGCGTCGACGACGGGGAACTGCGCATCGGCGAAACCGTGCAGATGGCCTACGTCGACCAGAGCCGCGACGCGCTGGACGACAACAAGACTGTGTGGGAGGAGATCTCCGACGGGCAGGACATCATCACGATCGGCAAATACGAGGTGAACTCACGCGCCTACGTGTCGCGCTTCAACTTTGCCGGCACCGAACAGCAAAAGCGCGTTGGCGACCTGTCCGGCGGCGAACGCAACCGCGTGCACCTCGCCAAGCTGCTGCGCAGTGGCGGCAACCTGTTGCTGCTCGACGAGCCCACCAACGACCTGGACGTGGAAACGCTGCGCGCGCTGGAAGAGGCGCTGCTGGACTTCCCCGGCTGCGCGGTGGTCATCTCCCATGACCGCTGGTTCCTGGACCGCATCGCCACCCACATTCTCGCCTTCGAGGGCGACAGCCAGGTGACCTGGTTCGAGGGCAACTACGCGGACTACGAGGAAGACCGCAAGCGCCGCCTCGGCGAGGCCGCCAGCCAGCCTCACCGCATCAAGTACAAGCGCCTGCACTGAATGCCGCTTTGCCCGGCCGGTGCTAACGCCGGGCGGGCTCCGCTTCCGCACCCGGCGGGCGGGAACGCGCCGCGGCCGGCGGCCGCCTGCCGCCGGTGGCATGCACGAGGCGCGCGGCCAGCAGCAGCGTCAGCAAGGTGCCGTACACCAGCGGCGCCAGCACGTCGGCCTTCACCAGCCACCAGTAGTGCAACACGCCCAGCGCAGGCGCAAGGTAGGCCAGCCGGTGCAGGCGTTTCCAGTTGCGCCCCAGGCGACGCACGGCGGCGCGGTTCGAGGTCGCCGCCAGCGGCAACAACAGCGCAAATGCCAGCATGCCCACGGTGATGAATGGCCGTTTCAGGATGTCGGCGCCGATTTCGGGCCAGTCGAAGAACTGGTCGAGCCACAGGTAGGTCGACAGGTGCAGCAGCGCGTAGAAAAAGGCGAACAGCCCCAGCATGCGGCGCAGGCGCAGCGGCCAGGCCCAGCCGGAGAGGCGCTTCAACGGCGTCGCCGCCAGCGTCAGCAGCAACAGGCGCAAGGTCCACTCACCGGTGGCGTCGGCAATTTCATCGATGGGGTTGGCGCCCAGCCGGTCGGCCTGAAAGCCCCACAGCAACCAGCCCAGCGGCAACAGGCAGGCCAGGAAAACCATGGGCTTGAGCAGGGGCCTGAACACGGCAAGGCGCCTCAAAAGTACTTCTTCAGATCCATGCCCCGGTACAGGGACGCCACCTGTTCCGCGTAACCGTTGAACATCAGCGTGGGGCGCTTGCGGAACTCGCCGATGCGGCGTTCACGTTTCTGACTCCAACGCGGGTGCGGCACGTCGGGGTTCACGTTGGAATAAAAGCCATACTCGCGCGGCCCTGCCTTCATCCAGGAACTGGTCGGCTGCGTCTCGCGGAAACGGATGGCGACAATCGACTTGATGCTCTTGAAACCGTACTTCCAGGGCACCACCAGCCGCAGGGGCGCCCCGTTCTGGTTGGGCAACACCTCGCCGTACAGCCCCACCGCCATCAGCGTCAGCGGGTGCATGGCTTCGTCCATGCGCAAACCCTCGCGGTAGGGCCAGTCCAGCACCCGGCGGCGCTGGCCGGGCATCTGCTTCTTGTCGTACAGGGTTTCGAACTCGACGTACTTCGCCTTCGATGTGGGCGCGAAACGCTTGAGCAGGTCGCCGAGCGGGAAGCCGATCCAGGGAATCACCATCGACCAGCCCTCCACGCAGCGCAGACGGTAGATGCGTTCCTCGAACGCGTGCGGGGCGAGAATATCCTCCAGCGCCAGGGTGCCGGGCTTCTCGCACTCGCCGCTGACCGTCACCGACCAGGGATCGGTTTTCATGCGGTGCGCGTAGCGCGCCGGATCGGACTTGGATACCCCGAACTCGTAGAAATTGTTGTAGGTCAGGACATCCTTGCGGTCGGTCAGCGCCTCGTCGGTGCCGAACGGGCCGGGACGGACCTCGCCGAGGCGTATGCCGGCATCGGCCGCTGGCGCCCACAGGGCGCCGCCCAGGGCCGCGCCGGCGACTGCCAGGCCGGACGCCAGGAAACGGCGCCGGCCGAGATAGATTTCGTGCGGGGTGACGTCGGCTTCGCCGAGGTCGGTCGGTTTCCTGATCAGCACTGCGTGGCCCTCCAGCTTGAACATCTGACCACGCCGCCGGGAAGCTGGTTCCCTGGCGGCAGCGGCCGGTCCCGCCAGCGGCGGGCCCGCTCACAGTGTAGCGCCCCCGGTGGCGAGATCCTCACGAAAGCATCACGCCACCGGCAACGAGAACCCTAGCCGACCTGGCGGCGGGCGTTACGGAACATGCGCAGCCAGGGACCGTCCTCGCCCCATTCGTCCGGGTGCCAGGAATGCTGCACGGTGCGGAACACGCGCTCCGGGTGCGGCATCATGATGGTGAAACGTCCATCGTCGGTGGTCAGGCCGGTGATGCCGAACGGCGAGCCGTTGGGGTTGAGCGGGTAGCGCTCGGTTGGCTCTCCCCGGTTGTCGACGTAGCGCAGCGCCACCCGCCCCGACTCCAGCGCCTCGCGCGCCCTTTCCACGGAACCGAAATCGGCGCGTCCCTCGCCGTGCGCAACGGCAATCGGCAGGTGTGAACCGGCCATGCCGGCGAGCAGGATGGAAGGCGAGTCCAGCACCTCGACCATCGAAAAACGCGCCTCGAACTGCTCTGACAGGTTGCGCTCGAAGCGTGGCCAGTGACCGGCGCCCGGGATCATGTCGCGCAGGCCGGACATCATCTGGCAACCGTTGCACACCCCCAACCCCCAACTGTCGCCGCGTGCGAAAAAGGCGCCGAAGGCCTCGCGCGCCGCCTCGTTGAACTGGATGGAACGCGCCCAGCCCTGTCCGGCGCCGAGCACGTCGCCATAGGAAAAGCCGCCACAGGCCACCAGGCCGCTGAATCCGTCGAGGCCGGTGCGGCCGGCAATGATGTCGCTCATATGCACATCGCAACAGTCGAAACCGGCCGCGCTGAAGGCCGCCGCCATTTCGAGCTGCCCGTTCACGCCCTGCTCGCGCAGGATGGCGACCCGGGGCCGCGCGCCGACCGCGATCATCGGGGCCGCGATATTTTCCTGCGGGTCGAAGGTGAGACGCGGCTGCAGGCCGGGGTCGGCGGCATCGAGCAGCGCGGAAAACTCCTGCTCGGCGCACTCCGGGTTGTCGCGCAGGGCCTGCATGCGGTAGCTGGTTTCCGCCCAGGCGCGCTGCAGGCTGGCGCGTGGCTCGTCGAGCAGCGCGCGCTTGCCATGACGGATCAGTACGCGGTCGTCGTCGCGCAGGCTGCCGAGCACGTGGCTGTGGCGCCCCAGCCCGGCTTCCCGCAAACTTTCCAGCACCGTGTCGGTGTCGCAGTGGCGGACCTGCACCACCGCGCCCAGTTCCTCGCAGAACAGCGCCGCGCGCGCGTCCTCGCCCAGATCGTCGAGCAGGATATCCACGCCGCAGTGACCGGCAAAGGCCATCTCGCACAGGGTGGCGAAAAGACCGCCGTCGGAGCGGTCGTGATAGGCCAGCAGCAGGCCGTCGCGGGCCAGATCCTGGATGACCTCGAAAAAGTGCTTCAGGGCGTCCGGGTCGTCGAGGTCGGCCGGGTGGTGGCCCACCTGCTTGTAGACCTGCGCCAGCGCCGAGCCGGCCAGGCGGTTGCGCCCCTTGCCGAGGTCGATGAGGATCAGGTCGGTGTCGCCGACGTTCGTGCGCAGTTGCGGCGTGAGCGTGTCGCGCACGTCGCTGACCGGCGCGAAGCCGGTAACCACCAGCGACAGCGGGCCGGTGACGGAACGCGGCTCGCCGTCTTCCTCCCACACGGTTTTCATCGACAGGGAATCCTTGCCCACGGGGATACACAGCCCGAGGCGCGGGCACAGTTCCTCGCCGACCGCGCGCACGGTATCGAACAGGCCGGCGTCCTCCCCGGGATGACCGGCCGGCGCCATCCAGTTGGCCGACAGGCGGATCAGCCTGAGGTCCTCGATGCGCGCGGCGGCCATGTTGGTGACCACCTCGCCGACGGCCATGCGGCCGGAGGCCGCGGGGTGTACCAGCGCCACCGGCGGCCGTTCGCCCATCGCCATCGCCTCGCCGCGATAGCCCCGGTAGTCGGAGCAGGTAACCGCCACATCCGCGACCGGCACCTGCCAGGGGCCCACCATCTGGTCGCGCGTGACCTGGCCGGTCACCGAGCGGTCGCCGATGGTGATCAGGAACTGCTTGCTGCCCACCGCCGGCAGACGCAGCACCCGGTAGGCCATCTCGGTAAAGTCGTCGGGCAGTTCCAGTTCCGGCTTGTGGAAGGTGCGGTGGTGGACGTCGCGCAGCATCTTCGGCGGCTTGCCCAGCAACAGCGACATGGGCAGATCGATGGGCGTGTTGTCGAAATAACCGTCGCCGAGCACCAGGCGCGGTTCCTCGGTGGCTTCGCCGAGCACCTCCATCGGACAACGCTCGCGTTCGCAAAGCGCCTGGAAATCCTCGATACGGTCGCTCGACACCGCCAGCACGTAGCGCTCCTGCGACTCGTTGCACCAGATCTGCATGGGCGACATGCCCGGCTCGTCGTTGGGAATGGCGCGCAACTCGAAACGGCCACCGCGCCCGGCGTCATTGACCAGTTCCGGGACGGCATTCGACAGGCCGCCGGCGCCGACGTCGTGGATGGACAGGATGGGATTGTCCTCGCCCATCTCCCAGCAGCGGTCGATGACTTCCTGGGCGCGCCGTTCCATTTCCGGGTTGCCGCGCTGGACGGAGGCAAAATCGAGGTGCTCGGCACTCTCGCCGCTGGACACGGACGAGGCCGCGCCGCCGCCCAGCCCGATGAGCATGGCGGGACCACCGATCACCACGATCTGCGCGCCGGGCGGAATGTCCTGCTTGTCGATGTGCTGTTCGCGGATGTTGCCGTAGCCGCCGGCGATCATGATCGGCTTGTGATACCCGCGCACTTCCTCGCCCGCCGGCCCCGGCACGCGCTCCTCGAAGGTACGGAAATAGCCGCACAGGTTTGGGCGCCCGAACTCGTTGTTGAACGCGGCCGCGCCCAGCGGCCCCTCGATCATGATATCCAGCGCCGACACGATACGCCCGGGCTTGCCGTGGTCGGTTTCCCAGGGCTGCTCGAAACCGGGAATCCGCAGGTTGGAAACGGAGAAGCCGCACAGGCCGGCCTTGGGCTTCGCGCCGCGCCCGGTGGCGCCCTCGTCGCGGATCTCGCCGCCGGAGCCGGTGGCCGCGCCCGGGAAAGGTGAAATGGCGGTGGGATGGTTGTGGGTTTCCACCTTGATCTGGATATGCGCCTTTTCCTCGTGCTCGCGGTAGGCGCCCTCGGCCGGGTCGATGAAAAAACGCCTCACCGGGTTGCCCTCGATGACCGCCGAGTTGTCGTGGTAGGCCGACAGCACACCCTCAGGGTTGGCGCGGTGGGTGGCGCGGATCATGTTGAACAGGGAGGTGTCCTGCGGCTTGCCGTCGATCATCCAGCTGGCATTGAATATCTTGTGCCGGCAATGCTCGGAATTGGCCTGCGCGAACATCATCAGCTCGACGTCGGTGGGGTTGCGGCCCAGCGCCGTGAAGCTGTCCAGCAGGTAGTCGATCTCGTCCGGCGAGAGCGCCAGGCCCAGTTCGCGGTCGGCGGCCAGCAGCGCCTCGCGGCCACCCTGCAGAACGTCCACAGTGGCCATGGGCGCGGGCTCGGCGTGACTGAACAGCGCCTCGGCGTCCTCGGCGCGGGTCAGCACCGATTCGGTCATGCGGTCGTGCAGCAGGGGCAGCAGCGCGTCCAGCGCCCCGGCGTCGAGCGCGGCGCCATCCCCGAGTTCAAGGTCGAAACGGATTCCGCGCTCGATGCGCGCCACCTTCAACAACCCACAGTTATGGGCGATGTCGGTCGCCTTGCTCGACCACGGAGAGATGGTGCCCAGGCGCGGCACCACCCAGAAGCGCTGCGCGCCCGTCCCGCCGGGATCGGGTACCGTGCCGAGCAACTGGTCCAGTACCTGGCGCTCGGCGCCGGACAGGTCCTGTTCCAGTTCCACGAAATGGACGTAATGCGCCGCCAGCCCGGCCACACCGGGTACGGCGCGGCGCGCGCGTTCGAGCAGTTTGCGGATGCGGAAAGGCGAAAAGGCGGGCGCGCCAGCGAGCTGCAACATGGGTTTTCCCGGTCTGAAACAAAGGCCGGTATGATACGGGATGACCGGGGGACGGTACAGCGCCCGCCCCCTGCGGGGCGGGGCTCAGACGCGGAAGCGGCCCACTGCGTTTTCCAGCCGCGCGGCGGTGCCGGTCAGCTCGGACAAATCCTCGCGACTGGCCGCCATCAGCTCCGCATTCTGCTGCTCGGCAACCGACATCAACTCGACGTTGCGGGCGATCTCCTGGCTCGCCTCGGACTGCTCGCGGGCGGCCCCGGCAATCTGTTCGAGCATGTCGTTCATCAGGCTGACGCTCTCCGCCATGCGGCTGATGACCTGCTCACCGTCGGAGACGGTTCGCGACACCGAGCCACCGGCCTCCGCCACCTGCTCCATGGTCGACACCAGTTGCTGACCGGACTTGCGGTTGCTCTCCAGCAGTTCGTGGATGCTGGCGGTGGACTGCTGGGTCTTGGAGGCAAGCTGGCGCACCTCGTCGGCCACCACGGCAAAACCGCGCCCGGCCTCGCCGGCTCGCGCCGCCTCGATGGCCGCGTTCAGGGCGAGCAGGTTGGTCTGCTCGGCGATCTCGTTGATGACCCCGACCATCGACTCCATGGCGCGCCCCTTTTCCTCGATCGCCGCCACGCTGTCCTGCAGCCGCTGAATCTCCGTTTCCATGACTTTCGCCTTGCCGGCCATCGCCTGCATGGCGCCGTTGCCTTCCTGCGCCTGCTCGCGAGCCTTGTCGGCCTCGCGCGCCGCCGTCTCGGCATGTTGCGCGATCTCGGCGCTGGTCGCGGACATCTCCTCGGTGGCGGCCGCGGTGCCACGGGTGCGCTCGGCGGATTGCTCGATGTTGGCATGCACCGTGTCGACACGTTCGCTGGACTGGCGCGCGTTGTTGAGCACTTGCCCGGACGCGTCGGCAATCTCCAGTACCATTTCGCGCAGACCAGCCATCATGCGGTTGAAATACCCGGACGCCTCGCCCAGCTCGTCACCCGAGGCCAGGCGCACTCGCCGCGTCAGGTCGCCCTCCCCGTTGGCCATGTCGCGGAGAATGTCGCGCAAATGCTGGATGGGTGTAATGATCTGGCGGCTCGCCACGATCGACACCCCGACCCCTATCACCAGGGCCGTCCCCAGCAGTATGGCGATCAGCGAAATACTGTCTTGCAGCGAACCCAGCACGTGCTGCGTGGAAACCACCGCCATTTTCTGCTGGCGGCTGACCAGCGCATCCAGTTCGGCATGAATGGCTTCCAGCAATGGCGCGATCTCCTCGCGCGACAGACTGATATCCTTCCTCCAGTCGCCATCAGCCTCCAACTTCTTGAGGGATTCGAGCTGGTCCATAAAGTCGGCCTTCAAATCGATGAAACGCGCGAGTCCGTCGTCTTCCTCGAAGGTCAGTTCGCTTTCCCAGGAACCGAGCGCCTTGATCCTGTTGTCCGCCAGTTCGTTGTAGAGCTGGATTTCCTGCAGGGAACGGTCGCCACGGAACGCAATATAGGCGCGCACGCCGTTCATCACGTTGCTCCAGGCGTAGCGCAACTCGTGGATCTCGTTGAACAAGGCACGGCGGTCGGCGCTGGCCTCCTCCTCGAACTCACTACCCAGCATTTCGCCGGCGATCTGCAGCATTTGCTGGCTGAGGGGGTTCAGGTGCTGCGCCGCATAGGACAGCCCGGCGCGATTTTCCATCGGGTTCCCGGCAAGCGAAATCATGCGCTCCCGGTAGGCAAGAAAGCGCTGCACCAGGGGTTCGAGGCGCTCCACGCTTGCGGAAAGCCCGGGATCACCGGCGGCGAGGGCGACGAGTTCCTGCTCTGCCTCCGCCACCCGATCCAGGGATGCCTCGTACGTTGCTCGCGCATGTGCATCCGGGGACAACAGGTAGAACCCGAGGGCGGCCGATGCATCGGAAAGCGCCAGCGACAACGCCTGGGAAGCCAGCATGGTGGGCTGGACCTGTTCCACCACGTGGCTGAATTCCTTCTCGATGCGAAACAGGCTGCGACCGGAAACCAGTGATACCGCGACTATCAGGACCAGCAGGATGCCGAATCCACCCCAGACCTTGGCGCGCATGGACAAACGGAAAGGAAGACTGAAACTCATATCATATAACCCTGTGTTTTCCATTGGAATTGCGTGATGTCGCGCAACACCGGAAGTGGTAACCGTTTTAGTGGCAGAAAACACCGCGGCTTGAGTCCCGCGGAAAAGGGATGGACGAACGTTCAGTTTCCGGGCACGGAGTTCCAGCCGGTACCGTCCGACTGGCCGGCAATATGGAAGGCGGTCCCGTGGCCGTCGAGTACCCGAGACAGGTGTTCGTGCGCCAGGTCGGGGTGATTGTTCTTTTCACTGAGATGCGCCGCCACCAGCAGCTTGAGACGCCCGAGATCGAGCTTCTCCAGCAACGAGGCGGCCTGGCTGTTGCTCAGGTGACCATAGTCGCCGCCCACCCGCGCCTTCAGCGACGGCGGGTAAGGCCCTTCGGCGAGCATCTGCGGGTCGTGGTTGAACTCCAGAATGAGCGCGTCGAGGTCATCCAGCGCCTCGACCATGTGGCGGGTAATGCTGCCCGCATCGGTAAGCAGCCCGAGCCGGCTCTCACCGCGGGAAAACACGAACTGGCAAGGCTCCCGGGCATCGTGCGGTACAGGAAAGGGGTCGACGGTGATATCGCCGATCCGAAACGACTGATGACTGCTGAAACAGCGCAGGGCCGCAAGCTCGCCCCCCTGGTGCATGAGTTCGGTGCCGTGCGTCATCCACACTTCGGTACCGAAACGCCGCGAAAAACGGGCCACCCCGGCAATATGATCGCTGTGCTCGTGGGTCACCAGGATGGCGTCGATGCTCTCCGGCTCGATCTCCAGGCGATCGAGCCGCTTTTCGGTTTCCGCGCAGGAAAAACCGCAATCGATCATCAGGCGGGTGGCCCCGGCCTCCACCACCGTGGCATTGCCCCGGCTGCCGCTGCCCAGTGAGGCGAAGCGCATGGAACCTATCTCAGCTCCTCGTGGAGCAGGGTGAGAATCCTCACCGGCGTCACGGAAGACTCGACCTCTCCCTTCTCGTTCAGGACCATCACCCGGGTGTCGGCGCCGTCATCGACCAGCTTGATCCGGTAGGTGCTCACCTCGTCGGGCGCGTCGTCGGCCCAGAACGCCAGTTTCGACAGCAGACCTTTCTTCTGGTGCTTGAGCGGATCGTTATAGCGTACGTAGTAGATCCCGGCGGAACGATCCCGGTCCTCGACGGCGAAGTCCACGCGGTCCAGCGCGATACCGACACTGCGCCAGGCGCGGGAGAAGCCCTCGTGCACCACCAGCACCGGCTGACCGTCGGGCTGTTTGGTCAGTTCCGCCTTGTCCGCCACCGGCTTGTCGGCCGCCAGTTGCTGCTCGGCGCGCTGTGGACTGGCGCCGAGATAGATCATCAGGCGCTTGAGCATCTCCGATTCCAGGCCGGGGTCGGCGGGCCGTGGCTCCCATACCGTGGTCTGGACCTGGTCGCTGGCGCCTTCCAGTTTCTCCTGCAGGCCCTTGTGCGTAATAAAGATTTCCGTGGTTCCCGGCTCCTCGCCCGGTTCCAGGCGCATACGGTAGGCATCGCGCAGGGCGGAAGAGTAGGCGTTGGGGAAAACACGGCTGATCGTTTTGCTGATCATGTCGCCTGGCGCGTTGACCCGGCTGTCCACCCAGTCGGTTTCCAGCACGCCCAGGGTCGGGTTCTCGCGGCGAATCAGGAAACCGTTCTCCAGCCAGAATTCCCGGGCGCGCGCCCAGACCGCCGCCGGGTCACCTTTCACCACCAGCCAGGCCCGGTCCTTGTCCCGCTCGACACGCATGCCTTCCGGGGTCGGCAGTACACCGGCGGAAGACTGACCGCTGCGGCTGCGCGTCGCCGACTGGTAACCGGACAGGGTGGCGGCGCCGTCCCGCACCACCAGCGCATCGGTGGACGGCGTGGCAGTCAGGTCGGGGGGCACTTCCAGCGGCGCGGTGGTTTCCGCCTTGCGGTATTCCTCGCTGCGGTCGGGAAACATGCGGTCGAGAAAGCTGCACCCGGACAACAGCGTAAGGGCCGGCAGGAATAACAGGATACGTGTGGCAATCGAATTGTCTGACATGAAATTAAGGTCCGTCCGGATCGGTTCAGGCGTTCAGTCTACAGTACACCGGCCTGACGCAGCGCGTCCCGGACCGGCTCGTGGCATTCAGGCGACAGGGTCGTCAACGGCAGGCGCAGCCCCGGCGGTATCATCCCCATCTCGTGCAGCGCCCATTTCACCGGGATCGGGCTGGACTCCATGAACAGGTCGCGGTGCAGCGCGCGCAACGTGGCGTCGATACGCTCGGCGGTGTCGCGGTCACCGGCCAGTGCCGCCGCGCACATCTCGTGCATGGCTTTCGGGGCCACGTTGGCCGTCACCGAAATATCACCCTTTGCGCCCATCAGGATCAGTTCCATGGCCGTGGCGTCGTCGCCGCTGTACAGGTCCAGCCGGTCGCCGCAACGGTCGAGAATCTCGCGGCCACGCGCCAGGTCCCCGGTTGCCTCCTTGATACCGATGATGTTCGGAATCGGCGCCAGCCGCTCGACGGTTTCCGGCAACATGTCGCACACCGTGCGCCCCGGCACGTTGTACAGGATCTGCGGCACCGGCACCGCCTCGGCGATGGTCCGGAAGTGCTGGTACAGGCCTTCCTGGGTCGGCTTGTTGTAGTAGGGCACCACCAGCAGGCAGGCGTCGGCGCCCGCCTCCATGCCGCAGCGGGTCAGGTCGATGGCTTCCTGGGTGGAATTGGCGCCGGTTCCGGCGATGACCGGCATTCGGCCCGCCACCAGTTCGACGATACGCCGCAGCAGGGCGCAGTGTTCCTTTTCGTTCAGGGTCGCGGATTCACCGGTGGTCCCCACCGCCACGATGGCGTCGGTGCCCGCGGATACATGGAATTCGACCAGTGCTTCCAGGCTGTCCTCGTCGACCGCACCGTCCTCGCGCATGGGCGTGACCAGTGCAACCATACTGCCGTGAAACATGGGAATCTCCGCTGCGCAAAAAAACACGTGCATGGTACGTTTCCGACCCGCCGCTGACAAGCGAGCCCGTCTCCGGCAAGGGATCTGATTAGTCCATTTAATACCGGATTCAGGAACGTTTTGTGTTCATCGCCGGCCAGACGACGATAATTGGACATCCTGACCCAGCCGACGAGCGCCCATGACCCAACAACCCGGTTTCCACCCGACATGCCCCCCGAACGGAGCCCGCCGCAAGAGCACGCGCAGGCCGTGCCGTCCGGCGCGATTAGTGGTAGGCTGCGCGCATGAGTAACCAGCTGGTAATTGCCGCCATCGGCGAGGATCGCCCGGGCCTGGTGGACCGCCTGTCGGGCTGGGTGCTGGACAGCGGCTGCAACATCGCCGACAGCCGCATGACGGTGCTGGGCGGCGAGTTCGCGGTGCTGCTGCTGGTCACCGGCAACTGGAACAACCTGGCCAGGCTTGAAAACCAGTGCGAACAGATGCAGGAGCAGCTGGGCATGACGCTCAGCATCAAGCGCACCGAACCGAAACCGGCCGAGGGCGACTTCCTGCCCTACGGCGTGGACGTGGTGTCGCTCGACCACCCCGGCATCGTGCATAACCTCGCCAGCTTCTTTTCGCAACGCAACATCAACATCCAGGACCTGTCCACCTCCAGCTACGCCGCCGCGCATACCGGCACACAGATGTTTGCCGTGCACATGACCCTGGACGTGCCCGCCGACACGCACATCGCCAGCCTGCGCGAGGAGTTCCTGGACTTCTGCGACCGTCTCAACCTGGATGCCGTCATCGAACCGGTCAAGGGGTAAAACGACATGCCCGGCGTCACGCTCAACAGGAAAGTACCCGATTTCACCGCCGAATCGACAGGCGGCACGTTCCGCCTGTCAGACCAGCGCGGAAAGAATGTCGTGCTCTATTTCTACCCCAGGGACAACACCCCGGGCTGCACCCGGGAGGGACAGGACTTCCGGGACAACATCGCGAAATTCCGCCGCAACCGCACGCTGGTGGTGGGCGTGTCCCGCGACAGTCTCGCCTCGCACGAAAAATTCCGCGAAAAACAGGGCTTCCCCTTCCACCTGATCTCCGACCCGGATGAAAAGCTCTGCAAGCTGTTCGACGTCATCCGGGAAAAGAACATGTACGGCAAGAAGGTCATGGGCGTCGAACGCAGCACCTTTCTGATCGACGCCGACGGCAAGCTGCGCCGCGAATGGCGCAAGGTCAAGGTCGACGGCCACGTCGACGAGGTTCTGGACGCGGTACGCGAACTGAACCGCGAGCAGAAACAGCCATGAAGCTGGTCGACCCGGCCGCCAAACGCCTCTTCATTCTCGACACCAACGTGCTGATGCACGACCCCACCGCGCTGTTCCGCTTCAAGGAACACGACGTGTACCTGCCCATGGTGGTGCTGGAGGAACTGGACGCCGGCAAGAAGGGCGTTTCGGAAGTCGCCCGCAACGTGCGCCAGGTAAGCCGTTTCCTCGACGAACTGATGCGCGACGTCGCGGCCAGCGACATCGAACAGGGAATTCCGCTCGATACCCGTGGCCTGGTGGAAGACATCGAGGCCGACCACGGCGGGCGCCTGTTCTTCCAGACCCACACCCTCAACGCGGCGCTACCGGACGTGCTGCCGGGCAACCGGCCGGACAACAGCATACTGGCCACCGCGCTGGCCCTGCAGACCGAACACCCCGATCTGACCGTGACCCTGGTATCCAAGGACATCAACCTGCGCATCAAGGCGGCGGTGCTGGGGATTCACGCCGAGGACTATTTCAACGACCAGGTGCTGGAAGACGTCAACCTGCTGTACCCGGGCATCAGCGAACTGCCGGAGGACTTCTGGCAGGCGCACAGCGACACCCTGGAGTCGTGGCAGAAGGACGGCCGCAACTATTACCGCGTGCACGGCCCGCTGGTGCAGTCATGGAACGTCAACGAGTGCGTGTATATCCCGGGCGAACAGGGCTTCGAGGCGCTGGTGCGCGAGGTCGGCGAGGACAGCGCGGTGCTGGAGACCGCCATCGACTACCGGGGGTCCAGGCACACGGTATGGGGCATCAGCGCGCGCAACCGGGAACAGAACTTCGCCCTCAACCTGCTGATGGACCCGGACGTGGATTTCGTCAGCCTGGTGGGCACCGCCGGCACCGGCAAGACCCTGCTGGCGCTGGCCGCCGGACTCACCCAGACGCTGGAGGAGAACCGCTACCGGGAAATCATCATGACCCGCGTAACCGTGCCGGTGGGCGAGGATATCGGTTTCCTGCCCGGCACCGAGGAAGAAAAGATGACGCCCTGGATGGGCGCGCTGATGGACAACCTGGAGGTGCTGACACGCTCCGAGGTAGGCGGTGACTGGGGGCGCGCCGCCACCAACGACCTGCTCAGCAACCGCATCAAGATCCGCTCCATGAACTTCATGCGCGGCCGCACCTTCCTCAACAAGTACCTGATTCTGGACGAGGCGCAGAACCTGACGCCCAAGCAGATGAAAACGCTGGTGACGCGCGCCGGTCCCGGCACCAAGGTGATCTGCCTCGGCAACGTGGCGCAGATCGACACGCCCTACGTCACCGAGACCAGCTCCGGCCTGACCTACGTGGTGGATCGCTTCAAGGACTGGGCGCACAGCGGGCACATCATACTGACCCGCGGCGAACGCTCGCGGCTGGCGGACTACGCTTCCGACGTGCTGTAGAAAGCTCGGACGGAACGGCTCAGGCCGGCTCCGTTTCCGCCTCGCCCCCGGACTTGCGCGGCCAGGCGCGCAGTACCGCCTGCACCAGCGTGGCCAGCGGGATGGCGAAGAACACCCCCCAGAACCCCCACAGCCCACCGAACACCACCACCGCGATGATGATGGCCACCGGATGCAGGTTGACCACCTCGGAGAACAGCAGCGGCACCAGCACGTTGCCATCCAGCGCCTGGATAACGCCGTAGGCCAGCAGCACGTACCAGAACTCGCTGCTCCAGCCCCACTGGAAAAAGGCGATGGCGGCAATCGGCAGGGTCACGGCGGCCGCGCCGATATAGGGAATGATGACCGACAGGCCGACCAGCGTGGACAACAACACGGCGTACTGCAGCCCCATGGCCATGAAGGTCACGTAACTGACACCACCGACAATGAGAATCTCCCACACCTTGCCGCGCACGTAGTTGGCAATTTGCGCGTTCACCTCGTGCCAGACCTGGGCGGTCAGCGCGCGTTCACGCGGCAGGTAACCCTTGATCCAGTCGACGATGCGCTCCTTGTCCTTGAGAAAGAAAAACACCAGTAACGGCACCAGCACCAGGTACACCATCAGTGTCATGACCCCGATCACCGAGGCCATCGACACCGACACCACCCGCTGTCCGAGTCCCGCCAGCTCGGTGCGTATGGCCTCCATCAGATCGGCCACCTGCGCCTCGCTGACCAGCCCCGGGTAGCGTTCCGGCAAATGCATGATGGCGCTCTGTCCCTTGCCGATGATGTTGGGGAGCTGCTGGAACAGCTGGGTTATCTGGTAGGACAACTTCGGCAACAGGCCCAGCAGGGTCAACACCAGCGCCACGACGAACACCAGGAACACGATACCCACGGCCAGCAGGCGCGGCGCGCCCATCCGCTGCAAGGCCGCCACCAGCCCTTCCAGCAGGTAGGCCAGCACCAGCGCGGCCAGCACCGGCGCCAGCATCTTGCCCATGGTCAGAATCACCACGAAGCCGAACAGCAGCATCAGCGCGAGACTGACCACCTGCGGATCGGAGAAATGGCGCTGGAACCACTGGCGGACGACTTCCATCAATTCACTCCCGTTCCTTGCGGAGTGCTTCGTACTCATCCTGGAAAACGCGCTCCAGTTCAGCGATGACCTCCGCGGCATCACGGCCGTGCAGGACGTGCTGGGTCACCAGGTCCGAAGTCGCGCTTAACATCCGCGTCTTGTCGAGCATGGGGTAGGTCTTCGACAGGCGTTTCAGCGCCGGGATCACGCGCTCATTCTCGGGAGCCGGAATCGGCTCGGGCTCGGGGATCTCCGCCACCGCCGGAGACTCCGCCGTGGCCGAGGGCGCCGCCATGTCGGGCATCCCCGGCAAGGATGCGCGGCTGGCCAGAAATTCGGCAAAGCTGGCCACCGCCGCCTGGTCGGCCGGCGACAGTTTTTCGAGTGTGGCGAGTAGGGCTTGCTGCCGCTCCGGGTCCATACGCCCTGTTATACAACGTCGGGGTGCGATTTGCAGTAACTGCGGGCGAAATCGAGCAGCTCGTCCATGGCCCGGTGCCGGAACTTCTGCTTCTGGTGCACGAAGGAGAACGGCCGCTTCAGTGCTGGCTCCAGCTTGAGCTGCACCAGCGTGCCCAGCTTGAGTTCCTTCTGGATGGTGGCCAACGACACGATGGACACGCCCATGCCGGCCTCCACCGCGCCCTTGATCGATTCGGGGCTGCCCAGCTCCATCGACAGATGCATCAGGCCGGGCGCGATACCCAGCTCGTTCATGTACTCGGCGATCACCTCGCGCGTACCCGAACCCTCCTCACGGCAAATATAAGGGTATTCGAGCAGATCCGTAATACCGACCACATCCCTGTCGGCAAGCTGGTGCGATGGCGACACCACGGCCACCAGCTCGTCCATGCGGCACACCTCCACCACCAGGTTCTTGTTCATCACCGGCGATTCCACCACGCCCAGATCGATGACATTGTTTTCGACCATGTGCACGATGCCCTCGGAGTTCGACACCTTCAGCTGCACGTTGACGTCCGGGTACTTCTTCTTGAAGTCGCCCAGCAGGGCCGGCAACATGTACTCGGCAATGGTGGTGCTGGCGCCGATCATCAGCACGCCGCTGACATCGCCGGTCATGTCCTTGACCGCGTTCTCCATCTCGGCATAAAGGTCGAAAATGCGCCCGGAGAACTCGTACACCCGCTTGCCCGCCTCGGTGAGACTGATGCGGTTATGGGTGCGATCGAACAGACGGGTATTGAACTGCTCCTCGAGCTGGCGCACCTGGAATGTCACCGCCGGCTGGGTCATGTGCAGGGTTTCCGCCGCCTTGGTGAAACTCAACAACCGGGCAACCGTATGAAATACCTGCAATCTGCGATCTGACATGTTTCTGAACCCTTCTTTGCGCCCGAGCGCCACCTAATTTTTTTTCGAGCCAATAAAAATAATTGATCCGGGCGCGAACCATACATCAGAAAGCCGGTTTTTGCATGCCTTTTCACCCCTCCCAAAGGGGATAAGAAAAAAGCCGGATGGCGAACCATCCGGCTTCGAGGTGCTTCCAGGAGAAGGAAAAACGCAGCTACACCTTGAACTGGGCCATCAGCGATTGCTGCTCCGCCGCCAGCCGCGCCAGTTCCTCGCTGGCCTGGGCCGTCTGCTGGGCGCCCGCCGCCGAGCGGTCGGACACTTCGCGGATGTTGTTCATATTGGCCTGCATTTCCGCCGCCACCGCGCTCTGCTCCTCGGCGGCGCTGGCAATCATGGTGTTCATGTCGTTGATGGCGGACACCGAGCCGGCAATCGACGCCAGCGATTCCGCCGCCTTCTCCACCATGTCGGAACTGCTCTGCGCCTGGTTCTGCGCACCTTCCATGACTTTCACGGCATTGACGGCGCCGTCCTGGAGACGCTGGATCATGTCCTGGATTTCCTGCGTGGACTGCTGGGTGCGGCTCGCCAGGGTACGCACCTCGTCAGCCACCACCGCGAAACCGCGCCCCTGTTCACCGGCGCGCGCCGCCTCGATGGCCGCGTTCAGGGCCAGCAGGTTGGTCTGCTCGGCGATACCGCGGATCACGTCCAGCACCGAGCCGATATTCTCGCTTTCCTTCTCCAGGTTGCGAATGACCTGGGCGGCGGAATCGACCTCGCCCAGCAGCGAATCGATGCCACCAATGGCCTCCGTGGCCACCAGCGCGCCCGACTTGGCCTCGTGGTCGGCCTTGTCCGCGGCGCGTGACGCCTCGGCGGCATTGCGCGCGACTTCCTGCACGGTGGAGGTCATCTCGTCCATCGCCGAGGCGATGCTGTCGATCTCTGACTGCTGCTGCTGGACGCCGCGGCTGGTTTCTTCCGTGATGGTGGAGGTTTCCTCGGCCGCCGCCGCAAGCTGCGTGGTGGCACCACTCATCTGGCCGATCATGTTGCGCAGGTTCGCCGCCATGCGGTTAAAGGCGTCGATGATCTCGCCAATCATGTCGTCGCTCTGGATCTTGCACTCGTGCGACACGTCGTTACGCGAAATGGCGTTGGCGACCTCGGAGATACGTTCCAGGCGCTTGAGGAGGATAACCTTGACCAGCCAGTAGTTGCTGACGCCGATAAAGGCGCCCGCCAGCAGGCAACTGGTGGCGAACCAGGTGAACATGCCTTCCTTCACATCCACGAAAATATCGGCAAAAAAAGGAAAGACCGCGCCGGTCGCCAGCCCGAAAGCAACACTGGCAATCAACAGGTTACGCAAAATACTGGGTTTCATAATATGTTTGGCTCCATCCTCGACAAATCAAGATTCGGTCATATCTGTACCTGATGTTACGGCGACTCTCCCCACAACTTAACCATGAATTCCCTGCAGCCTGCCGGTGAGTCCGGCCAGTGATTCGCTCATGGCCAACAACTCCGCGGCCTTGTGCCGGGCGGGATCTTCTTCGGCCGACTGCCGCAGGCGCCCGGCCAGCGAATCGACGGCCGACTGCTGCTCCGAGGACAGCCCGATGATCTCGGCGGAAACCGCGTTGATGGCGGCAATTTCACCTCCGATTTCGGAAAGCGCAACACAGGCCGTCTCGATCAGTTCCTCGCAGACCGTGGCCTGGCCATCCCCCTCGGCGACCACCGACACGACTTCCCGCGCGCCGTTCTGGATCTGCTCGATAATCTCCTGGATCTCCAGGGTGGCTTTCTGGGTCCGCCCCGCCAGGCCGCGCACCTCGTCCGCGACCACGGCGAAACCCCGCCCCTGCTCGCCGGCCCGTGCTGCCTCGATGGCGGCATTCAGAGCCAGCATGTTGGTCTGCTCGGCGATGGCGCGAATCACGCTGAGCACGTTGCCCACGTTGTCGACGAAACCATCCAGCCGCTGCATGGCATTGCGCGCGTTGACCAGTTCGCCGCTGAGCAGCGCCATCGAGCCCAAGGCTTCCGTCATCGCCACGTTGCTTTCGCTGACACATTGCTCCGCCCTGGACGAGGCCTCGGTCACGCGCCCGGCACTGTCGCTCATTCGCCCCACCGACCCGGCCAGGAACGAAACGGCCTCGCCGGCCAGGCCTGCTTCGCCAGCCGCGCCCTCATCCTGCGCGGCAACGTATTGCTCCACCTCCGCCGCCAGGGCGCCGGCTTCGCGGGAAACCGCCTCGGCCGATTCCAGCCTTGCCCGCAGACGCTCGGCAAACGCGTGACAGGTATCGACAAGCTCGCCGGGCATCCCGCTCCCGACAGCGGTGTCGAGGCGGGCAGAAAAATCACCGTCGCCGCAACGCGTGAGGAAATCCCGCAACGGCTGCTGCCAGCCGACCGGGGACGCCGACGTCAGCCGCGCCACAAAGAAGCCACCCGCCGCAGCCGCCAGGACCGCCAGCAGCGGCGCGGGATAGACAAAAACCAGCACCAGGGCCAGCACACCGCCGACCACCGAACCCGCCACGTTCAGCCAGCGGCCACCGGGGGCGCGTGAGGAGAAAATCCGTTTGAAGCGATTCAACATATCGACCCATACGAGTTGACGACCAGCGTAGCGTGGCCATACCTCATAACGGCTGAAAACCCCGCGGCTTTAAGCCTCGCGGGGCCTGAAGGCATGCAAAAAAAACCCCTGCAAGCAGGGGTTCTGAATCAGATTTTCCGCAAAGAAGCGGTTCTGGCGCTATTTGCCCCCGGCGGCCTCGGTCAGCGCCTTTTCCACCGCTTTCGGGCTGGACATGATGTTCATGAAGCTGTTCTGACCCATCATCTTCAGGTCCGGGCGATGCAGCGCCATGCGGAAGCGCATGTGCAGGGCAACCACCTTGTTGCCATCGACCATGATTTCGTAAGGCAGGTAGGGGGTGGTCTTGAGTTCCTCGAAGTCCACGTTCTGCATGATCCATGCCTCGTCCATGTGCTTGTCGCCGCCCTCGCCAGCCTTGCGCGCCACGCCGAAGACGGTGACGTTGTTGGGCAGATCGAGTCGGTAGACCTTGGTCACGCCACCCACGCCAGCGGCCAGGTTCTTCTCCAGCGCGTCCACGGCGGCCTTGTGGCTGTCATACTTGGCCAGCTCGTACACATCGTCGAAGTATTCCATGCCAAAGGTATAGTGGTACTTGCGCAGCTTGCGCGCCGACAGACCCTTCTTCGAGCCGAAGGTTTCGATGGCGCCAAGCGCGCGGCGCAGCGCATCGTTCACACCTTCCAGGTCGGTCTTCAGACGGTAGGCCTTGGCGATATAGATGGGGTTCGGATAGGCCACCTGCACCTCGTCACCCACCTTGGTGATACCGATGCGCCAGGGCGCCGCGAAACCACCGAACCTGGACATCGACGCGGCCTTGATGAGATCGTCGTTGGTCACGATGATGATGTGAGCCTTGTCGACATGCGTGCCCTCGTAGGGCGTGTATTCGCCGACGACACGGAAACCTTCCGCCTTCAGCTTGTCGCGAACCTCCTTGACCTTGGCGTCAAAGTCGGCCGCCCCCTTGAACGCGAGCACGAAAGGCTTGAATTTCTCGGCTGCCTGCACCGCTCCGGACAACGGCAACAGCGCCATGCCCAGCAGCAGAAACAGGGAAAACATGCGTTTGATCTTGATCATCCTTCTCTCCTTGACCTCTGGTTTTCTTGACCGCGCCCTATCCTAGATAAAACGCGTTCGATTTACGACCGTTTATATTATGCAAAAAGGGCCGTGACGCCACGGCCCTTTCAGGGTCACTCAGACCGGTTTGCACAACTTGGTTGTCACCACGCTCAGAACTGCCAGGCGTAGCTGGCTTCGATGGCATTCTGCGACATGGCGTTGGTCGCGGAGTAGCCGAAGCCGGTGAAGCCGCCGGTGCCGTCATACTGGTATTCCACACTGTTGCGGAATGCGTGCATGTAGGCCACGGTGATTTCCGACGTGCTGCTCGGGCTGTAGGTAAAGCCGGCCGTCACGTGCTTCTCTACCAGGCCGGGCGCCAGGATATTGAACAGCGCCTGGTCCTTGTCATATGGCGACTCGGCGTAGTTGTAGCCGGCCCGGAAGGTCCACTGGCTGTTGTAGGCATAGTTGACGCCGATCTTGTACACGGTCACGTCATCCCAGCCGAAACCCCAGCCGTCGTTGGTGCCCAGCGGGTTGGAGATCGCGCGCGGGTCCCCGGTCAGCGCGCCGACGAATGCATTCATGAACTCGTTGGCGGTCGGCCCCTCGTTGTTGATGGCCGCCACGTCGCTGTAGTTGATACGGGTCACGTCGGCGGCGATGGTCAACCCGGCTACCGGCGTGATGGCAATACCCGCGCCATAGGTGGACGGAATATCGAAGTCGCCGTTCTCGGCAAACAGGCCGGCGTAGTCGTCGAACGCCTGCATGTTGAGCTTGGTGGTGTAGGACGCACCAAAGGACACCATGCCAAAGGTACCCTGGTAGCCGATACGCGCACCGTAACCCCAGGACTGGTCGTCACCCTTGTTGGTCACGTTGTTCGGGTCGCTGGAGAACGCCTGGAACAGACCCAGGCCATAGGCGCGGAAACGCTGGTAGGCGATCACCGGCGCAAAGCCGACGGAATGATTGTCGTTGATCTTGTACGCGATGGTGGGCGTGATCAGCAACTGCGACAGGTTGACGCCAAGCGACGGACTGGTGTTCGGGTTGTTGTACAGGGCCTGGAGATTGGGATCGAGAACGGCGGCCGGAACCTGGTCAGTGGGATCCCCGGGCGTGCCGTTACCGTCCAGGTCGAAGGCGCCAACCTCGAGCGCGCCGGCAAAACCGGCCAGGCCACCGAAGGCGCCCGTCGAGGAATCGCCGATGACCGGGGCAAACGCCGAGGTGAAGATATTGCCGCTACCGTCATTGGCGCGGCCGTAGCGGGTATTCATGCCGCCGTTGGCAACCATGGCCAGACCCACGGTGATCTTGTCGTCGAGCTGCATGGAAATGCCGAAGTTCGGGATCGCGAACAGCGTGGCGCCACTGTCCACGCTGACATCGGCGCCCTGGCGCGGCCCGTTGCCGAGATCAGACACAGCCAGACCGGTTGCGTCGGCGCCACCTTCACGCTGACTGGGGCTGAACAGCTCCACGCCCGCATCAACGCGGTTCCCCACGCCGGTCAGCGCAGCCGGGTTGATGGCGGCAGCCAGCGTATCCTGCCCGAAGGCCATACCCGCCCCTGCCATGCCGCGGTTCTTCGAACCGTAGCCGATTTTGAAGTATCCATTCGTCGCATGAGCCAATGGCGCAATCGCCAGGGCCGCCGTCACCGCGACGGATGTCAACGTACGTTTCAGGATGGGTTTCATAGGTCCTTTCCTCTCTTGAATTAGGGTTTTCAATATGGCGCCTGCCTTCCCGTTGTATTCTTGCAACACCCGCTTGGGGTATTCGCTACAAACATGTCGCAAAAAGGGTCAGGCTGTCAATTCCTCATTGAGCGAAAAGCAATATCTGTGCCGGGCTTTATCTATTAGGGTTTCCTGATACTTAGCGTATTTTTCACATGCAGTTTTTGAGTCGATTATGCTTGTATTAACCGGGTACGGGGCGATATGCTCAAGATCCGTAGCGGCTACACAACAATTCAAAGGAGCTTCCGATGCCTGAACCGAAAGCCAGATTCCTGTCACTTCATCTCGCATCCGCCGGAATCCTGACCCTGCTGGCGGCACCCGGCGCCATGGCGGCGGGCTTTGCCCTCATCGAACAGAGCGCCAGCCAGATGGGCAACGCTTTCGCTGGCGGCGCGGCGATTGCCAACGACGCCTCCACCATCTACTTCAACCCGGCCGGCATGACCCGGCTGCCGAAACAGATCGTTGGCGGCCTGCACCTCGTTTCGCCCCAGGCGGAGTTCAAGGGCAGCGCCACCGACCCCATCGGCAACCCGGTCGCCACGGGCGGTGACGGCGGTGACGGCGGCGAACTGGGCGTGGTGCCCAACTTCTATTTCACCATGCCACTGAATGAACGCCTGGTGGTGGGCCTGGGCGTCAGCGTGCCATTCGGCCTGGCGACCCAGTACGACGATGACTGGGTGGGCCGCTACCAGGCCATCAAGTCCGAAGTCGCCACCATCAACATCAATCCCTCGATCGCACTCAAGGTCAGCGACTCGCTGTCGGTGGGCTTTGGCGTCAACTTCCAGTACATGGAGGCCGAGCTGACCCAGGCCATCGACCAGGGCAGCCTGTGTATCCCGGCGCTGCAGGCGCCGCCACCGGCTGGTCTCGGCCTCGACGCCGCGACGGCCGCGGCGACCTGCGCGGGCCTGGGCCTGACCCCGCAGGGCAACGACGCCATTGCCAAAATCGAGGGCGATGACTGGTCGGGCGGCTTCAACGCCGGCCTGCTGTACGAGCCTACCAGCAACACCCGCATCGGCCTGGCCTACCGCTCGCAGGTCAGCCAGCAACTCAAGGGAGACGCCAGCTTCCGTAACGCAGATCCGCTGTTCACCGGCGGCAACTTCCCGGTGTTCGTCAACGACAATGTGGGGGCAGCCATCGACCTGCCGCAGACGGCCTCGATCAGCATCTACCACGACCTGAATGAACAGTGGTCCGTCATGGCCGACGCCACCTGGACCGGCTGGAGTTCGTTCCAGGAACTGCGCGTCGAGTATGACGGCTTCCAGCCGGATACCGTGGTGGACGAAAGCTGGAACGACAACATGCGTTACGCGCTCGGCTTCGACTACCGCCACAACAGCGCCTGGACCTTCCGGGGCGGCGTGGCCTTCGATGAGAGCCCCATCCCCAACGACGGCCACCGCACCCCGCGCATTCCGGGCGAGGATCGCACCTGGGTCTCGCTGGGCTTCGGCTACCGCATGTCCCCGACCATGGCCATCGATGTCGGTTACTCGCACCTGTTCGTGAAAGATCCGAAACTGGCCCATGGCACGCCAAGCACCGGCACCATCAGCGGCGAATACGACGCCTCGGTGGATATCCTCAGCGCCCAGGTGGTCTGGAACCTCTGACCTCCCTTTCGCACCCGCGCTTTCGACCCCGGCCCCATGCCGGGGTTTTTTATTTGCAGACACAAAAAAGCGGCGCCGGGGAAAAGCCCCGGCGCCGCTTTCAGGATATGGCCGATCTTACGCTTTCTTGATCAGAAACTCGTACTTGCCGCCAACTTCCTTGGATTCGATCAGCTCATTGCCGGTCTGCTTGGCGAAAGCCTCGAAATCCTTCACGGAACCCGGGTCGGTCGCAATGATGTGCAGCACCTTACCACTCTCCAGCGTTCCCAGTGCCTTCTTGGCGCGCAGGATCGGCAGCGGGCAGTTCAGGCCGGATGCGTCTAGTTCTTCGTCAAAATTTGCCATCGTAAAGTGCTCCTTAACGTATGTTCCAGGTTGAAACCTGTTGGGTGGTTAGGCTTGAAGGCCCGTACTTATAAGGTAAGTAGGGCGCAAACGCAAGTGAAAAGCGCCCGGATACCCCTTTCTGGATAGCCTTTTGCCGCATCCGGACAACCCGTCCGGCGGGAGTCCGGCGAGATCAGTCACCGGCAGTCGCGGCTTCGGCGGATGGCGCCTCGATCGGAAATCCCTGGCGATACCAGTCAACAATCCCCCCGCGCAGGTTGATGGCGTGATCGACACCCTGCTGCTGCAAAAACGCGCAAACCTGCGCCGATCGTGCACCGGTTCGACAGTAAACGACGATCTTCTCCGCATCGCGCAACTCATCGACTCGCAATGGCACCAGGTGCATGGGCATGGCTTCCGCCCCCGGAAGCATTCCCTGCGCCATCTCGTTTGCGCTGCGCACATCGATCAGCCGGAAACTTTCCGTCCCGTTTTCCATCATACCTGCAAGCTGTGTCGCGTCGACTTCCTGAATTCCGAACATGCTCTCACCCATATATTAGTAGTTTCTAATATTTTTAAGGCATTACCGTCATCTGTCAACCCGCCCCGATGAATATTCGTCCATACTCCCCGCCAAAACAATATCTTGGCGTCATACCGGTGCTGCGTTATGCTGACCTCCGCATGATACGTCGCACCCTTCAGATCGCGGCCCTGGCGCTTCTGTCAGTGGCATTTCCCCGCATGGCCTCCAGCGAGATATCCGCCGACCAGCTCCCCGACTTCGGAGACTCCAGCGGCGCACTGATTTCCCCGGTGCAGGAACAGGAGCTGGGCGAGGCTTTCATGCGCAGCGTGCGCAGCCAGGCAAAACTGGTGGCCGACCCCCATATCAACCGCTACATCAGCCAACTCGGGGCGCGGCTGGTCGCCGCCAGCGATACGCCCAACTACCCTTTCACCTTTTTCGTGGTGGACGACCCGTCCATCAACGCCTTCGCCGGACCCGGCGGGCGCATTGGCGTACACACCGGCCTGCTGCTGGCGGCGGAGAACGAAAGCGAACTGGCGGGGGTAATCGCGCACGAAATCGCACACGTGACCCAGCGGCACCTGCTGCGCGCCTACGAATCGGCGCGGCAACTGAGCCTGCCGACCGCGGCCGCGACCATCGCCGCCATCCTGCTGGGTGCGGCGACCGGCAGCGCCGACGCCGGTATCGCCGCGGCTTCCGCGGTACAGGCCGGCAGCATCCAGCACCAGCTCAACTTTACCCGCGCCAACGAAAAGGAAGCCGACCGGATCGGCATTCAAACCCTGGCCCGCGCCGATATCGACCCTTACGGCATGCCGGCCTTTTTCGAGCGCCTGTACCAGACCACCCGCCTGTACGGCAGCGCCAGCATTCCGGAATTCCTCAGCACTCACCCGGTTACAACCGACCGTATCGCCGAGTCCAGTGAGCGGGCACAGCAGTACGGGAGCGGCAAGCAACGGGACTCACTCGAGTTCGAGCTGGCCAAGATGAGACTGGCGGCGCTCTCCTCCCGGAACCCGGCCAGCCTGCTGCGTGCCCTCGACCTGGCCAGGGGACCGGCCCGGCGCTACGGCTTCGCCCTCGCCAGCTGGCGAACCGGCGACCGGGCGCGCGCACGACGCGAACTGGAAGCACTGCGGCGCCAGGATCCCGACAGGATTCTTTACCGCACCACCCTGACCGACCTGCTGATGGACGAGGGCGAGGTCTCACGGGCCCTGGAGCTGTTGAGCGACACCATGCGCCTGTATCCCGGCGACCCCGTGGTGGGACAGTATTACGCCGAAGCCCTGCTGCTTGCCGGCAAGGCGGGGCAGGCCCGCGAGGTGATCCTTGACCTGCTGAAGGACGAACACGCCCGCACCGAAGCAATCTACAAGCTCTGGGCCCGCGCCACCAGCATCGCCGGCCCGGCCTGGGAGACGCGTTTCGCCTCCGCCGAACTCTATTACATGAAGGGAAACCTGCACCTTGCGATCGACCAGCTCGAACAGGCCCTGCGACTGAAGGGCGTCAAGGACTACGACCAGGCGCGCATCCGGGCGCGGCTGCACGATTTCAAATCCCTGCTGGCGCAGCGCGTAAAACGGGAATAAAACCCGGGCAAACCCCGTCCTCGCGCTAGTGACCTGGGAAAAGACCCGTCCGCGCGCGGCGTGGATCCGGACTCCCGCCTCGGGCAGTTGGCGAGTCCCGCCTGACTCGCGCAGGCGATTGCATCGCGTGCTTTGACTCACTGGAAACAGAGGGCTATAGTCGCGAAACTATTGGGATTATTGCAGGTTCATGATTGCGTGCCTGGCTTTCCAGCCCCGCAAAAAAATGCCAGTCTGCTGGCACAACAACCACACTGAAAGCGCATTGTAAGGAGGATAAAGATGCGGAAATTCCCCAGCATCCTGAAGACAGCAAGCTCCGCGCTGGCGATTGCGGGCAGCCTTGCGTTGTTCCCGGTCACCGGTACCGCAGCCGAGGCACAAGCTGCTTCGGTCACCGAACAGGGAAAGGCTCTTGCGTTCGACCGCAAGAAGGGCAACTGCCTCGCGTGTCACCAGATCGAAGGCGGCAAGCTGGCCGGTAACATTGGCCCGCCCCTGCTGGCCATGAAGGCCCGTTTCCCGGACAAGGCCAAGCTGCGCGCCCAGATCTGGGACGCCACCAAGGCCAACCCGAACACCATCATGCCGCCGTTCGGTCGTCACAAGATTCTCAGCGAAAGCGAGATCGATAAAATTGTTGAGTTTATCTACACGCTCTAGGCAGCGTGCAGTCCAATCAGGAGAGACAACCAGTGATTAACATGAAACGCAGAACCTTTCTGAAAGGCTCCGTCGCTGTCGGTGCCGTGAGCGCCGCCATGGGCGCGGGCCTGCTGACCCCGCGCGTCGTTCTTGCCGCCTGGCCGAGCAACGCCTTCAAGGCCACCACCGTGGACGCGGCCCTCGACGCCCTCGCCGGCTCGCACGCCATGACCAGATCGGACAAGGTTCAGATCGATGCGCCGGACCTCGGCGAGAACAGCGCCGTGGTGCCCGTCAAGGTGTTCAGCCAGCTCGACGACATCGAGTCCATCAGCATTCTGGTCGAAAAGAATGCATCCCCGCTGACCGCTTCGTTCATCCTCGGCCCGGGCGTGGAAGGTTTCATCAACACGCGCATCAAGATGGGCAAGACATCCAATGTCATTGCCGTCGTGAAGGCTGGCGGAAAACTGTACAGCGCGCAGAAAGAGGTCAAGATCACCATCGGTGGTTGCGGCGGTTAACCAGGATTCAGAGGAAAGAAACATGTCAACTATCAAGATTCGGGCAAAAGCCGGCGACAAGGTCACCAAGGTCAGCGCGCTGATCGAGCACCCCATGGAAACCGGTATGCGCAAAGACAAGAAAACGGGCAAGAAGATTCCCGCCCATTTCATCCAGGAAGTGGTCTGCGAACTGAATGGCACCGTCGTGCTGACGGCGCTGTGGGGTCCCGCGGTTTCCAAGCGTCCTTTCCTGCAGTTCAAGCTTCATGGCGCCAAGAAGGGCGATATCATCAAGCTGAGCTGGGTCGACAACAAGGGCGAGAAAGACTCCGCCGAGAAAGCGATCGCCTGAGTCATATCTGGCGATCCAACCGACTACCACCTATACCGGAGGCAGACAAATCATGAAGAAACTGCTCACCCTTGCCACAACCCTCGGCCTGCTGTTCTCGGCATCGGCCACGGTTCAGGCCAGTCCGCAGCAAGACCTGAAAGAGTTCCGCAGCTATTTCGCCAAGCGGTTCCCCGACGTTCCGTTCCAGGAGTTCGCCAACGGCGTGTACGCCATCGATCAGGCTTCCCGCTCGCAGTGGGAAGCCATCGAGGAGTTCCCGCCCTACGAACTCAGCATCGACAAGGGCAAGAAACTGTTTGAAACGCCGTTCAAGAATGGCAAGACCTATGCCAGCTGCTTCCGCAACGGCGGCATTGGCATCAAGCAGGACTACCCCTACTTCGATACGGCGACCGGCAAGATCGTCACGCTGGAAGGCGCCATCAACGCCTGCCGCGTGAAGAATGGTGAAAAGCCGCTGGGCTGGAAGAAAGGCAAGATCGCGGACATCGCGGCCTACATGGCGTATACCTCGCGCGGCAACAAGATCAACGTGAAGATCCCCGCTGATCCCGCCGCCATGGCGGCCTACGAGCGCGGCAAGCAGCACTTCTACGCCAAGCGTGGTCAGCTCAACATGTCCTGTGCCGACTGCCACCAGTGGAACGCCGGCAACCGCATCCGCGCCGACCTGCTGAGCCCCGCGCTCGGTCACGTCACGCACTTCCCGGTGTACCGCTCAAAATGGGGCGCGCTGGGTACGCTGCACCGCCGTTACGGCGGCTGCAACAAGCAGGTGCGCTTCAAGCCCTTCAAGGCCCAGAGTGACGAGTACAAGGCGCTCGAGTACTTCCATACGTACATGAGCAACGGCCTGAAACTCAACGGCCCGGGCGCCCGCAAGTAAGCGGCAACCCAGCCTCAAAGCCCGGTCATCGACCGGGCTTTTTTGTTTGTGGCGGGGGGAATAAACTTGTTCCCCTCACGTCTTCCATACAACTTTCCAACCGCTTGCCAAAACCCCCGGGAACACCACTATGAACATAAGTCGTCGCGAATTTCTCCAGATGCTCGCCGTAGCCAGCGCCTCGGGCGTTACGCTGGCCGGCTGCGACTCCGACAAGCCGGGCGCCCCGGCCGTCGGCGTCGCACCCTCTTCAAAACCACAGGATCTGTACGAGATTGCGCCCTACGGCAATGTCTCGCTGATGCACTACACCGACTGCCATGCACAGTTGCAGCCGATCTATTTCCGTGAACCGAATATCAACCTCGGTATCGGCAACATGCGCGGCCAGCCGCCGCACCTGGTCGGGGACAAGTTTCTGGCCTACTACGGCATCAAGCCGGGCTCCCGCGAGGCGCACGCCTTCACCTACCTGAATTTTGTCGAAGCGGCGAAGAAATACGGCAAGGTCGGCGGCTTCGCCCACTTCGCCACACTGGTCAAGAAGATCCGCGCGCAACGCCCCGGCTCGCTGCTGCTGGACGGCGGCGACACCTGGCAGGGCTCCGGCACCTCCTACTGGACGAAGGCCCAGGACATGGTCGATGCCCAGAAACTGCTCGGCGTCGACGTCATGACGGCGCACTGGGAAATGACCTATGGCGCCGACCGGGTCACCGAGATCATCGAAAACGATTTCAAGGGGCACATCGACTTCGTGGCCCAGAACATCTTCAACAACGAGTGGGAAGAGCCGGTCTTCAAGCCCTACGTCATCAAGGACATCAACGGCGTCCCGACCGCCATCATTGGCCAGGCCTTCCCCTACACCCCCATCGCCAACCCGCGCTACATGGTGCCGGACTGGAGCTTCGGCATCCGCGACGAACGCATGCAGGAAATGGTGGACCAGGCCCGCGGCGAAGGTGCCCAGGTGGTGATCGTACTGTCGCACAACGGCATGGACGTGGACCTGAAAATGGCCTCGCGTGTCACGGGCATCGACGCCATCATGGGCGGCCACACCCACGACGCCATCCCGCGCCCGGTCATCGTCGACAATGCCGGCGGCAAGACGCTGGTCACCAACGCCGGCTCCAACGGCAAGTTCCTGGGCGTGCTCGACCTTGACGTGCGCAACGGCAAGGTCCAGGGCTACCGCTACCATCTGCTGCCGATCTTCGCCAACCTGCTGGAAGCAGACGCCGAGATGGAAGCCTACATCAAGCAGGTTCGTGCCCCTTACGAGGCGCGCCTGGCCGAGGAACTGGCCATCACGGACGAGCTGCTGTACCGACGCGGCAACTTCAACGGCACCTTCGACCAGCTCATCTGCGACGCATTGATGGACGTACAGGGCGCGGAAATTTCCCTGTCTCCCGGCTTCCGCTGGGGCGTCAGCGTCCTGCCGGGCGAAGCCATCACTTTCGAACACGTGATGACCCAGACCGCCATCACCTACCCGACCGTCACGCTCAACAACATGACCGGCGCCCGCATCAAGGAAATCCTCGAGGACGTCGCCGACAATCTGTTCAACAAGGATCCCTACTACCAGCAAGGTGGCGACATGGTCCGCGTTGGCGGCCTCAAGTACGCCATCGACCCGGAAGCCGGCATGGGTTCCCGCATCAGCAACATGGAACTGAATGGCAAGCCGATCAGCGCCGACAAGGAATACTCGGTGGCTGGCTGGGCCAGCGTCGCCCAGCCGCTGGACGGCACCCCGATCTGGGACGTGGTCAGCGAGTACCTGCGCGACAAGAAGACCATCACCGACCTGGCGCTCAACGAGCCCCTTATCAAGGGCCAGGAAGGCAACCCGGGTATCGGCCCCATCGCCTGAACGCCACCCACCCCACTTCCAAACCGGGCCACGTGCCCGGTTTTTTTATCCCTTTGGAAATGAAAAAGGACCCGGCAGGGTCCTTTGGGAGGTGGTGGGTCGTATAGGATTCGAACCTATGACCAATTGGTTAAAAGCCAACTGCTCTACCAGCTGAGCTAACGACCCGGGAAAGGCCGGCATGATACCGAACCGGCCAAAAATGACAAGTCCCTGGCGCTTACAGGGCCTCCAGCTTGCGCATGCCGGCAGGCAGAAGGTGCAGGTCCACGAGCGAGGTCACCAGCACTTTGCCGAAGGTTGCCTCGGCTTCGTAGAGCATCTTGTAGTACTGGAATTTCATGGTCATGGCGCTACCCAGGACGATGGAGCCGAACGCCAGCACCGAGCCGAGGGAAAGCGTGGAAACGCCGGTAATGCCCTGGCCGATGGTGCAGCCCATGGCAAGCACGCCGCCGATGCCCATCAGGGCGCCGCCGATGACATGGACAATGAAATCGCGGAACGACGAGAACCACTCGATACGAAACTTGCGCGCGACCAGCGAGTAGGCGAGAGAACCGACGATCACGCCAAACAGCGCCACCACGCCAAAACTCAGCAGCAGCGGGTTGAAACCTTCCTTCACGTACACCAGGGTTTCGCCCATGGGGTTGATGAAGGTGAACGACTGTACCGCGACATTGATGGGGCGGTCGTCCAGCCACTCGGCTTCCTCGATCCAGGCCTGCCCCAGCGGACCACCGGTAATGTACCAGCCAGCGACGACCGCCAGGCCAACCACCGCACCGCCAAGGATATTGTCACCGCTGCTCCTGAAGTCCGCCGACCGGAACACCAGCCACAGCAGCAGCACCGCAACCACGCCGCCGACGATCAGGCGTGTCTGGGCAATATCAATGATCGACACGCGGGAGGCAATGATGGCGCCGATATCCTGGTAGGAGATACCGTATTTCGCCAGATCGATGGTGGTGGCCTTGACCCAGGGATAGAACACGATCCCGTAGAAATCCGTCTTGGTCATCAGGTAGGCAAAGAAGCCGATCACCAGCAGCATGACGATGGATTTCAGGTTGCCGCCACCGAGACGAATCAGTGTCTTGTTGCCGCAGCCGCTGCCCAGCGTCATGCCGATACCGAACAGTATGCCGCCCACAACGTAGCGCGCCCACGCGAAGGCCGGCGTCCGGTACGGTGGCAGGGTGCTGTCCAGTGAACCACCCACCACAGCCTCCAGCAGCATGACGCCCACCAGGGCGATGGCCATCGCGAACACCCAGGCGCGCATGCGCCCGGTGTCGCCCATGTTGACAAGGTCGGAAACCGCGCCCATGGTGCAGAAATTGGTCTTGTTGGCGACCGCGCCGAGAATAACGGTTACCACGAACGTGGCCAGCAACACCTGGTCCGATAATGTCAGTTCCATGAAAAATCACCTGTCTCGCGCGGCCGGTAAGGCGGCGCGGCTGATTAATGTTACGAAGTATAGTTAACCCGGCCCCGGGTGTTACTGGTAGGGCGTGGGGTCGGCAACGCCGGCATCGTGGAACCCCTGCCGGCGCAAACGGCAGGAATCGCATTTTCCACATGCCCGCCCGGCCAGGTCCGCCGCGTAGCAGGACACCGTGAGCGCATAATCCACGCCCAGCCGCAGTCCGGTCCGGATGATCTCGGCCTTGCTCATTTCGATCAACGGGGCCTGGATCCGGAACGCGCCACCCTCGACTCCCGCCCGGGTAGCTAGCCGACAAAGACGCTGGAATGCTTCAATATATTCCGGCCGACAATCGGGATAACCGGAATAGTCCACCGCGTTGACGCCGATGAACAGGTCCCAGGCGCCCAGCACCTCGGCCCAGCCCAGCGCCAGCGAAAGAAAAATAGTATTGCGCGCAGGCACATAGGTCACGGGGATGCCTTCGCCGCCGGATTCCGGGACAGCGATATCCGGGTCGGTGAGCGCCGATCCACCAAAAGCACCGAGATCGAGCGGGATTATCTTGTGCTCGACGACGCCGGCGGCGCGGGCGACCCGTCGCGCGGCTTCCAGTTCGGCGTGGTGGCGCTGCCCGTAGTCCAGGCTGAGCGCGTAACAGGCAAAGCCCTGCTCGCGCGCCAGCGCCAGGGTGGTGGCCGAATCCAGCCCCCCGGACAGCAATACCACCGCCTTGCGCTCAGCGTCCCGGCTCATCGCCCCACAGCACCTTGTGCAGTTGCAACTGGAAACGCACCGGCAGGCGGTCGTCCAGTATCCAGCCGGCGAGCTGCGCCGCGTCCAGTTCGCCGAAGGCGGGCGAGAACAGCACCTCGCAACGCCCCGCGATGCCATACTCGTCCAGGGTCCGGCGCGCCCACAGGTAATCCTCGCGGTCGCAGATCACGAACTTCACCTGGTCGTGAATCCCGAGATGATCGAGGTTATCGTAGCGGTTGCGCTCGACCTCGCCAGACCCGGGCGTCTTGAGGTCCATGACTTTCATGACCCGGGGATCGACGCCGCCGATATCGAGCGCGCCACTGGTTTCGAGCGACACCCGGTAGCCGGCGTCGCACAGCCGCTCCAGCAGCGGCAGGCAGGCGGACTGCGCCAGCGGCTCACCGCCGGTGACGGTCACATGCCGCACGCCATAGTCCGCAACCTTGTCCAGAATATCCTCACAGGGCATGACGGTGCCGCCCCGGAATGCATACTCGGTATCGCAGTAATGGCAACGCAACGGACAACCGGTCAGGCGCACGAACACGGTCGGCCACCCGACCGTGGTCGATTCACCCTGCACGGACAGGAATATTTCGCTGATACGCAGTCTTCCGGCAGGCTGGCGCGAGCTTGTGTGAGGCACGGGCTCCATGAATGCGCATGTTATCACCAAAGCGCGTCACCCCGGGCCCTGGCGGCCAAAACCCTCATTCACCCTGCAGGTATGCGGCCTTCCTGCTTCATGCGTTCCAGGCGCTCCCCGGCCAGCCGGGCGGAGGAAGTCCCGGGGAAACGCTTCACCACCTGCTCCAGC
Source organism: Gammaproteobacteria bacterium (assembly GCA_015494295.1). GTDB lineage: Bacteria > Pseudomonadota > Gammaproteobacteria > DSM-19610 > DSM-19610 > Thiogranum. The sequence continues at coordinate 101,524 of WGBO01000018.1, read as the reverse complement.
ATCTTCCGCGCCGACGTCCAGTCTTTCAGCTCATAGTAGCTGTAGCCCATCTTGAGCATGGCACCCGGCACCTTGGGACTGTCCGGAAAGGTTTCCAGCAGCTTGCCAAACTCCTGCAACGCCGCCTTGAAATCGCGGGTCACATAGTAGACTTCGCCCAGCCAGTACTGGGCGTTGTCCGCGTAACGGCTGCCCGGATACTGTTTCAGGAAGGTCCTGAACGCGGTCGCCGCCTCGTCGTAACGCAGTTCGTTGAGGATGGCCAGCGCCTTGTCGTAATCGCGGCGCTCGGCGGCCGGGTTCAGCGCAGGCGCGGTCGCCGCAGTCACCGTGCCGCCGGCAGCCGCTGCCGCGGGCGCACCCGGAACGGCCGCCGGCGGGGCGCCGGCGGGTGCGGTCGCCGCGACACCCGCCGCAGGTGACGCCGACGGCGCCGTTGCCTGTACCCCCGCGGTTTCCAGGCGGTGCAGACGACGGTCGATATCGGCATACAGATCGCGCTGGCGCTTCTTCAGGCTTTCCATGCGATGCGCCTGCACCTCCAGCTCGCCACGCAACTGCTGGACTTCCTTCTGCAGCGCGTTCACCTGGTCGAACAGCTCCACCAGGCCACGGCTGTCGAGCTTGCGCTCGAGCTGCTGCACGCGATCGCCAAGCTGCCGGATCTGCGTTTCCAGTTCCGACTTGCTCACCGACCAGGCCGGGGCCGCGAACAGCAGCGCGGCCAGCAACGCGCTCCTAGTAGCCCACATAGACCAGCTCCACGCGGCGGTTCATGCTCCAGGCCGACTCGTCGTGGCCGTCGACGGCCGGTTTTTCCTCGCCATAGCTGACGGTGCTGATCTGCTGCGGCGCGACACCCTGGAATTCCAGCATGCGCCGCACCGCCTGGGCACGGCGTTCACCGAGCGCGATATTGTATTCACGCGAACCGCGCTCGTCGGTATGCCCCTCGACCGACACCTTGACCTCCGGATGCGAGGCCAGGAAGGCCGCGTGGGCGGCAATCAGTTCGCGGTCCTGTTCGGACACCTCGTCGCTGTCATAGGCAAAATAAATGACTCGCTGCGACAAAGGACTGGCCGGATCCGACAAAGCCTCGATGGTCAGGTTGGCGTAATCGGTCACGCCGCTGGTGGTGGCGCCGCCATAGGCCTCCCCGCCGGCGCCACCCGCACCGCCGCCCGCGCCTCTATCCTCGATGGCGACACCAGCGTCTTCCTTGTTGCCACCAGTCGAGCTGCACGCCGCCAGCACGCCGAGCGCCGCCAGCACCAACAACAGTTTGATCAATTTCATCGTTTACACTCCTTTACAAGACTCGAACAGGATATCCGGAATAACTAGCGCCGCCCGAAGGGGGACCAGACCGGTTCCCTCACATCGCCCTTCTGGACACTGAAACGCTGGCGAAAACGGCCATCGCTGGACACCGCGGCCAGCACGCCCCGGTGCCCGGCCTCGGTCGCGTAGATAATCATGCTGCCGTTGGGCGCGAAACTCGGCGACTCGTCCAGGGCGCCGTCGCTGAGCACGCGGAACAGGCCGGACGCGAGGTCGAGGGTGGCGATGCGGTAACGCCCGCCCTCGCCGCTGACCATGGCCAGCACCCGCCCGTCGGGGGAAAAATCCGCGCTGGCGTTGTAGTGCCCCTCGAAGGTAAGGCGCGTGGCGCGCCCGCCGGCGGCCGGCATGCGGTAGAGCTGCGGACTGCCGCCACGGTCCGAGGTGAACACAATGCTGCGCCCGTCCGGCGACCACACCGGCTCGGTGTCGATGGCGGGGCCGTGGGTGAGACGCGTGAGCCCGCCATCGGCGAGCCGCAAGGTATAGATCTCCGGATTGCCGTCGCGCGACAGGGTCAGCGCCAGGTGCGTGCCGTCCGGCGACCAGGCCGGCGCGCCGTTGATCCCCTCGAAAGCCGCCACCTTGCGGCGCTTTCCGCTGCGCGTGTCCTGCACGAACACCGAGGCGCGGCGCTGCTCGAACGAAACGTAGGCGAGCCTGCGGCCGTCCGGCGACCAGGCCGGGGACATCAGCGGGTCGCGCGAGGTCAACAGGGTGCGGGCGTTGAAACCGTCGCTGTCGGCAAGCTGCAGGCGGTATTCCTTGTGACCGCCGGGCGCCTGGTCAACCTCGACGTAGGCGATATGCGTTGCAAAGGCGCCCGGCTCGCCGGTCAGCTTCTCGTAGATGATATCGGCGATGCGGTGCGCCACGTAACGCAACTGCCGCGCGGTGGCCGGAATACTGTGACCGGTGATCTGACGCCCCCGGTACACGTCGAACAGGCGGAAACTGATGCGGTAGCGGCCACTGCCCGCCGTCTCGACCTTGCCGATCACCAGGTTGTCGACACCCAGCGTGCGCCAGTCCCGAAACCTGACCTGCGCCACGCTGGACGGCCGCGACAACATGTCGGCTTCGTCCATGGGCGCAAAACGGCCGCTGCGCGCCAGGTCCGCGGCAATGATGCCGGACACGTCCTGCGGCGGCGGCGCGGGGTTGTTGCTGGTATCGAACGGCACCACCGCGATCGGCGCCGCGCCTTCCATGCCCCGGGTAATCTCGATGGTCAGCGCCGCGCGCGCGGCACCCGTCACGCACAACAACAGCAACAAGCAGATTTTCGACAGTTTTCGCATCACGAACCCGGATTGAACTCAAACGTAATTGATCGGAATTTTTCCATGACCTCGGGGTCGGGCGGCACCGGCAGCGGCGAGGCCCGGAACACCGCGGCTTCCACCGAGCGGTCGAACGCCGCGTTGCCGCTGCCGCGAACGATTTGCACGTCCACCACCTCGCCACCCGGGATCAGTCGCACCCTGACCGTGCACGACAGGCTGTCGCTGCTGCCGGCCGGCCGGATCCAGCTACGCTGCACCTTCTCCTTGATGTACAGCCCGTACTCGTCAATCATACGCTGCATGGCAGACTCGCGCTGCGCCCGCAGGCGTGTCTGCTCGGCCGCCAGCCGCTCGCGCATCTCGCGCTCCGCCTCCGCCTTCCGGCGGGCCTCCTCGGCCTTGCGGCGTTTTTCGGCCTCCGCCTTGCGGCGCGCCTCTTCAGCCTTGCGTTTTTTCTCCGCTTCGGCCTTGCGCCTGCGTTCCGCTTCCGCCTTGCGCTGCTTTTCGGCCTCGGCCTTGCGGCGCGCTTCCTCGGCGCGGCGCTTTTTCTCGGCTTCCGCCTTGCGACGCTTTTCCGCTTCCGCTTTCTTTTTCAGCTCCAGCCGCCGTTTCTGTTCGGCAATGGCCTTGCGGCGTTCCGCTTCCGCGCGGCGCTTTCTTTCGGCCTCGGCCTTGCGCTTGCGCTCGGCGGCCGCGCGTTTCTCCTGCTCGCGCTTCAGCCTGGCCTGCTCGGCCTGCTTCCTGCGCTCGACTTCCGCATCCAGCTTGCGCGCGTCCACCGCCACCGCCTGGATCGGCGCAGGCTTGCGCGCCACGCTGGGCGCCGGCGTCCAGTCCAGACTCACCACCAGCACCGCGAGCAACGCCAGGTGGGCCAGCACCGCGTAAACGAAGGCGCGCGGGTTTTCACGCAGGAATCGCAGCAGTTCGCGAATGTCAGCCCCCTCCTTCGACCGGCTCCGTCACCAGGCCGACGCGACGCGCGCCGGCCTGCTGCAACAGCGCCATGGCCGCCACCACCCGGCCATAGTCGACTCCGGCGTCACCGCGCACCATGATGGTGGCGCCGGGCCGGCGCCGCAATACCGCGCCGACGCGCTCGACCAGCGTCTGCGCGTCCACCGGTTCGGCGGGGTCACCGCCGACATTGAGGTAATAGCGGCCCTGCGCATCGATGCTCAGCACCAGGGGATCCTGCTGTTCGCCCTCCATGGGCGCGGCGTCGGCTTGCGGAAGCTCCACGTCCACACCCTGGTTGAGCAATGGCGCGGTAATCATGAAGATCACCAGCATGACCAGCATGACATCGATGTAGGGCACGACATTGATGTCGGCGATCGGGCGCTTGCGTATGCGTTGCCTGGCCATGGCGCCGGATCAGTTGTGGGCCTGGCGCTGGAGGATGGTCGAAAACTCCTCCAGGAAGTTGTCGTAACGGTTCTCCAGCCGTTCCACATCGTTGGAAAAGCGGTTGTAGGCAATAACCGCCGGGATGGCTGCAAACAGGCCCATGGCCGTGGCGATCAGCGCCTCGGCGATGCCCGGCGCCACCATCGACAGGGTCGCCTGGTGCACGTTGGCAAGCCCGCGGAAGGCGTTCATGATGCCCCACACGGTGCCGAACAGGCCGACATACGGACTGGTGGAACCCACCGTGGCCAGAAACGACAGGTGCGTCTCAAGTTCGTCGATCTCACGTGACAGCGCCACCCGCATGCAACGCTGGGCGCCCTCCACCACCGACATCGGGTCGACGCCGCTCTGCTTGCGCAGGCGCGTGAATTCCTTGAAGCCGGCGACGAAAATGGCGGGCATGCCGTGCAGCTCATCGCCGCGCTGCGACACCTGGTGGTACAGGGTCGCGAGGTCGCCGCCGGACCAGAAGCGTTCCTCGAAGGACTCGGCCCCGGCACGCGCCTCGCCCAGCGCCGCGCGCTTGCGGAAAATCATCGTCCAGGACAGTACCGACACGGTGAGCAGCAACAGCATGACAAGCTGCACCACCAGACTGGCGCCGGTGACGAGACTGAAAAAGGAAAGATCAGCGGACATCGGACAGGGCCTCGAGAATGAACGCGGGAATGGGAGTGGGCCGGAAACTTTCGGCGTCGACACAGGCGACGCGCACGCTGCCGCGACAGAGTATCGTCGACTCCCCCGGACGACGCACTTCCTGCTCAAAGGTCAGGCTGGCGCGCCGGCGGGCGCCGACGGCCGCGCTCACCTCCAGCGCATCATTGAAGCGCGCGGGTCGAAGAAAATCGATCTGTATGGAATGCACGGTAAAAAGAATTCCCTGTTCGGCACGCAGCCGGTCCTGCTCGAAGCCCAGCGCGCGCAGCCGCTCGGTGCGCGCCCGCTCCATGAATTTCAGGTAATTGGCGTAATACACCACGCCGCCACTGTCGGTGTCCTCGTAGTACACCCGCACCGGCCAGACAAAATCGGTCAAGATCATTCTCCTCACAGACCGCGGCGGCGCGAAAAGATTCCGGCCACGCATCGATCAGAAGCCAACTTCGGCATAGCTTACCGGCGCCTCATGCGCATTGCACCCGCGCGAACAACGGGCAAAAAAAACGCGATCTGGCGACCGCGTGATTCCCATGGGCGGGAAATGAAGCCTGGTGTTTCACCAGGAGGAAAACGAGCCATGTCCGGCTCATTCGGAACACCCCCGTGCAGCGCTAGCGTCCCTCCCTGGACTGCTGCACGCGGGTGTATTCCTTGCGGTCGAGCAAGCCGTCGCGATTGGCGTCCGCCAGGTCGAAAGCCCGTTCGACACCGCTGACCGAACGCGCCTCCACCCGGCTGACATAGCCGTTGTGATCGCTGTCGAGGTGGATGAAAGCCACCAGCCCGTGCTTGTCGACCGATACACCGTTGTCGGCATACAGTGGCGGAGCCACGCTGCATGCCAGCACAAGAATTGCTGCCTGTTTCATTGAACTATATCTCCGACCTGTTCCTTGCGTTTATGCGACTCTGCCCAGCAAGGGATATGCCAGCGCGGCAAAACGGCCGTATCACGGGGATTTTTGCGGCTCACGCCGCCGGATGGGCGCCAAACAAGGCTGAATCCGTTACCAGACGGAGACAGCCCCCGGGCGAAAACCGGGGGCTGCTGGAAATACAGCGACTTAGGGCGTCGCCGCATGGCGACGCCCACATGGTGGCCCGGCCTCAGCCCGGCGCCCGCGCGCCCTTGAACTGGGAAGGATTGAGATGATGCTTGTGCAGCAGTTTGTAGAACTCGGTGCGATTGCGCTTGGCGATCCGCGCCGCCTGGCTGACGTTGCCGCTGGTGATCTGCAACAACTGGGTGAGGTACTCGCGCTCGAAGCGGGAGCGGGCGTCCGCGAATGCCGGCATCTCCTCGTCGATCTCGTCACGCAGCGCGCGCTGCACCAGGCTGGCGGGAATCAGCGAGGTGGTGGTGAACGCCACCGCCTGCTCGACCACGTTGTAGAGCTGGCGCACGTTGCCCGGCCAGGGCGCCGACAGCAGCACTTCCATGGCGTCCGGGGCAAAGCCCTTCACGCCCTTGCGCTCGGCGTCGCCGAGGTTGCGCAGCACGTGGTTGGCCAGCAGCGGGATGTCCTCGCGGCGTTCCACCAGCGAGGGAATCTCCAGCGTTACCACGTTGAGCCTGTAATACAGGTCCTCGCGGAAGGTTCCGCTCTTGCGCAGCTCGTCGAGGTCGCGGTGGGTGGCTGAGATGATACGCACGTCTACCGGCACCGACGAGGTCGAACCGACCGGGCGCACCGCGCGCTCCTGCAGGGCGCGCAGCAGCTTGACCTGGAAGCTCATCGGCATGTCGCCGATTTCGTCGAGGAACAGGGTGCCGCCCTGCGCCGCCTGGAACAGCCCCTTGTGCTCGCGAACCGCGCCGGTGAAGGAGCCCTTGGCGTGACCGAAGAACTCTGACTCGAACAGGGCTTCCGGAATGGCACTGCAGTTGACCGCCACGAATTCGCCGGCGGCACGCGGGCTGGCGCGGTGGATGGCTTGCGCCAGCAGCTCCTTGCCGGTTCCGCTCTGGCCGTGAATGAACACGCTGGCGCCGCTGGAAGCGACCAGCCGGGCCTGGCCGAGCAGGTCTTCCATCAGCGGGCTGCGGGTCACGATACCCTGACGCCATTCCGCGACAGTGGATTCCTCGGAGCGGGTCTGCTGCTCGCCGGTGACCCGCAGGGCGCGCGTCACCTGGTCCAGCAGATCCTTGCTGTCGAAGGGCTTGGTGAGGTAGCCGAACACGCCCCGGCTGGTGGCGTCGACCGCGTCGGGGATACTGCCGTGGGCGGTGAGAATGATCACCGGCAGCGCCGGACTGCGGCGATGGATCTGGTCGAACAGGGTCATGCCGTCCATGCCATCCATCCGTAAGTCCGTGATTACCAAGTGCGGCTGGAAGGTCGGGATCTGGGCGATGGCCTTCTCCCCACTCTCCACGGCGGCCACTTCGTAACCCACGGCCGACAGGCGCATGGACAACAGCCTCAGCAGGGCGGGATCGTCGTCCACGACCATGACACGATAACGACAGGCACTCATTTCCACTCCTTCCGACCTTTTCGATCAGTTACGTTGCTGGATACTCTCTTCGATATTGGTCAGCTCTTGCAACTGCCGTTCCAACTCTTCCACGCGGGTACCAGCCTGCTTCAATTTTGCTCTCAATTCAGTGATTTTATCACCCGCCCACATCTGCTCGCCGATAACCTGGCGCAACAGCGCCGCCAGCGCCCGCGCGCTGTCGCTGGCCTCGGCCTCGTTCAGCCCCTTGAGCAGGGACAGGGCGCGGGCCTGGTCGCGGACCGGCTTGGGGCCCTCGGCCAGCAACAGGGCCAGCCGCAGGCGGCTGCGCGGGGACGGTGAGTCGCGGAAATCACGTTCACGCGCCTCCAGGGTGTGCAACAGGCGATCCTCGGGCAGTTCCCGCACCCGCGCCCATTCCTCCAGCCAGTAGGCGGCGTCGTCCACCCGTACCGCCACCGGCACGGGCACCGGGCCGTCGCTGCGCTGGACGGTCACCGGCTGACAGCCGGCAAGCAGCAGCGCGCCCAGCAATGCCAGACATCTATTCATTCCCATTTCCTGTGCTGTGTACCGGTAAAACCACTCTCAGACAGGCGCCGGTGTCCTCGCTGTCGATGACCTCGATATAGCCACCGTGCGCCTGGGCATACTCGCGGGCGATGGACAGCCCGATGCCCGTGCCCCGGACGTGACCGTTGGCGGAAGACGAGCCCTGGTAGAAGACATCGAAAATGCGCCGGCGTTCACCTTCCGGGATACCCGGCCCGGAATCCGCCACCTCGAGCACCGCCTGCTCGCCGACGCGCTCCAGCTTGACCCGCAGACGCCCGTCCACCGGGGAAAACTTGATGGCGTTGGACAGCAGATTGTCGACCAGCGTCTGCAGCTTGGCGCGGTCGCCGTCCATCTCCAATGGCTGCAAGGATACATCCAGCCTCAACTGCCGCGCCAGCACCGCGACCTTGTGGTCGTCGAGCACCGATTCGACCACCTGATGCAGCGGCACGGTGCTGAGCTTGAGCCGCGCGGCACTGGAACTGGCCACGTTGAAATCCAGCAGGTTCTCGATCAGCTTCTGCAACTGCAGGCTGTTGTCGCGCAGGATGGCCACGATCTCGTTCTGCTGGGCATTGAGATTGCCAACCGCCTGCTCCGTCAACAACTCGGCGCCCTCGCGCAGGGCGGTCAACGGCGTTTTCAGCTCGTGAGAGATATGGCGCAGGAAGCGGTTCTTTTCCTGATCCACCTCCAGCAGGCGCAGCCGCATCCAGTCCAGCCGCTCGCCGAGTTGCTCCAGGTCGCGCGGACCGACGATCTGCGCGGAACCGGAAAAATCACCGTCGCCGAGCCGCCGGATGGCCTGGTCCATCTGCCGGATCGGGCGCGTGATCAACAGGGTGAAAAACACCGTCAGCACCAGCGCGGCGGGCACCAGCGCCATCGCCTGCACGATCAGGCCACGCTGCAGGCGCGCACCGTTCGCCTCCAGACGCTCCACCTCGCGCTCCACCAGCTTGCGGTTGTCCACCAGCATCTTGCGCGCGTCACGGGTCAGTTCGCGGAACCCGTCGACGGCCGAGCGGATCTCCGGGGCGTCGTGCGGGTAACCGGCCATCAGCGCCTTGTTCATCGACGACTCGACCTGGACGATCATCTCCAGGCGCTGGCGCTGCAACCCGGACAGGTTGAGCGCGCCCAGGCGCCGCGCCGCGTCGAGAAATTCCTGGTGGTACTCCCGGTATACGTCGAGCAGCTTGGTCTCGCCGGTCACCTGGTACTGGCGCGCGTTACGCTCCATGGCGGTGATCGCTTCCACCAGCAACTGGCTGCTCTGGGTGGCACGCACGGTGGCGAACAGGGCCCGCTGTCCCTGCTCGACCAGCTTGTCCACCGACCAGGTGGCGTGTACCAACGCCGCCAGCAGCGGCACCACGACCAGCGCGAAACCGACCAGCAACAATCGTCGTATGGATTTGGGGCGATACAGACGCACCACGGACACCTTCCTTGAAATGAGCGCGTATTGTCCGTGAAAGCGTGGCGGATTTGAAATACCCGCGGGCTTTTCCGGTAGTATGCACCCCATGAAACCGCTCGCGAAGACCCGCTACGGCCTGCTGCTGGCCGCCTGCCTGCCGCTTCAGGCGCTGGCCGGCGCCGCGGTGATGCTGGAATTCACGCCGCGCACGCCGGAACAGATGACCGCCTTCTACGAAGCCCGGGGCTTTCCCGAGGCCATGCTAAAACCCCTGCATCAGCAGTGTTTTATTACCGTGCGCGTCACAAACACCGGCGACGAGGTGGTGTGGGTGGACCTGGATACCTGGCGCTTCAGTGTCGACGGCAAGCCGCTGCGCCGCTACCACCGCCGTGAATGGCTGGAGAAGTGGCGCGACATGGGCATGCGGCCCGCCCACCGCTCGACCTTCCGCTGGACGCTGATGCCCGAAAAACTGGACTACCAGCCGGGCGAAAGCGAAGGCGGCAACATCATCCTGCCGCGCCTGTCCGGCACCATCCGCCTGCAGGCCACCTTCGCTACCGGCACTGACGGCAAGGGACCGCCGCTGCACCGCGAATTCGACAATCTGTATTGCGCCGAGGACACACCCTGATGCGCCACGCCCTGTTCGCCCTCCTGTTCCTGACAGGCCTGCTGTCGCTCCCCGCGCACGCCGCCGGCATGCCCGTACCGCCCCCGGGCGTGCGGGTATACGACATCGGCGCGGCGCCCGATTTCGAGCTCGCCGACATCGACGGCAACCGTGCACGGCTGTCGGACGCGCGTGGCCAGTGGGTTTTCCTGCATTTCTGGGCAAGCTGGTGCGGCCCCTGCCGCCGCGAGATGCCCGCCATCCAGCGCATGGCCGGGCGGATGCGCGGCCAGCCGTTGACGCTGCTGCTGGTAAATACCGCGGAAGACGAGGACACGATTTTCAGCTTCATGGCCGGGACGGCGCCGGATCTGAACAGCCTGATGGACGCCGATGGCCAGGTAACGGAAGCCTGGAAACCCCGCGGCCTGCCGGCCACCTACCTGGTGGACCCCGAGGGCAGGGTGAGATATCAGGCGCTCGGTGGCCGTGAATGGGACCAGCCCGAGTACCTGGGATTTCTGAAAAGGCTGGTGGCCGACGGCGCGAACGCCGCCGGCCCCCGCGACTAGATCAGACCACGCTGCCGAAACCGCGGTCAATGGCGCCGGGCGGCACCTCCAGCCCCGCCAGCCGGCAGCCCTGCGCGACCGGGCCACCGGGAAACAGGCCATACAGGTACTTGATACCGCCCTTCTCGTGGAAATGCTCGTCGAGCGCATCGTGCAGTTCGCGCACGCTGATGCGCGTCGAATCCCGGCGCGAGTAATACTCCTGCAGGGCGCGCAACTCCTCCCAGTGGTCTTCGCTCAGTTCGAGCCCTTCCTCGCGGGCCACCGCAAGGGCGTCTTCCTCGGACCAGTTTTCCGGGGCATAGGGAAACGTCGTCTCTCTATCCAGTACAGCCATAGTCTGTCCTCCCGTCGTTGTTGCAGGCGGGCGCATCGTTGGCGCCCTGCAAAAAGCATAGCAGCTTTCCCGGATTTCGCCGGCCTGGCCCGGCAACGGAATATTTCCTCCTCCGCCGCCATCTACAGGGGGTCAGACCCACCAACACAACAAACAGGAAAACGAGGAGCGGGGATGCGTGGCGCGCCACGCTTTCACACGCTTTCGATTTCGCCGTCGAACCAGCGCCTGACCGCCAGCAACCGCGCCTCCCTCGCCTCCCGTTCGTAGGGCACGGCCGCGCTATGTCCCCACACCGGGCCGGGCCAGGCAGGGTCATCGGTGAAACGCCCGACATGGTGCACATGCAACTGCGGAACCAGGTTGCCGAGGGCGCCGACATTGATCTTGTCCGCCGCGCACACCTCCTTCAGGAACCGCGACAGGCGCGACGATTCGCGCCACAACTGCCGCATGTCGGGTTCATCCAGCTCATGCAGTTCGACCAGCCCGGCGCGCCGCGGCACCAGCACGAACCAGGGATAACGCGCATCGTCGAGCAGCAGCAGGCGACTGAGCGGCAAGTCGCCAACCGTCACGCAATCGGCCGCCAGGCGCGAATGCAGTTCGAAATCCGCCATGGTTTCGGTCTCCGCAAGAAAAAACAGTCTGCTTTGTACGCCCTGCCCCTTCTGCCTTCAAGCCAATGGGGTTATCTTTGTCCAGGCATGGACTATCTTCTCGCCATCGACCAGGGCACGCACGCCAGCCGGGCATTGTTGTTCGACGCCTGCGGCAGGCGTCTTGCCGGCCAGGTCGTGGCCATCGGGCTGACACGGCCGGCGGCGGACCGCGCCGAACAGGACCCCGGTGAAATCCTCGCCTCGGTGCGCGACAGCGTGTCGCGGGTAATTGCCGAACTTCCCCCGCGCGAGCGCGGCAATATCCGCGCCTGCGGCATCAGCACGCAACGCTCCACGGTACTGGCCTGGTCGGCCGGCGGTGCGCCACTGTCGCCGGCCATCGGCTGGCAGGACCTGCGCGGCGCGCCGCTGGTCGAGGCATTGCGGGCGCAGGCGCGCGCGATCCGCGAACAGACCGGCCTGCCCCTGTCGCCTCACTATGGCGCCAGCAAGCTGCACTGGCTGCACCAGTTGCTGGCTGGCGAACCGTCGTTGCGACTGGGGCCGCTGGCCGCCTTTCTGCTGAACCAACTGACGGGCGGAGGGCACCGGGTCGACCACGCCAATGCCCAGCGCATGCAGTTGCTGAACCTGTCCACGCTGAACTGGTCGCCGCAGATCGCCGACTGGTTCAGCCTGCCCCTGGACACCCTGCCCGCCTGCCGCCCGGTGATCGACGACCACGGTATTCTCGGTGACCACGACATCCCCGTCACCGCCGTGTGCGGCGACCAGAACGCGGCCTGGCACAGCGAGGGCCGCCAACACGGCCGTTGCGCACGCATCAACCTGGGCACCGGCGCTTTCATCCTCGCCGCCCAGCGGCCGGGCGAGGATATTCCGGAGTTGCTCAGCACCCTGTCGGTCAGCGACGCCCACGGCGCCGACTGGCTGATCGAAGGCACGGTGAACGGGGCCGGCGCCGCGCTGCAATGGCTGATCGACACCTGTCAGATCGAAGACCTGTTCGAACACCTGCCGCGCTGGCTGGAACAGGTCCAGCAACCGCCCCTGTTCCTGAACACCGTGGGCGGACTCGGCTCGCCCTGGTGGCGTCAGGGTCCGCCCCCGGCCTTCGTCCCGGAGGACACGTCGAGTACCCCGGCGGAGCGCGCCGTCGCGGTGGTGGAAAGCATCCTGTTCCTGTTGCAGTGCAACCTGGAGCGCATCCTCGGGAAAACCCCGGTCGAGTGCCTGAAGCTCAGCGGAGGACTGTCGCGCCTGGACGGCCTGTGCCAGAAACTCGCCAACCTCAGCGGCCTGGAGGTGGAACGCTGCGACGACCCCGAGGCCAGCGCGCGTGGCGCCGCCTGGCTGGCGGCCGGCTGTCCCGACGAGTGGCCCGGCACCGGCGGCAGCCCGGCCTTCCAGCCCCTTCCCGACGCGCCCCTGCGGGCGCGCTTCCGGGCCTTTCTCGAACACCTGCAGGAAAGCTGCGAAGTCTATGAAAGCTGAGAACGTGCCGCTGCTGGTGGCACACCGTGGCGACATGGACCGACACCCCGAGAACTCCTGGAGCGCCTTGCGCGCGGCCGTCAACGCCGGCGCCTGCTGGCTGGAATTCGACGTCCAGCAATGCGCCGACGGACGTTTCGTGTTGCTGCACGACGCCGACTTCCAGCGCACGGCCGGCAACCCGCAGCGGGTGTTCGACCTCGACGCGGACGCCTGCCGGAGTATCAGCGTGCACTACCCCCGTCGCTTCGGTTCCCGCTTCGAGCCGGAACCCGCGCCCCTGCTCGACGAGGTACTGAGCTGGCTGTCGACCCTGCCCGACGTGCGCGCCATGGTGGAGATCAAGGGCGAGAGCCTGAAGCACTTCGGACTGGCACCGGTCATGGACGCGCTGCTGGCCACCCTGGCCCCGCACACCGCACAGTGCGTGCTGATATCCTTCGACGACGCGGCGCTGGCTTTCGCCGCGCGGCGGCGGGTGCTGCAAACGGGCTGGGTGCTGCCGCGCTTCGACGCCGCGCACCGCGAACGCGCGCAACGACTGCAACCGCACTACCTGATCTGCAACCGCAAGAAGATTCCCCGCCACGGCCGCCTGTGGGACGGCGACTGGCAGTGGATGCTGTACGACATCAGGCACCCACGGCTGGCGCTGGCCTGGGCGCGGCGTGGCGCCGGGCTGGTCGAGAGCGGCGACATCACGCGCATGCTCTCGCATCCACGACTCGCCGAACGGGCCTGCCGGCATGGACTGTGACATCCTGGTCATCGGCGCCGGCATCCATGGCGCCGCCGTCGCCCACCTCGCGGCACGGCAGGGTCGAAGCGTGGAGGTCGTGGAACAGTACAGCCACGCCGCCGAAGGCACCTCGAGCCGTTCCTCCAAGCTCATCCACGGCGGCCTGCGCTACCTGGAAACCGGGCAACTGAAACTGGTCAGGGAGTGCCTCCACGCCCAGCGCGCGCTGTTGCGCGAACGCCCGTCGCTGGTGAAACTGACGCCCTTCCACATCCCGGTGTATACCCACACGTCCCGCCCGGCATGGAAGATCGGCATCGGCCTGTGGCTGTACCGGCTGCTCGGCGGCCACCCCTTCAGCCGGGTACCACGCAACCGCTGGCCGGAACTCGACGGGCTGGAGACACGCGGGCTGCGCGCGGTGTACCGCTACTATGACGCCCGCACCGACGACCGCGCGCTCACCGAGGCGATCCTTCACGACGCCCGCGCGCTGGGCGCCCGGATCAGCTTCGACACCGGGTTCCAGCGCGCCGAGTGCGACGCCGGCGGCTGCCGCGTCGAGTGCCGCGGGCCGGACGGCATCCGGATCGTCAACGCGCGCCACGTGGTGAACGCCGCCGGCCCCTGGGTCAATCGGGTGCTGGCCGGGTTCACGCCGTCAATCAGGCCGCTCGATATCGAACTGGTGCAGGGCACGCACATCGTGGTGCCGGGCACGCTGAGACAGGGTATCTATTACCTCGAAGCGCCGCTGGACAGGCGCGCGGTTTTCGTCATGCCCTGGCAGGGCAACATCATGATCGGCACGACCGAAACGCCCTACCGGGGCGACCCGGCCGACGTTCACCCGCTCGCCGGGGAAATCGATTACCTGCTCGACGTCTACAACCACTACTTCAGCGACCGGCGCGGCCGCGACGACGTACTCGACAGTTTTGCCGGCCTGCGCGTTCTGCCCGCCGGCGAGGGCCGCGCCTTCAGCCGCCCGCGCGAAACCATCCTGCACCAGGATCCGGCCTGCCCCGCCGTCCTCACCATCTACGGCGGCAAGCTCACCTCCCACGCCCCCACCGCGCGACAGGTTCTCAACAATTTCAATGGGGTCAGTCGATGAGGGGGAGGGTTTCGGGATCGGCGGGCGGCGGGTTGAGACCGAGTTGCCGCCAGGCGCGGCGGGTGGCCATGCGGCCGCGAGGGGTGCGGATGATATAGCCCTGCTGGATAAGGTAGGGTTCGAGGACGTCCTCGATGGTGCCTTTCTCCTCGCCGATGGCGGCGGCCAGGTTGTCGACGCCGACCGGGCCACCGTCGAACTTCTCGATGATGGTGCGCAACAGGCGGTGGTCCTGGCTGTCGAAACCGCGCGCGTCGACGTTGAGCATGGCCATGGCCTGTTCCACGACTTCTGCCGTGACGCGCCCCTCGGCCTTGATCTCGGCGAAATCGCGCACCCGGCGCAGCAGCCGGTTGGCGATACGCGGCGTGCCGCGCGAGCGGGTCGCCAGCGCGTGCGCGCCGTCGCGGTCGATATCGATGCCGAGAATATGGGCGGAACGGGTGAGAATATTCGCCAGGTCCGCGGCGTTGTAGAACTCCAGGCGCTGCACGATGCCGAAGCGGTCGCGCAACGGCGAGGTCAACAGGCCCGCGCGGGTGGTGGCGCCGACCAGCGTGAACGGCGGCAGATCCAGCTTGATGGAACGCGCGGCCGGCCCCTCGCCGATGACGATGTCGAGCTGGTAGTCCTCCATGGCCGGGTAGAGGATTTCCTCGACCACCGGGCTCAAACGGTGGATCTCGTCGATGAACAGCACATCGTGCGGTTCCAGGTTGGTCAGCAGCGCCGCCAGGTCACCCTGCTTTTCCAGCACCGGACCGGCGCTGTGACGCAGGTTGGCGCCCATCTCGTTGGCGATAATGTGCGCGAGGGTGGTCTTGCCAAGGCCCGGCGGCCCGAAGATCAGCACGTGGTCGAGGGCGTCCTGGCGGCGCCGCGCCGCCTCGATGAAAACCTCCATCTGCTCGGTCACCTGCGGCTGGCCGACATAGTCGCGCAGTTGCCTGGGACGAATGGCGCGGTCCACCGCCTCGTCCTGCGGCGAGGCGCTGGCGGTCACGATGCGGTCCGGTTCGATCATGTGGCGAGGATACCGGTTCACCCGGTGCGGGTACAGGCCCGGGCGCGCGGGGTCTGGCACAATGGCGCCATGTCCGCCTCCGCACCGACCCCCCCGCTGCCCCGTGGCTGCGAACCCGCCTGCCCGGGCTGCTCGCACCGGCGCCTGTCGCTGGCCGACAGCCTGCGCCAGAAACAGGACTGGCTGGAACGCCGCCTCGCCCCCTGGAGACACAGGCTGGAAGCGGTGCGCAGCGCCGGCGAAGCCGCCCGGCTGGGCTACCGCGACAAGGTCTGCCTGTCCTGCGAATGGCGCCAGGGCCGCTGGCACATCGGCCTGCAACGCCGCGACGCGGTGCTGGCCATCCCCGACTGCCCGGTGCACAGCCGCCGCGTACGCGAGGCGCTGGGAATCCTGCTCGGCGTCCTCCCGCCGCCCGAGCACGGTTTCCCGCTGGCCTACTACGTCCAGAGCGGCGCGCAACTGACGCTGATCCTGAAAACCCCGCGACTGCCCGGCACCGGCTGGCTCACGGCAACCGCCTGGCAGGCGCTGCGCGAAGCCGGCATCGAGGGCCTGTGGCTGCACCTCCACCCTTGTGCGGGCCGCCGCCTGTTTCACCGTTCGGGCTGGCACCTGCTGGCGGGTGAAGCGGAATCGGTGGACGACGCGGGCTGCCGCTACGGGCCCGCCGCTTTCCGGCAACTGATCCCGTCCCTGCACCGGCACAGCCTCGAAGAGGCCGGCGGCCACCTGGCAATCACCCCCGGCGACCGCGTGGCGGACCTCTACTGCGGCAACGGCGCGGGGTTGCGCCGCTGGACCCGGGCCGGCGCGGAATGCATCGGTGTGGAGCTGTCCGGGGATGCCTGTCGCCATGCGGCGCACAACGCGCCCGCGGCGACCGTCCTGCGCGGCACCTGTGAACAGCGCCTGCCGCAGTTACACGAATGGGCGGCGCGGCGCACGGCGCGACACCTGCTGTACCTGAACCCACCGCGCACCGGGCTCGAGAGCGCCGTTACCCGGTGGGTAAGCGATGAATACCGGCCGGCGCGCCTCGCCTACCTGTCGTGCAGCGCGGGCACTCTGGCCCGGGACCTGGCATTACTGGAAACAGGGGGCTACCGGGTGACGCGGATCCTGCCGTACGACTTCTTTCCCAATACCCACCACGTGGAAACACTGGCGCTGCTGGAAGAAAACTAGCGGACCATGGCCTGCAGGGCGGCGCGGATGATTTCCTCGGTGCCCAGCCCCGAAGTCTCCACGGCGCGCACCATGCGGCTGGCGTCGGCCGGCTTGTAACCCAGTGCGGCCAGTGCGCTGACCGCCTCCTCGACCGGATCGAGCACGTCGGCAGGCGCGGCGCCTCCCCCGGAACCGGCCGCCGCGGCGGCGCCGCTCACGTCCCAGTCGGCCAGCCGGTCGCGCATCTCCACGATCAGGCGTTCGGCGGTCTTCTTGCCCACGCCCGGCAGTTTCACCAGCGCCGCGCTGTCGCCGGCCTGGACACAGGCCGCGAACAAGCCCGCCTCCATGCCGGAAAGAATGGTCAGGGCCAGCTTCGCCCCCACCCCGTTGACCTTGATGAGGGCGCGAAACAGGGTGCGGTCCGACAGCTTGCTGAAGCCGTAGAGCGTATGGGCGTCCTCGCGCACCGCCAGGTGCGTGTAGAGCCGTACCGGCTCGCCAACCGCCGGCAGGTCGTAGAAGGTGGTCATCGGCGCCTCGATCTCGTAGCCAACGCCCTGCACCTCGATGAGCAGCGACGGCGGCTGCTTGTCGCGCAACACGCCATGCAGGTAACCGATCATCGCAGGCGTCCCCCGCTCATGCCGCTGGCGCTGGCGACACGGTCCAGCGCCTCTTGCTGGTAGCTGTGACAAAGGGCGATGGCAAGGGCGTCGGCGGCGTCGGCTTGCGGCGTCTCCTTGAGGTTCAGCAAAACGCGCACCATGTGCTGTACCTGTGCCTTGTCGGCGCCGCCCTTGCCGACCACCGCCAGCTTGACTTCCCGCGGCGCATACTCGGCCACCGGCAGGGCGAGGTTGACCGCCGCGCATATGGCCGCGCCGCGCGCCTGCCCCAGTTTCAGGGCGGAATCGGCATTGCGGTGCATGAACACGTTCTCGATGGCGATTTGTCCGGGCCGGTAGGCGTCCAGCAGTTCGGTGATTTCACGGAAGATCAACCCCAGCTTGTCCGGCAGGCTGCTGCCGGTTACTTTCAGGCAACCGCTGGCGATGTAGTCGGCCTTGCGGCCATCGCTGTCGATCAGGCCGTAGCCCATCAGCCGCGAGCCGGGATCGATGCCGAGTATGCGGGTCGCGGCGCGCAGGACCTACAACTCCGCAAGGATATCGTCGGGGATATCGGCGTTGGAATAGACGTTCTGCACGTCGTCCAGTTCTTCCAGCACGTCGAGCATGCGGATCATCTTTTCCGCGTCCTTGCGATCCAGCGTGGTGGTGTTGGCGGCGCGCATGGTGACTTCCGCCTGCTCGGGTTCGAAACCGGCGGCGATCATGGCCTCCTTGACGCTGACGAATTCCTCCGGCGCGGTGAGCACCTCGATGGAACCGTCGTCGTTGGTCAGCACATCGTCGGCCCCCGCCTCCAGCGCCGCCTCCATGATGGCATCCTCGTCACTGCCCGCGGGATAATTGAGAATGCCGGTCTGGGTAAACTGGAAGGCCACCGAACCGCTGGTGCCGAGGTTGCCACCAGCCTTGGTGAAGGCGTGGCGCACCTCGGAAACGGTGCGGTTGCGGTTGTCGGTCAGGCAGTCGACCATCACCGCGACGCCGCCGGGACCGTAGCCCTCGTAGCGGATCTCGTCGAAGTTGTCGCCTTCCTGGGCGCCGGCGCCGCGCTTGATGGCGCGCTCGATGGTGTCCTTGGACATGTTGGCACCCAGCGCCTTGTCCACGGCCAGCCGCAAGCGCGGGTTGGCGGCAGGGTCCGGGTCGCCCATGCGCGCGGCCACCGTGATTTCACGAATCAGCTTGGTGAATATCTTGCCGCGCTTGGCGTCCTGCGCCTTCTTGCGGTGCTGAATGTTGGCCCATTTACTGTGTCCTGCCATGACTGCCTCATCGTCGAAAATCTGTAATGGCGGGATTTTAGCATTGACCGGCGGGCCGCGTCAGCGTCCGGCCGGTTGCCTGGATCAGTAACGACGGGTGTACAGGAACTGGAAATTGAGCTGGCTGTGGGTGGATTTCACCGGCGGGATGGTGGAACCGTTGCCCGGGTTGGTGGCGCTCTTCGCGAACACCTTCACCACCGAGAAATCGATCGACTGTTTGTTATCGAAACGATACCCGAACCCGCCGGTCAGATGGTTCTCGGCGATCGCCGGGAACAGGGCATTGAGGTATTCGTCGGGCACCGGGTTGGCTGCGTAATTGAACCCGGCGCGCAGGGTCAGGGCGGTGTTGAAGCGGTACGCGCCACCCACCTGGTAGACCATCTGGTCCTCCCAGTCCTGGTACAGGGTCGCGCTCAGGTCGGCGCCCGCAAAACCCGCGGCGTTGGGGTCGGGCTGGCTGCTGTCGGCGGTGAACTCCATGGTGAAGTTCTTCATCACATCGCGCCACAGCAGGCGCTTTACGTCGAACACCAGCTGCAGATCCGGGGTGGCCTGGAACTGCATGCCCAGCGCCCAGGTCGCCGGCCACTGGAAGTCGTCGACCTTGATCTTGCCACGCACCGGAATATCGACGTTCGCGTAGCCGGAGCCGGTATTGACCTCCACGCCCATCAACAGGGTGGCGTCACTGCTCTTGAGGTTACTGAGGCGGGTCTTCGAGTGATAGCTGCCGCCGATGGAAAGCCTGCGGCTGGCCTGGTAGACGAAACCGATCTTGCCGGCGTAACCGTAACCCTTGGCCTCGCCGGTGAAATCGCTGCTGTCGTTGAAATCGTAGTAGGCGTGGTTGAGGGTGCGAATGGAACCCGGCGCCGCCGGTGCGCCGAACGGCTCGTACAGGGCGCCAAAACTGTTCAGCAACGAGCCACTGGCCTCGCCGATCGACTGCGTGGTGACCAGGTCGACGAACTGCGCGTCGCTCATCGCCATGCGCAGGTCGAGGCCGGCCCAGATCAGGTCGGCGCTGCCACCGATCGTCAACTTGTCGTTCACATTCCAGGCCAGCGGCGCGATCACGCGCCCCACGCTCAGTTCGCTGCGGTTCTCCAGGCTGGCGCCGACCCGCCCCGGGTCGCCGAGGAAAGTGCCCTGATCATACTCGGTACCCATGCCGCCCTGGCCGTAGATCCCGAAACCGAAAGTCATGCCTTCCTGCTTGCGCACCCAGCCGAACGCTGGCATGTAATAGGCGGTGCCGTCGGAATTGGCCTGCTGGCCGCCGGCCTCGGCGCTCACGTCCGGTCCCAGGAATCCCACGAACAGTTCGGCGCGCGCGCCGTCGCCCATCAGCCCCAGCGTGGCGGGGTTGTTCATCATGGCGGCGGTGCCGTTGTCGTAGGCCATGCCGGCGCCGCCCATTGCGGTGGCGATCGGGCCATAACCTTCCATGTTCATGCCATTGGTGGCATGCGCCAGCGTGGCGCTCAGGGCGAGGGATACGGACAGCAGGGTATGGGGCAGAGCGGGAGCAAAACGGAACACGTGAAAAAACCTTTAAGAATTCGGGTGAATCGAAAATTGTTGAAAATCAGGCAGGCTGGCGGGGAAATTCCGGGAACAGAACTGCGATGACGGCCGTGTGTAACGGCCGCAAAGCGCGAGACTTTACAGCAAACGGGGACCGCTTCCCAATAGCTCTGCGGCTATTGGATCGCGGTGCCGGGGTAGACGGTCGTCAGGGCGAAACCTCCAGCATGCGGCGCAGCGCGGTGCGCGCCATGTCGGCTTCCGCCAGCGGCACGCTGATGCGATTCACCGGCGTGCCGTCGACCAGGTTCTCCAGCGTCCACAGCAGGTGCTGGGGATCGATGCGGAACATGGTGGAGCACATGCACACGGTGGGCGACATGAAGTGTACCCACTTGCCCTCCGCCTTGCACTCGTCGTGCAGGCGGTTGACCAGGTTCAATTCGGTACCGACCAGCCAGCGGGTGCCGGGCTCCGATTCGCGGATGGTCCTGATGATGAACTCGGTGGAACCGACGCAGTCCGACGCCTGGCAGACCTCGAAGCTGGCCTCGGGATGGGAAATGATCTTCGCATCCGGGTATTTCGCCTTGAAACGCTCGATGTGCGACACGTCGAACATCTGGTGGACCGAGCAGAAGCCCTTCCACAGGATCATCTTCGCGTCGCGGATCTGTTGCGGGCTGAGACCGCCCATCGGCAGGTCGTAGTCCCACACCACCATGTCTTCCAGCGCGATACCCATGTTGTAGCCGGTATTGCGGCCAAGGTGCTGATCGGGAAAGAACAGCACCTTGTCACGCTGCCCGAACGACCATTCGAGCACGTTGCGGGCATTCGTGGAGGTGCAGACGATGCCGCCGTGGCGACCGCAGAACGCTTTCAGGTCGGCGGCGGAATTGATGTAGGTCACCGGCGTCACCTGCTGGTCCGGGTCCAGCACTTCCGCAAGCTCCCGCCAGGCGCGCTCCACCTTGGCCAGGTTGGCCATGTCCGCCATGGAACAGCCGGCGGCGAGATCGGGGAGAATGGAAATCTGTTCCGGCCGCGACAGGATATCCGCCACCTCGGCCATGAAGTGAACACCGCAGAACACGATGTACTCGGCCTTCGAACTGGCTGCCTGGCGCGACAGTTTCAGCGAATCGCCGGAAAAATCAGCGTGCCGGAACACCTCGTCGCGCTGGTAGTGGTGCCCGAGAATGACCAGCCGGTCGCCGAGCTTTTCCCGGGCCGCGACGATACGCGCCTCACACGCCTCGTCGCTCAGCGAAGTATAGGGATTGACGTCTATAGCGGTTGCGGCCATCGGAACGATCTCTTTGATTTCACTACCCTGATTCTCTTTTATCCGCAACCCCCGCGCAACCCTCCAAATTGGATAAGAAAAAAGGATTTTTGCTTTTCAGCGGCGGAAGAAGATGTGCTTCTCGATGGCCTGCTGGTTGGTGTAGGAACTGGCCTTGAGGGCGGCGTGGCGAGCGGGGAACCAGCGGAGCTGGCGGTGCTCGTCGGGGTTGAGGGTGATCTCGACCGTTTCCGGCAGTTGCACCAGGAACAGGTGTTCGAGGTTGTATTCCTGGTCGGGGGCGTAGCGGTCGCGCCAGGCAGGCAGGATGCGGAAGCGCGTGGTCTGCCGGCAGTCCACCAGGATCTCGCTCACGTCCAGTCCGGTTTCCTCGCGCACTTCGCGCAACGCCGCGTCGCGCGGCGTTTCGTCCCATTCCAGGCTGCCGGTCACCGACTGCCAGTAGCCTTCCGGCTCCCGGCGCTCCATCAGCAGCACCTCGCCGGCCTCGGTATAGATCACCACAAGAACGGATTCGGGGCGTTTGTACTTCCGGGTCATTTCTTCAGGATTGTGTTTCCTTCTCGACCGGCTTGCGCAGGCGGATGTTCAGCTCGCGTAACTGGGCCTCCGGCACCTCGGAGGGCGCGCTGGTCAGCAGGCAACTCGCGGTCTGGGTTTTGGGGAAAGCCATCACTTCACGGATCGAACGGGCGCCGGTCATGAGCATCACCAGGCGGTCCAGGCCGAAGGCCAGGCCACCGTGCGGCGGACAACCGTATTTCAGGGCGTTGAGCAGGAAGCCGAACTTCTCCTCGGCCTCCTCGTCGTCGATGCCGAGCAGCTTGAACACCCGCGTCTGCACCTCGGTGCTGTGGATACGGATGGAACCGCCGCCCAGCTCGGTCCCGTTCAGCACCATGTCGTAGGCCCGCGACAGGCAGGCGCCGGGATCGGAATCGAGCAGCTCGACGTGTTCCTCGCGCGGCGCGGTGAAGGGGTGATGCAGCGCATTCCAGCGCCCGGCGCCCTGGTCGTGCTCGAACATGGGGAAATCCACCACCCAAAGCGGCTTCCACTCGCCTTCCATCAGGCCGCGGTCCTCGCCCAGCTTGACGCGCAGCGCACCCAGCGCCTCGTTGACCACGTGGGCGCGGTCGGCGCCGAAGAACACCAGGTCGCCGTCCTCGGCGCCGGTGCGTTTCATGATTTCGTCGACCGCCTCGTCGGGCAGGAACTTGAGGATCGGGCTCTGCAGACCTTCGCGCCCCCTCGCCAGTTCGTTGACCTTGATGTAGGCCAGGCCGCGGGCGCCGTAGATGCCGACGAAGCTGGTGTACTCGTCGATCTCCTTGCGCGTCAGTTCGCAGCCCCTGGGCAAACGCAGCGCCGCCACCCGGCCCTCGGGATCGTTGGCGGGTCCGGCGAACACCTTGAATTCCACATCCTTCAGCAGGTCGTCGATATCGACCAGTTCCAGCGGCACGCGCAGGTCGGGACGGTCGGAGCCGAAGCGCTTCATGGCCTCGGCCCAGCTCATGCGCGGGAAGGGATCGGGCAGCCTGACGCCCAGCACGGCGTCGAACAATTCACGGATCATGGTTTCGGCGTGCTGCATGATCTCGTCCTCGTCCATGAACGAGGTTTCGATATCGAGCTGGGTGAACTCCGGCTGCCGGTCGGCGCGCAGGTCCTCGTCGCGGAAACAGCGCACGATCTGGTAGTAACGGTCCATGCCCGACATCATCAGCAACTGCTTGAAAAGCTGCGGCGACTGCGGCAGCGCGAAAAACTCGCCGGGGTGGGTGCGGCTCGGCACCAGGTAGTCGCGCGCGCCTTCCGGGGTGGCCCGGGTCAGGATCGGCGTCTCGATATCGAGGAAACCGTTGTCGTCCAGGTAGCGGCGCAATTCGCGGGTGACGCGGGCGCGCAGGCGAATGCGATCCAGCATTTCCGGGCGGCGCAGGTCGATGTAGCGGTAGCGAAGCCTGTGCTCCTCGGAGACCGTGTCGTCGTCGAGGTGGAACGGCGGCGTCTCGGCCGTGTTGAGGATACTGAGTTCCTTGCCCAGCACCTCGACCTCGCCGGTCGGCAGATCGGGATTCTCGGTACCCTCGGGGCGGCGCCGCACCCGGCCCTTCACCTGCAGCACGAACTCGCTGCGCACGCGTTCGGCGGTGGCGAAGGTTTCCCCGGTATCGGGGTCGAACACCACTTGCACGCGCCCCTCGCGGTCGCGCAGGTCGATGAAAATCACCCCGCCATGGTCGCGGCGGCGGTGCGCCCAGCCGACCAGGGTCACCTCGGCGTCGAGGTGGCTTGTATTCAGTTCACCGCAATAATGTGTACGCATGTCGTTGTTCGTGTTCCCGATGGCGCCGCACCGGATCGGCGGGCGGTTGTCACATCGGCCGCCACCACAGGCTGCGGCCGTCTACTTGGCGTCGCCCCCCGACGAGGACCTGGTGGAAGAATCACCGCCGGAGCTGGACTTGCCGTCCCCCTTGGCGACGTTCTTGCGGTTCTTGCTCTTGAAATCGGTTTCGTACCAGCCACTGCCCTTGAGCCGGAAGCCGGCCGCGGAAACCTTCTTCTGCAGGGTGGGCTTGCCGCACTCCGGACACTCCGTCAGCGGTGCGTCACTGAGCTTCTGCAATTTCTCCAGCTCCAGCCCGCATTCTGTACATTGGTATTCGTAAATCGGCATTGTTCACACTCCGGATTCCAGAACCCGATTCGGCAAAGCGCGCAAGTATACCAGCCAAATCGGCCTGATGCCGCCGTTTTGCCGGGTTCGGGTACAATTCGCCCTCGCCTGCCAGGCAGGCGTGTTTCAGATCCGGGCAATGTGGTGACGCCACCCCCGGAGATCAACCCGACAGCCACGGAAACCGACGCCAACATGCACCGCCGACACACCGAGTTGCCCGAGCGCCACGGCAGCGACCTCAAGACCCTGAAATCTCTCGCACCTTTTTTGTGGGAATACCGCACCCGCGTGGTGCTGGCGCTGGGTTTCCTGATCCTTGCCAAGGTGGCCAACGTCGGGGTGCCGCTGGTGCTCAAACACATCGTCGACAGCCTCGACCAGGACAGTCTGCCGCTGGCCCTTCCCCTGGGCCTGCTGCTCGGCTATGGCGCGCTGCGGCTGGCCAGCTCGCTGTTCAACGAATTGCGCGACGCCATTTTCGCCCGCGTCCGCCACGGCGCCATGCGCAAGGTGTCGGTGCGGGTGCTGGAGCACCTGCACCGCCTGTCACTGCGCTACCACCTGGAACGCAAGACCGGCGGTATCTCGCGCGACATCGAACGCGGCACCCGCAGTGTCAGCTCGCTGCTGAACTACATGGTGTTCAGCATCCTGCCGACGCTGGTGGAAGTGGTCCTGATCGCCGGCATCCTGCTGCATCAGTACAACGTGTGGTTCGTGGCCATCACCTTCGCCTCGGTGATCGCCTACATCCTGTTCACCTTCCGGGTCACCGAATGGCGCATGAAATACCGGGTGAAGATGAATGCCGCCGACTCGAAGGCCAACACCCAGGCCATCGACAGTCTGATCAACTACGAAACCGTCAAGTATTTCGGCAACGAGCGCCACGAACTGGCGCGCTACGACACCTCGCTGGAGGAATGGGAAAACGCGGCGGTCCGGAGCCAGACCTCGCTGGCGGCGCTGAACGTGGGTCAGGCCGCCATCATCGCCGCCGGCGTCACCTCGATCATGGTGCTGGCGTCCAGCGGCGTGGTCGAGGGCACGCTGAGCATCGGCGACCTGGTGCTGATCAACGCCCTGCTGCTGCAACTGTTCATCCCGCTGAACTTTCTCGGCGTCGTCTACAGCCAGCTCAAGCACGCCATCGCCGACATGCAGCTCATGTTCGATGTACTGGAAAAGCAGCCAGAGATACAGGACCGTCCGGACGCGGCGCCGCTGCGGCTGCGTGACGGCGAGGTGCGCTTCGAGCACGTCGACTTCGCCTATGACCCGGAACGCCCCATCCTCAAGGATGTCAGCTTCGAGATCCCCGCCGGCCGGCGGGTCGCGGTGGTCGGCCCCAGCGGCGCCGGCAAGTCGACACTGGCGCGGCTGCTGTTCCGTTTCTACGACGTGGACGCGGGCCGCATCCTGATCGACGGCCAGGACATCCGCTCGGTGACACAGGACAGCCTGCGCGCGGCCATCGGCATCGTGCCGCAGGACACCGTGCTGTTCAACGACACGCTGCGCTACAACATCGGCTATGCGAGACAGGATGCCAGTTTCGAGGAAATCCAGCAGGCCGCGCGCCTGGCCAACATCCATGATTTCATCGTCAGCCTGCCGAACGGCTACGACACGGTGGTGGGCGAGCGCGGCCTGAAGCTGTCGGGCGGCGAGAAACAGCGCGTGGCCATCGCCCGCGCCATCCTCAAGAACCCGCGCATACTGGTGTTCGACGAGGCCACCTCCAGCCTCGACAGCCACTCCGAACAGATCATCCTGGAAAGCCTGCGCAACGCCGCGCAGAACCACACCACCCTGGTCATCGCCCACCGGCTTTCGACCATCGTCGACGCGGACCAGATCCTGGTCATGGAACAGGGCCGCATCGTCGAACGCGGCAGCCATGCGAAACTGCTCGCCCACGACGGTGTGTACGCGCACCTGTGGGAGCTGCAACAGCAGGAAGAAGAAAAGGAGATCGCGGCCGACTGAGCGCCGCGGGATTCAGTCGTCGTTCTCGGTGCGGCGGCTGCGCAGCAACTCGGTTTCGCGCGCCATGATATGGCGCACCAGGAGTTCGCGGTCGGTTTCCTTCAGATGCTCGTATTCCACCGCCACCTGCCAGGGAAAGCGCGGATTGCCATCATTGACCCGCTCGCAGTGAATCACGCGGCTGATGGTGAGGATGCCGACCAGGGAAGGAAACAGCACCATGCGCAATTCCAGCAGGCTGCCCACCGGAATTTCATGCTGCGCGCGAAAAGCCACGCCGCCTGCGCTGATGTTCACCTCGCGGGTGTCCTGCAGGTTTTCCCTGACTTCCTCGGAGACGAACAACCGGGCGATCATGTTCAGCTTCTGGTCTATCGCCTGCAGGCAGCGCGCCAGTTCGGGGGACTGGCCCTGGATCTTGTGGATCAGGTGGGTCATCTGCCGCGTGGTGGCGGCGAAGCTGGACGCCGCCGTGAAGCGGTCCACCATGCGCGACTGAATCTTCTCCAGCAACCGGTCCATCTCGCTGCTGTCGATAACGCGGTAGTCGAGCGCCACCTCGTCGTCGATACGGAAGTACTCCCTGCGTTCGTCACTCATAAAACATGTCCTGGACTATTTGCTGCCACCAAGCTTGATGCCGAGACCGGACGGTGGCGTGGCCTTGGGTTCCTCTTTTTCCTCACTCTTGCCGGCGCCGCCTGCGCGGACGCCCTTGATCGCACGCGGGGCGGTCGCCGCCGTAGGCGCGGCGGCCGGCGTCGTGCGCCGTTTCACGCCCGGCACCACCGGCGTCGGCGCCGGTTTCGCGGGGCGCGCGGCAGAACCGGTTTCCTTCGCCGGCGCGGCACCAGTCTGCGGCCTGGAAGGGGTCTCTGGCAAGGCGGGCGCCACGGACTTCCCGGCGCGCGCCGCGCCTGTGCCGTCCATGACGCCGATCTGCTTCCCTTCGCGGTCCTCACCCTGCTGGAGAATAATCTCGACACGGCGGTTCTTCGCCCGGTTGGCCGGTGTGTCGTTGGGCGCGACGGGCTCCGTGTCGGCGAATCCCTGGATGAGGAAACGGTCCGACGGGATATCCGTTGCCAGCATCATCTCGTGCGCCACCGACACCGCCCGCGCCGACGACAGTTCCCAGTTGGAGCGGAAACGCTCGGTATAGATCGGAATGTTGTCGGTATGGCCGGCAACGATGATCTTGCCTTCCGACCCTTCGAGGATCTTCGCCACCTTGGCGAGTATCGGCCGGAACGCGCCTTTCAGCTCCGCGCGGCCGGAACCGAACGATGCCTTTTCGCGGATCCGGATGATGATCTTCTCCCCGGCGGTCTCGACGTCGACACTGCCCGCCTTGATTTCGCGGCCCAGCGCATTGCTGATCAGCCTGGCGCGCTGTTCCAGCTTGCGGCGGCGTTCCGCTTCAGCCTTCGCCTTGACCAGTTCCTCCAGCGCATTGTCGTCGACAGCCAGCGAGGTCTTGAGGCCACCGGCGGCGGCGAGTTTCTGTTCCAGCTTGAGCTTTTCCTCCAGGCGCTTGCGCGCCAGCGCCTTGGCGCGCTCCAGCTCCTTTTTCTGCGACTCGGTCAAACCTTTTTCCTGCGCCAGGCGCTGGCTGGACTGCATGGCGTCGCGCTCGACCAGCTTCGCGGTCTTTTCCTTGTCGGGCTCGTGTTTCTGTTTCGGCACCGGCACCGGGCGACGGCGCTCCTTGCCCAGATCCAGATTCACGCGCAGATCGTTGGTGGTCATCTGACGAACGACATTCATGATGGTGGGCTCGGGGCGCCCGGGGCTGAACTCACGCGCGATCACGTTGATGCCCTTCGGCGGCTCCCGCACCTTGATATCGCGCTGCACGCCAAACGCGTTCTTCAGGGAACCCGCCATCTCCTTGTACTTGGAGACATCCATCTCGGAGAAGGAAAGCAGCAGGACGAAGAAGCACATCAGCAGGGACATCAGGTCCGCGAAGGTCATGACCCACGCGGGCAGCCCCTCATCACCCTTCTTCGCCGGTGCTTCGTCAGACACGCCAGACGCTCCTTGTCATAATCCGCGCCGATCAGGCCGCATCGGCTTCGCCGACGCCGTCGCGCTGGTTTTCGGGCAGGTAGGTCTTGAGCAGATCCTCCATGACGCGCGGGTTCAGGCCTTCCTGGATGGAACTGATGGTTTCCAGGATGAGGGCCTTGTTGAGACGCTCGTCCTGACTGCGAATTGCAAGCTTGTCGGCAATCGGCAATGCGAACACGGTGGCCATGATGGCGCCATAGAGAGTGGTCAACAGGGCCACCGCCATGGCCGGCCCGATCGCCTTGGGATCGTCCATGGCCGACAGCATCTGCACCAGGCCGATCAGCGTACCGATCATGCCCATGGCGGGCGCCACGTCACCCATGGCCTTGAAAATGGCCTGGCCGCGTTCATGACGCTCGATGGTGAGGTTGATATCCTTGCTCAACATGGTGCGCACGAACTCGGGTTCATGACCATCGACACACATCTGGATGCCGCGCTTGAGAAACTCGTTGTCGATATCCTGGCCTTCCAGCCCCAGCACGCCTTCCTTGCGCGCGATGTTGGCGAGGTTCACACCTTCCTCGATCAGCTTCCTGGGATCTTCACTCTTGGCGAAGAAGGCCTTCATGGCGATCTTGAACGCCCCGAAAAAGTGCCCGATGGGGAACTTGATGAGCACCGCGAACATTGACCCAACCACCACGATCAGCAAGGACGGAACGTTGATAAACAGCAGCACACTTCCGCCCAGCACCATTGCCGCGGCGATGATACCGACGGCGCCAAGCAAACCGATAAGAGTGGCGAGATCCATGAATTGTTACTCCGTTAACGGTACGCTAGAAATTCTTACCCGCTATATCGCCGCAACCGGAGGTTTCTTGAATAAACAATCGTCGCGCCGGGAAACCCGCCCGCCGGAAAATCCCCTACAAACTGAACGGCTTGCACCATGAACGGTGATACCGCGAAGCATCGGGCGGTACTGGTGACCGGTTGTTCCAGCGGCATCGGCCACTGCGCGGCCCATGTACTCGCGAAACAGGGCTACCGGATCATAGCGAGCGCCAGGAATCCCAGGGATGTCAAACGGTTGAACCACGAGGGACTGGATTGCATCAGGCTGGATCTGGACGACAGCGAATCCATCGCCGCGGCCGTCGAAGCCGTGAGGGAGCGCACCGGGGGCCGCCTGTACGGCCTGTTCAACAATGCCGGCTTCGGCCAGCCGGGCGCCGTCGAGGACCTGTCCCGGGACGCGCTGCGCGCCCAGTTCGAGACCAACGTGTTCGGCACGCTGGAACTGACCAACCGCGTCCTGCCCTGGATGCGCGAGGCCGGCGAGGGCCGCATCATCCAGAACAGCTCGGTGCTGGGGTTCGTGTCGCTGGCCTACCGCGGCGCCTACAACGCCAGCAAGTACGCCCTGGAAGGGCTATACGACACCCTGCGTCTGGAACTGGCCGGCACCGGCATCCACGCAATCCTGATCGAACCCGGCCCGATCACCAGCCGCTTCCGCGAAAACGCCTGGGCCGCCTTCCGGCGCAATATCGATGTCGAACACAGCGCCCATCGCGACGCCTACCTCGCCACCGAAAAACGGCTGCGCAAGGCGGGCCCCGCGGCCCCCTTCACCCTGCCCCCGGAAGCCGTGGTGGACAGAGTGCTCACCGCACTGCGACACCCGCGCCCCAGGCCCCGCTACTACGTCACCTTCCCGACCTGGCTGTTCGGCGGCCTGAAACGCGTCCTCACCACCCGCGTCATGGACCGCATCCTGCTGGGCGTCTCCAAAGGCGAACAAAAACCCTGACTCCATGGGAAGTTCAGGGGCACAAAAAACCCGCCGGCGGTGAGGCGGGCGGGTTCGGTGTGCGGTGTGAGGCAGGATCAGAAGTTCAGGCGCACACCGATGAAGTATTCGTTGATATCGCTGCCGAAGCTGGCGTTCGCCGAACCGGAGAAGGCCTTGCTGAATTTCAGCACCGCGCCGACCGTGCCGAAGTCGTCGTCCACGTCACCCGACAGG
Organism: Gammaproteobacteria bacterium; assembly: GCA_015494295.1. Classification (GTDB taxonomy): domain Bacteria; phylum Pseudomonadota; class Gammaproteobacteria; order DSM-19610; family DSM-19610; genus Thiogranum. Next base: position 71,214 of record WGBO01000018.1, on the reverse strand, counting down.
TACTTGTAGCTGGCGTTGAGTTCGAGTTTCTTGGCGGCCCTGAAACGCACACCGGCGGCGTAACTGAAACCGACGTCCTTGCGGGTGGTCTGGTTGCTGTTCAGTTCGGCGTTGAAAGCCATCAGCTCACCAAACACGTCCAGTTTCTTCATGACCGCGTAGTGTCCCGTGCCACCATAGCGGAATTCGGTCAGGTCCAGGTTGTCACCGGGAACGTCGTCGGTGTTGCCACGGCGGAAAGCGGCACGCAGGGCGAACATGTCGAAAATGCCGAACGAGGCGTCGACGAAGCCGTTGTTGAAATCGACACCGTCACCGTCGGTCAACTGGTAGCCAACGTCGGCATAGCTGTAGCTGAAACCTTTTGCTGCGTTTGCCACCGGGGAAAGGCCCAGCACCAGCGCACCGGCGAGCACGGCCGCCAGGGTCTTTTGTTTTATCATAATTCCTCCTCCAAGCTGTTTTTTTGTTCCGGCATGCGCCAAAGACCGGGCCATACTACGGATTCGCCGGTTTTCCTTCAAGCGCGAAATTCACCCCGCCACCGGCCACCGATAACCTTGCCGGGAAACACAAGCCTTTGAGCGGCAAGATTTTATCTCGCCCAAAAGAAAACCCCGCCCGGAAACCGGACGGGGTTTGTTTCAACGGCGCTGCCGTGTTCAGGCGGCGCTGGCGTGGGTCTCTCCCTTGCTGAACACCAGCTCGTCGCCCTGGACGTCCACCCGGATGGTGTCGCCGGGGTGGAACTCGCCGGCCAGGATCAGGCGCGCCAGCGGATTCTCCAGCTCCTGCTGGATAGCCCGCTTCAGCGGCCGCGCACCGTAGACCGGGTCGTAACCCGCCTCGCCCAGCTTGTCGAGCGCGGCATCCGACAGATCCAGATCCAGGTCGCGTTCGACCAGCCGCTGACGCAGGTACTCGACCTGGATGTGGGTGATCTTGCGGATCTGCTCCCGACCCAGCGGGTGGAACACCACCACATCGTCGATGCGGTTGATGAACTCGGGCCGGAAGTGTCCGGAGACCACCTCCATCACCGCCGCCTTCATGCGATCGTAGTTCTCCTCGCCGGCGAGATCCTGGATCTGCTGGCTGCCAAGATTGGAGGTCATCACGATCACCGTGTTGCGGAAATCGACCGTGCGCCCCTGGCCGTCGGTCAGGCGTCCGTCATCGAGCACCTGCAACAGCACGTTGAACACGTCCGGGTGCGCCTTCTCGACCTCGTCCATGAGAATCACGGAGTAGGGTTTGCGGCGCACCGCCTCGGTCAGGTAACCGCCTTCCTCGTAACCGACATAGCCGGGCGGCGCACCGATCAGGCGAGCCACGGAGTGTTTCTCCATGAACTCGGACATGTCGATGCGCACCATGGCCTCCTCGGTATCGAACAGGAAATCCGCCAGCGCCTTGGTCAGCTCGGTCTTGCCGACGCCGGTCGGGCCCAGGAACAGGAACGAGCCATTGGGCCGGTTCGGGTCCGACAGGCCGGCACGGGCGCGGCGGATGGCATCCGACACCGCTTTCACGGCCTCCTCCTGGCCCACCACGCGCTTGTTCAGTTCATCTTCCATGCGCAGCAGCTTGTCGCGCTCGCCTTCCAGCATCTTGGAAACCGGAATGCCGGTCCACTTGGAGACCACCTCGGCGATCTCTTCTTCCGTGACCTTGTTGCGCAGCAGTTTCATCTCCTGCATTTCGGCCTGGGCCGCCATGTCGAGCTGTTTCTCCAGCTCGGGGATACGGCCGTACTGGAGTTCACCGGCGCGCGCCAGGTCACCGGCACGCTGCGCCGTCTCCAGTTCCATGCGGGCGCGTTCGAGTTCCTCCTTGATGTGGGAGGTACCCTGTACCGCCGCCTTTTCGGCCTTCCAGATCTCTTCCAGGTCGGAATACTCGCGCTCCAGCTTGTCGATCTCTTCCTGCAGGTTGGCGAGCCGCTTCTGCGACGCCTCGTCGCTCTCTTTCTGCAGCGCCTCGCGCTCGATCTTCAACTGGATCAGCCGCCGCTCGAGCTTGTCGAGCTGCTCCGGCTTGGAGTCGATTTCCATGCGGATACGCGCGGCCGCCTCGTCGATGAGGTCGATCGCCTTGTCCGGGAGCTGCCGGTCGGTGATGTAGCGGTGCGACAGGGTCGCCGCCGCGACGATCGCCGGGTCGGTGATGTCGACACCGTGATGCACCTCGTAGCGCTCCTTCAGGCCGCGCAGGATGGCGATGGTGTCCTCCACGCTCGGCTCGTCGACCAGCACCTTCTGGAAACGCCGCTCCAGTGCCGCATCCTTCTCGATGTACTGGCGATACTCGTCCAGCGTGGTCGCGCCCACGCAGTGCAGCTCACCGCGCGCCAGCGCCGGCTTGAGCATGTTGCCCGCGTCCATGGCGCCCTCGGCCTTGCCGGCGCCGACCATGGTGTGCAACTCGTCGATAAACAGGATGATCTGGCCTTCCTGCTTGGCCAGGTCGTTGAGAACCGCCTTCAGGCGTTCCTCGAATTCGCCACGGAACTTGGCGCCGGCGATCAGCGCGCCCATGTCGAGGCTCAGCAGGCGCTTGTGCTTGAGGCCTTCCGGCACCTCGCCGTTGACGATGCGCTGCGCCAGGCCCTCGACGATGGCGGTCTTGCCGACGCCGGGCTCACCGATCAGCACCGGGTTGTTCTTGGTGCGCCGCTGCAGCACCTGGACGGTACGCCGAATCTCGTCGTCACGGCCGATGACCGGGTCGAGCTTGCCCTGCTCGGCGCGCTCGGTGAGGTCGATGGTGTATTTCTCCAGCGCCTGGCGCTGATCCTCGGCATTCGGGTCGTCGATCTTCTGGCCGCCACGCACGTTCTCGATCGCCTTTTCGATCACGCTCTTGCTGGCGCCGGCCTTGCGCAGGGCCTCGCCCAGCGGGCTCTTGTCCTCGACCGCGGCCAGCACGAACAGCTCGGAGGAGATGTACTGGTCGTTACGCTGCTGCGCGAGCTTGTCGGTCAGGTTCAGCAGGCGCGTCAGGTCGTTGGAGATGTGCACCTCGCCCGCGTTGCCCTCCACCGTGGGCAGGCGATCCAGAATCTCGCCCAGCTGCGAGCGCAGCAGGTTGGCGTTGACGCCGGCCTGGGTCAGCAGGTGACGGACACTGCCGCCCTCCTGATCCAGCAGCGCCACCATGACGTGCACCGGCTCGATGTAGTTGTGGTCGCGGCCGACGGCAATGCTCTGCGCGTCGGCGAGCGCCATCTGGAATTTGGAAGTCAGTTTGTCCATCCGCATGATCAGGGTTCTCCCGTTGAAAATCTTCGATGGAACAACATATGGGGGGCAAAACCGGCTTTTCAACAGATCCGGGCGGGATATGCGGCGTTTTTCGCCCTTCCCGCGCTCCGGATGACCGGAACGTGGCCTGACACCCGGCCTACTTGTAGTTCTTGCGCCGGAACAGGTCCTGACGCCGGCTCACCAGGCGATCGAGAAACAGCAGGCCGTCCAGATGGTCCAGCTCGTGCTGGATGGCGCGCGCCTCGAAGCCCTCCATGTCAAAAGATAGCGGGTTTCCGTCGCGATCAAAGGCCTCGAGGTGAATTTTTTCGGCGCGCAGCACGTTGCCCGTGTAGTCGGGCACCGACAGGCAGCCTTCCCGCCCCATCACCCAGCCTTCCCACTCGGTGATCTCGGGATTCACCAGGATCAGGTGGCCGTGGCTGGCGGTCTTCTTGCGGCCGGACACGTCGACGATCATGACGCGCTCGAACCAGCCGGTCTGGGGCGCGGCGATGCCGACCGCGCCGGGCCCGGCCAGCCGGGTGGCCTCCAGGACGTCGATCTTCTCCTGAAGGGCGCCATCGAAGGCCTGCACCGGCGCCGAGACCTGACGCAGCCGTTCGTCGGGATAGACGAGAATATCGAGCACGGACACGGTTCAGCCGATCATGGTGTCGATGGGCTGGACGTCCACCTTGACGCCATCGGCCTGCAACGGCGCCAGCGCCGATTCGATGGCCTCGACGCCCCGCGTTGCGACCCCTTCGATCTGGAGGATATAGATGGGTTCCTCGTCACTGCCACCGACGTCGGACTCCAGGTCCAGGATATTGAGTCCGGCGTCGGCGGCGCGCGCCGTCACCTGTGAAACGATGCCGGTGCGGTCGGCGCCGTGCACCAGGATGCGTACATCCGGCACCGGACGCGGGTGCCGTTCGCCGCTGGCGGGGTCGACGTGCAGCACCAGCGCAAGGTCTTCCAGCACCGGCGCCAGCGCCGCCCTCAGGCCGGACTCGTCGGCCTCGCTGCGCACCAGCATCATCACCGTGAAATTGTCGCCGAGCCGGATCATGGAGGTCTCGCCGAGATTGCAGCCCGCCTCGAACAGGGCCGAGGTCACCCGGGCGACGATACCTGGCCGGTCCCGGCCAACCAGCGTCAACATGTACCAGTTTGCCATGCAAACCATCCTTGCAGTACGAAAACCAGACGAGACTATACGCAGCGCCGCCCACGCCAGACAAGTGAAGAAACCGTGACGCCCCGCACGGGCGAAGCCGCGCCGTTCAACTGTGCAGCGTCGAATGGGTCAGATAGATGAGACCGACGCCTGCGCCGATCAGCAGCATCTGCTTGAGGGTGGCGCTGAACTCGGCGCGCCGGTGCAGGCCCGGTATCAGGTCAGCCACCGCGACATAGATGAAACTCGACGCCGCCACCGCCAGCACGTAGGGCAGCGCCGCCTGCATCTCCCCCAGACCGTAATAGGCCAGCACGCCGCCGACCACCGTCGCCAGACTCGACAACAGGTTGAACAGGAAGGCGCGCGCGGTGGAAAAACCGCTGTGCAGCAACACCGCGAAATCCCCGACTTCCTGCGGGATCTCGTGGGCCGCGACCGCCAGCGCCGTGACGATGCCGAGGTGGATGTCGGTCAGAAACGCCGCGCCGATCAGCACACCGTCGATGAAATTGTGCAGGCCGTCGCCGATCAGGATCAGGGTACCGGCCGCCGGGTGGACGTGACTGGCGACGTCCGGCTGGTGGATTTCACAGTGTTCGTGGTGGCAATGGCGCCACAGCACCAGCTTTTCCAGCACGAAAAAACCGAACAGGCCAAGCAGCACGGCACCGGTGATGGCGTGGAAATCGCCGTCCCGCACGCTCTCCAGTGCGTGCGGCAACAGGCCCAGCAGGGCCGCGCCGAGCAAGGCCCCGATGGCGAAGCTGACCGCGTGTGGCAGCAGGCGGGTGCGCACCGGCACCGGCAGCAACAGGAACAGTCCCGCCGCCAGCACGCTGAGCACGCCGCCGAGAAGGCTGAACAACAGTATCCACTGCAACAGGGTCATTCGATCGTCCGCAACCGGTCCGCCGGGAAAGCCGGGCAGTATACCGCAACGCGCGCCTTGTGCCGCACCGCGCCTAGCGCAGCCACACCAGCGAAGCCATGCGGCCGGTTACGCCATCGCGGCGGTAGGAATAGAATGTGTCGCGCTCGCGCCAGGTGCATCGCCCGCCACCGTACACGGCGTCGACGCCCGCCGCCGCCAGACGCAGGCGCGCCAGCGCGTGGAGATCGGCCAGCCAGCGTTCCCCCGGCCGCGCCTCGAAAGCTTCGGCCGCGGCCGGATCGGCATGCACGAAGGCGGTCCGGACCTCGGCGCCAACCTCGAAGGCGGCGGGGCCGATGGCGGGACCCAGCCAGACCAGGATATCGCCGGGATCCACCCTCATGCTGGCCACCGTCTGCTCCAGCACACCGGCCGCCAGCCCGCGCCAGCCGGCGTGCGCGGCGGCGACACAACGACCGGCGCGGTCGCAGAACAGGGCTGGCAGGCAATCGGCCGTCAGCACCACGCTCACCCGCCCGGGAGCGCGCGCCACGCTGGCGTCGGCCCGCGGCGGCCGGGAACAGGCGTCACCGGCCTCCACCACCCCGGCGCCGTGCACCTGCGACAACCAGCAGGGCTCGGCCGGCAGGTCCAGGCGCTCGCGCAGACGGCGGCGGTTGGCGCGCACCGCCGCCGCGTCGTCACCGACGTGGTCGGCGAGGTTGAAACTGCTCCACGGGCCACGACTGAAACCGCCACGCCGGGTGGTGCTGGCGGCGGCCACATTGGCCGGCGCCGGCCAGTCCGGGACGATCATGACTCCGACCTGAGCACGTCGAGCAGGGCGGTGAAATCCGCCGGCGGTCCGGCTTCCCAGGCCACCTCCTCGCCGCTGCCCGGGTGTACGAAGGCCAGCCGCCGCGCGTGCAGGGCCTGCCGGCGGAACCCCTGCAGCGCCTCGCGCAGGCGCGGCGACGCGCCGCGCGGGATGCGCAAGCGCCCGCCATAGACCGGGTCGCCCACCAGCGGGCAGTGGATATGGGCCATGTGCACGCGTATCTGGTGGGTCCGGCCGGTTTCCAGCCGCACCTCGACCAGGGTGTGGGCGGCAAAGCGCTCCACGACCCGATAGTGACTGACCGCCGGCTTGCCGGACTCGACCACGGCCATGCGCAGACGATCTTTCGGGTGTCGCCCGATTGGCGCCTCAATGGTACCGCCGGCGGTCAGCACGCTGTGCACCAGCGCCAGGTAGTGGCGACTGACGCTGCGCGCCTGCAACTGCGCCACCAGCGAGGTGTGCGCTTCCAGCGTGCGCGCCACCACCATCAGGCCGCTGGTATCCTTGTCCAGCCGGTGCACGATGCCGGCGCGCGGCACGCTCGCCAGCCCGGGATCGAGGTACAGCAGGCCGTTCTGCAACGTGCCCTCGCGGTTGCCGGCCGCCGGGTGCACCACCAGTCCGGCCGGCTTGTTGATCACCAGGACCTGCACGTCCTGGTGGACGATATCCAGATCCAGCGCCTGGGGTTTGACATCGGCCTCGTCCTCCAGCCGCGCGCGGATTTCCACCGCCTCGCCGCCCAGCACCCGCTGCCGCACCGTCGCTGCCGCACCGTCGACCCGCACCTGTCCCTGGCGCGTCCACTGTTGCAGGCGGCTGCGCGAAAACTGCGGAAACAGCGCCGCCAGCACCTGGTCGAGGCGCTTGCCTGCCGCGGTCTCGGGCACGCGCCCTTCGAGATATATGGTTTCTGGCATGGAATCAGGTGGCCAACGGCCGTGTCGCGGCCTTACAATTGGGTTCGATTTTCAAAACCGGAAAAAATGGCAGATGCACTGGTTACGCCTTATACCGCTTCTCGCGGCTTTATTCACCCTCGGCTGCGCCACCACCGGCGACGACGAGCTGGGCAATCTCTCCGCCAACGAGCTCTACAAGCGCGCCAAGGATGCTCTGGCCGCCTCGGACTTCGAGACCGCCATCAATACCTTCGAGAAGCTGGAGGCCCGCTACCCGTTCGGCAAGTACGCCCAGCAGGCGCAACTCGAAATCGCCTACGCCTACTACAAGTTCGACGAGCCCGACTCGGCGATCGCCGCCGCCGACCGCTTCATCCGCAACAACCCGGGCAATGAACACCTCGACTACGCCTACTACCTGAAGGGCCTGGCCAACTACACGCGCGGCATGAGCATCGTCGACCGCCTGGCCCGGCGCGAACCCTCGGAACGCGACACCCGCGCGTTGCGCGAGGCGTTCGCCGACTTTTCCACACTGGTGAAAAAATTCCCCGACAGCCGTTATGCCGAGGACGCCGGAAAACGCCTGATCTACCTGCACAACCAGCTTGCGCAATACGAGATCAACGTAGCACGCTACTACATGCGCCGCGGCGCCTGGGTGGCCGCCGCCAACCGCGCCCGCTATGTGGTCGAAAACTACCAGCGCACACCCGCCGCACGCGAGGCCCTGCAGGTGCTGGTGGTCGCCTACACGCGCATGGGCCTCGACGATCTGGCCCGCGACGCGGAGCGTGTGCTGGAACGCAATACCCGCGCCAGCGCGCCCTGACCCACAAAAAAGCCCGCACGGCGCGGGGCCGGGCGGGCGGTTTCGGAAAGTGCCGCGGCTAGATGGCGTCGGCGTCGGTTTCGCCGGTGCGAATACGCAGCACGCGTTCCACCGACGACACGAAAATCTTGCCGTCGCCGATCTTGCCGGTACGCGCGGCATTGCTGATGGTTTCGATACAGCGCTCCAGGTCTTCTTCCTTCACGACCACTTCCAGCTTCACCTTGGGCAGGAAGTCGACGACATATTCGGCGCCACGGTACAGCTCGGTGTGGCCCTTCTGACGACCAAAACCCTTCACCTCGGTCGCGGTCATACCGGTAATGCCAATCTCCGACAGCGCCTCGCGCACATCGTCGAGCTTGAACGGTTTGATGATGGCTTCGACTTTTTTCATTGGGTCGTTCCCTTAGGTTTTACGTTATCCGGCTGCCAACAATACTAAAAGAGCCGCCAGGAATCGAACATTTCATCCCTCGCCGCGCTCCCGCGCCAGTTGCGCGTCGAGGAAGCCGGAGGTGATGGGGTAGCGGCGGTCACGGCCGAAGGCGCGCTTGCTGATGCGGATGCCCGGCGGCGCCTGGCGCCGCTTGTACTCGTTGCGGTCCACCATGGCGGCGATCCGCCGCACCATGTCCGCGTCGAAACCCAGGGCCACCAGCTCCCGCACGCTCATGTCGCGCTCAATGTAGCCCTCCAGGATGGGGTCCAGCAGCTCGTAGGGCGGCAGCGTGTCCTCGTCCTTCTGGTCGGGCGCCAGCTCCGCCGACGGCGGGCGTTCCAGCACCCGTTGCGGAATCACCCCGCCAAGCGAATTGCGGTACGCCGACAGGCGATACACCAGCAGCTTGGGCACGTCCTTGATGGGCGCGAACCCGCCGGCCATGTCGCCGTACAGGGTCGCGTAGCCCACCGACATTTCGCTCTTGTTACCCGTGGTCAACACCATGTAACCCTGCTTGTTGGACAGCGCCATCAGGATAACGCCGCGGCAGCGCGCCTGGATGTTTTCCTCGGTGGCGTCCGCCGGCCGGCCGGCGAAGGCGTCAGACAGCGCGTCCAGGAAACTGTGAAACGGCGGCTCGATGGAAATCTCACAATAACTCACCCCCAGCGCCTCGGCCTCGGCGCGCGCGTCCTGGCGGCTGATATCGGCGGTATAGCGCGACGGCATCATCACCGCCTGCACACGCTCCGCGCCCAGCGCGTCCACCGCAATGGCCAGCGTCAACGCCGAATCGATGCCACCGGAAAGGCCGATCACCACCCCGGGGAAACCGTTCTTTTCCACGTAGTCGCGCACCCCCAGCACCAGCACGCGGTAGATGTTCTCCAGCTCATCCGGGCGAGGGGCGATCTCGCCACCCACCACCTCGACCGCGCCATCCTCCAGCCCGAAGTCGACCGGGTACAGCCCCTCCGCGCAGGCCGGCGCGCGCGCGGCGGTGGCGGCGTGGCGATCCAGCACGAAGGACTCGCCGTCGAACACAAGCTCGTCCTGTCCTCCGACCAGGTTCACGTAGACCACCGGGCAACCGGTTTCACCGACCCGCTCCGCCACCACCGCCTCGCGCTCGTTGGCCTTGCCGGTACGAAACGGCGAGGCGTTGAGGTTAACCAGCAGGCGCGCGCCGGCATCGGCCGCCGCGCGCGCGGCCGGTGGTTCCCAGATATCCTCGCAGATGGTCACGCCGATGGGGATGCCGGCCACCTCCGCGACACAATAGCCATCGCCGGGCACGAAATAGCGCTTTTCATCGAACACGCTGTAGTTGGGCAACAGGTGCTTGCGGCAACGCGCCAGCACCTTGCCGTCGTATATCAGGGAGGCGGCATTGTAGCGGCCGTAATAGTGGTCGTGCGGCGTGCGTTCCGGGTGCCCGACCAGCAGGTGGATGCCGCGCACCTCCGCGCACAGGCGTTCCAGGCCTTCCTCCACCATGTCGTGCAGCGCCGGGCGCAACAGCAGGTCTTCCGGCGGGTAGCCGGTCAGGGTCAGTTCGGGGAACACCACAAGGTCGGCGCCGAGTTCATCGCGCGCGCGGGTCGAGCACTCGATCACCCGCGCCACGTTGCCGGGCACGTCGCCGACGCGCAGGTCGACCTGCGCCATCACCAGCCTCAACACGGATGCCGCCGGACGCTCGCTCACGATTCCGCCAGCAGTTCCTGCATGCGCGCGCCCATGTCGGCGGGCGAGCGCACCACCGCCACGCCCGCCGCTTCCAGCGCCGCAAACTTGGCCTCCGCCGTCCCCTTGCCGCCGCTGATGATAGCGCCGGCGTGCCCCATGCGCTTGCCGGGCGGCGCGGTGACGCCGGCGATATAGGCGACCACCGGCTTGTTCATATGGTCGGCAATGAACTGCGCGGCATCTTCCTCGGCGCTGCCACCGATTTCGCCGACCAGGATCACGCCCTCGGTATCCGGGTCGCGCTCGAAGCGTTCCAGGCAGTCGATGAATTCCAGCCCGTGGATGGGATCGCCACCGATACCCACGCAGGTGCTCTGGCCCAGTCCCGCCTGGGTGACCTGGTAGACGGCCTCGTAGGTCAACGTGCCGGAACGCGACACGATACCCACCCGACCGGGTGTATGGATGGCGCCGGGCATAATGCCGATCTTGCACTCCCCGGGCGTGATGATGCCCGGGCAGTTGGGCCCGATCAGCGACACCTTGCGCCCTGCCAATGCCGCCTTGACACGCACCATGTCCAGCACCGGGATGCCCTCGGTGATGCACACGATGACGTCGATACCGGCATCGGCCGCTTCCAGGATCGCATCGGCGGCAAAGGCGGCCGGCACGTAGATCATGGTGGCATTGGCGCCGGTTTCCTCCACCGCGTCCTGCACGGTGTCGAACACCGGCAGGCCCAGGTGCGTTTGCCCGCCCTTGCCCGGCGTGACGCCGCCCACCATCTGCGTGCCATAGGCGAGCGCCTGTTCGGAATGAAACGTCCCCTGCCGTCCGGTGAAACCCTGGCAGATGACCCGCGTGTTGCTGTCGACGAGAATGCTCATGATGTCTGTCCGCTGGCGGCCGCGACGACTTTCCGCGCGGCGTCGGTGAGTCCCTCGGCGGTAATGATGCTGAATCCCGAATCCGCCAGTAGCTGTTTGCCCTGCTCGACGTTGGTGCCCTCCAGCCGCACCACCACCGGCAACTCCACGCCCACTTCCTCGACCGCCTGGATGATGCCGTTGGCGATCAGATCACAGCGCACGATGCCGCCGAAGATATTGACCAGTATGGCGCGCACCTTGGTATCCGACAGGATCAGCTTGAAGGCCTCGGCGACGCGTTCGGCGGTGGCGCCGCCACCCACATCCAGAAAGTTGGCCGGCTCGCCGCCGTGCAGCTTGATCAGATCCATGGTCGCCATGGCCAGGCCGGCGCCGTTCACCATGCAGGCGATATCGCCGTCCAGCGTGATGTAGTTCAGCCCGTGCTCGGCGGCGGCGCGTTCCTTCTCGTCTTCCTGGGTCGGGTCGCGCAGGTCCCGGGTCTCGGGGTGGCGGTACAGGGCGTTGTCCTCGATATCCAGCTTGGCGTCCAGCGCCAGCAGCTCGCCGGCGGCCGTCACCACCAGCGGATTGACCTCCACCAGGCTCGCGTCCTCGCGCTCGAACAGGCGAAACAGGCCACCCAGCAGGCGGGTGAAGGCCTTGACCTGCTCACCGGCCAGGCCAAGACCGAAAGCAAGCTTGCGGCACTGGAAGGGCTGCAGGCCCACCGCGGGATGCACGCTCTCGACCAGGATCGCCGCCGGATCCTTCGCCGCCACGTCCTCGATATCCATGCCGCCGGCGCGCGACGCCATGACCGTGATCCGTTCACTCTGCCGGTCGACCAGCAGCCCCAGGTAAAGCTCGCGGTCGATATCGACCGTGCCCTCGACCAGCAACCGGTGGACCGGCAGCCCAGGCTCCCCGGTCTGGCGGGTCACCAGCCGGCTGCCCAGCAACCCGTCGGCGAACTCGCGCACGGCCTCGACGCTGTCCAGCAGCCTGACGCCACCGGCCTTGCCGCGCCCGCCGGCGTGGACCTGCGCCTTGACCACCCAGCGTTCACCGCCGAGCGCGCGGGCGGCCTCGGCGGCATCGGGAGCGGACTCGACCATCCGTCCTTCCGGCACGGGCACACCGTAGTCACGGAACAGTTGCTTTGCCTGGTATTCGTGAAGATGCATGGCGGTTTCCTGAGTTTGAAGGCCCGTATTCTGCGGAATGACCGGGGGGCGAGTAAAGCCTGTCTGTCAGGCCGCACCATATACGGTACACTAGGCCGACATGTTTGGCATACGCGTACTCATCTACCTGGTGGGCATCGCGCTGGTGGTGTGGATCCTGTTCCGCCTCGCGCGCGCACCCCGCATCCGCAAAGCCGGCCCGCCCCGGGTCGACGACATGGTGCGCTGCGCGCGCTGCGGCACCTTCGTGCCGCGCGGCGAGGCAATACGCGACGGCGACCGCAACTACTGCTGCTCGCAGCACCGGGACGAGGATCGCTGAACGGCATGGCACCCACAGCCGCCGGCCCGGGCGACCCGCAGCAGGATCTGCGCACCGGCTGGCAACGCCTGCGCCTGCTGACCTTCTACCGCGTAATCCTCGCCGGCCTGCTGGCGGTGCTGTACTTCATCCTGCAACAGAGCAACCCCTTCGGCGTCCAGGACCACCCGCTGTTCCGCTCCACGCTGCTCGCCTGGCTGATGTTCGGCCTCGCGGCCGGCACCGCGACGCGCCTGAGGCGCCCCGGCTACCACCTGCAGGCGGCGGCACAGATCTTCGCCGACATCGCCGCGCTGACGCTGATGACCTTCGCCACCGGCGGCGTCGGCAGCCCGCTTACCGCCCTGCTGGTCATCACCATCGCGGTCGGCGCGCTGCTGTTGCCTGGCCGCATGGCCTATCTGTTCGCCGCCGTGGCCTCGCTGGCCTTGTTGCTGGAAACCGGCATCACGCTGCTGGAACTGGCCAGCACCGATGTCGGCTCGGTCACCCGCGCCGGCCTGATGGGCCTGGTGCTGTTCGCCACCGCCGCGCTGGCGCACGTGCTGGCCATCCGCCTGCGCGAGAGCGAGGCGCTGGCCGCCCAGCGCGGCATCGACCTCGCCAACCTCCAGCAACTCAACCAGTACGTCATCCGCCAGTTGCAGTCCGGCATCCTGGTGGTGGACCACGACGGCGTGGTTCGCCTCGCCAACGAGCACGCCCTCAAGCTGCTCGGGCTGCCGCAAGCGGAGGGCGAGAGCCTGGCAAGGCTTTGCCCCGCCCTCGCCGGGCAGCTCGCGCGCTGGCGCGGCAACCCCGCGCTGCAGGCGGAAAGCATTTCCGTGGCCGCCAGCGGCGCCGGCGTCACCCCGCGCTTCACCGGCATGGATACCTCGCATGGCCCCGGCACCCTGATCCTGCTCGACGACGATACCCTGCTGGCGCAACAGAGCCAGCAACTCAAGCTGGCCTCGCTGGGACGAATGAGCGCCAGCATCGCGCACGAAATCCGCAATCCGCTGGGCGCCATCAGCCATGCCGCCCAACTACTGTCCGAGTCCGAACAACTCGACGGCGGCGACAAGCGGCTCACCGAGATCATCAATGCCCACAGCCAGCGGGTCAACGAGATCATCGAGAGCGTGCTGCAACTGTCCCGGCGTTCGGCCAGCCAGCCGCAGGAACTTAAGCTGGGCGAATGGCTGCGCCTGTTCCAGGGGGAGCTCATCGAAACCGAGGGCGCCGACGCCGCGCGGCTGGCGCTGGATATCGAGGATGAATCGCTCACCATCCACAGCGACCCGGGCCACCTGCGGCAGGTACTCGCCAATCTGTGCCAGAACGCGCTGCGCCATTCACCGCCGGACACCACCGTGCGTATAAAGGTACACCGAAGCCGCGAGGGCAACGTCTGCCTGGACGTGCTCGACCAGGGACCGGGCATCGACTCCGAGACCGCCGCGCACATGTTCGAGCCCTTCTTCACCACCGGGAACAGCGGTACCGGGCTGGGCCTGTACATCGCCCGCGAGCTCTGCGAACTCAACCGGGCGCGACTCGGCTACCGGCCGCGCGACGGTGGTGGAAGCTGTTTTCGCATCGAGTTTGCCGCCACGCATGGCTGACAGCGGGCGTACCGCAACATCCCCGGCGGGCGGACTGGCGCCCGGCTTCTGCTAGAATGCCGCCATGCAAACGCGCGCGCCAAGGCACTGATACCCGATGAGCAGCCCCCTCGCCCTCATTGTCGATGACGAACCCGACATCCGCGAACTGCTGGAACTGACGCTCGGGCGCATGAACATCGACACCCGTTCCGCCGCCAACCTGGCCCAGGCGCGGGAACTGCTCGCCAGCGAGAACTTCGAGCTGTGCCTGACCGACATGCGCCTGCCCGACGGCAACGGGCTGGAGCTGGTGGAATTCATCCAGCAGCGGCAACCGGACCTGCCGGTGGCGGTCATCACCGCCCACGGATCCATGGAGACCGCCATCCAGGCGCTCAAGATCGGCGCCTTCGATTTCGTCTCCAAGCCGGTCGACCTGAACGTGCTGCGCAACCTGGTCAACGGCGCCCTCAGGCTCGGCGGCTTCCCGGCGCGGGACCGCCGCAGCCGCGACACCCTGCTCGGCGATTCCGCCATCATGCAGACCATCCGCCACACCATCGCCAAGCTGGCGCGCAGCCAGGCGCCTGTCTACATCAGTGGCGAATCGGGTACCGGCAAGGAACTGGTGGCGCGCCTGATCCACGCCAAGGGCCCCCGCAATGAACAGCCGTTCGTGCCGGTAAACTGCGGCGCCATCCCCTCGGAACTGATGGAAAGCGAGTTCTTCGGACACCGCAAGGGCAGTTTCACCGGCGCCACCGCCGACAAGGAAGGCCTGTTCCAGGCCGCCGACGGCGGCACGCTGTTTCTCGACGAGGTCGCCGAACTGCCCCTGTCGATGCAGGTCAAACTGCTGCGCGCCATCCAGGAAAAAGCCGTGCGGCCGGTGGGCGGGCAAAAGGAACAAGCGGTCGACGTGCGCATCCTGTCGGCGACCCACAAGAACCTGTCGCGACTGGTCGAGGAAGGCGCCTTTCGCCAGGACCTGTTCTATCGCATCAACGTCATCGAGCTGAAAGTGCCCAGCCTGCGGCAGCGCCGCGAGGACATTCCCCGGCTCGCTGCGCACATCCTGTCGCGGCTGGCGCCGGGCGACCAGGCCATCCGGCTTGGCGCGGAGGCGCTCGACGCCCTGCAACGCTACGCTTTCCCCGGCAACGTGCGCGAACTGGAGAACATCCTCGAACGCGCCCTGACCCTGTGCGACGGCGAGGAGATCCAGCCCGCCGACCTCGCGCTGCCCGACAGCAGCGAACTGCCACCCGTGGCCGATGACGACCTGGCCGCCGCGCCACCGGAAGGCGTGCCGCTGGAAGAATATCTTGAAAATATCGAACGAAAGGCTATCCTCAACGCACTGGAGCAGACCGGGAACAACAAGACGGCGGCCGCGAAACTGCTCGGCATCACCTTCCGCGCCATGCGCTACCGCCTGAAAAAGCTCGGCCTGGAGTGAAAAGTGACGCAATGCGTCACATCCGGTGAAACACAGCGTCAGACTGACGCGCGCGATCAGGGAAGATCGTGACAACGAACACATGGAGGAACCGCGCATGAACCACCCGCCCTGAACCCCTCGCACTCGCTATCTGCTTGTTGCAGAAAAAATTAAAGAAGCTCCACGACGGTGCCGCCAATGTTTTGCGTGTGCGGCCACGATGTTGGCACGCCACCTGCATCAACGCAGGACAAGCCGGCAACGGGTACCGCCTTGACGATGACTTCGGGTCGATCGCAGGGATGCACCGCAAGGCTTCTGTTCCACAACGCTATTTGACAATACGTTACCGTAAAAGAGGATTGACTCATGCATAAAGCACAACAGGGCTTCACCCTTATCGAACTCATGATCGTGGTTGCCATCATTGGCATTCTGGCTGCGATTGCACTGCCCGCCTACCAGGATTACACCGTCCGCGCGCGTGTCTCCGAAGGCCTGGCCTTGGCATCCGCCGCCAAGACGATCGTCTCCGAGAACTACTCCAACGATCCGAGCACCAACCTGCTCTGCCGCGGCGGCACCTTCGGCAACAAAGCCGGCGCCGCAACCATCGACTGCGCTGACGGCACTGGCGTCATCACCGTGACCATGGACGGCTCCGCGAATAACGTGGTGCTTACCCTGGAACCGACATTCAACGCCCAGGGCACCGACTGGGACTGTAAGGTTGCCGACGGCGGCAACAACAAGTACGTTCCGGCAGAGTGCCGCATCTAAACCGATGCAAGCGGGAAGTGGCCCCCTCGGATGAGGGGGCTGCAAACCCCTGACAGGCAAGCCGTCATCACATCAAGATCAAGCAGGAGCATGAACATGCCAAACATCATGCATGAGACCCAACGAGGCTTCACCCTGATTGAACTGATGATCGTCGTCGCAATCATCGGCATCCTCGCCTCGATTGCACTGCCCGCCTACCAGGACTACACCATCAGGGCCCGGGTTTCCGAAGGTCTGATACTGGCCGCCTCCAGCAAGACCACGGTGTACGAAAATTTCTGGGACGACCCGACATCGGACACCCTGTGCGCAGGCGGAACCTTCGGCGTGGCCTCCGGGCACGCGACCATAACCTGCACCAATGCGACCGGTCAGCTCACCATCACCATGGACGACGCCGCCAACAATGTCGTGCTCACCATGACGCCCACGTTCAACGCACAGGGCAGCGAATGGGACTGCGCGGTCACCGACGCCGACAACAACAAGTACGTCCCGGCAGAGTGCCGTATCTGACAATCAAGCCGGGATCCCCGGGCATAGCTGCAACACCCTTTCCGCGCCCCCTCTTGCGCACAGCCGGAACCCTTCCAACCCGCCGCAAGCGCTGGCAAACCGGTAAAGTTTTCGCGAATTCAGACGAAACCCTGATGAAGCACTGCTTCCTGCCTGTGAACAGAACGCAGCGCTCCGACCAATCAGATCCGAACCGTTGAACCAATCACGGAAAGCCGTGGAAAACAGGGGTATTTTCTAGAAATGGCAACATCGAACCCGGTCTCCCAGCTATCCGGCCTCGCCAGGCGCCTGGTATCCGATGGCCTGCTGGCGGAAGAAATCGCCAACGATGCGCAGAAAAAGGCGCTCAAGGAACGCGAGCCGCTGGTCAGTTACCTGGTCTCCAACAAACTGCTGGACGCGTCCGCTATCGCAACGTCCGCGTGCCAGGAATTCGGCGTTCCCTTGTTCGACCTGGACGCCATGGACCTGGACAGCGCGCCCGTCTCGCTCGTCGACGAGAAACTGATCCGCCAGCATCGATCACTCCCGCTGTTCAAGCGCGGCAACCGCCTGTTCGTTGCCGTGTCCGATCCGACCAATCTCCAGGCCCTGGACGAGATAAAGTTCCATACTGGCATCAGCACCGAAACCATACTGGTGGAGGAAGACAAGCTGAGCCGCGCGATCGACCAGATCCTCGACACCGCGGATGCCTCGATGTCGGAACTCCTCGATGAGGATCTTGACAACCTGGATATCGAGGGTGGCGAGGAAGAAAATGACATCGGCGACAACATGGACGCCGATATCGACGACACCCCGATTGTCCGCTTCGTCAACAAGGTGCTCCTGGACGCCATCAACAAGGGGGCTTCCGATATACACATCGAGCCCTACGAACACGAATTCCGCATCCGTTTCCGCCAGGACGGCGTCCTCCACGAGATTGCCAACCCGCCGATTTCGATGGCGAACCGGCTGATTTCGCGCATCAAGGTCATGAGCAAGATGGACATTGCCGAACGCCGCGTGCCGCAGGATGGCCGCATCAAGATGAAATTGTCCAAGAAGCGGGCCATCGACTTTCGCGTGAACACCTGCCCGACGCTGTTCGGGGAGAAGGTCGTACTGCGTATCCTGGACCCCACGAGCGCCCAGCTCGGCATCGACGCGCTCGGTTACGAGGAAGACCAGAAAGAGCTGTACCTGAACGCGCTCAACAATCCCTACGGCATGATCCTGGTCACGGGCCCGACCGGGTCCGGCAAGACGGTTTCCCTGTATACCGGCCTGAATATCCTGAATACACCGGACCGCAACATATCGACCTGTGAGGATCCGGTGGAAATCAATCTTGCCGGCATCAACCAGTGTCACATGAACCCCAAGGCCGGCCTGACATTCGCATCCGCGCTGCGCGCGTTCCTGCGCCAGGATCCCGACGTCATCATGGTGGGTGAGATACGCGATCTGGAAACCGCCGAAATCGCCATCAAGGCAGCCCAGACCGGCCACATGGTCATGTCCACGCTGCATACCAACGACGCGCCGCAGACACTGACCCGTCTCGCCAACATGGGCGTGCCAAGCTACAACATTGCATCATCGGTCAACCTGATTATCGCCCAGCGCCTGGCCCGGCGACTCTGCAACAACTGCAAGCGTCCCGTCGACATACCAAAGCCGGCATTGATCGAGGAAGGCTTTACCGAAGAGGATCTTGAAGACATGACACTCTACGAGGCAGTCGGCTGCGACCAGTGCGCCGATGGCTACAAGGGCCGCGTGGGCATATACCAGGTCATGCCCGTGTCCGAGGCCATGGGACGCATCATCATGGAAGGCGGCAACGCCATGCAACTGGCCGACCAGGCCAGGGCCGAAGGCATCGCCGACCTGCGCGAATCGGGCCTGAAAAAGGTTCGGAACGGCATCACCAGTCTTGACGAAATCAACCGGGTAACCAAGGACTAGATCATGGCAACAGCAGCGATCAAACCCAGCGTGTTCACATGGGAAGGCACCGACAGGCGCGGGAACAAGGTCAAGGGCGAGACACAGTCGACCAACCCCTCGCTGGTCAAGGCCGAGCTGAGAAAACAGGGAATCAACCCCATCAAGGTGCGCAAAAAGTCGACCCTGTTCTCGTCCAGCAAGAACGCAAAGATCGTTCCCAAGGATATCGCCGTCTTTACCCGGCAGCTCGCCACCATGATGTCCGCCGGCGTGCCGCTGGTCCAGTCGTTCGAGATAATCGGTCGCGGGCACGAGAACCCGGCCATGCAGGAACTGATCCTGACCATCAAGGCCGACGTCGAGTCCGGCAGCACGCTCGCCGACGCGCTGCGCAAGCATCCGGCTCACTTCGATGAGCTGGTGTGCAACCTGGTGGCGGCAGGCGAACAGGCGGGCATCCTCGAGGGCCTGCTCGACAAGATCGCCACCTACAAGGAAAAAACCGAGGCCATGAAGGCGAAGATCAAGAAGGCGCTGTTCTACCCGGCAGCCGTCGTCGTGGTCGCGTTCATCGTCACCGCCATTCTGCTGATTTTTGTCGTTCCCCAGTTCGAATCCCTGTTCCAGGGCTTCGGCGCGGACCTTCCGGCGTTCACGCAAATGGTGGTCAGGCTCTCGGAGTGGATGCAGGCAAACTGGTGGATTGCCGTCCTCGGCATTGCAGCGGCGGCTTATGCCTTCAAACAGGCAAAAATACGCTCACCGCGCTTCTGCCACGCCCTCGACCGCATGGCGCTCAAGGCCCCCATCATTGGCGAGATCATCACCAAGGCCATCATCGCGCGCTATGCGCGCACCCTCTCCACCATGTTCGCCGCCGGCGTGCCGCTGGTGGAAGCCATGGAATCGGTGGCCGGCGCGGCCGGCAACGAGGTCTACAAGATCGGCATCCTGCAGATGCGCGACAATGTCGCGACCGGCCAGCAACTCCAGCTCGCCATGCACCAGACCAACCTGTTCCCCAACATGGTCGTGCAGATGGTCGCCATCGGCGAGGAGTCCGGTTCGCTGGACGCCATGCTGGGCAAGGTCGCGGACTTTTTCGAACAGGAAGTCGACGATGCCGTCGACGGCCTCAGCAGCCTGCTGGAACCGATCATCATGGCCGTGCTCGGCGTGCTGGTCGGCGGACTGATCGTCGCCATGTATCTGCCCATCTTCAAGATGGGTTCCGCCATCTGACAAGGAACCGCCCCACGGCAGGACTGCCGTGGGGTACACTCTGCCTTCATGGATCTCATTACCCTACTCCAGCAAAGCACGCCGTTCTTCCTGACCACGGTATTCCTGCTCGGCCTGCTGGTCGGCAGTTTCCTGAACGTGGTCATCCACCGCCTGCCGAAAATGATGGACCGCGAATGGACCGCGCAGGCACACGAATACCTCGGCAAGACGCCGCCCGCCGATGACGGTGAGGCAATCAGCCTGGCGCGCCCCGCGTCGCGCTGCCCGGGCTGCGGGCACCGTATTCGCGCCTGGGAGAACATCCCGGTCCTCAGCTACCTGCTGCTGCGCGGCCGCTGCTCGTCCTGCAAGGCGCCGATTTCCATCCGCTACCCGCTGATCGAACTGCTGAGCGGCGTTCTGTCCCTGACCGTTGCCTGGCACTTCGGTTTCAGCGTGCAGACCGGCGCCGCGCTGCTGCTGACCTGGGCGCTGATCGCGCTCAGCATGATCGACGTCGACCGCCAGTTGCTGCCGGATGCCATCACCCTGCCCCTGCTGTGGCTGGGGCTGCTGCTGAGCCTGTTCCCGGTGTTTGCCGACATGCGCCAGGCGCTGGTCGGCGCCATGGCCGGCTATCTCTCGCTGTGGCTGGTCTATCATCTGTTCAGGCTGCTGACCGGCAAGGAAGGTATGGGCTATGGCGACTTCAAGCTGCTGGCGGCGCTGGGCGCCTGGATGGGCTGGGAAGCCCTGCCCATGATCGTGCTGCTGTCGTCGGCGGTCGGCGCCGTACTGGGCGTCGCCATGATCGTCATCCAGGGTCGTGATCGGGCGCAGCCGATTCCCTTCGGCCCCTATCTCGCCATCGCCGGCTGGATTGCCCTGCTGTGGGGCGACCGCATTTCGCAGGCCTACCTGCGCTGGGCCGGCATCGCCTGACATGGCGGGCACCCTGCGTATCGGCCTGACCGGCGGAATCGGCAGCGGCAAAAGCGAGGTCTCCCGGCTGTTCGCCGAACACGCCGCGCCCATCATCGACACCGACGTGATCGCCCGCGAACTGGTGCAACCCGGCCAGCCCGCCCTGGAGGAAATCGTTTCGGCCTTCGGCCAGGGGGTGCTGGACGCGCGCGGACAACTGGACCGCGCCGCCCTGCGCGAACGGGTGTTTTCCGATCCCGCGCAGCGCCGCCGCCTGGAAGCCATACTGCACCCCCGCATCCGCCGCCGGGCGCTGGAACTGGCTGCCGGCGCGAACGCTCCCTACTGTGTTCTGGTGATCCCGCTACTGGCGGAAACCGGCAACGACTATCCGCTGGACCGCGTCCTGGTGGTCGACGCTCCCGAAGACCTGCAACTCCAACGGGTGCAGGCGCGCGACGACCTGACTCCGGCTCAGGCCCGGGCCATTCTCGACAGCCAGGCCGGCCGCGAGCAACGGCTGGCCATTGCCGACGACGTGATCGTCAACAACGGCGGACTGGAGCGGCTTCGCGAGGCGGTATCGGCGCTGGACCGGCGCTACCGGGAACTGGCCGCCGCTTCCCCGCGCGCCTGAACCCGCCCCGCAGTCCGGGGCGTCGCCAGCCGGCTACATTTGCGCCACACCACCGACTGGTGGACAATAGCGCAGCCCTAGCCACCCTGAACTGCGCCGCCGGTGAACCAGAAGATCATCTACGAACAACCGCTTAACGAGCGCATCAGAACCTTCCTGCGGCTGGAGTTCCTGTTCGCCCAGGCTGCCCACCACCTGCGCGGCAAAAGTCACTGGGACAGCCGCAGCACCCTCAGTTCACTGCTGGACATCATGGCGATCTTCGGCCGCACCGATCTCAAGACCGAGGTGTTGAAGGAGCTGGAGCGTCATGCCGGGACGCTGGCGAGGCTGGAGCAGAACCCCGACGTCGACCGCAAGCGCCTCGACGAAACCCTGCGCGAACTGGAAGCCCTCACCGACAAGCTGCACCGCAACGGCGGCCCCATCGCCGCCGAACTGCGCGGCAACGAATTCCTGTCGGCCATCCAGCAGCGCTCGGCCATTGCCGGCGGCGCCTGCGACTTCGACCTGCCGGGCTACCATTACTGGCTGGAACAGCCGGCCGCGCAACGCACCCGCGACCTGGCCGGATGGCTGGGTCACTTCGAGTCGATCGCGCACGCCATCCAGCTGATCCTCAAGCTGATCCGCGAAAGCGCCTCGGCGCGGCCCCAGATTGCGGAAAACGGGTTCTTCCAGAAGACCCTCGACCCCAACCTGCCCTGCCAGCTGGTACGCGTCTCGGTCGACCGCAGCACACCCTGTTTCGCCGAGATCAGTGGCGGCCGGCACCGCTTCACCGTGCGCTTCCTGTCCTCCTCCAGGGCCGACGGCCACCTGCACCAGACCGGCGAAGACATTCCCTTCGAGCTGGGCTGCTGCATCATCTAGGCCGCCATGGACAGGAATGGCTCCGATACACCGAAGACGGTGCGCTGCCCGACCTGCGGAAAGCAGGCGGTGTGGGACAAGAGCAACCGCTGGCGTCCGTTCTGCAGTGAACGCTGCCGCCTCATCGATCTCGGAGAATGGTTCGAGGAACGGCGTCGGATTCCGGACGACCGGCCGCCGGAAGATTTTGAATAGCTGCCCTAGTCGCCGACCGTGAAGGGCACGTCCAGGCGGTAACGCAAGGCGCCCGCCTCCAGTTCGAACTCCGCCAGCCAGTCGCTGCGGCCCGACGTACACACGGGCAACACCGGGCGGGCGCGCCACACACCGTCCCCGGTCCGCTGCAAGCGATAACGGTTCCGCCCCATGTCCATGCCTTTCATTTTCAGGTCGAGGACAACGGTGTCGAGAGGCAGGTCGGTGGACAGGCTGAGTTCGAACGGCTGCAACGCGGCGCGGCGTGGAGCCATGCGCACCGTCAGCCGGTGGCCGCCGATGCGAACCACGCAGCCGGCGCCGACATCGCAGGCGCTGTCCAGCGCCAGCCGTTGCGCGGGCGGCGCGGGGTCCTCGCCGCAGGATACCGACAGCAGCGAAAGCACCAGTACCGCCACGGCGCGGCGGCGCATCAGCCCTCCCACAGGGCGCGGATGGCCGCCACCCCCTGACCACCGTGCGCAATGGCCTGCTCGCGGTCGGCGGCGGTCATGCCCCCCAGCGCATAGACGGGCATGGCGCAGCGCTCGACCTGCTCCCGGAAAGCCTGCCAGCCCAGGGCCGGCGCGTCCGGGTGCGTGGCCGTCGGCTTTACCGGCGACAGCAGCGCAAAGTCGGCGCCGACGGCGTGCGCGCGCGCCAGTTCATCGGCATCGTGGCAGGAAGCCCCCAGCCACAGGCCGGCGGGCCGGGCCTGCGCCGAAAACGTTCGCAGCCGCTGGCTGCTGAGCTGCACGCCGTCGGCGCCGAGCCGGTGCGCCGTCTCCGCGTCGGTGTTGAGCATTACCCTCGCCCCGGCACGATGACACAGGGCCACCACGGCTTCGGCCAGTTCGGCATAGGCCTGTTCGTCCAGTGACCTGGCGCGCAACTGCACCAGCCGGATGCCGTCGTCCAGACGCCGTTGCAGATGCGCAAGAAACGCCGCCCGGCTGTCATCCGGTTCCGGGGTGATCAGGTATTCCCCGGGAAGCTGCACGGCGCGCACCACCGGGCGGTTGGCGGCGGGCAAGGCGCGCCGGTCGAGCGCGTCGATTTCCACCCATTCCAGCGCCTGCCCCTCGCGCCCGCGCGGCGTCCCTTCGAAAGAGGACACACGCCACACGTCGAGCAACACGCTGCGGTCGTCGTAACGGTGCGGAACACGGATCAGCGGCCGCCGTTCCCCGGCGCGTATGCCCAGTTCCTCGTGGAGTTCGCGCAGCAGGGCATCCTCGACCGACTCGCCGGCCTCCACCTTGCCGCCCGGGAACTCCCACAGGCCGCCCTGGTGCAGATGATCGGGGCGGCGCGCCAGCAACACCCGGCCGGCGCCGTCGACAATGGCGGCCGCCGCCACATGAATGATACCGGGGGCGTTCGGGTCAGGAACGGTAGTCGGCATTGATGCTGACATAGTCGTGTGAAAGGTCGGTGGTCCAGACCGTCTCGCTGGCGTCGCCGCGCGCCAGCGAGACGCGAATCAGAATCTCGTCGCGGTCCATGACCCGCTGGCCGTCGGCTTCGCGGTACTCGGGCGCCACGCCACCGTCGCGGACGATACACACGTCGCCCAGCCACAGGCCGACACCTTCGATATCCAGTTTCGCCAGGCCCGCGCGTCCCACGGCGGCGAGTATACGCCCCCAGTTGGGATCGCTGGCGAATAGCGCGGTCTTGACCAGCGGCGAATGCGCCACGGTATAGGCGACCTGCAAACACTCCGCGCTGTCGCGCCCCCCCTCGACGCGCACGCTGACGAACTTGGTCGCGCCCTCGCCATCGCGCACGATCAGTTGCGCCAGCCGTGTGCAGACGTCCGTGACCGCCTGGCGGAAAGCGGCGTAGTCGGGGTGCGAGGCGTCGAGCCGCGGCGCGCCGGAGGCACCGGTCGCCACCAGCACACAGGCGTCGTTGGTCGAGGTATCGCCATCGACGGTAATGCGGTTGAAGGATGCCTCGACGGCCCAGCGCAGGCAATCCCGCAAGGCGCCAGGCTCGACATCGGCATCGGTGGCCACGTAGGCGAGCATGGTCGCCATGTCGGGACGGATCATGCCCGAGCCCTTGGACATGCCGGTGAGGGTGACCGTGCGGCCGCCGATCTCCAGCGTCGAGGAAACGCCCTTGGCCACGGTATCGGTGGTCATGATGGCGTGCGCGGCGTCGGACCAGCCGTCGGCGGAAAGCGTGGCCAGCGCCGTATCCAGCGCCGCCTCGATGCGCTCCACCGGCAGGCGCTCGCCAATCACGCCGGTGGAGAACGGCAACACCTGGGCCGCCTCGCAACGCGCGCGTTCTGCAAGCGCCGAGCAACAGGCGCGCGCGTCCGCCAGGCCACCCGCGCCGGTGCCGGCATTGGCGTTGCCGCTGTTGACGAGCAGGTAACGGGGCGTGGCCTGCGCAAGGTGTTCGCGCGCCACCACGACGGGCGCGGCGCAAAAGGCGTTGCGGGTAAAGACGGCGGCGCACTGGCTGCCCGGCGCAAGCTCCATCAGCACCAGGTCGTTGCGATCCCGGTAGCGCACGCCTGCCGCACACGCGGCCAGGCGGACGCCCTTTACCGGCGACAGGTCCGGCAAGCCCGAATATCTGACCGGCACGATTCAGGCTCCGCGGGTCAGCTCAGCTTGCCGTGGCATTGCTTGTACTTCTTGCCCGAGCCACAGGGACATGGTTCGTTGCGACCCACCTTGCGGCCGCCGCGCACGAATGGCTGCGGCTCCTCGCCGCCCCCCTCGCCGGGCGCCGCATCGCCTTCCCCGGGGATGGCGCTGACCTCGTCGTGGCGGAAGTTCATCCTGGTGGAGGAACGACGCTGCTCCTCGACCGCCTCGACGTCCGACTCGGTACGCACCTGCACCTTGGACAGAATGCTGATCACATCCAGCTTGATGCGCTCCAGCAGGTCGGTAAACATCTCGAAGGCTTCGCGCTTGTACTCCTGCTTGGGGTTCTTCTGCGCATAGCCGCGCAGGTGGATACCCTGGCGCAAGTAGTCCATGGCGGCCAGGTGTTCCTTCCAGGCCTGGTCGAGCACCTGCAACATGACCGCCTTTTCGAAATGGCGCATGGTCTCGCTGCCGGCGAGTTTTTCCTTCTCCTCGTGGATGCGCTCCAGCTCTTCCAGCAGGCGCGCGCGCAGCGTTTCCTCGTGCAGGTCGTCGTCGGCGTCCAGCCAGCCCTGGATGTCGAAACGCTGCCCGAACTCGGCCTCGATGGCATCCTCGAGTTCGGGAATCTTCCACTGCTCGTCCATGCTGCCGGGCGGAATATAGTTGTCGATCACCGAGTTCAGCACGTCCTCGCGGATCGCCTTGATGGTGTCGGACACGTCGTCGGTGGACATCAGCTCGTTGCGCTGGGAATAGATCACCTTGCGCTGGTCATTGGCCACGTCGTCGAACTCAAGCAGGTTCTTGCGGATACTGAAGTTGTGGCCTTCCACCTTGCGCTGCGCGTTCTCGATGGCCTTGCTCACCCAGGGGTGCTCGATGGCCTCGCCTTCCTGCATGCCCAGCTTCTGCATCAGGCCCGAGACACGCTCGGACGCGAAGATGCGCATCAGGTTGTCTTCCAGCGACAGATAGAAACGGCTCGAACCCGGATCGCCCTGGCGTCCGGCGCGGCCGCGCAACTGGTTGTCGACACGCCGCGACTCGTGGCGCTCGGTGCCAATGATGTGCAGGCCTCCGGCTTCCAGCACCTGCTTGTGCCGCTCTTCCCATTCCCTGGTGATGCGCGCCACGGTGTGTTCATCGGGATTGTCGAGCGCCGCCAGTTCCACTTCCAGGTTGCCGCCCAGCACGATATCGGTACCGCGACCCGCCATGTTGGTGGCAATGGTCACCGCGCCGGGACGACCGGCCTGCGCGACGATCTGCGCCTCGCGCTCGTGCTGCTTGGCGTTCAGCACCTCGTGCTTGATACCATCCTTCTTGAGCAGCCTGGACAGGTACTCCGACACTTCGATGGAGGTGGTGCCGACCAGTACCGGCTGGCCGCGCTTCTGGCAGTCGCGGATATCCTCGGCGACCGCGTCGAACTTTTCCTTCTGCGTCAGGAACACCAGGTCGCCCAGATCCTTGCGAATCATCGGCGTATTGGTGGGAATCACCACCACTTCCAGTCCGTAGATCTGCTGGAACTCCGGTGCCTCCGTGTCGGCGGTGCCGGTCATGCCCGCCAGCTTGTCGTAGAGCCGGAAGTAGTTCTGGAAGGTGATCGACGCCATGGTCTGGTTTTCGTTCTGAATCTGCACCCCCTCCTTGGCTTCCACGGCCTGGTGCAGGCCCTCCGACCAGCGCCGGCCCGGCATGGTACGGCCGGTGAACTCGTCGACGATCACCACCTGGCCGTCCTGCACGATGTAATCGACGTCGCGGTGATACAAGGCCCTGGCGCGCAGCGCCGCGTTGAGGTGGTGCATGAGGTTCAGGTTGGCGGCGTCGTAGAGGCTCTCGCCTTCCTTCAGCAGGCCCTGCTTCTCCAGCAGTTCCTCGACGTGCTGGTGGCCTTCCTCGGTGAAATGAATCTGTTTCTGCTTCTCATCGACGGTGTAGTCGCCGGGACCGTCTTCTTCCTCCTGCTTCACGAGCTGGGACACCAGGTCCTTCATGACGATGTACAGGTCGGAGTTGTCATCCGTGGCGCCGGAGATAATCAGCGGCGTGCGCGCCTCGTCGATGAGGATGGAATCGACCTCGTCCACCACCGCCGCGTTCAGCTCGCGCTGCACCTTGTCCTCGAGACGGAAGGCCATATTGTCTCGCAGGTAATCGAAACCGAACTCGTTGTTGGTGCCGTAGGTGATGTCGGCGGCATAGGCGGCGCGCTTGTCCTCGGCGCTCATGCCGGCCACCGCCACGCCGGTGGTAAGCCCCAGGAAGCTGTACAGCTTGCCCATCCACTCGGCGTCGCGCTTCGCCAGGTAGTCGTTGACCGTGACCACGTGGACGCCCTTGCCGGACAGCGCATTGAGGTAGGCGAACAGGGTCGCAACCAGGGTCTTGCCCTCACCGGTACGCATCTCGGCGATCTTGCCCTCGTGCAACACCATGCCGCCAATCAACTGCACATCGAAATGGCGCATCTGCAACACACGCCGCGAAGCCTCGCGCACCACCGCAAACGCTTCCACCAGCAACTGGTCGAGTGTCTCGCCGTCCTGGTAGCGTTTGCGGAACTCGTCGGTGCGGGCGCGCAGCTCATCGTCGCTGAGTTTCTGGATCTCAGGCTCAAGCGCGTTGATTTTGTTTACGTTTTTCTGGAGTCGCTTGAGAATTCGGTCGTTCCTGCTGCCAAAAACCTTGCGTAATATCGATGTCACCATGATGTGTCGGGGGAACCAGTCGTATGTAAAGGAAAATTCCGAGCGGGCATCATACCGCATTAGCCCGCCACAGACAGGCTTTCATCGGCCAAAACCCGCGCCCCTCAAGCCATTCACGCATCCTTCACACCCATCCGTAAAAAGGGGGCGAATTTACGCTTTTCGGGGGTCAGCGGCTGGCGCGGACGAACCTGGTGGGGTTGATCTGGCGACCGTTGCGGAGGACTTCGTAGTGGACGTGGGGCCCGGTGGAGCGGCCGCTGGAGCCCATCAGCGCGATCTTCTGGCCCGGTTCGACCTTGTCGCCGACCTTGACCAGGATCTTGTGGCAATGACCGTAACGGGTGGAGTAGCCGTTGCCGTGGTTGATCTCGACCAGCTGGCCGTACCCGTAACGCTTGCCGGCCCAGGTCACCACGCCGGCGGCGGTAGCGACCACGTCGGCGTCCATCTGGCCGGCGAAATCGATGCCCTTGTGCATTTCACGCCGGCCGTGGAAGGGATCGGTGCGCATGCCGTAGTACGACGACAGCCAACCCTTGGTGATGGGCTTGCCGGCCGGCGACACGGCGTGGCTGAGTTCGCGCTGGCTCACGACCTGTTCCAGCAATTCCAGTTGCCGCGCGCGGTCGTCGATCTGCAGGGCCATCTCGTCCAGCGCCTTGAGGAAATCCGGGGCCTGGATGGGTTCGGCGCCCGCCGGGTCGGCAGGACCGCCCTGCGCCGGAAGCTGGTCGAAGTCGAACTCGGACTTGTTCAGCCGCGCCACCTGCTTGACGCGCTCGCCCAGCGCTTCCACGCGCAGCATCTGCGCCTGCATCTGCCCGAGACGCACCGCCAGCGCGTTCAACTGGTTCTGCGCCTCGTCGCGCACCCGCGCCAGTTCCTGCTTCTGTTCTTCCAGCACCGCCTGCCATTCGCCACCGCCATGGGCGGGGCTGTCGGCCTGGCGCGCCGTCCCCAGCGCGTAACCGACCTGCCCGGCGACGAGCAGTATGCCCGCCAGGGCCAGCGCGGCCGGAATCCACACGGTCGGCCGGCTGAGCTGGATGCTGCCGGACTTGCCGCGGGTTGTGGTGTAGAGTAGAAACTTCATGAACCGTGGTTACCCGAGTCGTTGATCCCGATGCGTCAAAATAACGCCTCTCCGTGCGCGAAAATTCTCCGCCAGGCCAGACAGCCCGTTCTGGAGCGTGCCCGGAGCCTGCAGCGGCTGGAACGGGCCGTTCTGGGCGTCCTGCCGCAGGATATGGCCGCGCATTGTAGTGTCATGAACCTCAAAAAAGAAACCCTGGTGCTGGGCGTCCGTTCACCCGCCTGGGCTTCGCGCCTGAGATTCGCCGCTCCCCGGTTGCTGAAGCAACTGCAATGCCAACTTTCGCTCGAAGTGCGCCGCCTCGATGTCCGGGTGATCCCGGAGCGCGAGGAAATCCCGCTTCCCAGCCGTCGCCCGGTGGGCATGTCGCTGGACAACGCCACTCTGCTCGCCCGCACGGCCGACAGCGTCGACCATCCGCAGTTGCGGGAGGCACTCTACCGGCTAGCGGCAAAAACCCGGGGTTCTTGAGCTTTCAGCAGGAATTTCAAGCAGATGCAATTTGCGGCTGGGCAAGCCAGCGGGGCGCCCTGGCGGCATTCCCGAAACTGGTCAGCTCCCAGGCACCGGGAGTGCTCAACAGTTCGCAAAGTAACCGGTTGTTGAGCGCGTGCCCCGACTTGTGGCCGCTAAATGCGCCGATCAGGCTGTGACCGAGCAGGTAAAGGTCGCCAACGGCATCCAGCACCTTGTGCTTGACGAACTCGTCCTCGTACCGCAGGCCGTCTTCGTTGACCACCCGGTAATCGTCCAGCACCACGGCGTTGTCGAGGCTGCCGCCCAGCGCCAGGTTGTTCTCGCGCAGTTTTTCGATATCGCGCATGAAACCGAAGGTACGCGCCCGGCTGACCTCGCGCACGAAGGAACTGCGCGAAAAGTCGATTTCCGAGTGACGGCTGCCGCCCTTGAACAGGGGGTGCTCGAAATCGATGGTAAATCCCACCTTGAAGCCTTCATAAGGGGAAAATCGCGCCCATTTATCCCCTTCACGCACCTCCACAGTGTCGAGAATGCGCAAAAACTGCTTGGCCTTGTGCTGTTCCTCGATCCCCGCCGACTGTATCAGGAACACGAAGGGGCCGGCGCTGCCATCCATGATGGGCACCTCGGCGGCACTGAGGTCGACGATGGCATTGTCGATGCCGAGCCCTGAAAAGGCCGACAACAGGTGTTCGACGGTGGAAACCCGCACCTCGCCGGACACCAGCGTGGTGGAAAGCCGTGTATCCCCGACATTGGCCGGCCGCGCCGGTATGGTGACGGGCGGGTCCAGGTCGACACGGCGGAACAGAATCCCGGTATCCGGCGGCGCCGGACGCAGCGTCAGGTAGACCTGCTCCCCACTGTGCAGACCTACACCTTTCGCGCTAATCACGTTTCTCAAGGTTCTCTGGCAAATCATGTTGTTCAGCGGACTGCCGCGTGGCGCCCGTCTTCTCGTCGTTTTATCAGCCGGTGGAACGTGCGCCCGAGTCTAACACAGACCCCGGACGCTGCCCGAAAAACCTCCCTGCGCGCCACCCGGCGCCACACCGGCCCTCCTCCCGAACCGGTGACAAAGCACGCGGGCCAGGCGGATCAGTCCGCCTGGCGGCGCAGGAAGGCCGGGATATCCAGGTAGTCCATATCGTCGATCGCGGCCGGCGGGGGCGTCGGGTCGCCGGAGGCCTGCTTGCGGATCACCGCCGGACGATCGAGCTCGGCGTAGTCGAACTCGCCGCGCTTGTTGCGCTGCACCAGTTGAACCGGCTCGGGTTTTTCCTCGACGCTGGTCTGCTCCCCGCCCAGCCCGGTGGCCACTACCGTCACGCGCAGTTCGTCGTGCATGTCCGGGTCGATCACGGTGCCGACCACCACGGTGGCGTCGCTGGAAGCGAATTCCTTGATGGTGTTGCCGACTTCCTCGAACTCGCCGATGGACAGATCGAGGCCGGCGGTAACGTTGACCAGGATGCCGTGCGCGCCCATCAGATCGATGTCTTCCAGCAGCGGGCTGTGAATCGCCGCTTCCGCCGCCTCGCGGGCGCGGTCCTGCCCGGAGGCGCTACCGGAACCCATCATCGCCATGCCCATCTCGGACATCACGGTACGCACATCGGCGAAGTCGACGTTGATCAGGCCGGGGCGGGTGATCAGTTCGGCAATACCCTGCACCGCACCCTGCAACACGCCGTTGGCGGCCTTGAAGGCGTTCAGCAGGCTGACGTCCTTGCCCAGCACCGACAGCAGTTTCTCGTTAGGAATGGTGATCAGCGAGTCGACGTACTGGCCCAGCTCCTTCAGTCCGCGGTCGGCGACGGCGAGACGCTTGCCACCCTCGAAGGGGAAAGGCTTGGTGACGATGGCGACGGTGAGAATACCCATCTCCTTGGCGACCTGCGCCACGACCGGCGCGGCGCCGGTGCCGGTGCCACCGCCCATGCCGGCGGTGATGAACAACATGTCGGAACCCTCGATGCATTCGATGATGCGGTCGCGGTCCTCCATCGCCGCCTGGCGGCCAATGTCGGGATTGGCGCCGGCGCCCAGCCCCTTGGTGATGCTGCTGCCCAGTTGCAGCGTGGTGCGGGCATTCATGTTGGTGAGCGCCTGCGCGTCGGTGTTGGCGCAGACGAATTCGACGCCCTCGATCTCGGCGTCGAGCATGTGCTGAACAGCGTTACCGCCGCCACCACCAACCCCGATAACCTTGATGACCGCGTTCTGGCTGTATGAGTCCATGAGTTCAAACATTGTGCTATCTCCTCTCCTGTATCCTGAAATATCGTTACTGCGAATTTTGTTCCGACCCTTGCCGATAACTAGAAATTGCCCTGAAACCAGCTCTTCATTCGTTCCCACACTCCCCGTATGCCGCGCCCCATGCCGGCATCGAAATTGCGACGCGTCCTGTTCTGATGACCAAACAGCAACAACCCGACGCCCGTCGCGTAGATCGGGTTGCGCACCACATCGACCAGTCCTGTAATGCTTTGCGGCATGCCCAGGCGCACCGGCATGTGAAACACCTCCTCGGCGAGTTCCACCAGCCCGGTGATCTTGGAACTGCCACCGGTAAGCACCACGCCCGCGGCGATCAGATCCTCGAAACCGCTGCGCCGCAGTTCCGCCTGCACCAGTGTCAGCAGTTCCTCGTAGCGCGGCTCGATGACCTCGGCGAGCGTCTGGCGCGCCAGCCGCCGCGGCGGCCGGTCGCCGACGCTCGGCACCTCGATCTCGCCCCCGGCGGCCGCCAGCTGCCGGAGCGCGCAGGCGTACTTGATCTTGATGTCCTCGGCGTACTGCGTGGGGGTCCGCAACGCCACCGCGATGTCGTTGGTGACCTGGTCGCCGGCGATGGGAATCACCGCGGTATGCCGGATCGACCCTTCGGTGAACACCGCGATATCGGTGGTGCCGCCGCCGATGTCAACCAGGCACACGCCGAGATCCTTCTCGTCCTCGGTCAGCACCGAGTAGCTCGACGCCAGTTGTTCGAGGATGATGTCGTCGACTTCCAGGCCGCAACGCCGCACGCACTTGATGATGTTCTGCGCGGCGCTCACCGCGCCTGTAACCATGTGCACCTTCGCCTCCAGGCGCACGCCGCTCATGCCCACCGGCTCACGAATACCGTCCTGCTCATCGATGACGTATTCCTGCGGCAGGATGTGCAGGATTTTCTGGTCGGCGGGTATCGCCACGGCGCGCGCCGCGTCGATGACCCGCTCCACGTCGCCCGGCGTGACCTCCTTGTCGCGTATGGCGACGATGCCGTGCGAGTTGAGGCTGCGGATGTGGCTGCCGGCGATGCCCGCGTACACCGAGTGGATCTGGCAGCCGGCCATCAGCTCCGCCTCCTCCACCGCGCGCTGTATGGAATGCACGGTGGACTCGATGTTGACCACCACCCCCTTCTTGAGCCCCTTGGAAGGATGCGAGCCGATACCGATGATTTCGATACCGTCGTCCGGCGAGATCTCGCCGACGATCGCCACCACCTTGGAAGTGCCGATGTCGAGCCCGACGATCATGTTTTTCTCGGATTTCTTTGTCATACCGTTTTCAACCGGTGTGTTCCGCCTGTATGTCTTTCGTTTGCCAGTGCACCGCCACGCCGTTGCTGTAGCGCAGGTCCACGGACACCATCCTGCCGTTGCCGGTCGCCATGATCGCCGGCCAGGCGCGCACCAGGCGCGCCACCCGCCGCAGCGGATCGCGCCGCCCCAGCTCCATCTGAAGTCCATCGTCCAGCCGTATGTGCCAGGCGCGCCGCGCGTCGAGCTGCAGGCGCGCAATGCCGGTCCGCAGCGGTTGCAGCGTTGCGCGCAGCTTCGCGTACATGTCCAGCACGCGCCGCGCGTGGCCGTCCGGGCCGGACAGTTCGGGCAAGCCCGGAATCTCCTCGGCAGCGTCCGGCCGGAACACCTCGCCGCGCGGGTTGAGGAACCCGCCGCCACCCCAGCGCGCCACCGGCTGCTGTTCGCGCACCCGGATCTCGACCTGGTCCGGCCATACCCGGCGCACCGACACCCGGTCGATCCAGGGCCGCGCCTGCAAGCGCGCCTGGATGTCGGCGACGCGCAGGCCGAAGAACCCATCCGCGGTCATCGGCGCCAGGAACGCCTGCAACGCCGGGCGGTCGAGGTAACGGAGTTCTCCCTCGATCCGTACCGTACGCACCGGCCAGGCCCGCGGGTCCTTCATCCATTCCACCATCAGCGCCAGCCCGCCCAGGCTGCTGCCCACCACCAGCGCCACGAACACCGGCCGCAACCAGTACGCCAGCGGCTTGCGCGGCGCCTTGTCGCGACGCCGGCTGCGAGCCTGGCCGGTGCGGCGCCTAGCCATGCGCGCCTCCCGCCGACACCGCCGTTTCCAGAATCCGCCACACCAGTTCCTGCATCTCCCAGCCGTGCCGCCGCGCCGCCATCGGCACCAGGCTGTGGTCGGTCATGCCCGGCACCGTGTTGACCTCGATCAGCCAGGCGCCGCCCCCGGCGTCGAGGAAGAAGTCCACGCGCCCCCAGCCGCTGGCGCCGACCGCCTCGAAGGCTTCGCGGGCCATGCCGCGCAGTGCCGTTTCCTGCGCTTCCGGCAGGCCGCAGGGACAGTGGTAGCGGGTGCTGTCGGCTTCGTACTTGGCCTCGTAATCGTAAAACTCGCGCGGCGTCTCCAGGCGGATCAGCGGCAGCGTGCAATCACCGACGATGGCGGCGGTATATTCCTCGCCCTCGATCCAGCGTTCGGCCATCACCTCACGGTCGTATTCGGCGGCGGCGCGCCACGCCTGATCCAGTTGCGCCGCCTCATCCACCCGACTCATGCCGATGCTCGAACCTTCGTGCGCCGGTTTCAGCATCATCGGGAAACCGAGCACCGCCGCCGCCGTGTCCAGGTCGCGCGCCGAGCGCAGCATCACGAAATCCGGCGTCGGCAGGCCCGCGCCCTGCCATACCCGCTTGGTGCGCGGCTTGTCCATCGACAGGGCCGAACCGAGCACGCCGCTGCCGGTCACGGGAATGTCGAGGTAGTCGAGCAGACCCTGCACCACACCGTCCTCGCCGCCACGACCGTGCACGACGTTGAAGGCGCAATCGAAGGCGCCTTCCTGCAACTGGGCCACGAAGTTGGGCGCGCCGGCATCCACGGCCACCGCGTTGACACCGCGGCCGAGCAGCGCGGCCAGCACCGCTTCGCCGCTTTTCAGCGATACCTCGCGCTCGGCCGAGCAGCCGCCCATGAGCACGGCGACGCGCCCGAAGGCGGCGGCTTGTGTCACCCTTTCGGTCACGCAAACACTCCGATGATCCTCACTTCCGGTTCCAGCCTGACGCCGTGCACCTGCGCGACACGGTCCTGCACGTAGCGGATCAGCGCCTCGATGTCCTCGGCGCGCGCGTCGCCCAGGTTGATGATGAAGTTGGCGTGTTTCTCCGATACCTGCGCGTTGCCGATGCGCTCGCCCTTGAGGCCGCAGGCCTCGATCAGGCGCGCGGCGAAATCGTTGGGCGGGTTGCGGAACACCGAGCCGCAACTGGGCACGCCGGTGGGCTGGGTGGCCGAGCGTTTCTCCAGCAGCACCTTGATGTTGTCCAGCGCCGCCTGCGCATCGCCGGGTTCCAGTTGCAACTCCGCGGACACGAACCACTCGTCGCGCAGCCCGGTCACGGTCCGGTACGACACCTCGAATTCGCCGCGCTCACGCAGCTTCAGTTCGCCGTGGCGGTCCAGGGTCTCGACCCGAGCCACCAGCGGCCAGGTCTCGCCGCCAAAGGCGCCGGCGTTCATTGCCAGGGCACCGCCCATGGTGCCGGGAATGCCGGCCAGGAACTCGGCGCCGGTCAGGCCGGCGCGCGCCGCGAAACGCGCCACCTTGTTGCAGGCCACGCCGGCGCCGGCGCGCAGCCGGTTCCCGTCCAGCAGTTCCAGCGTATCCAGTCCGCCGAACGGCAGGATCACGGTGCCGCGCACGCCGCCGTCCCGGACCAGCAGGTTGCTGCCCAGGCCGATCCATTCCAGCGTCTCGTGCTCCGGCAGCGAAGCCAGGAACACCTGCAGATCCTCGAGATCCGCGGGCCGGTAACAGCGGTCCGCCGGACCGCCGACACGCCAACTGGTGTAACCCGCCAGCGGTTCGTTGAATTTCAGTTCACCACGCAACACTGGCATCGACTCCGCCGTCATCATGACTTGTCTCCCGCTCCGCGCGTGCGCCGCGCCGCGCCGCCTGCGCCTTTCATGCCGCCCCGCGACGCGGCGCCTATGCAACGCAGCACCCGGCGACGACTCTGCAGACGCTCGCCGCAGCCCATGTGGAAACGTACCCGGTTGTTTTCGGAACTCATCCATCCTCCCGTTGATTCTGGTCAAGCGCCGCCGGCAGCGTGGCGGCCACGGCGCCGATGGAGCCGGCGCCCAGGGTCAGTAACACGTCGCCCGGCCGCAACAGGTCGTTCAACACCGCCGGCAGGGCCTCGACATCCTCGACGAACACCGGCTCGACGCGCCCCCGGCTGCGCACCGCGCGGCACAGGGCGCGCCCGTCGGCGCCGCTCACCGGCGCCTCGCCGGCGGCAAACACCTCGGTGATCAGCAACAGGTCGCAATTGAGCAACTCGTTCGCGAAATCATCGAACAGGTCGAAGGTGCGGCTATAGCGGTGCGGCTGAAAGGCCACTACCAGGCGCCGCTCCGGCCACCCCTGGCGGACCGCTTCCAGGGTGGCGGCGATCTCGCGAGGGTGATGCCCATAGTCATCGATCAACAGCACGCTGCCGCCCTCGCGTGCGATTTCCCCATTGATCTGGAAGCGCCGACCGATGCCGGCAAAGGTTTCCAGCCCGTGCTGGATGGCCGCGTCGTCGACGTCGAGCTCACGCGCCACCGCCACCGCCGCCAGCGCGTTCAGCACGTTGTGACGCCCCGGCAGGTTAAGCACCACCTCCAGCGGCGGGTAGCCCTGCTGGTGGATATCGAAAAACATCCGCTGGCCCGCCTGACGCAGGTTGACAGCGCGCACGTCCGCATCCTCCGCGTCGATCCCGTAGCCGCGCACCTGGCGGGTGATCTCCGGCAGCACGTCGCGCACGTTGGGGTCGTCCACGCACATCACCGCCAGGCCATAGAAAGGCAGGTGGTGCAGGAACTCGACGAAGGTCTGGCGCAGGCGCCGGAAGTCCCCTTCGTAGGTGGACAGGTGATCGGCGTCGATATTGGTCACGATGGACAGCATCGGCTGCAGGTACAGGAACGAGGCGTCGCTCTCGTCGGCCTCGGCGACCAGGTAGCGGCTGCTGCCGAGACGCGCATGGCTGTTGGAACTGTTCAGGCGCCCGCCGATGACATAGGTCGGGTCCAGCCCGCCTTCCGACAGCAGGCTCGCCACCAGGCTGGTGGTGGTGGTCTTGCCGTGGGTGCCGGCCACCGCGATGCCGTGCCGGAAGCGCATGATCTCGGCCAGCATCTCGGCGCGCGGCACCACCGGGATACGGTGCTCGCGGGCCGCCTTCACTTCCGGGTTGTCCTCGCTCACCGCGGTCGACACCACCACCACGTCGCAACCCTCGATGTTGTCGGCGCTGTGGCCGAAGCGGATACGCGCGCCCTGCAACGCCAGCCGCCGGGTAACGGCATTTTCGCGCAGGTCGGAACCGGTCACCTGATAACCGAGGTTGAGCAGCACTTCGGCGATGCCGCCCATGCCGGCACCGCCGATGCCGACGAAATGCGCACAGCGCACGCGTCCCATGGTGTCCGGTTGCAGCGGCGGTTGTTGTGGCGCCGTCATCATGCGGCCTCCTTCCAGCCGGTGGCGCGAATGCAATGATCCGCAACCCGTTGCGCGGCGTCCGGCATGGCGCGTTCGCGCGCCCGTTTCGCCATGTCGATGAGAGCCCGCGGCTGTTGCAGCAACCTGAGTTCGTCATGCAGGCGGCGTGCCGTCATCTCCTGCTGCGGCAGCAGTCGCGCGGCGCCCGCGTCCACCAGGTAACGCGCGTTGCCGGTCTGATGGTCATCCACCGCGTGCGGGTATGGCACCAGGATGGCGGCCACGCCCACCGCCGCCAGTTCGGCCACGGTCAAGGCACCCGCCCGGCACAACACCAGGTCGGCCCACTGGTAGGCCTCGGCCATGTCGTCGATAAAGGCGTCGAGACGCACATCCACGCCGGCGCGCGCATAGGCCTCGCGCGCGGCCTCGACCAGTTTCAGACCGGTCTGGTGGCGCACTTCCGGCCGCAGTTCGGCATCGAACATGGCCAGTGCCTCGGGCACGGTTTCGTTCAACGCCGCCGCGCCCAGGCTGCCACCCACCACCAGCAGGCGCGGCCGGCGGCCGGCCGGCTGCGGTGGCAGGAACGGCAGGGTCGCGATCGCGGCGCGCACCGGGTTGCCGGTGTGTATGGCACCCGGCAGCGCGCCGGGAAAGCCTTCCAGTACCGGCCGCGCAAGCCGCGCCAGCAGGCGATTGGTAAGCCCGGCGACGGAATTCTGTTCGTGGATCAGCAGCGGCCGTCGCAGCAGCCAGGCCATGACACCGCCCGGCCCGGTCACGAAGCCACCCATGCCCAGCACCGCGGCCGGACGCACCCGCAGCATCACGCCGGCGGCCTGCAGGGCCGCGCCCAGCAACATGAACGGCGCCAGCAACTGGCGCAACCGGCTCTTGCCGCGCAGGCCGCGCACCTGGATCCAGTGCACCGGAATACCGGTCGGCGGCACCACGCGCGCCTCCAGGCCCGCGCGGGTTCCCAGCCACTCCACCCGCCAGCCGCGCTGCCGCAACTGTTCGGCCACCGCCAGCGCCGGGAATACGTGGCCACCGGTGCCGCCGGCCATGATCAGAATCGGACGCCGCGCGTTCATCGTGCCCTCCGGCGCGCGCCCAGCGCCACGCCCGATGCCGGCAGGCTGTTCACCGTGCAGCGGGTTTCGTAGTCGATGCGCAACAGCATGGCGATCGCCACGCAGGTGACCAGCGTGCTGCTGCCACCATAGCTCATCAGTGGCAGGGTCAGCCCCTTGGTGGGCAACAGGCCGGTGTTGACGCCCACATTGATCAGCGCCTGCAGGCCCAGCCAGGTACCGATGCCGTAGGCCAGGTAGGCGGCGAACAGGTTGCCGCCCTGCTCGGCCACCGCGGCGATGCGATAGGCGCGCAGCACGATGAATGCGTACAGGCCGAGCAGGAACAGGATGCCGATCAGGCCGAGTTCCTCGGCGAGCACCGCGAACACGAAGTCGGTATGCGCCTCCGGCAGGTAGAACAGCTTCTGCACGCTGGCGCCCAGACCCACGCCGAACAGTTCGCCGCGGCCGATGGCAATCAGCGACTGGGTCAACTGGAAACCGCTGTTGAACGGGTCTGCCCAGGGGTTCAGGAAGGTGGTGAGGCGTTCCAGCCGGTAGGGCGAGGAGATCGCCAGCGCCGCGAAGGCGGCGAAGGCCATGGCGATCAGGCCGGCAAACTTCCACAGGCTGACGCCGGCCATGAACATCATCACCAGCGCGGTGGTCATCATCACCACGGTGGCGCCGAAATCCGGCTCCATCAGCAACAGCACGGCCGCCACCAGCAACAGCGCCAGCGGCTTGATGAACCCCGAGCCGGTTTCGCGCACGGCATCGCCGTGGCGCACCAGGTAGCCCGCCATGTACACCAGCGCCAGCAACTTGGCCGGCTCGGACACCTGCAGGCGGAACACGCCGAGGTTGATCCAGCGGGTGCTGCCGTTGACCGACACCCCCACGCCCGGCACCAGCACCACGATCAGCAGCGCGATGGCCAGCAGGATGCACAACAGGCTGCACTGCTCCCACCAGGCGAGGCGGATGCGCAACACGGCCAGGCCCAGCACCAGCCCCATGAACAGGTAGAGCGTCTGCCGCACCGCGAAGTGCAGGGTGCCGACGCCAAGACGCTCCGCGACCGGCATGGAGGCGGACGCCACCATCACCAGGCCCAGCGAGAACAGCGCCAGCACCGCGACCAGCAAGGGGAAATCCAGCCGCGGACAGGTGGCGCCACGACGCGCGGGCATATCCGGCAACAGCGCGGCAAGGCTCATTCGAACACCTCCCGCAGCGCCTGCACGAAACGCTCGCCACGGTCTTCGTAGCCGCGAAACATGTCGAAGCTCGCGCACGCCGGTGACAGCAGCACGGTATCGCCCGGCTGCGCCTGCGCGGCGGCGATGCGCACCGCCTCGCGCATGTCGGCGGCATGGCTGACGGGCAGTTTGCCGCCCACGGCCGCCTCGATCTCGCCGGCGGCCTCGCCGAGCAGCACCAGGCACCTTACCCGCGCGTCGAGTCCGGCCGCCAGTTCGGCGAAATCGGCGCCCTTGCCCTGGCCGCCGGCGATCAGCACCAGCGGACCCTCGAAGCCCTGCACGGCGGCCAGCGCGGCGCCGATATTGGTGGCCTTGGAATCGTTGAACCAGCGCACTCCGCGGTACTCGCCCACCCACTCGGTGCGGTGCGGCAGGCCCTGGAACTCGCGCAGCGCCTGCAGCATGGCGTCCATCGGCAGGCCCGCGGCCGCGCCCAGCGCCAGCGCGGCCAGCGCATTGGAAAGATTGTGACGGCCGGGCATGCGCAACTCCGATACCGGCATCAGCGCAGCGTCGCCGCGCGCCACCCAGGGTTCGCCGTCGACGGCGCGCACACCGAAGTCGCCCTCGCGCGGCTCGCCACAGCCAAACCCGGTCACTGGCGCGTGAGCGTGCGCCAGCGCGGCGGCGCGGGCGTCGTCGCGGTTCACCACCTGCAGGCGCGCGTGGTGGTAAATGGCCTGCTTGGCGCGCGCGTAGTCGCCCAGCGAATCGTAGCGGTCCATGTGATCGGGGCTGACGTTGAGCACCACGGCCGCCAGGCACGACAGGCTGTTCACGGTTTCGAGCTGGAAGCTGGACAGCTCCAGCACATAAAGGTCCGGCTCGGTGTCGTCCACCAGGTCGAGCGCCGGCACGCCCAGGTTGCCGCCGACGCGCGCGGTACGCCCCGCCTGGCGCGCCATCAGGCCCAACAGGGTGGTCACCGTGCTCTTGCCGTTGGAACCGGTGATGCCGATCACCGGCGCGCTCACCTGACGCGCGAACAGTTCGATATCGCCGATGATCTCCACGCCGCGCGCGCGCGCCTCCGCCAGCAGCGGTTCGCGCAGGGACACGCCGGGGCTGACCACGATGCGTTGCGCGCGCTCGAAGGCCTGCTCGTCGAAACCGCCGAGGAACAGGGCCACGTCCGGCAGTTCCCGCTGCAGGACTTCGAGGCCCGGCGGCTGCTCGCGGCTATCGGTCACCGCCACCGGCACGCCGGCGCGCGACAGGAAACGCGCGCAGGACACACCGGTGGCGCCAAGACCGACCACCAGTGTGCGCGGCGCCTGTCGTTCCTCGTGTTCCGTCATGTCTGTTGCCGTCAACATGTTTCCCGTCGTTGTCCCGTCACAGGATCACCAGCACCACGGCGATCACCGCGAAGGTCAGTCCCACCAATACAATCTGGCTCTTCTCGTCCATCCCTCTCCCCGCTCAGCGCAGTTTCAGCGTCGCCAGCCCGCTGAGCACCAGAATCACCGTAATAATCCAGAAGCGCACGATGACGCGCGGCTCCGGCCAGCCTTTCAGTTCAAAATGATGGTGCAGTGGCGCCATGCGGAAGATGCGCCGCCCGGTCAGCTTGAAGGACGCCACCTGCAGAATCACCGACACGGTTTCCATCACGAATACGCCCGCCATCAGGAAATACACCAGCTCCTGGCGCACCAGCACCGCGACGATGCCCAGCGCCGCGCCCAGCGCCAGCGCGCCGACGTCGCCCATGAACACCTGCGCGGGGTAGGCGTTGAACCACAGGAAGCCCAGCCCGGCGCCGACGATGGCGCCGCAGAACACCACTACCTCGCCCACTTCGCGGACGTAGGGGATGCCGAGATACTTGGCGTAATAGGCGTGCCCGGTGGCATACACGAACACCGCCAGCGCGCCGGCGATCAGCACCGTGGGCAGGATCGCCAGGCCGTCGAGGCCGTCGGTGAGATTGACCGCGTTGCTGGAGCCCACCACCACGAAATACACCACCACCACGTACCAGGCGCCGAGCGGGATGGCGACATCCTTGAAGAAGGGCACGATCAATGTGGTCTCGACCGGCGACTGGGCGGCGAGGTACAGGTACAGGCCGGTGATGATCGCCACCAGCGACTGCCAGCCGTACTTGGCGCGCGCCGACAGTCCCTTGCTGTTGCCGTAGACGATCTTGCGGTAGTCGTCGACCCAGCCGATGGCGCCGAAACTCAGCGTCACCAGCAGCACGACCCAGATATAGCGGTTGGCGAGATCGGCCCACAGCAGCGTGGACACGGCGATCGCCACCAGGATGAGCGCGCCGCCCATGGTCGGCGTGCCGGCCTTGGACAGGTGGGATTCCGGCCCGTCGCTGCGCACCTGCTGGCCGATCTGGCGGAAACTCAACTGGCGGATCATCACCGGCCCGATCACGAAGGAAATCAGCAACGCGGTGAGCACACCGAGGATGGCGCGCAGCGTCAGGTACTGGAAGACGTGGAAGCCGCTGTGGAACTGGGCCAGGTAGTCAGTGAGATAGATGAGCACGTCAGGCGGCCTCCCCGTTGCGCGCGCGAAGCGCCTCGATGACACGTTCCATGCGCATGGCGCGCGACCCCTTCACCAGCACGGTAACGCCGCCGTG
The DNA here is from genome assembly GCA_015494295.1 of Gammaproteobacteria bacterium. GTDB lineage: Bacteria > Pseudomonadota > Gammaproteobacteria > DSM-19610 > DSM-19610 > Thiogranum. The sequence continues at coordinate 29,074 of WGBO01000018.1, read as the reverse complement.
CAGGGCGTCGCGCAGGCTCTCCAGCAAGGCGTCCATGTCGGCGAAGCTCTCTCCGCCGGCGCCGAAACGGCGCGCGGCGGCGGCCGCCAGCGGCCCCAGCGCGAACAGCCGCGTCAGGCCGGCCCGGCGCGCCTGCTCGCCCATGGCGGCGTGCAGGGCCTCGGCTTCGTCGCCCAGTTCGCCCATGTCGCCGAGCACCAGCCAGCGTTCGTCCTGCCCGCCGGCCAACACCTCCAGCGCCGCCGCCAGCGATGCCGGGTTGGCGTTGTAGGTGTCGTCGATCAGGCGCGAGCCGTGCAGTCCACGCTGCTCCTGCCCGCGACCGCCGACCGCCCGCATGCCCGACAGGCCGTCCGCGATCTGTGCCGGGCTCAGGCCCAGCGCCACGCAGGCCGCGCTGGCGGCCAGCGCGTTCATGATGTTGTGACGGCCCGGCAGCGGCAGGCGGAACGCCACCTCGCCGGCCGGGGTTCGCAGGCACACGTCACTGCCGGACAGGTCGCCCTTCCAGTCGGCACTGACTTCGGCGTCGGTTTCCAGGCCGAAACGGATCACGCGCCGCTCGCCCGCCATCGCCAGCCACAGACCGGCAAAGGCGTCGTCGGCATTGATAATGCAGACGCCGTCCGCGCACAGCTTCTCGAACAGTTCGCCCTTGGCGCGCGCCACGCCCTCGAGACTGCCGAACCCTTCCAGGTGCGCGGGACCGGCGTTGTTCACCAGCGCCACGGTGGGTTGCGCGATGGCCGTGAGGGCGGCGATTTCGCCCGGGTGATTGGCGCCCATTTCGATGACCGCGTAGCGGTGCGCCTCGGACAGGCCGGCCAGCGTCAGCGGCAGGCCGATATCGTTGTTCAGATTGCCACGCGTCACCAGCGTCTCGCCGCAGCGGCGCAGCACGGCGGCCAGCATTTCCTTGACCGTGGTCTTGCCGTTGCTGCCGGTCACGGCGACCAGCGGCAGATCGAAACGGGCGCGCCAGCCGGCGGCCAGCCGCCCCAGCGCCAGGCGGGTATCGTCCACCCGCAGGCAGGGCAAGACCGTATCAACCGTGCGGCTCACCACGGCCGCCGCCGCGCCGCGCTCGCGCGCCGCCTCCAGGTAGTCGTGGCCGTCGAAATTCGGCCCCCGCAGGGCGACGAACAAATTTCCGCGTTGCAGGCTGCGGGTGTCGGTGCTGATACCACTGAACAGGGTATCGGCATCACTGCACGCCACGCCGAGCAAGTCCGCCGCCTCCGCCAGTGTCAGCGCTATCATGCCCCACCCCCGCGCAACCATCGGGCGACACGCTCGCGATCACTGAACGGCAGTTTCAGGTCGCCGACCTGCTGGGTGGTCTCGTGTCCCTTGCCGGCGACCAGCACCAGGTCTTCAGGGCCGGCGGCAGACAGGGCGCTGTCGATGGCCTCGCCGCGATCCTCGATGCACAGGGCCTGTTGCGGCCGCGCCATGCCGGCGACGATCTGTTCGATGATGGCGCCTGGTGACTCGTGGCGCGGGTTGTCGCTGGTCACGATGACGCGGTCCGCGCCGCGTTCGGCCGCGGCGCCCATCGGCCCGCGCTTGCCGGTATCGCGGTCGCCGCCGGCCCCGAACACGCACAGCAGCCTGCCACGGCAGTGCGGCCGCAGCGCCTTCAACACGGTGTCCAGCGCGTGCGGCGTATGCGCGAAATCGACCACCACGGCGGGCTTGCCCGGCACGCTAAAGAGTTCCATGCGGCCGGGCACGGTGCTGACCCCGGCCAGCCGTTGCGCGGCCTGTTCGAGGGTGAAGCCGGCGGCGCGCAAGGCGCCCATCGCGGCCAGCAGGTTGCCGGCATTGAAATCGCCCAGCACCCCGGCCTCGAAGGCTACCGCGCCCTGGTCGGTCTCGATGTCCAGGGCGATACCCCGGGGCAACGGGTCGACCTTCCGCAGACGCAGCCACTCGCCGGACAGCGGCCGCGCCCGTGCATCGGACTGCCAACTGATCACGCGCAGGCGCGAGCCAAGCGCGGCGCCCAGCTCGCGGCCGAAGGCATCACCGGCATTGAGCACCGCGCATGCCAGTCCCGGCGACTCGAACAGACGCCGTTTGGCGTCGGCATAGGCCTCCAGGGTGCCGTGGTAATCGAGGTGGTCGCGGCTCAGCAGGGTCAGCACCGCGGTATCGAACCGGATGCCCTCGCTGCGGTACTGGTGCAGCGCGTGCGAGGAAACCTCCATGGCCAGCCGCGTCACGCCGCGCTCGCGCAACGCCGCCAGTTCGGCCTGCAGGCGCAAGGCGTCGGGCGTGGTGTGGGTCGGCGCGGACAGGTCCCCGTAGACGCCGTAGCCCAGGGTCCCGAGCAGGCCGGCCGGGGCCGCGGGCGAAGACAGCGCCTGGGCGATGAAATGGCTCACCGTGGTCTTGCCGTCGGTGCCGGTAACGCCGACCACGTGCATGTGTTCGGAGGGGTGGCCGTGGAAACGGTCGGCAATGATGCCCAGGCGGCGCGACAATTGCGGCACCGCGATGACTGGCACGCCGAGCCCGGCGAGCAGGCTGCCGGGGTCTTCGCAGCCTTCCGGTTCCCAGGCCACCGCCAGCGCGCCGCGGCTCACCGCCTGCCGCGCCGATTCCAGCCCATGAACGCGCAGGCCGCGGCAGGCCAGGAACAGGTCACCGGGCGCCACTTCGCGGCTGTCGGCGCACAGTCCGCCCACGGTCAGCGGCGGCAGCGGCGCGTCGCCCAGGCCGGCGAGCAGTTCGGCAAGCGGCATGCCTGCCTGTGTTGCGCCGGCGGCCATCATGCCGGACCTCCGCCGTGACGCGAGCGCGTCTGCAACAGGGGGGCGTCGTCTGGCGTGATGTTGAGCAGGCGCAGCGCACCGGCCATCACCCGCGAGAACACCGGCCCGGCCACCAGGCCGCCGTAGTGCACGCCGTTGCGCGGCTCGTTGATGACCACCACCGCCACCAGGCGCGGATCACTGGCCGGCGCCAGGCCCGCGAACACCGCCACATAGCGGTCCTCCGCGTAGCCGCCGGATACCGACTTGTGCACGGTGCCGGTCTTGCCGGCCACCCGGTAGCCGGGCACCGCCGCCTTCACGGCAGTCCCGCCGGCATGCACCACCGATTCCATCATGTGGCGCACGGCGCGCGCCACCTGCGGCGTATACACCGCCTCGCGCGGCGCCGGATCCTCGCGCCGCAACAGGGTCACCGGCACCCGGTAACCATCATTGGCAAAAAGGCTGTAGGCCTGCGCCAGCTGCATGGCCGTCACCGACAAACCGTAACCGTAGGCCAGGGTGGCGCGCTCGATGTCGCGCCAGCGGCGGTAGGCGGCCAGGTGGCCGTCGGCCTCGCCCGGGAAACCGCTGCCGGTGGAGACACCGAAACCGGCGCCGGACAGGAAGCCCCACAGGGTGCGCGGCTCCAGCGACAGCGCGATCTTGCTGGCCGCCACGTTGCTCGACTTGCGGATCACGCCGGTCAGGTCAAGCACGCCGTAGTCGTGCATGTCGCGAATGGTGTGCACGCCCACCTGGAACAGACCCGGCGAGGTGTCGATGCGGGTGCCGGGCCGGTACTTGCCGGTTTGCAGGGCGGCGGCAATCACGAAGGGCTTCATGGTCGAGCCGGGTTCGAAGACATCAGTGACGGCGCGGTTGCGAAGCCGGTCCGGGCGCAGGCGGCGACGATTGTTGGGATTGAAGGACGGCTGGTTGGCCAGCGCCAGCACTTCGCCGCTGCGGCTGTCGAGCACCACGATGGAACCCGAACGCGCGTGGTGCTGGCGCACCGCCGCCTTCAGTTCGCGGTAGGCGAGGTACTGGATGCGGCGGTCGATACTCAGGGTCAGCTTGTTGCCGGGCCTGGCGGAACGGATGTTTTCCACGTCCTCGATAATGTGGCGCTGGCCATCCTTGATCACGCGCTTGGCGCCCGGCTGGCCGGTCAGCCAGTCGTCGTAGGCCAGCTCCAGCCCCTCCTGGCCGTGGTCGTCCACGTTGGTGAAGCCGACCAGGTGGCCGGCCACCTCGCCGGCCGGATAGTAGCGGCGGTACTCGCGCTGCAGATAAATGCCGCGCACATCCAGCGCCATCACCTGTTCGGCGCGGTCGGGGGCGATGTGGCGCCGCAGGTAGACGAACTCACGATCCTTGCGCTGCCCGATCAGACGTTGCAGGCGGTCCACGTCCAGTGCCAGCAATTCCGCCACCCGGGCCATTTCGCCCGGCGATGCCACCAGTTCCTGCGGGTTCGCCCACACCGACTGCACCGGCGTGCTGATCGCCAGCGGCTCGCCGTTGCGGTCCACGATCATGCCGCGGTGCGCCGGCACCTGCACCACGCGCAGGTGGCGCGCGTCGCCCTGCTCCTGCAGGAAAGCCTGGTCGACGAGCTGCAACTGGGCGCTGCGGCCCGCCAGCACGGCGAAACCGGCCAGCATCAGTCCGATCAAAACGAACCGACGCCCCCGGCTGATGTGGCTTGCCTTGCTCATGGTTGCAGGATCATCACCTGTTGTGTGCCCGGGATCTTCATCCGCAGGCGTTCGCGCGCGGCGGCCTCGATCTTGCCGTGCGTGGTATAGGTACTCTGTTCGAGCTGCAACTGGCCCCATTCGACGTTCATGGCGTCGCGCTCGCTCTCCAGTTGCTGCAATTCGTTGAACAATTTACGGCTCTCGTGGCGCGACCAGGCCGCGCCCATGGCGCTGGCGATCACGGCGGCCAGCAACACCGGTAACAACAGCGCCTTCATGCGGCGCGCTCCGCCACCCGCAGCACCGCGCTGCGCGCCCGCGGGTTGGCCGCGATCTCTTCGTCGCCGGCGCGGATCTGCTTGCCGACCGGTTTCAGCCGCGGCGCGTAGTGCGCCGGCATCACCGGCAGGTCGGGCGGCAGCTCCGGCCCGCGGAATTCGTCACGGATGAAGCGTTTGACGATACGGTCTTCCAGCGAGTGAAAACTGATCACCGCCAGCCGGCCGCCCGGCGCCAACGCGTCCACCGCCTGCGGCAGCACCGCTTCCAGATCCTCCAGCTCCCGGTTGATGAAGATCCGGATTGCCTGAAAACTGCGCGTCGCCGGGTGCTTGTGGCGGTCGCGGCGCGGCGCGGCGGAAGCAATCAGCTCGGCCAGTTGCAGGGTGGTGACGATCGGCGTTTCCTCGCGCGTGTTGACGATGGCGCGCGCAATGCGCCGCGAAAACCGTTCCTCGCCGTACTTCCAGAGCACATCGGCGATCTCCTGCTCGGAGGCCTCGGCCAGCCAGTCGGCAGCGCTGGGTCCCGCCTCCGGGTTCATGCGCATGTCCAGGGGGCCGGCCTGCCGGAAACTGAAACCGCGCGCGGCGTCGTCGAGCTGCGGCGAGGACACGCCGAGGTCGAGCAGAATGCCGTCGACCCGGCCCCGCCAGTCCAGCGCATCGACCTCGCTTGCCAGCTTGCCGAAGCTGCCGGCGCGCATCAGCAGGCGCTCCTCGCCGGCAAACCGGCGCGACGCCCAGGCCAGGGCCTCGGGGTCCTTGTCGAAGGCCAGGAGCCTGCCTTCCGGGCCAAGCTTCTCGAGAAGCGCTGCCGCATGTCCGCCACGTCCAAAGGTTGCGTCAATATAGATGCCGTCCGGTTTCACCCGGAGTGCATCCAGTACCTGTGTCAGCAGTACCGGTTGATGCTGGTCGCTCATCGCCGCTACAGTGTCAGCGTATCGAGCGGGTGGGGTTTGTCGGTATCGCTCGCCCCGTTCTTCCAGCTACTGCCGATCTCCATCCAGGTTTCTTCGTTCCAGATCTCGAACTTCTTGCCCACGCCGACCAGCGCCACGGTCTTGTCCAGCCCGGCGAAATCGCGCAGGCGCGGCGCCAGCAGGATACGGCCGTTGCCGTCCATCTCGACTTCGGTGGCGTAACCGACCAACATACGCTGCATGTCGCGTGTGCGGCGATCGAGGTTGGGGGTACTGATAAGGCGATGTTCGATCTGTTCCCATTCGGGTTGCGGATACAGCAGCAGGCAGCCGTCGTCGTGGACGGTCACCACCAGGCGGCCTTCGTAACGCTCGCTGATGATGCCACGGTAACGGGTTGGCAAGGCCAACCGTCCCTTGGCGTCGAGCTTGACTGTATTGCCACCGCGAAACACCGGACTCCCCTCGACCTCCTGAAATTTCCACTATTTTCCACAGATTCCCACTTCTCGACACTATAGGTAGCAATTCCCCACCTTGTCAAGGCGAGAAACGGCGAATCCTGCTTTACGGACAGGCACTTAGCGGACAGACGCGCGTAACGCCACGGATGAAAATCCGGGTTTAAATTAGAAATCATGGGGTTGTTGAGGGTTGCTATAGAACTGCTTCAAGTCGAACTGCGGGTATGGGCGATAGTGTATAATTAATTCTATGTCTGGTTAAATTCTAATTATAGCCTTATACTTGCCCAAATTTTTTATGGTCTCAAGGAGCGCCACATGGATATCCAGGCATTTTTCGACACACGCACCTCCACCCTCACCTACGTGGTCCACGATGCCGCCAGCGGCGACGCGGTGGTCATCGACCCCGTTCTCGACTACAACGTGGTCGGCTCTAAGGTATGGACGGAATCGGTCGACCGGGTGGCGGCCTTCCTGCGCGAAGAGGGGCTGACGCTCCACTATATCCTGGAAACCCATGCCCATGCCGACCACCTGTCCGGCGCCCGGATGCTGAAGGACATGTTCCCCGGCGCGCAGGTGGCGATCGGCGAGCGCATCACCCGCGTGCAGGAGGTGTTCAAGCGCGAACTGAACCTGCCTGACGCGTTTCCCACCGACGGCCGCCAGTTCGACCGCCTGCTCAGGGACGGGGAAACCGTGCAGGCCGGTTCGCTGGCCTTCTCGGTGATCTTCACTCCCGGCCACACGCCCGCCTGCGCGACCTACCGTTTCGGTGACGCGCTGTTCACCGGCGACGTGCTGTTCATGCCCGACAGCGGCACCGGCCGCTGCGACTTTCCCGCCGGCAGCGCAAAGGACATGTACCACTCGATTACCGAGCGGCTGTACACCCTGCCCGAGGAAACCCGGGTGTTCGTCGGCCACGACTACCAGCCCGGCGGCCGCGAACTGGCTTACCAGACCACGATCGGCGAACAAAAGCATCACAACGTCAACCTGAGGGCGGGCATGAGCGAGGAGGAATTCGTGAAATTCCGCAGCGAACGCGACCGCGAACTGGACGCCCCGAAACTGCTCTACCAGAGCATCCAGGTCAACATCGACGCCGGCTCGCTACCGGACCCGGAAGCCAACGGCAAACGTTTCCTGAAGATCCCGATCAACATCTTCCGCCCGGAAATGCAGGCGGACAGGTTGCAACTGGACCGGGCCGGCAACGGCTGAGCACGAAAAAGGCCGGCTTGCGCCGGCCTTTTTCGTGGCGCCGCCCCGGCCGGGGCGCGCTAGAACGGAATATCGTCGTCGAAGTCGTCGCCCGCCGGCGCGGCGGCAGCCGGTGCCGCCTGCGACATCGACGCGCCACCACCTCCGAAGTCCGCGCTGCCGCCACCGCCACGCCCGCCGAGCATCTGCATTTCGTTGGCGATGATCTCGGTGGTGTAACGGTCGTTGCCGTTCTTGTCCTGCCACTTGCGGGTCTGCAACTTGCCCTCGATATACACCTGCGAACCCTTCTTCAGGTACTCGCCGGCGATCTCCGCCAGGCGGCGGAAAAACACCACCCGGTGCCATTCGGTCTTTTCCTTGGTCTCGCCGGTCTGCTTGTCCTTCCAGGATTCGCTGGTTGCCAGCGTGACGTTCGCCACCGCATTGCCGTTGGGCATGTATTTCACTTCCGGGTCCGCGCCCAGATTGCCGACCAGAATAACCTTGTTGACGCCTCGTGCCATGTTCTGCTCCTTCCGGAAAACACCATCCCTGGGTTTTCGCTCGTTGTCTTGTGGGTCTTGTACTTCAGCCAGGGAGCATCATAACCACTCCCCGGGCCACTTTCATCTGCCAATGGCGCCACGCCGCCACGAAAACCGTGTCCCGGCCGGCCGCCCCGCCTAAGCGCTTGATTTGCCGTCAGGCGTCCTGCGGCAACAGGGCTTCCAGCGCCGGCTCATCCAGGCTGTCGGGGTCAACCTTGAGGTAGGCCACCTGGTCCTCGGCGATCACCACCACCTCGGCCACGCCCGGCACCGCCGTCATCCGCTGCGCCAGTTGCTGCGCGGCCACCGGGTCCAGCTCGCCCACCCGCAGCAGCCGCGTGCTCAGGTAGCGCGGCGCTTCCATGCCCAGCGCCAGCACCAGCCACAGTACCGCCACGCCGGCGCAGAACAGGAACACCGAGGACAGGCCGAAGCGGCCGTGCAGCCAGCCGCCGGTGGAGCCACCGACGAAGGCGCCGAAGAACTGGGCGCTGGAATAGACGCCCATCGAGGTGCCCTTGCTGTCCGGCGGGGACATCTTGGCGATCAGCGAGGGCAGCAGCGCCTCCAGCAGGTTGAACGCCGCGTAGAACACGAACAGGCCCAGCCCGATGGTCACCACGTCGTCGTGAAACCCGAACAGCAGCAGCTCGGCCAGCACCACCACCATAACCGCGCCAACGAACACCTGTTTCATGCGCCGGTGTTTTTCGGCCTGGATAATGAAGGGGATCGCCACCGGCAGGGACAGCATCAGCACCACCAGGTAAACCTCCCAGTGGCTGGCCGGGTCGAGGCCGGCGATGTCGCGCAGGGCCAGCGGCAACACCACGAAACTGGCGGTGAGTATCAGGTGCAGGGCGAAGATGCCGGTGTCCAGGCGCAACAACTGGGTATTGCGCAACACCCCGGCGAACTGCGAGGGCACCGGCTCGGCGTCGCGGTGCACCCTCGACACCACCGGGTTGGGGACGATGAACAGGATCACCGCGATACCACCCAGCGCCAGCACAGCGGTCAGCCAGAAAATGCCGGGCACGCCGATCCAGCCGTTGAGCAGGGGACCGAGCACCATGGCGGCGGCAAAGGAGGCGCCGATGCTCATGCCGATAATGGCCATGGCCTTGACCCGGTGTTCCTCGCGCACCAGATCGGCGGTCAGCGCCATCACGGCGGCGGCGATGGCACCCGCGCCCTGCATGGCGCGCCCGGCGATGACGCCCCAGATACTGTCGGCGCCGGCCGCCATGGCGCTGCCCAGCGCGAACACCAGCAGCCCGAACACGATCACCGGCTTGCGGCCGATACGGTCCGAAACCAGCCCGAAAGGAATCTGCAACAGCGCCTGGGTCATGCCGTAGATGCCAATAGCGAGCCCTGCGAGCGCCGGTGTAGCGTCTTCCAGGTGCTCGGCGTAGAGCGCGAACACCGGCAGGATCATGAATAACCCCAACATGCGCAGGGCATAGATACTGGCCATGGCGGCGGCGGTGCGCGCCTCCGCGCGGGTCATGTTCGGGTCGGCGGACAACGAAGTGTTCACGAAACGGAATTCCTTTTGGTCAGCCATCGAGAAACGCCGTATAGTATCAGGTTGCCCAATTTGCCGGAAATACCATGGACACCATTCGCCTGCGCGGCGCGCGCACGCACAACCTGCAGAACATCGACCTCGACCTGCCGCGCGACCGGCTGATCGTGATCACCGGCCTGTCCGGCTCCGGCAAGTCGTCGCTGGCCTTCGACACCATCTACGCGGAGGGTCAGCGCCGTTATGTCGAGTCGCTGTCGGCCTATGCGCGCCAGTTCCTGTCGATGATGGAGAAACCCGACATCGACCACATCGAGGGACTGTCGCCGGCGATCTCGATCGAACAAAAGTCCACCTCGCACAATCCGCGCTCCACGGTCGGCACCATCACCGAGATCCACGACTACCTGCGCCTGTTGTTCGCGCGCGTGGGCACACCGCGTTGCCCGGAGCACGCCATCACACTGGAGGCGCAGACCATCAGCCAGATGGTCGACCATGTGCTCGAACAGCCCGCCGGCTCGCGCTGGATGCTGCTGGCGCCGGTGGTGCAGGACCGCAAGGGCGAGCATCTGGCGTTGCTGGAGGAACTGCGCGCGCACGGCTATATCCGCGCCCGCATCGACGGCGAGGTGATCGAGCTGGACGACCCGCCGGAACTCGACCTGCGCCGCAAGCACAGCATCGAGGTGGTGGTGGACCGCTTCAAGGTGCGCGACGACCTGCAATTGCGCCTCGCCGAATCGTTCGAGACGGCGCTGCGCCTCGCCGACGGCCTGGCGCGCGTGGTCAGCATGGACGACGAGACCGAAATCACCTTTTCCGCCAAGTTCGCCTGCCCGAAGTGCGGCTATTCACTTACCGAACTGGAGCCGCGCCTGTTCAGTTTCAACAACCCGGTGGGCGCCTGCCCGACCTGCGACGGCCTCGGCGTGCAGCAATCCTTCGACCCGCGGCGCGTGGTCGCCAATCCACACCTGAGCCTGGCCGGCGGAGCGGTGCGCGGCTGGGACCGCCGCAACGCTTACTATTTCCAGTTGATCAGCTCACTGGCCGACCACTATGGCTTCGACATCGAGACGCCGTTCGAGGAACTGGACGAGTCTGTCCGCGAGATCATTCTCTACGGTAGCGGCAAGGAACAGATCGAGTTCCGCTATATCAACGAGCGCAACGGCATCAAGGTCCGCCGCCACCCTTTCGAAGGCATTATCCGCAACATGGAACGGCGTTACCGGGAAACCGAATCCAGCGTGGTGCGCGACGAACTGGCGCGCTACCTCACCACGCACCCCTGCCCCGACTGTGAAGGCACGCGCCTCAACCGGGCGGCGCGCAACGTGTTTGTCGCCGAACACACGCTGCCGCAGATCGCCGCCATGCCGGTCGGCGAGGCCAGCGACTTCTTCGCCGCCCTGGAACTTCCGGGGCGGCGCGGCGCCATCGCCGACAAGATCGTGAAGGAAATCCGCGAGCGTCTGAACTTCCTGGTCAACGTCGGACTCAACTACCTGTCGCTGGACCGCAGCGCCGACACCCTGTCCGGCGGCGAGGCCCAGCGCATCCGCCTCGCCAGCCAGATCGGCGCCGGCCTGGTGGGTGTCATGTACATCCTCGACGAACCCTCCATCGGCCTGCACCAGCGCGACAACCAGCGGCTGCTCAACACCCTGACCTTCCTGCGTGATCTCGGCAACACCGTCATCGTGGTGGAACACGACGAGGACGCCATCCGCGCCGCCGATCACCTGGTGGACATGGGGCCGGGCGCCGGCATCCACGGTGGCCGCGTGGTCGCCCAGGGCACGCCCGAACAGGTCATCAACAACCCGGCCTCGCTGACCGGCCAGTATCTGAGCGGCGCGCGCCGCATCCCCGTACCGGCGCAACGCACCCCCAACGACCCGCAACGCCAGTTGCGCATCCACAAGGCCAGCGGCAACAACCTGCGGGACGTGGACCTGGAGATCCCCGTGGGCCTGATGACCTGCGTGACCGGCGTCTCCGGCTCGGGCAAGTCGACACTGATCAATGACACCCTGTACCGGCTGGTAGCCGCGGAACTCAACGGCGCCAGCACCGAACCGGCACCGTTCGCCTCCGTGCAAGGACTGGAGCAGTTCGACAAGGTGGTGGACATCGACCAGAGTCCCATCGGCCGCACCCCGCGCTCCAACCCCGCCACCTATACCGGCTTGTTCACACCCATCCGCGAGCTGTTCGCCGGCACCCAGGAAGCGCGCTCGCGCGGCTACAAACCCGGCCGCTTCAGCTTCAACGTCAAGGGTGGGCGCTGCGAGGCCTGCCAGGGCGACGGCGTCATCAAGGTGGAAATGCACTTCCTGCCGGACATCTACGTGCCCTGCGACGTGTGCAAGGGCCAGCGCTACAACCGCGAGACGCTCGACATCCGCTACAAGGGGCGCAACATCCACGAAGTGCTGGACATGACAGTGGAGGACGCCGCGGAGTTCTTTGCCGCCGTGCCGGCGATCTCGCGCAAGCTGCAGACCCTGCTGGACGTGGGCTTGTCCTACATCCGCCTGGGGCAGAACGCCACCACCCTGTCCGGTGGCGAGGCGCAGCGCGTCAAGCTGTCGCGCGAACTGTCCAAGCGCGATACCGGCAAGACCCTGTACATCCTCGACGAACCCACCACCGGGCTGCACTTCCACGATATCGAGCAACTGCTGAAAGTGCTGCAGCGCCTGCGCGACCACGGCAACACGGTGGTGATCATCGAGCACAACCTGGACGTCATCAAGACCGCCGACTGGATCGTCGATCTCGGCCCTGAAGGCGGCAGCGGCGGCGGGCGCATCATCGCCACCGGCACGCCGGAGCAGGTGGCGGAGACACCGGGTTCGCATACCGGGCACTTTCTCAAGCCGGTACTGGAGCGCGAGCGGAACCATTCGGACACCGACGCTGCCTGAAGTTCCGGCATACGCGAAAACAGCCACTGGCCCGAGAGGTGAAACATGCGCCATCGTCTGATCACGACCTGCCTGCTCTGGCCCCTGCTGGCCCACGCCGGCGAAGTGCAGCGCGAGATCGACCCCGACACAGGCATCCAGCGCATCCAGGTCGAACACCCGGGGTTCAGCCTGCGGCTGCTGCCGCTGACGCCGGACTACGTGGCGGCCGTATTCGCCGCGCGCGGCCTGCCGGAGGACATCGTCGCCGCCACGCGCCGATACTGCACTTTCGGCACCATCATCCGCAACACCGGCGACCAATCCCTGCACTACGACCTGCGCACCTGGCGCTACGTCACCCCGGACGGCAGGACACACCGGGTCAAGACCAAGAGCGAGTGGCTGGAAGAATGGAAAAACCGCAGCCTGGCGTTCCGCTGGATACTGTTGCACGAGGAACAGACCTACCAGCCCGGCGACTGGGGCCAGGGCTTCACCACCGTGCCGCTGCCCGCGGGCAGCCGCTTCGACCTCCATTATTCCTGGACGCAGGGAGACGAAACACATGAAGATACGATCGAGGATGTTCGCTGTGCACCCGATGCGTGAGCTGCTGGCGGTTGTGCTGCTGGCGTTGGCGTGGACGCTGCCCGCGCCGGCCAGCGCCGCTCTCGGCCACAGCCTGACACGGCTGCCGACCCCCATCCCGGCGCCGGACTTCACCCTGGAAGACATGGACGGCGAGCGCCACACGCTGTCGAAACTGCGCGGCAAGGTGGTGATGGTAAACTTCTGGGCGACCTGGTGCCCGCCCTGCCGGGAAGAGATTCCCTCCATGGAAGCGGTGTACCAGGATCTGCGCGAACAGGGGTTCGTGGTACTGGCCATCAACCAGTGGGAAACCCCGGACCACGTGTTTTCCTACATGGGACAACTGGAGGTGTACCCAGGCTTCCCCATCCTCTTCGACCGCGACAGCAGCGTTTCGGATGCCTTCGGGGTGAAGGGCCTGCCGACCACGGTGCTGATCGACAAGCAGGGCCGCGTGGTCTACCGCGCGGTGGGTGGGCGCAACTTCAATCACCCCGAGGTACGCGCGCTGATTCGCGAGCTGATCGAGGCCGACTGAACGACGGCGGCGCGGCCCCTTACACCACGCCGGTCGATTCGCTGGCGTTCTCCACGATCTGTTCGGCGATGATCTTTTCGGAGAAATGCCCCTCGCGGTCCAGCTCGCCGATCAGGTCGGCGCGGATTCTTACCGTGAGGCGCGCCAACGCTTCCGACAACTGCCCCGACTCCGCCGCCGACACCGAGCGGTCGACAGCGGTACGGTTGAACACGCGCAGGAAAGCCTGGTACTCCTCCAGCACCGGCGGCGAGGCGAAGATTGCCAGCCGGTGGGTGGTGAACTGGAGACGGATCAGATCCTCGTCGGTCACTTCCCTGGCCAGCACGATCTGCTCGATGCCGTTGATCAGCTCCTCGTAGGTGCGGGTCTTCAGTTCGATGAACTTGATGCTCTGTTCCTTGTCGATCTCCACCGCTGTCTGCTTGTTCAACAACAGCGCCGTAATCAGCATGGTCACCACCGTTCCGAGAATGATCAGCAGGATCTCCTGGGTGAACGGCCAGGCATCCGCCACCTTGTAGGCATAGCGCATGTAGGCGTAGCCGCCAACCACCACCACGGCTGTAAGCGCAAGCAACACCACGTTTTCCCTGAGTCTGTTCACGAAACACTCCTCTCGCTGGCCGCCTGCACGCGGCTGCGGATGCGCAGGCCGGCCTCATCCGCGGCGCTGCCCTGATTGAGGGCCAGCTCGACCAGCCCGTTGGCGTTACGGTACCAGAACAACTCGCCGGTCCCCGCTTCCGCAAAGGTTCGGTGATAACGGCAGGCGCGCCCGCCGGCCTCCAGCACGGCGTCGTCCGCCAGCGACTCGGCGGCGATGCCCGTCACCGCGTTACCGTAAGGATCGACATACACCACCTCGAACAGTTCGCGCGGCCAGTCCGGCTGATACAGTTTCGCGGGCTCGATCCGGCGCAGCCCGACCGTGTCGCCCCGGGCCAGCCGCGCCGCCACCGGCGCGAACAGGTCGCGGCCATGAAAGCTGTCTGACAAACGCCGAGGCCTCCACTCGATCTCGTACGCCTCGCACGAATCCGCGTCCGCGATCACGCCTTGAAACAAACCGTTGTCCGGCCCCACGTACCAGCGTTCCCCGGCGCGCACCGCAAGCGCCCGGCGCTCCGTCCCCACGCCCGGATCGACCACACACAGGCATACCGCGTCAGCGGGCAAAAAACGGCTGTAGGCTGGCAACAGGCAGGAGGCCGCCCGCACGTTGAATGGCGGCAGATCCGGAAACACATCCACGACCACCACCCCCGGCGTTTCGACCTGCAACGCCGCGTGCATTTGCCCGGTATAGGGCCCCGCCACCCCGAAATCACAGAAAACCGCCACCAGGCCCATCACCCGTCTCCTCCTTACCCCCTATTCAACTATTCAACCACAATTTTCTCCGTCCCCATTTTGATGTCTATTTTTGCAGGGCGCAAAAAAGCCGGGCTGGGCCCGGCTTTTTTGCCTCGTGGACCGGCGGAAACTACTCGGCAACGGCCTCGAAGGATTCGGTCTCGGGTTCCGGGCGATCGACCAGTTCGACCAGCGCCATGGGCGCCTTGTCGCCGGTGCGGAACCCCATCTTCAGGATGCGCAGGTAACCGCCGGGACGATCCTTGTAACGCGGACCCAGTTCGTCAAACAGCTTGGTGACGACTTCACGATCGCGCAGGCGGGCAAAGGCCAGGCGACGCTTGTGCACGCTGTCGGTCTTGGCCATGGTAATCAGCGGCTCGGCAACGCGGCGCAGCTCCTTGGCTTTCGGCAAGGTGGTCTTGATGACCTCGTGGCGCATCAGCGACGCGGCCATGTTGCTGAACATCGCCTTGCGATGACTGCTGTTACGATTCAGTTTTCGTCCACTTTGACGGTGACGCATGGTTCTATACCTACTCTATGAGTTCTTACAGGGAGGAAGCGGACTTTTCGCTTTCCTTCAGTCCCGCCGGCGGCCAGTTTTCCAGGCGCATGCCCAGTGACAGACCTCGCGAGGCGAGCACATCCTTGATTTCGGTCAGCGACTTCTTGCCCAGGTTCGGGGTCTTCAACAGCTCGACCTCGGTGCGCTGGATCAGGTCACCGATGAAGTAGATGCTTTCGGCCTTCAGGCAGTTGGCCGAACGCACGGTCAGTTCGAGGTCGTCGACCGGGCGCAGCAGGATCGGGTCAACATCCGCTTCCGGTGCTTCCGGCGCGGCCTCTTCCTTGCCCTGCAGGTCGACGAACACCGACAGTTGATCCTGAAGAATGGTCGCGGCGCGGCGAATGGATTCCTCGGCGTCGATGGTGCCGTTGGTCTCGATATCGATAATCAGCTTGTCCAGGTCTGTGCGCTGCTCGACACGGGCGGATTCGACCGTGTAGGCCACGCGGTAGACCGGCGTGAAGCTGGCGTCCAGGCGCAGGGCGCCAACCGCGGAGGACGCTTCGTCTTCCTGCTCGGCGCGGGCCTTGGCCGGCACGTAACCGCGACCCATCTCGACGTGCAGGGTCATGTTCAGCTCGCCTTCCTTGGTCAGGTTGGCGATGACATAATCGGGGTTGACCACCTCGATGTCGTGATCCAGGGTGATGTCACCGGCGGTGACGGCGCCCGGACCCTTCTTGCTCAGCTTCAGGGTCGCCTTGTCGCGGTTGTGCATCTGCAACGCGACGCCCTTCAGGTTGAGCATGATTTCCATCACGTCTTCCTGCACGCCCTCAATGGAGGAATACTCGTGCAGTACGCCGTCGATTTCGACGCTGGTGATGGCGCAACCCGGCATCGAAGACAGGAGAATACGCCGCAGCGCATTGCCCAGCGTATGACCGAAACCGCGCTCGAGCGGCTCCAGTACCACGCGCGCAGTGCGGTCGTTAATGGATTGCACGTCAACGATACGTGGCTTCAGGAACTCGGTAACCTTGCCCTGCATGAATAGCCCTCTTAAGCTGTTGCTTTACTTGGAGTACAACTCGACAACAAGATGTTCGTTAATTTCGGCCGGCAGATCCGAACGTTCCGGAAGGGCCTTGAACACGCCTTCCATCTTTTTCGCATCCACGTCGATCCAGTCAACAAACCCGCGCTGTTCAGCGACTTCAAGCGCAGACTGCACGCGCAGCTGCTTGCGTGTCTTCTCGGCCACCGCGATATTGTCGTTCGGCTTGACCTGGTAAGACGGAATGGTGACACGCTGGCCGTTCACGGTAATGCCGTTGTGGCGAACCAGCTGGCGCGCCTCGGTGCGTGAGGCGGCGAAGCCCATGCGGTAGACCACGTTGTCCAGGCGGCCTTCCAGGAGCTGCAACAGGTTTTCACCCGTGGAACCCTTCTTGCCGGCTGCGGCCTTGTAATAGTTGCGGAACTGGCGTTCCAGCACACCGTAGATGCGGCGCATTTTCTGCTTCTCACGCAACTGGGTGGCGTAGTCGGACAGGCGCGTGCGGCGCTGACCGTGCTGCCCCGGCGGGAACGGACGGTTCTCGACGGCGCACTTCGCGGTGTAACATTTCTCGCCTTTCAGAAACAGCTTGGTGCCTTCACGACGGCACTGGCGACATTTGGGTCCTGTGTACTTGGCCATTTGCTCTCCTCCGCCTTACACGCGTCGCTTCTTGGGCGGACGACAACCGTTGTGCGGAATCGGGGTCACATCGGTGATGTTGGTGATCTTGAAACCGGCATTGTTCAGGGCGCGCACCGCGGACTCGCGGCCCGGACCCGGGCCCTTGACCTCGACCTCGAGGTTCTTGACGCCGAATTCCTTGACCATTTCGCCCACCCGGTCGGCAGCCACCTGGGCGGCGAACGGGGTGCTCTTGCGGGAGCCACGGAAGCCGGAGCCGCCGGCAGTCGCCCAGGCGAGCGCATTGCCCTGGCGATCGGTGATGGTCACGATCGTGTTGTTGAACGACGCATGAATGTGGGCGATGCCATCCACCACATTCTTCTTGACCTTTTTCCGCGTGCGAGTCGGTGCTTTTGCCATGTTCTGAATACCTGTTACGAAAACTTTATCGACGAATCGGGCGACGCGGGCCCTTGCGGGTGCGCGCGTTGGTGCGCGTACGCTGGCCGCGCATCGGCAGGCCGCGGCGATGACGCATGCCACGGTAGCAGCCCAGATCCATCAGACGCTTGATGTTCATTGCCACGGTACGACGCAGATCGCCTTCCACCGTGTACTTTGCGACTTCGCCGCGAATGCTCTCGATCTCGGGCTCGGACAGATCCTTGATCTTGGTGTCCGGGCTGACGCCGGTGGCTTCACAAATCTTCTTCGCCGTGGTGCGGCCGATGCCATAGATGGCCGTCAGCGCAATAACAGCGTGTTTCTGCGGCGGTACGTTAATCCCGGCTATACGAGCCATGAATCTGTTCTCCTCAACGGGACAAAGCGGTTGCGAGTCGCGAAACGCGCAAGAATACCGGATTTGACCCCTGTTTTCAATCT
The DNA here is from genome assembly GCA_015494295.1 of Gammaproteobacteria bacterium. Classification (GTDB taxonomy): domain Bacteria; phylum Pseudomonadota; class Gammaproteobacteria; order DSM-19610; family DSM-19610; genus Thiogranum. The sequence goes on along the minus strand of WGBO01000018.1, from coordinate 11,167 downwards.
AAAACCAAACAATTATGACGTTTGACGCCTTGCCTCAACCCTGGCGCTGCTTGTGGCGGCCATCCTTGCAGATAACCCGGACCACGCCCTTGCGACGGACGATCTTGCAGTTGCGACAAATGCGTTTTACGGAAGCGCGAACTTTCATCGTTACACCTGTATCAATTGATGCTAACGCAGCAGCCCGGATCGACCCTGGCCCTTGAGGTTAGCTTTTTTCATCAGACTCTCATATTGATGCGACATCATGTGAGACTGAACCTGGGCCATGAAATCCATGACCACGACCACGATAATCAGCAGGGACGTGCCACCGAAGTAGAAAGGCACGTTCCAGTACAAAATCAGGAACTCCGGCAACAGGCAGACCGCGGTGATGTATATCGCGCCCGCCAGCGTCAGGCGGGTCATGACACCGTCGATGTACCTGGCCGTCTGCTCACCGGGCCGGATACCGGGGATGAAGGCCCCCGACTTCTTCAGGTTGTCCGCCGTCTCCTTGGAATTGAAGACGATAGCCGTGTAGAAGAAGCAGAAGAATATGATCGCCATTGCATAGAACAGAATATACAAGGGCTGCCCGGGCGAAAGCGCCTGGGAAATATCCTTCAACCAGCCAAATCCTTCGTTGCTGCCGAACCACTGGCCGGCCGTGGCCGGGAACAGAATGATGCTCGACGCAAAAATCGGCGGAATCACGCCCGCCATGTTCAGTTTCAGGGGCAGGTGCGTGCTCTGCGCCGCGTACATCTTGCGGCCCTGCTGGCGCTTGGCGTAGTTCACGGTGATGCGCCGCTGGCCGCGCTCCACGAACACCACGAAGGCGGTGACCGCGATCGCAAGCGCAAACAGGAACAGCAGGCTCAGGGTATTCATCTCACCCGTGCGCACCAGCTCCAGGGAGCCGCCGATCGCCGCCGGCAGACCGGCCACGATACCCGAGAAAATGATAATCGAGATACCGTTGCCGATACCCCGTTCGGTAACCTGTTCACCCAGCCACATCAGGAACATGGTGCCCGTCACCAGGCAGGCCACCGACGAAATCACGAACGGCAGCCCCTGCAGGATCACCAGCGGCTGACCGCCCACCATCTGACCCTGCAGCGCCGTCGAGATACCGATGGCCTGGAAGGTCGCCAGCACGACCGTGCCGTAGCGCGTGTACTGGGTAATCTTGCGGCGCCCGGACTCGCCTTCCTTCTTGAGCTGCTCCAGCGTCGGCACCGTGTACGACAGCAACTGCATGATGATCGATGCCGAGATGTACGGCATGATGCCCAGTGCAAACAGCGACAATCGTTTCAGCGCGCCACCCGAGAACATGTTGAACATGTCCAGAATGGTGCCCTTCTGTTGTTCCGCCAGGATCTCCAGCACCACCGGGTCGATACCCGGCAGCGGGATGAAGGACCCGATACGGAACACCAGAATGGCGCCCAGCACGAAAAAGATGCGCTGGCGCAACTCCTTCAGTTTACCGAGCTCGCCGAGCCCCCCGGTCAGACCCGCTGCGCCGGCGCCCGCCACCCGGATTAATCCTCGACCTTGCCGCCGGCTGCCTCGATGGCAGCGCGGGCACCCTTGGTCACCCGCAGGCCACGGACGGTCACGGCGGTATTGATTTCACCGGAGGCGATGATCTTGGCGTACAGGGTCGCCTGGCGCAGCACGCCGGCGGCCTTCAGGGAGGCCAGGTCGACCTCGCCGTTGGCGACGCGCGCCAGTTCGTGCAGGCGCACTTCCTCGGTCACCAGCGACTTGCGCGAGGTGAAACCGACCTTGGGCAGACGCCGCTGCAGGGGCATCTGGCCGCCCTCGAAACCGACCTTGTGGAAACCGCCGGAACGTGACTTCTGGCCCTTGTGGCCGCGGCCGCCGGTCTTGCCCAGGCCGCTGCCGATACCACGACCGACGCGCTTGCCTTCGGGACGGCTGCCCGGAGCGGGCTTGAGTGTATTGAGGCGCATATCAGACTTCCTCTACCTGCAACAGGTACGAAACCTTGTTGATCATGCCGCGATTTTCCGGCGTATCAATCACTTCGACCGAATGGCGGATGCGGCGCAGGCCGAGCCCGGCCACGCACGCCTTGTGCGATTTCAGTCGTCCGTTGGTGCTCTTCAGCAGAGTCACCTTCAATTTCTTGTCTGCCATGGCTTGCTTACCCCAGGATCTCTTCGACCTTTTTACCGCGCTTGGCGGCGACCATTTCCGGCGAACTCATGTCGGTGAGACCCTTCATGGTTGCACGCACGACGTTGATCGGGTTGTTGGTGCCGATGCACTTGGCGAGCACGTCGCGAACGCCGACCACCTCGAAGACCGCACGCATGGCGCCGCCGGCGATGATGCCCGTACCTTCGGAAGCCGGCTGCATGTAGACCTTGGCCGCGCCGAAAGTCGCGGTGATGGGGTACTGCAGCGTGCCGTCCTTGAGCGCCACCTTGCGCATGTTCTTGCGGGCATTCTCCATCGCCTTCTGGATCGCGACCGGCACTTCGCGCGCCTTGCCCCGACCAAAACCGACCCGGCCCTCGCCGTCGCCGACCACCGTCAGCGCCGCAAAGCCGAATTGACGGCCACCCTTTACCACCTTGGCAACACGATTGATTCCGATCAGCTTTTCGTGCAGACCGTCCGAGTTTGCCTGGTTATCGACATTCGCCATAGTGCACCCTTAACCTAGAATTCCAGACCGCTTTCACGCGCGGCATCCGCCAGCGCCTTCACACGGCCGTGATATTTGAAACCGGAACGGTCGAACGCGACCGCGTTGATACCAGCAGCCCTGGCGCGTTCCGCCACGGCCTTCCCGATCGCGACGGCAGCCTCGATGTTACCGGTGCCCTTCATATCCTTGCGCAGCTCCTTGTCCAGGGTCGATGCGCAGACGATCACCTTGTCGCCGCTGCCATCGATCACCTGTGCGTAAATATGGCGCGGGGTGCGGTGGATACACAGACGCGGCCGACCCAGTTCGCGAATCTTGGCGCGGGTCTTGCGAGCGCGCCGCTGTCGTGATGCTTTTTTATCCATGCTGATACCTTCGAATACATTACGGGGCCGGCCTTGCCGCCCCATTCAACTATTTCTTCTTGGCTTCCTTACGCACAATGACTTCATCGGCGTACTTCACGCCCTTGCCCTTGTAGGGTTCCGGCGGACGATAGGCGCGGATCTCCGCGGCCACCTGCCCGACCTTCTGCTTGTCCATGCCCTTGACCACCACCTCGGTCTGGCTTGGCGTCTCGACACTCACGCCTTCCGGCACCGGGTAGTCGATCGGGTGCGAAAAACCGAGCGTCAGGTTGAGCTTCTGGCCCTGCGCCTGGGCGCGGTAACCAACGCCGACCAGTTGCAGTTTCTTCTCGAAACCCTCGGTGACGCCAATCACCATGTTGTTCAGCAGCGCGCGGGTGGTGCCCGCCAGCGCCATGGCCGACTTGGAACCGTCCTTCGGCGCAAACGTCAGCACGTTGTCGCTCTGCTCGACTTTCACGGCGCTGTGGATTTCATGCTCCAGCGTGCCCTTGCTGCCCTTCACGGTCACAGCCTGGCCGCTGATGGTGACTTCGACGCCCTTCGGTACCTGGACCGGATTCTTTGCTACTCTGGACATGGTTATCTACTCATCAAGATACGTAACACAGCACTTCGCCGCCTTCACCGGCGGCGCGCGCGGCGCGATCGCTCATCACACCCTTGGAGGTCGACACGATGGCCACACCCAGGCCGCCCATGACCTTCGGCAACTCGTCGGTGGCCTTGTAGATGCGCAGACCCGGACGACTCACGCGCTTGAGGGTGTCGATGACCGGCTGGCCCTCGTAGTACTTGAGCGAAACGTTCAGGGACGGCTTGCCGTCTTCGTCCTGGACACTGAAATCAGCGATGTAACCCTCGTCCTTGAGCACCTGAGCAATCGACTGCTTGAGCTTCGAAGAAGGCATTGACACCGATACCTTGCCCGCGCGCTGGCCGTTGCGAATGCGGGTCAGCATGTCGGCGATAGGATCTGTCATCATAATCTGCGTACCTCTGTCTGAATTCTGCGCTGTTACCAGCTGGCCTTGACCAGGCCGGGCACGTCGCCCTGCATGGCGTGCTCGCGCAGCTTGTTGCGCGAGAGACCGAATTTACGGTAGTAGCCGTGCGGACGGCCGGTAATGCGGCAGCGGTTGCGCTGGCGGCAGGGGCTGGCGTTGCGGGGCAGTGCCTGCAATTTCAACTGCGCCTCGTAGCGCTCTTCGTCCGACTTGCTGGCGTCGGCGATGATCGCTTTCAGCGCCGCGCGCTTTGCCGCGTATTTCTTGACCGTCTTGGCGCGCTTGATTTCGCGCTGGATCATGGATTGTTTGGCCATGGTGCCTTTTCCTCAGTTCCTGAACGGGAAGTTGAACGCGGCCAGCAGGGCGCGACCTTCCTCGTCTGTTTTGGCGGTGGTGGTGATGTTGATGTCCATACCACGCAGCGCATCAATCTTGTCGTAGTCCACTTCCGGGAAGATGATCTGTTCGCGGACACCCATGTTGTAGTTGCCGCGCCCGTCGAAGGACTTGGGGCTCAGGCCGCGGAAGTCGCGGATACGCGGGATCGCGATCGAGATCAGGCGGTCCAGGAACTCGTACATGCGTTCGCGGCGCAGCGTGACCTTGCAGCCGATGGGCCAGCCCTCGCGCACCTTGAAGCCGGCAACGGACTTGCGCGCGTTGCGCACAATCGCCTTCTGGCCCGCGATCTTCTCCATATCGGAGAGCGCGTGCTCCATCACCTTACGATCGCCCAGCGCCTCGCCAACACCCATGTTCAGGGTGATCTTGGTGATACGCGGCACTTCCATCACGTTCTTGTAACCGAACTGCTCCTGGAGCTTGCCGATAACTTCGTCGTGATACTGTTTTTGCAACCTGGCCATCTTCAGCTACTCACTCTCAGACGTCCACGACTTCGTCGTTGGACTTGAAAACACGGACCTTGCGACCGTCTTCCAGAACACGGAAGCCCACGCGGTCACCCTTCTTGGTCTGCGGGTTGTACAACATGACGTTGGACACGTGGATCGGCATTTCCTTCTCGACAATGCCGCCGGCAACACCCGCCTGGGGATTCGGCTTGGTGTGCTTTTTCACGATATTGACGTTTTCGACAATCACCTTGTCGACGTCGGGCAGCACCTTGAGCACCTTGCCGCGCTTGCCGTTGTCCTTGCCAACCATCACGACGACGTCGTCGCCTTTTCGTATCTTGCGCATAATCCTGACTCCCGCCTACAGCACTTCCGGTGCAAGCGAAATAATCTTCATAAACCGCTCACTACGCAGTTCGCGCGTAACCGGGCCAAAGATGCGGGTACCGATCGGCTCCAGCTTGGCGTTCAGCAGCACCGCGGCGTTGCCGTCGAAGCGGATCAGCGAACCGTCCGGACGACGCACACCCTTGGCGGTACGCACCACGACCGCGTTGTAAACCTCACCCTTCTTGACCTTGCCGCGGGGGATCGCCTCTTTCACGCTCACCTTGATGATGTCGCCGATACCGGCGTAACGACGGTGCGAGCCGCCCAGCACCTTGATGCACTGGAGGCGGCGGGCGCCGCTGTTGTCAGCGACATCCAATTTGGTCTGCATCTGGATCATGACTTAACCCCGTTCAAGCAATTCTTTTTGACTCGATCAGCCAGCGGGCCGATCGACGATTTCAACCAGCGTCCAGGACTTGGTCTTGGACAGCGGCCGGCATTCCCTGATGGACACCGTGTCACCCGCGCGACATTCATTGTTCTCGTCATGAATGTGCAGCCTGGTGGAACGACGGATGTACTTGCCGTACAGCGGGTGGCGCACCTTGCGCTCGACCTTGACGACGGCGCTCTTGTCCATCTTGTCGCTGACAACCAGGCCGGTCAGCGTACGGATTGTCTTCTTTTCTTCACTCATGCCGCGTCACCCGCCCTGGCCTTTTCGTTCATCACAGTCTTGATGCGCGCAATGTTGCGGCGCACTTTCTTCACCTGGTCGGGCCGCGTGAGCTGGCCGGTACCCTTCTGCATGCGCAGGTTGAACTGCTCGCGCAGCAGCCCGTCCAGCTCGAGCTTCAGCTCGTCGACAGATTTCGCTCGAAGTTCGTTGGCGTTCATCACATCACCGTCCGGTTGATAAAGGTGGTGCGCACCGGCAGCTTCGCAGCGGCGAGCTTGAACGCTTCGCGGGCCAGCTCTTCCGGCACACCTTCCATTTCATAGAGCACACGACCGGGCTGGATCTTGGCCACCCAGTACTCCACGTTACCCTTGCCCTTGCCCTGCCGAACCTCGATGGGCTTCTTGGTGATCGGCACGTCCGGGAACACGCGGATCCACAGCTTGCCACCACGCTTGACGTGACGGGTAATGGCACGACGCGCGGCCTCGATCTGGCGCGCGGTGATCTGGCCGCGCGTAGTTGCCTTGAGGGCGAACTCGCCGAAGCTGCACTTGTTGCCGCTCAGCGCCAGACCACGGTTGCGGCCTTTCTGCTGCTTGCGGAATTTGGTTCTCTTGGGCTGTAACATTTTTTCGCGACTCCCTTATTTGCCAGCGGCCGCTTTCTTGGCCGGCTCGGGCTCAACGTTCTGCTCATCGCGATCAAGGATCTCGCCCTTGAACACCCAGACCTTGACGCCGATTACACCATAGGTGGTGTTGGCGCGGGTCACACCGTAATCAATGTCGGCGCGCAGCGTGTGCAGCGGAACGCGCCCTTCGCGGTACCACTCGGTACGCGCGATCTCCGCGCCGTTCAGGCGACCGGCAACCATGATCTTGATGCCTTCGGCACCCAGGCGCATGGCATTGCCGACCGCGCGCTTCATGGCGCGGCGGAACATGATGCGGCGCTCGAGCTGCTGCGCGACACTCTCTGCCACCAGCTGGGCCTCGATCTCGGGCTTGCGAATCTCTTCGATGTTGACATGAACCGGCATCCCCATTTTCCGCGAGATCTCGGCACGAAGCTTTTCGATGTCTTCGCCCTTCTTGCCGATCACGATACCCGGACGGGCGGTGTGAACGGTGATGATCGCGTTGTTCGCCGGGCGCTCGATCTGGATGCGGCTGACGGACGCGTGCTTCAGCTTCTGCTTGATGAAGTCCCGCACCTCGATGTCGAGGTTGAGGAAATCCGCGTAATTTTGCGAATCCGCATACCACTTCGACGTCCAGTCCTTGACGATGCCGAGGCGAATACCTATTGGATGTACTTTCTGGCCCATGCCGTACTCTCTTCTCTACTCGGGACTACTGTTCTGCAACAGTAATCTGGATATGACTCGTGCGTTTCAGAATCTGGTTGGCACGGCCCTTGGCACGAGCGTTCCAGCGCTTGAAGGTCGGACCTTCATTCACACAAATCTCGGAAATCTTCAGTTCGTCCACGTCCGCACCCTCGTTGTGCTCGGCGTTGGCAATCGCCGATTCGAGCACCTTGCGTACCAGGTGGGCCGCTTTCTTCTTGCTGAAAGTCAGCACTTCAAGCGCCTTCTCGACAGGCAGACCACGAACCTGGTCGGCGACCAGGCGGGCTTTCTGCGCCGAGATGCGCGCGTGACTCAGTTTTGCAGACGCTTGCATAATCTCTACCCTTATCTGGACTTCTTGTCCGCGGCGTGACCCCGGAAGGTACGCGTGACGGCGAACTCACCCAACTTGTGGCCGACCATGTTCTCGTTGATCAGGATCGGCACATGCTGGCGGCCATTGTGTACAGCGATGGTCAGACCAACCATATCGGGCAACACCATGGAACGGCGCGACCAGGTCTTGATCGGCTTGCGGCTATTGCTGCTCACTGCTTCGTCGACCTTCTTCATGAGATGAAGGTCGATGAAAGGTCCTTTTTTGACGGAACGTGGCACTGTATCTAACCTCTGTCGTTACTTCTGGTTGCGACGGCGGACGATCATGTTGTCCGTGCGCTTGTTTTTGCGGGTCTTGTAACCCTTGGTCGGCATGCCCCAGGGGCTTACCGGGTGACGACCACCGGAGGTACGGCCCTCACCACCACCGTGCGGGTGATCGACCGGGTTCATGGCGACACCACGCACCGTCGGTCGAATACCGCGCCAGCGGGTGGCGCCCGCCTTGCCCAGGGAACGCAGGTTGTGCTCGGCATTGCCGACCTCGCCGATGGTGGCGCGGCAATCAACCGGCACCTTGCGCATCTCGCCGGAACGCAGCCGCAGGGTGGCATGCTGACCTTCACGCGCTACCAACTGGACGCCGGCGCCGGCGCTGCGGGCAATCTGGCCGCCCTTGCCGGGTTTCATCTCGACGTTGTGCACCACGGTACCCAGCGGGATGTTGCGCAGGGGCAGCGCGCTGCCCGGCTTGATCGGCGCATCGATACCGCTGTGGATCTCGGCGCCGGCGTACACGCCCTTGGGCGCCAGGATGTAGCGACGCTCGCCGTCGGCGTACAGCACCAGCGCAATGTGCGCGCTGCGGTTCGGGTCGTATTCCAGGCGCTCGACGCGACCCGGCACACCGTCCTTGTTGCGCTTGAAATCGATGACACGATAGCGCTGACGATGACCGCCGCCGCGGTGGCGGGTGGTAATACGGCCCTTGTTGTTACGGCCGCCGGTCTTGGTCTTCTTTTCGAGCAGTGGCGCCCAGGGATCACCCTTGTGCAACTCGCGCTCGACAACCTTGACGACGAAACGGCGTCCGGGTGATGTCGGTTTGGACTTGACGATAGCCATTATTCTGCGCTCGCGAAATCGATGTCGGAACCTTCGGCCAGGGTCACGTACGCCTTCTTCCAGTCGGAACGGCGCCCGGCAGACTGCCCGAAGCGTTTTACCTTGCCCTTGACGTTAAGGAGCTGAACACTGTTCACCTTGACGTCAAACATTTTTTCCACCGCCTTGCGGACTTCAGGCTTGCTGGCATCGCGCAGCACCTTGAAGACATACTGACGGTTCAGGTCGGCCGCGCGGGTGCTCTTTTCAGACACCACCGGACCCACCAGAATCTTGCTCAAACGCTCGTCGTTCATGCGAGCCTCTCCTCAAACTGTTTCAGCGCGGCGACGGTCATCAGCACCTTGTCGAAACCGATCAGGCTGACCGGGTCGGTGATGGTCGAATCGACGACATCGACGTTCGGCAGGTTACGCGCAGCCAGGTACAGGTTCTCGTCCGGATCGTCGTGAACGATCAACACTCGGTCGAGCTCCATCTCCCTCAGCTTGCCCAGCAGTTCCTTTGTCTTCGGGCTGTCGACACCGAAAGCGTCGACCACCACCAGACGGTCCTGCCGCACCAGCTCGGAAAGGATGGAGCGGATGGCCGAACGATAGGCCTTCTTGTTGACTTTCTGCGAGTAATCGCGCGTGGTCGCCGCAAAGGTTTTGCCACCGCCTCTCCATAGCGGGCTGCGGATTGTACCAGCACGCGCGCGCCCTGTCCCCTTTTGTCGCCACGGCTTGGCGCCGCCGCCGCGAACCGCGGAACGATTCTTCTGCGCGTGGGTGCCGGCGCGCGCGCCAGCCATGTAGGCGACCACGACCTGGTGAACCAGCGTCTCGTTGAATTCCTGTCCAAATACCGCGTCGGCAACGTCCAGGCTCGAACCACCATGCATATTGATATTCATGTCCGACCCCTCTAGCGCGCCTTGACCGCGGGCGTGACGATCACGTCGCCACCGCGCGAGCCCGGCAGCGAGCCCTTGACCAGTAACAGATTGCGTTCCGCGTCGACGCGGACGATTTCCAGGTTCTGCTGGGTGCGGCGCACATTACCCATGTGGCCGGCCATGCGCTTGCCCTTGAACACGCGGCCCGGTGTCTGACACTGGCCGATGGAACCCGGTGCGCGATGCGACAGCGAGTTGCCGTGCGTGGCGTCCTGCATGTGGAAGTTATGGCGCTTCACGCCACCGGCGAAACCCTTACCGATGGTGGTGCCCGCCACGTCGACCTTCTGGCCGGCTTCAAACAGGTCGACACCGAGCTGTTTGCCCACTTCGATATCGTCGCCCTCGCCGTCACCCAGGCGGAATTCCCACAGGCCACGGCCCGCTTCGGTCCCCGCCTTGGCAAAGTGCCCGGCGGCCGCCTTGTTCACGCGCGAGGCCCGGCGCGAACCGGTGGTGACCTGGTATGCGCGATAACCGTCGGTGTCCTGACCCTTGACCTGGGTGACACGGTTCGGCTCGACCTCGATGACCGTAACAGGGATGGATTCGCCCGCGTCCGTGAAGATGCGGGTCATGCCAGCCTTTCTACCTATTAATCCGATTGCCATTTTCGTTTCCTCGGCAAAGCTTGACGCCCGCGCCCTCAGTTCAGTTTGATTTGCACGTCGACGCCGGCCGCGAGGTCCAGCTTCATCAGTGCATCAACGGTTTTGTCTGTGGGATCCACAATGTCCATCAGACGCTTGTGGGTGCGAATCTCGTACTGATCACGGGCGTCCTTGTTGACGTGCGGCGAAATCAGGATCGTGAACCGCTCCTTCTTGGTCGGCAGCGGAATGGGGCCGCGCACCTGGGCACCGGTACGGCGCGCCGTTTCGACGATTTCACGCGCTGACTGGTCGATCAGTCGATGATCGAACGCCTTCAGCCGAATGCGAATTCTTTGATTTGCCATGTCAACCTCTAAAGAACAGGGACAGCATTCAATCCGTCCCGATTAAAATGTCAGTTACTCGATAACCTTCGCGACCACGCCGGCGCCAACGGTACGGCCACCTTCGCGGATGGCGAAACGCAGACCTTCTTCCATCGCGATCGGCGCGATCAGGCTCACCGTCATCTTCACGTTGTCGCCCGGCATCACCATCTCCACGCCGTCAGGCAGCTCGACCGCACCGGTCACGTCGGTGGTACGGAAGTAGAACTGCGGACGGTAGTTGGCGAAGAACGGGGTGTGACGACCACCCTCTTCCTTGCTCAGCACGTACACTTCGGCCTCGAAGCGGGTGTGCGGGGTGATGGAACCCGGCACGCACAGCACCTGGCCGCGCTCGACCTCCTCGCGCTTGGTGCCGCGCAGCAGCACGCCCACGTTGTCGCCCGCCTCGCCTTCGTCCAGCAGCTTGCGGAACATCTCAACGCCGGTGCACACCGTCTTGCTGGTCTCGCGGATACCCACGATCTCGATCTCGTCGCCGACGTGAATCT
>WGBO01000017.1 GCA_015494295.1 Gammaproteobacteria bacterium | reverse complement strand
TGGGGCAGTTGCTCACCTCCAACCGCCTGTTGAGAACCATGGAAAACGAAATCGAGCAGCGCACCCTGGAATTGCAGGTGGCGCTGGAGCGCGCGGAGTCCCTGAGCATCCTCGACGGCCTGACCGGCGTTCACAACCGCCGTTACTTCATCAGCAACTTCAACAGCCTGATCGAACAGTGCGCCCGCTACGAACTGCGCCTGGCACTGCTGATGATCGACGTGGATGACTTCAAGCAGATCAACGACACCTACGGCCACCTGGAAGGTGACCGCATCCTGAAAGCCATCGCACACATCCTCAAGCAATGCGCGCGCGGCGCCGACATCATCGCCCGCTTCGGCGGCGAGGAGTTCATCGTCGCCTTGCAGGACACCGATTGCGAAGGCGCGCACCGGGTGGCCAGCCGCATCCAGGAGCAGATTCGCAACCTGGGTTGCGGCCAGGGCAGGGAACGGCGCAACGTCACCGTCAGTATCGGTATCTCATGCTACCGGAACGCTCGGGAGATGCCGGTCAAGACGCCGGAACAGTGGATACAGGAAGCCGACGAGGCACTGTACCGCGCCAAGCGCGCGGGCAAGAACCGGATATCGGTTCATGTCGGCGACGACTGACGGTCAAGGCGCATACACCTGATCAGAGACGGGTCGTCAGCGTGGGCCGGACACCCCGGCCGCATGAACCTGTTCAGGCAACCCCGAGCAAGGCCAGCGCCAGCACCAGTTGCGCCGCCACGCCGGCCGCAAACGCCAGGATGCGCACCACCGGCAAGCCCAGGGTGAACACCAGGTAGTGCGCCAGGCGAGCCACGAAATAAACCATGGCCGCGTTCGCGGTCAGCTGGCTGCCAACACCGGCAAGCTGAACCGAGAGTGCCAGCGGCACGAATATCACCAGGTTCTCGACGGCATTCTGGTGCGCGCGCATCATGCGCTCCGCCCAGCGCACGCGGGTCGCGGTTTCCCCGTGCGGATCCCACAGGGCCTTCAGCGGCCCTTGTTCCGCGAGACGGTTAAGGATATATGGCACCCACATGAGGGCGGTCACAAGCACCGTGAGGGTCAGCCAGTAGAGTTCCGGGGCGAGCGTGTGGCCAGGCATGGTTCGTGCTCCTGTATTTTTGCCGATGAAGGTGCCTAGGCGGCCGCGCGCGGATACGCCGGGCGCTGCTGCAGGCGGGCCAGGTAGGCTTGCAGGGCCGGAAAACCGGCCAGCAGTTCCGGAAACCACGCGAGTATGTACCCGGTCATGATATCCGCGGCGCTGAAACGGCCGGCCACCAGGTACTCGCTGTCCCGAAGAGTCGCCTCGAGCACCCCGAGCACACGGCGGTAGCGCTGCTCGGCAAACGGCACGATGTCCGCGACCGCCTGCTCGGCGGGCAGTATCCGGCTGTGCAGCATCATTTCCCAGGCGGGATCCTCGAGGCTGGTGGCCGCAAAATACATCCACTGGTCGAACGCTCGGCGCGCCGGTTCGCCCGGTGCCGGGGCCAGACCACTGTCGGGTACCGATTCCGCCAGCCACTGCACGATCGCACCGCTCTCGATCATCACATCGTCGTCGACCTTCAGCGCAGGCAGCTGTCCCAGGGGGTGTATGGCAAGATACGCCTCACCCTGTCCCTCCCCCTTGAACAGGTCGATGTTCTCCAGCCTGTAGTCCAGGCCCAGTTCGTCCAGCATCCAGCGCACGCGTTCCGCCCGCGAACCGGGCATGTGAAAAAGTACCAGTTCCATCGGTTACCTCCTGTAACTTTCAAATTGAAAGTTACTACAGCCTAGACCAGTAACTTCGTTTTTGCAAGTGAGTGTATACTGTGACATTCCCGTTCCAGGCGACACGCGCCCCATGACCGACTGCAAACGCTCCCGCTGCCCCGTTGCCTGCACTCTGGACCTGCTGGGCGACAAATGGACCCTGCTGGTGGTTCGCGACCTGCTGATGGGCCGCGACACCTTCAAGGCGCTACAGGCCTCGCCGGAACGGATTCCCAGCAACATCCTCGCCGAGCGCCTCAAGCGCCTGGAGCGCGAGGGCATCCTGCACCGCGTGCTTTACCAGGAGCGCCCGCCCCGTTACAAGTACCGGCTTACCGACAAGGGCCGGAGCCTTGGGCCAGTGCTGCATGCGATGCTCAAGTGGGGCAGCATCCACCTGCCCGGCACCCTGAGCGAGGAGGAAATCGCCGGGCTCCTGAGCCCCCCGCCCTGACGGCTCCGCGGATCTCAATCATCGGGGCCGACGGCCGCTATACGGGGCACGAATAACAAACAACGTGTCCAGTCGTATCCCCGATGAAAGCCAGCGCGAACTCAGCCCCGACGACGACGCCCGCCCCGGTTTTCCTGGCCACCCAGGCAAAAACCTTCTTCGGCAACCTGCCGACCGGGGTTGGCGCGACCATCCTGGTCGCCCTGACATTGCTGTTCCTGCTCCGCGACCATGTGCCGCCGCTGGAACTGGCCTGGTGGGGAGCGGCGATCGGCGCCAGTTCGATGCTCCGTCTCGCGCTGTACATGGCCTACCGGAAGGCGCCGGACCGGGATCTGAAGCCCCTGCGATGGATGACACTCGGGCTGGCCGGCAATCTGCTGGGCGGATTGTCCTGGGGCGCCAGTATTTTCCTGTTCAATTTCGACTGGCCGCTGCCCCAGCAACTGTTTCTGATCCTGGCACTGGCCGGCGTCACCGCCGGCGCCATCCCGGCCTACGCCAGCCTCTATCCCGCGCTGCTCGCCTTCCATCTGCCGGCCAGTCTGCCCGCCATCCTGTTTTTCCTTGCGCGGCCGGAAGTCTCCAGCCGCTCGCTTGGGTTCATCATCGCGGTGTACGCGGCCAGCCTCGCCCTGATCGGCTACATTCACCATCGCTCGGTAGTCCGCTCGCTGAAACTGCTCGATGACAACGAACAGTTGCTGGAACAGGTCACCGCCGCGCACAACCGGCTGGAGCAGGCGCTGGAACAGAAGCACCGCGTCATGGAAGCGCTGCACGACGAGAAGGAACGTATACAGGTCACACTGCATTCCATTGCCGATGGCGTGATAACCACTGACCGCGAGGGCAAGATACAGTACCTGAACCCGATCGCAGAACAGTTGACGGGCTGGAGCAACGAAGCCGCCCGTGGCATGCCCCTGGACCGCGTGTTCCGCATAGAGGAACTGCAACTCTGCTTCGGGAACAACGCTGACCGGCGCCACGGCAGCGAGCCGAACCTGGCGGAACAGATATCCAACCAGCGCCTGAACCGCCGAGATGGATCTTTCTTCTACATCAACAGCAAGACCTCGCCCATCCATGCCTCGGACGGGTCGGAAATCGGCACGGTCACCGTCTTCCACGACGTGACCGTTCAGCACCAGCTTGCCGAACGCCTCAGCTTCCAGGCTGCCCACGACGCGCTGACCGGCCTGCTCAACCGCACCGAGTTCGAACGCCACGTCGAGGGCGCCCTGCAGTCCGCGCGACGGACGGGGAGCACGCATGTCGTCTGTTACCTCGACCTCGACCAGTTCAAGGTGGTCAACGACACCTGCGGACATGTCGCCGGCGACGAGCTGCTGAGACGACTGGCGCGCGGCGTCACCCGACTGTTGCGCAAGGGTGACGTGTTCGCGCGTCTCGGCGGCGACGAGTTCGGCTTCCTGCTGAGAGACTGCACCACCGACCAGGCCCGGGAATTCGCCGAGCGCGTGCGGATCTATATTCGCGACTACCGTTTCTCCTGGGAGGGCAGGCTGTTCGAGCTGGGCGCCAGCATCGGCCTGATGGGGATCGAGGCCAGTAGCGAAAGCCTGGCCAGTATCCTCAGCGCGGCGGATATCGCCTGTTATACCGCCAAGGAGCTGGGACGCGACCAGATACACGTCTACCAGTGCAGCGACGAGGAAATCGGCCGGCGTCATTCCGAGATACGGCTGGTCAGCGATATCAGCCGCGCCATCGAACAGAACCGCCTGGAGTTGTATTTTCAGGAAATCGTGCCGACCGACCCCGGCGCGCAACGCGCCCTGCGCGGCGAATTGACCGTGCGCATGCGCACCGCCGAGGGCGACCTGCTCTCGCCATCGCAGTTCCTGCCCGCGGCCAAACGCTACAACCTGATAAGCTCCATCGATCTCTGGGTGGTCCGCAATGCCTTGTCCTGGTACACCGACCTGCGCAAGCGCAACGAACAGCCCGACCCCGCTCTGCTGTCGATCAACCTCTCGGGCGCTTCACTGGCACGCAAGAGCTTCATGAAAAAAATACTCGCGCTGATCGACGACTACCAGATCCCGCGCGACGTGATCTGTTTCGAAATTACGGAAGCAGCGGCGATTTCCGACCTGGAGTCCGCCCAGACGTTCATGAACGTACTGCGCGAAAGCGGCGTCAGTTTCGCCCTCGACGATTTTGGTAGCGGCCTCAGTTCCTTCGCCTACCTGAAGAACCTGCCCGTGGACTATCTGAAGATCGACGGCAGCCTGGTGCGGGGCATTGCCAGCGATCCCATCGACCGCCAGTTGGTCAACATGATCCACCAACTGGGCCACGTCATGGGCGTGCGCACCATCGCCGAGTTCGTGGAGAACGACGACGTGCGCACCGCCCTCGCGGAAATCGGCATCGACTACATCCAGGGTTTCGGCATCTCGCCGCCGGCTCCACTCAGCGAACGTCCCGCCACTGTACCTGGAGGTACTGCTCCACTGGCAGCAAAGAAAACAGAAATATCCTGAAACGCTTCCAGGCGCCGACGTCCGGCTGGTGCCGGTAGACGGTTTCCCCCCGTGCTCCCGCAACCAACGGTTTCCTTGACGCTCCAATACCTTTATCCTTCCAGCTGGCTCAGAAAACGGCACACGCTGTCACCCGCATTCATGAACATACCCGTCAGCCTGGTCCTGGTGCGATTCCTGGAAAGACTGGGCGTGCAAAGCATTTTCGGCATACCCGGCTCCCATATCCTTCCGGTCTATGACGGCCTCTACGATTCCTCCATCCGGTCGGTGCTGGTCAAGCACGAGCAGGCGGCCGCCTTCATGGCCTGCGGCCACGCACGCATCACCGGCGGCATCGGCGCCTGCATCACCACCGCGGGGCCCGGCGCCACCAACCTGGTCACCGGCATCGCCAACGCCTACAGCGACCGGCTGCCCGTGATCGCCATCACCGGCGAGGCGCCAACCCACATCTTCGGCAAGGGCGGCCTGCAGGAAAGCTCCGGAGAAGGCGGCAGCGTGGACCAGGTGGCCCTGTTCGCCGGCATCACGCGCTACCACCGGCTGATCGAGCGCACCGACTACCTCGCCAGTGTGCTCAACCAGGCCGCCGGGCAGTTGCTCTCCGACACGCCCGGCCCGGTGGTGCTGAGCATTCCCTACAACGTGCAGAAGGAATACGTCGATGACAGTATTCTCGATGCACTGGCGCTGGCGCCGGCCCGCGTCGGCACGCCGGTCCCGGCACAGCATATCGACGCCAGCGTCGAACTGATCCGTTCCGCCCGGCGACCGCTCATCGTCGCCGGCTATGGCTGCATCCGCGCCGAAGCGCGCGCCGCGCTCGACCGCATCAGCCGGCGCATGAACATCCCGGTGACCAGCAGCCTCAAGGCCAAGGGCGCCATCGACGAACGCTCCCCACTGGCACTGGGCAGCCTGGGGGTGACATCCGGCGGCCACGCCATGCGTTACCTCGAACAGGAAGCCGACCTGGTTCTGATCCTGGGCGCGGGCTTCAACGAGCGCACCAGTTATGTCTGGGACAAGCGACTGCTGGACGGCAAGCGGATCATCCAGGTGGACAACGACGCATCGCAACTGCAAAAAGTGTTCCGCGCCGACCTGGCACTGCAGGCCGATCTCGCCGCCTACCTTGCAGCGCTGGACGACGCGCTGGTGGAACAGGACGTGGCGCCGCGCGAAACCGTCGACGTGATGGACTTCGTGGACAGGGCCCAGCAGGATATCGACGACGCGGGAGAAGCCATCTTCAACCACCAGTTCGACCACGTCAAAGCCTTCTACCGCTGGCTGGAACAGGCCTTTCCCGACGGCCTGGTCATGTTCGACGACAATATCGTGTTTGCGCAGAACTTCTACCGCGTGTCGGCGAAGGACCGCTTCTTCCCCAACACCGGCGTATCCTCCCTCGGCCACGCCGTACCGGCCGCCATCGGCGCCTCGCCCACCACCACCCGGCCGGTATTCGCCATTATCGGCGATGGCGGATTTCACATGTGCGCCATGGAGCTGATGACGGCGGTCAACTACGACATCCCCCTCAACGTGGTGCTGTTCAACAACGACACCATGGGCCTGATTCGCAAGAACCAGCACCAGCACTACGACGACCGCTTCATCGACTGCGACTTCAGCAACCCGGACTTCGGGAAACTGGCGCAGTCCTTCGGCATCGGCCATACGCGCATCGAAACCGCGGACGACCTGCGGGGGCTCGATGACAGGATGGATTTCCACGGCGGCATCAACCTCATCGAAGTCATGATCGACCGGGATGCCTACCCCAACTACTCCTCCCGGCGTTGAAGCCCGATGGACGATTTCGACACCACACACCTTGCCGAGTGCCTGTCCCGCCACCGCGAACAGGTGCCGGGCCTGGCCGGGGTGCCGATGCCTTCCGGGAACGACACGCCGGACACCCTCATTGAACGCTATGAGCGCTGCTACCCGCTGCTCGAACGCGCCATGTGGTCCGGCGATGGAAACTTTCACACCCTGCTCGACAGTTACCAGGCCCTGTTCCGCGAACAGGACACTTTGATCCGGCAGCACGCGGCCGCCAGCGGCGCGCCCGATCCCCGCCACCATTTCATTCTCGCCATCCCCGTCGCGGACCGCCCGGCGCACCTGCGCGCCTGCCTGGAAAGCATTCGCCAGGTCTGCGAATGCTATGGCTATGGCGGCCGGGAAAACGGTGTCTACCCGCGCATCCGCATCATTGTCGCGGAAGACAGCCGCGACCCCGGCAACATCCGCCAGCATCAGTCGCTGGTCGAGGAATACCGCGCCCGTGGCCTTAGGGTGAGTCACTTCGGGCAGGACGAACAGTACCGTCTGCTGGACGCCCTGCCGGAACGGCTGCGCGCGCAACTGGGCAACATCCTCACCACGCAGCCGCGCGAGCGTTTCTACCTCAAGGGTCAGGCGGCCAACCGCAACCTTTGCTACCTGAAGTTCCTGCAACTGACCGAAGACCCGGAGCGCACCCTGTATTACCTGGTCGACAGCGACCAGAACTTCTGTGTCAGCCGGCACGACGGAAACGCTGAGGAGGTGGTGCACGCGCTCAATTATTTCCACTACATCGACAAGGCCTTCCGCAACAGCGACACGCTGCTGCTGACCGGAAAGCTGGTCGGCGACCCGCCGGTTTCACCCGCCGTGATGGCAGCCAACTTTCTCGACGACATCGACGCGTTCTTCGCGGAACTGGCGCGGAAGGATCCCGGCCATGCCTGCGGGTTTCACGGCCGCCTTCCGCAGGCGGCGGCGTCCGGCGCCATCTACCACGACATGGCGAACCTGTTCGGTTTCGACAAGGCCGCGCCGCATTTCCCCTACCCCTGCCCGCTGCGGGGGGAACACGATCACATCGCCTGCCTGCGCGGCCTGGCGGCCAGGCTCCCGGCATTCTTCTTCGGCGAACATCTCACGCGCAAGACCTTTTTCAGCTACGGGGACGGTTTCGAGTCGCTCGCCGGGGCGCGCACCATCTACCCCGGCAACTACGTGGCGTGCCACGCGGGCCTGAAGTACATCATTCCCTTCGGACACCTGCGGCTGCGCATGTCCGGCCCCACCGCCGGGCGCCTGATCGCAGCGGAAATCGGCGAGCGCTTTGCCGCCATCAACCTGCCCCACCTGCACCGGCGCACCACTGACAGCGGCCTGGACAAGGATTTCCGCCCCGGCGTCGAACGCGAGCAGGCCGCCAGCGAGGAACGCATCGACCTTTCCAACGAGTTCGAACGCCAGTTCTTCGGCGACCTGATGCTGTTCACCACCGAGACACTGGCCCGCGGGACCGATATCACCGCGCCGTTTGACGAAGGCCAGGTCGAACACGCCCTGGAAGAACGGGAACAGGAACTGCTGGCGCTGTACCGGCAAAAACACGAGGCCATTCTTGCCCGCGCCCGGGCGCTGGAAGACCGCGTGTTTCGGCAGGAGCACTGGTGGCTGGAGCGACCTGAACTGGCCGATGCCCTGCGCCAGGTGCGCGCCTTCCTGGACAATGTCCGTCACAACTTCGGCGAGGCGTCGAGCGCCTGGCAACTGATCCGCTCGGACCGGCACCGCGCCGGGCGCCGCCGCCAGATACGCGCGGCCCTGCTCGACTACCGCCGCGAGCGGGACGCCTGGGACAGCCTGTTTCAGTAAACGTCCGCGGGCGTCAGCAGACAACGCTCCCCGGCCCGCGCCAGGATACGCGCGCGGCAATGACGATAGGCCTCGCGCGCCTGCGCCAGGAGGGCCGGTGGCAGGGATATATGGCCGTAGTCGCCGCGCCGCGCCTCGATCCTGCCACTGAGAATGGCCGCCGAAGAATCTCCCCTGCCGCTCTTGCCGGTCTGGCTGAATATCCGGTAACGCGGGCCGAGCGGCGTATCGAGGTCCAGCCACGCGGACAGCGATGCCAGCAGTTGCTCCGGCGCGCTGCGCAAGCGTTCGGCATCATAGTAGTAATACGGTTGCCCGACGGATGCGCAGAACGCCGCCAGCGCCTCGACCCGTTCGATGTAATAGCGCGTGGCCGCCGCCGGCTCGGCGTATTCCTCCGGGCGCCCCTTGCCGCGAAACAGGTGGACGATACTGCGGATGGTATGCCCCGGCTCCGCCAGCGACACCAGCAACCGCACCGGCGTATCGCCGAAGCGGCCGGGCGCCAGCCGGTAGTCGTTGTGCAACAGTTTGTCGAACAGGTAGTGGCTGCCGGGCTTGAGGCGTTCATGGCGGCGCAGCAGCGCGAACTGGCGATCCAGCGCCACCGCCGTGTCGTAGCTGATATGCATCTCGAAGTAGCCGTTGATGCGCGGGTGCGAGCCGAGGATATGCCCGGCCAGGCTGGTGGCCGCGCGCATGTGGCTCAACAGGAAGATGCGCGCGTAACGCTCAGGCACGACGCCCGCCTCCCGGCCATGCTTTCCGGTTGCAGCGGGGCGGTGCGGCAAGACTCCGACACTCATTCATGCGCCTATCCTCTCAGGAATCGGGGCCGGCGGTAAACCCGGCGCCGGTGCTTCCCGTCGCGGCGCGTCTTTGAATATGCCCATCAAATTTTTTTCGGCCACGCACAGGGCCGGCGCATTACATCCGCCCGCCTTTAATGGCTACAATCCGGGCTTTGGCATTGCAGGACGATCGAGATGCAGACCGGCCCCAGAGAAATCACCACGCCCTTCCGCCCCATACCGCTGGACGTGCCCGAAGGCATGGCGCCGAACGAGTTCTTCAACAGCACAGAGAACCTCAATGACCTGGAAAACAACAACGGCCTGCTGCGCAACCCTGAAAACCTGTTGCTCTACCGCAAGGCCCTGGGCCACAGCAATCTGTTCGATACTTCCATCATCTACAACACCTCGCAGTGCATTCTGAACCCGCTGGGCAGGCCGGTGCGCCGCACCCAGGTACCGGACAATGTCAAGCACGTCTGGAACCGCATGAACCAGATCATCATCGACTACATGCTGGAACTGTTCCCGGACCCGGCGGACACCCTGATCCTGGCCGGCGAGGCGAGCCTGGACGCCACCTGGCCGCTCACCTCGCCGGGTGTGCCCAGCATTCGCATGCTGCACAACCATTTCATCGCCTTCGACATGGAACAGCTCCGCAACGCGAAACTGGCCGACAGCGACAACCCCAACCTCACCGACGGCGGCCAGCACAGCCTGTTCCAGCAGCACATGCGCGACGTGTACCGGGATTTCTTCGAGGGCCTGGACCTGCACGTGCTCAAGCTGGCCGACGACGACAGTTCGACCATTGCGCTGACCGGCTACCCGCAGGGCCTGCCGAGCTGGGAGATACAGGGCGGTGCGGAGAGCCTCAGGGACATCCGTTTCTGGCGCGAATACGACGTCATCCTGAAAGGCTTCATCGATTTCTACCGCACCTTCTTCACCCAGGTATCCACCCGCAACGCGCCGATGCCGAAGACCGCCTGGTTCCCGGACCAGGTGGAAAGCAAGCTGCTGTTCAACAATGAATTCCTCGCCACCGCCAAGATGGTGCGCGACCGCTGCATCACCGACGCCAAGTACGCCAACGCGATCCGCTGGCAGCCAGCCTTCAAGCAACTCATCTACCGCAATGACGACGGCAAGCTCATCGTCACCATCAGCCAGAACTCCATCGGCAACGCCATCACCGAGCTGCTGGGCGTGGTGGTAAAGCGTACCCCGGACGCTGCCGCCTACGAAAAGGACGAACCCGCCCTGATCGAGAAACTGCTGGAAATCCGCCGCCGGCTGATCCGCGCCGACCTCGGCGAAGGCATCGAAACAGCCAGTTGGGGGAAAGACTGAAGCGCCCGCCAGGGCGGGCCACTTCCATCTCAGTGTTCGCTGTGCAAATGAAGGTCCGTCGGGCAGCATTCCTCGTACGTCGGAACGCCGACGCGTTGCTCATACCATCCCCGTGTCCGGTTGACCACACCGACGGCGACCAGCATCACCGGCACCTCGATGAGCACACCAACCACCGTTGCCAGGGCCGCACCGGATTCGAAACCGAACAGCGCGATGGCGGTGGCCACAGCCAGCTCAAAGAAATTGCTGGCGCCGATCAGGGCAGACGGGCCCGCGACACAGTGCGGTGACTTCACCGCACGGTTGAGCAGGTACGCCAGCCCCGAGTTGAAAAACACCTGAATCAGGATCGGTACCGCCAACAGCGCAATCACCAGCGGCTGTGCGATGATTTGCTCACCCTGAAAACCAAACAACAGCACCAGCGTGGCAAGCAATGCCGAGAGAGAAACCGGGTGCATGCGATCGAGTACCCGCTGCAGGCGCAAATAACCGTGCTCACCCTTGAGCAAGGCATTGCGCCAGACATTGGCGATTACCAGCGGCACCACGATATAGACCAGCACTGACAGCAACAGGGTATCCCAGGGCACGGTGATGGCCGACAGGCCAAGCAGCAGGCCGACGAGAGGGGCGAAAGCGAAGATCATGATGACATCGTTGAGCGCCACCTGCGACAACGTGAAATGGGGCTCCCCTTTCGACAGGTGACTCCACACGAACACCATGGCGGTACAGGGCGCGGCGGCAAGAATGATGAGACCGGCAATATAACTGTCGATCTGTTCCGGTGGCAGCCAGGGCCGAAACAGCCAGCCGACGAACAACCAGCCGAGCAGCGCCATGGAAAACGGTTTTACCGCCCAGTTGACGAACAGCGTGACACCGACACCACGCCAGTGCTCCCGTACCCCCTTCAGCGCACGCAGGTCGATCTTGAGCAGCATGGGAATGATCATCAGCCAGACCAGTAGCGCGACCGGCAGATTAACCTGTGCCACCTCCAGTCGGCTGACCGCCTGGAAGGCACCATTGAAGAAATGCCCCAGTGCAATGCCGGCCACGATACACAGGGCCACCCACAGGGTCAGGTAACGTTCAAAAAACCCCATCCCGCTGCCGGTGGCGTGCTTTGCACCCGTTTCACATTGCGCGCTCATGCGTTTTCCACTTGCTGGACATGGCTCGTAATATACGAAATTTCATATATATATTCAACCGCATGTCTTTAGCGCTTTCACCAGCCCCGCAACACACGCAAGTAGCCGGGCTTTCCGTTTATTTACCCGGGACACCGACTGTCATACATCACCCCCACTCAAGCTGCTCCAGCAAACAACCCTGGCATATCAGCTCCCACAAACAACGTGCGGCAGCCTGGGCGACATTCCCGATATCCATCACGACTGCAAGCTGTTCACAAGCCTGTGCAAAAGATAGCCTGTTGCGCAGCGATACCAGCAGGCTATGGCATTCAGTTGAAACAGGTTTTACGGACAGACCGCCCGGACTGCGCCAGATCAGCAGCGGCGCCATTGCGTCGTTCTGCTGGTCCGGCAACAATTGCTGTTTACGATG
Source organism: Gammaproteobacteria bacterium (assembly GCA_015494295.1). Classification (GTDB taxonomy): domain Bacteria; phylum Pseudomonadota; class Gammaproteobacteria; order DSM-19610; family DSM-19610; genus Thiogranum. The sequence goes on along the minus strand of WGBO01000017.1, from coordinate 16,400 downwards.
CGCATTCCAGACTTCATAGGCGCGTGTTCTGACATCCAGTACGGTGACGGATGGGTGCAATTCAAAATGCAGGTTCTGCCAACGTTCCGGCGGGATGTTCTGCAATGCTTTCACCGTCAGCACACGACTATCGGCGGCATCGAACGCTTCAAGTACAGCCCACTCCAATCGGGCTAAATCAGCCAACAGTGGCATATTGTGATCTGACAGATAATCTGGCAGTCGTTCGCCAAGTTGGCGCAATAACGGCGAGGTTGAAGGACAAGCCTTGAGATAGGCCGCCATCTCCCGTCCGAAGGCAGCACCGCCCATATAGGCAAGCAGCGCCGGAAAATCGTGAGCGAGGGATTCCTGCAGGCGGATATAGTAGGCGTTGCGGTACACGTCGAGCCGATGTGGCACTTCAATCCCCTTGTTAGCCGCAAACCACGGGGCCAACACCGCTTCATTGGCTCCGCTGAACAGATACGCCTTGAACGCCGCCTGCAACTGCCCCAGATCCGGCGCGCTCATGCCGCTGGTTCCCGGGCACGAATCCTGCGCGCAATATCAAGTTCCGCGAGCAATTCATCCAGGGACGGGATAGCATCATCCCGTTCGATCATGGTGGGCACGGCGCCAAGGTGCTGCAACGCCAACTGGTACAGTGTCCACACCGGGTCGCTGACCGGATGATCATGCGTATCGATCAATAACGGACCACTGACGCTGTGTCCGGCCAGATGAATCTGTTGCACACGCTGAGCGGGGAGTGCCCGCAGATAACAATATGCATCAAAACCATGGTTGTGAGCGCTGACAAGGACGTTGTTGATGTCCAGCAGGATCAGACAATCGGCTTGTTCGGCGACCGCATTCAGAAACTCCCATTCCGACATTTCACTGTGGGCGTATTCCGCATAGCTGGAGACGTTTTCGATCAGGATCTGTCGCTTTAACCGGTCCTGCACCTGCCGGATTCGGGTCGCGACATGGGCAACCGTGTCCCGTGTATAGGGCAGTGGCAAGAGGTCATGAAGATGGTGGCCACCGTGACGTGTCCAGCAAAGGTGATCGGAAACCCGCAGCGGTTCACAACAGTCGATCAGTTTGCCCAGCCGGTCGAGATACTCCTCATCCAGCGGATCTGTACCCCCCAGATTGAGAGACACTCCGTGTAGCGCTACCGGGTAATGTTCACACACGGCGTCCAGCACTGCCCGCGGCTTTCCACCGTCAACCATGAAATTTTCACTGATAAGTTCGAACCAGTCGACCGCGACTTTGCCGCGTATCGCCTGCTCATAGAAGGGTGGCCTCAGCCCCAGCCCAAACATTGCGTTCATAGTCAGCCGTTGGCCGGGTCCGCTTCCGAGCCCTGCAGCGGGACACCGCCTTTGGCGTAACATTCTTTTTCAGGCACATAGATATATCCGCGCCCGCGGCACTCGTTGGCACCGGTGCAGGCGTTGTAGGCCGTGGTGCAGGCCGTGGTACCCTTGCAGTCGTTGATACCCCAGCAAGCAATCTCCCCTTCTTCGGCTTCCTGCACAAAGACATCGACGGATTTATACATTCCGTAAAATGCCACTGCTGCACCGGCGCTCAGGGCGGCCCCGGTTACGGCGCGCCGACCGGAATCGACCGCCTTCCCCTTGTCCCCGGGCGCCTCACCAGCCTGCGTCGCACACATTGCTGCACGCCTGCCGTTGATCAAATCCCAGATACTACCGGCCAACAGAATACCGAGTCCGGCATACACCAGCCACGGCATGGGATATAAGCCCGTGACCATCAACCACAGGGCCACAACGCCAATGATGCCGCCGATCAGACTCAGGCAGAAAGGCGCCAGGCTGCCATGCGTTCGCGACGAACGGTACAACATCCACAGGCTAAAACCCGCAAACCCGACAAACAGGGGGAACAGATAGGCATCGTGCACCAGGAAACCGAGTCCGGCCGCACCCAGCATTGTCAATACCACGGGCAACCCGAGACAACAGGCTGCCGCAACACTGGCGCCAATAATGCCCGCAAACTGTTCAAAAAACGCCTTCATCGACCGACTCCTCGTAGACCCGTTTTCACTTAACTTGCGCAACAGGACAATTGCGAAACGTCCTTGTGGAAGGTCTGGGCACAAAGTTTAAGCCCCTCGACCATGGTCAGATAGGGGAATAATTGGCTGGCCAGATCTTCAACAGTCATACGGTTACGAACGGCAAGTACGGCAGTCTGGATTACTTCGCCCGCATCGGCCGCGAGCACCTGTGCACCAATCAGTCGGCCGCTGTTTTTTTCCGCCACCAATTTGATGAAACCCCGGGTGTCGAAATTGGCCAGTGCACGCGGCACGTTTTCCAGATCCAGGGTACGGGAATCCGTTTCTATCCCCTGATCATTTGCCTGTTGTTCGGTCAGCCCCACAGTGCCCACCGCTGGATCTGTGAACACCACCGCCGGCATGGCGGCAAGATCGAGTGCGGCATTGCCACCGGTCATGTTAATAGCCGCACGGGTTCCGGCAGCCGCAGCCACATACACGTACTGCGGCTGATCGGTGCAGTCACCCGCCGCATAGATATGCTCAACCGAGGTACGCATGTGATCATCAATGATGATGGCGCCACGGCGTCCGGTTACGACGCCAGCCTTCTCCAGATCCAGTCGATCCGTATTCGGCTGACGCCCGGTGGCGACCAGCAACCTGTCACAGCGAATCTCGCCGGTACGGGTCGTCAGGGAAAATTGCTCGCCGTCGTGCGTCACCGAGTCAGGCAGCGTGTGCAGCAATACTTGCGCACCCTCTTCCTCAAACACCTTGACCAGACCTTCGCCGATGGCAGGGTCTTCCTTTGACAGGAATACACTACGCGCCATGACGGTGACTTTGGCGCCGAAGCGCAGGTAGGCCTGCGCCAGCTCCAGGGCGACAACCGAGCCGCCGATGACAACCAGGTGCCCGGGGATTTGTTCCGCCATCAATGCTTCCGTGGAGGTCCAGTAGGGCGTAGCTTTCAAACCCGGAACAGCCGGAATCGCGGGCCGCGCGCCGGTCGCGATCAGAATACGATCCGCCGTCACAGTCTTTTCCGATCCGTCCGACTGGCTGACGACCAGTGTATGAGCATCCTGAAAACGCGCCCAACCACGCAGCAGATTGATGCCCGGCCTGGATTCAAGAATGCTTTCATATTTCGCGCGGCGCAATTCCTCGACGCGAGCCTTCTGCTGTTTGAACAGCGCGGCACGATCAATGTTCGGCTGGTGTAGCGGGATTCCCTCAAAGCCATGGTGCGCTTGCAAGTGCGCAATGTGCGCGGCGCGGATCATGATCTTGGACGGTACGCAACCCACATTTACGCAGGTGCCGCCGATAACGTCACCACCTTCGATGAGGGTGACCCGGGCACCACCTTCAACCGCCTTGATGGCGGCGGCGAAAGCACCGGAACCTGTGCCGACAATAGCGATTTTCAATTGGCCGCTCATGGCCTTACCCTCGCCGTTCAACGAGCTGAGTCCATGACCCCGGGATTCCGGCGCCATGAGTAACCCTCAGGTTTCTAATCCACGTTCCACCAACACCCAGCGCCAGCAACACGAATCTCCAGAATTTCCTGATACGTTTCTACCGGGCATGGATACTGTATGTGATTGACCTGGCACTGCTTCCCGGTGAAAAGTTCTGATATAAAACCTATCATCCGTACCATGGTACGGAGTCAAGTTAAACCTGGACGAAACACACGTGCGGAGGGAAAGTTCGGGTGTTCCACGCCGTCAGAAACCCAGCCAGATACGCAATGGCAATGCAAGGAAGGCCGCGAAAAAACCGATACACCAGATAACGATGGAGACCCGGTAAATTCGCCGACTCCATCTCCGGGCTGTATTGCATGCCCGGCCCAGTTCTGGATCGGTCGGGCAGACGCCTCCCGGCCGGTACATGAGCCAACCGGACAAGGCCAGCATCGCGCCCGAGAACGCAAATACCCAGGACTTGTGCAGACTGAGCGTGATCAGAAATGGGAAACTGCTGGTAAGAGCGGCTACCGTGGCCCCAAAACCCAGTGATACAAGGATGATAGGCAACGCACAGCAGATCAGCGTGCCGGTTGAGGCAAACAGTGTCAGCCAGGTGGTTTTCAAGACCCGGGCGCCACAAGTCGTCGCATCATTCATTTTCCGCACCCTCGTGAAGCGGCTTCCCGGTCATGCTGCGGTAGGTAAAACCGGCGTCCTTGAACAGCGTTTTCATTTGCGACTCGGTTAGCCTGGTGCCTTCGGCCACGTCCACGATCACCAGGCCGGCGTTGAGATCGACATCAACCTTCCCGACACCCTCAATCGCCTTCAGCTTCTTTTCGATTCCATAGGCGCAATAGGGACAGGCCAGACCATCCACACGTATCCGGTACTCGGTACCGGCCGCGAGCGTCACGGCGCTCCAGATCATTCCCGACAACATGACGGCTATTACTTTCTTCATGGTTCCACCTCGATCCAGTCAAATTGTTTACAAATGCCATTCCAGTATCAGCCGGCTGCGGTAGTCGCTATTGTCCTGGCGACCATGCAAATTGCTCGCGACCGGAATCTGTATGCCGGCCTTGACCGCGAAGTTACGCTTTGTCCAGAAGATGCCGGGTGACAGAAACAACTCCGTTCCGCCGGTATTGGGCAGCTTCGAACCCCTGAATTCAGCACGTCGCCCATACTCACCGTTCAATTCGAGCAGCCAGACCGTGTCCGGCTCCAGATAACCGGTAGGCTTCGGCCGGACACCTCCGACCAGATCGACCAGCACCTTGTCGCCACGGCGCAGCCCGGCATCATTTTCACCGTTACGGCGGTAGCGGATGCTTGCCCAGCGATACCACTTGCGGCTCTCATACCCGTAGGACAATCCCAGAATGCCGTCAGTACTGCCGGAACCGATCGCTGGCGTCTTGTCTTCATCACCGCTGGCGAATTTGACTTTCGCCGATATTGCAGCCGATTCCTGCACACCCAGGGTGTCATGGCGCCAGAAGCGGTACTTGGTGAACAGGCTGACATCACCGAGCCCGGAAGCGTCCTCCGACCCGTCATTGCTGAACCGGTAAGGGAGATCGATACCAGCCGCCCAGTCGCCTGTCAGGCCGTAAGTCAATTCCAGCCCCACCTCCGTCTCACGCTCACTGCCTTTTTTCCCGGCATCAACCTCGGGGGCCACCTCGACCCCGCCCTTGTAAAGGACGTGAGGCCCGATGCCAAAAACCGGATCGTGTGCCTGCGCGGGACTGGCAACGAACCCGACCATGAACACGGCACCCAGTGTCCTTCTGTTGAACCGGTATCTTTGTTTGCTCACACGACTCACGACTGCAACCCTTTCTCAACGTTGTGATAATCTGGAGGGCACTCCAGGCTCAACAACCAATTCGAAAAAACACCCAGCGAGAGAAAGCCTAAGGCCTGGAGTCAACTCCATGTCAAGCCCCTCACGAAAAGATACCCGGTAAAATCCGGACGATGGATTGAATCAAGTCAGCGCCGGTATTCCTGGAGTAGCTCTCGCCCCCCGCCTGTTACACGGCATATCGCATAATGGTCTTGACTATTATACGACGCTATCGATTCCTGAAAGGCTTCTTCGATACCTACGCGGATCAGGTGCGCGTCATGGTGACAGGAAGCAGCTGCATGGATGTCTACCGGCGCGGCGGTGACAGTCTGATGGGCCACTATTTTCTGTACCACATGCACCCTTTCTCTGTTGCCGAGATCCTGAACCGGGATTTACCCGACACCGAACAAATCGTTCGCCCGCCCCAAAAGATCAAGCCTGCGGATTTCGACGCCCTCTGGAATCACGGCGGTTATCCGGAACCTTTTTTGAAACGCGATGCACGTTTCAGCCGTCGCTGGCAAACACTACGCCTGGAGCAACTGGTCAGAGAGGATATCCATAACCTGACCCGGATCCAGCACCTTGACCAGCTTGAATTATTCGTCAAACTCCTTGCTGAACGCTCGGCACACCAGCTTATCTACGGCAACCTGGCAAAGCAGGTCCGCATATCGATTGATACAGCCCGCCGCTGGGTTGACCTTCTTGTCAGCCTTCATCTCGGTTTTCTGGTAAGACCCTGGTTCAGGAATGTCTCCCGGTCACTACGCAAGGAACCCAAACGGTTTCTGAGAGACTGGGCTACCATCAGGGATGCTGGTAACAAGACGGAAACCCTTGTCGCCTGCCATCTCGATCAGCCCTGCCCTGAAGTATTTTCAACAGCAACTCGACGCACCCTTTGCATTCCAGGTCGTACTTGATAGCAAGTACATTGACGCCGATTGTTTCGCACGGCCGGGGGCACCGATTGTTGTCCCTGCCCGGACATTCCCGTCACAGCTTCTGTAAAGTCGACAGCAGATTACCCGGCGCGGTCAGGAACAGGATGGCGTCGCCGGGGCGATGCGAGCCTGTGGATTTTGTTCTGACGATTCAAGGCGTAAAAAAGCCCCGTGCTTCCTGAAAACACGAGGCTTTTAATTTATAACTCGACGAGTTAGAGGGAAATATGGCGTCCCCAAGGGGAGTCGAACCCCTGTTACCGCCGTGAAAGGGCGGTGTCCTAGGCCTCTAGACGATGGGGACAGTATTTACTGACCGTCGGGTGGCCCCGACAACTGTGACATTACCGTGCCGGCCAGCAGGAGCACGAACCCCAGTGGCACCAGCGTGAGCAAGTTCACGGCCAGACTGTCGGCATCCCTGAACATGGCGCTGAATCCTCCGATCAGCCCGACGGCTGCCAGCAGGACCCCGGCGTAGACCGTGTAACGGCCGACTCGCCTCATTGGATGCACCTTTCCGAACGATCAGGCAAACTGCCTGTGGATCTGGTGGAGCTAGGCGGGATCGAACCGCCGACCCCTTGCATGCCATGCAAGTGCTCTCCCAGCTGAGCTATAGCCCCGGAAAGTAAGGCGCGCACTTTACGTGACGTACCCGCGCCTGTCAATAACAGGACGGCGATTTTCGCGCCTCCGGCGAGGATTTCCTCAGCCACCCTGTTTCTCGATTTTAGCCCAGGAGTCGCGCAAGGTCACGGTGCGGTTGAATACCGGCAAACCGTGACTGTAGTCGGGGTCCACGCAGAAATACCCCTCCCTCTCGAACTGGAAGAATTCGCCGGGTCCGGCGTCCCTAAGGTTCGGCTCCAGGTAACAGCCGGTCAGGGTCAGCAACGACTCCGGGTTCAGGAAATCGGTAAAATCCGCTCCGTCCTTGTCGGCGCCGGGGTTGGGCTGGTTGAACAGGCGGTCGTAGAGCCGCACCTCGGCGCGCACCGCGTGCGGCGCCGACACCCAGTGGATCACTCCCTTCACCTTGCGCCCTTCCGGGTTCTTCGACAGGGTGTCGGGGTCGTAGCTGCAACGCAGCTCGATAATCTCGCCGGCGTCGTCCTTGATGACCTCGTCACAGCGGATCACGTAGGCGTTGCGCAGCCGCACCTCTCCGCCCGTGACCAGGCGCTTGAACTTGCGCGGTGCTTCCTCGCGGAAGTCGTCCCGGTCGATGTACAGCTCACGGGTGAAGGGCAGTTCGCGCACACCCATGGATTCGTCCTGGGGATGGTTGGGCGCCTGCAGCATCTCTCCGGCGCCCTCCGGGTAGTTCTCGATCACCACCTTGAGGGGGTGCAGCACGGCCATGCGGCGCGGCGCGCGCCGGTTCAGGTCCTCGCGCACGCAGTTTTCCAGCACGCTCATCTCGACATTGTTGACCGACTTGGTGACGCCGATGCGCTCGCAGAAGTCGCGGATCGACGCCGGCGTGTAACCGCGCCGCCGCATGCCGGCCAGGGTCGGCATGCGCGGGTCGTCCCAGCCCTCGACATGCCCCTCCTCCACCAGCCGCGTCAGCTTGCGCTTGCTGGTCACGGTGTACTCGAGTTCCAGCCGCGAAAACTCGATCTGCTGCGGGTGGTGCTCCACTTCGAGCGTGTCCAGGAACCAGTCGTACAGGGGGCGGTGGTCCTCGAACTCCAGCGTGCACAGCGAGTGGGTGATGCCCTCGATGGCGTCCGACAGACAGTGTGTGAAATCGTACATCGGGTAGATGCACCAGGCCTCGCCGGTCTGGTGATGCACCACGCCGTGGCGGATGCGGTAGATGGCCGGGTCACGCAGATTCATGTTCGAGGAGGCCATGTCGATCTTCGCGCGCAGGATCTTTTCGCCGTCGCCGAACTCGCCGGCGCGCATGCGCGCGAACAGGTCCAGGTTCTCCTCCACCGAACGGTCGCGGTAGGGGCTGTTACGTCCCGGTTCGGTGAGCGTGCCGCGGAATTCGCGGGTCTGTTCCGGGCTCAGGTCGCAAACATAGGCCTTGCCGCGCCGGATCAGTTCCACGGCGTAGTCGTAGAGGCGCTCGAAGTAGTCCGAGGCGTAGTACAGGCGGTCGCCCCAGTCGTAGCCGAGCCAGTGCACGTCGCGCTTGATGGCTTCCACGAACTCGACGTTTTCCTTGTGCGGGTTGGTATCGTCGAAACGCAGGTTGCACGTGCCGTTGTAGTCCTCGGCGATACCGAAGTTCAGGCAAATCGACTTGGCATGGCCGATGTGCAGGTAGCCGTTGGGTTCGGGCGGGAAACGCGTCGCCACCCGCCCGCCGTACTTGCCGCTGGCGAGGTCGGCCTCGATGATGGCGCGAATGAAGTTGCCCGGTGTACTGTTTTCTTCGTTGCTCATGGCCGTCATCCCTGCTCCGCCCGCTGGCGGATGAAATCGATCGCACGGTCGATGCGGCGCAGGCAGGCCTCGCGCCCGACCAGGTGCAGCGTCACGTCAATACCCGGCGAGGCGGCGCGCCCCACCACCGCCACGCGCAGTGGCTGCGCCACCTTGCCCATCTTGATGTCCAGCGCCTCGGCGACCTCCTGCACGACACGGTGCAACGCCTCCGGCTGCCAGTCGTCGAGGGCCGCGAGCGCCTCGCGCACTTTCTGCAGAGGCTCCAGCGCCACCGGGCGCAGGTGTTTTTTCGCGGCCTTCTCGTCGTAGTCCTGGAAATCACGGTAAATGAACTCGCTGATCTCCGCCATTTCCGCCAGGGTTCTGGCACGCTCGTGCTGGGCGCGCACCACCTCGACGATATCCGGCCCCTGCGAGGGATCGATGCCGCGCTTCTCCAGTTGCTCGGCGAGCAGCGGCGCCAGACGCTCGACATCGGCCGCCATAATATACTGCTGGTTGAGCCACGCCAGCTTGTCGGGGTTGAACACCGAGGCGGCGCGGTTCACGTCGGTGACGTCGAACAGTTCGATCATTTCCTCGCGGGTGAACATCTCCTGGTCGCCGTGCGACCAGCCCAGCCGCACCAGGTAGTTGACCAACGCCTCCGGCAGGTAACCATCCTCCCGGTACTGAAGCACGCTCACCGCGCCGTGGCGCTTGGACAAGCGCTTGCCATCGGCGCCGAGAATCATCGGCACGTGCGCGTAGGTCGGCGGCTCCAGCCCCAGCGCGCGGAAGATGTTGATCTGGCGCGGTGTGTTGTTGAGGTGGTCGTCGCCACGGATCACGTGGGTGATGTTCATGTCGCTGTCGTCCACCACCACGGTGAAATTATAGGTCGGCGAACCGTCGGTGCGGGCGATGATCAGGTCGTCGAGTTCGTCGTTGCTGAAGGTCACGCGCCCCCGAATCAGGTCGTCGACCACCACCTCGCCATCCTCCGGGTTACGGAAACGGATCACGTAGGGCGCGTCTTCCGAAGGCGGCTCGGCGCCGTTGCGGCACACACCGTCATAGCGCGGCTTGATCTTCTTTTCCATCTGCTCGGCGCGCAACGCGTCGAGGCGCTCGCGGCTGCAATAACACTTGTAGGCCTTGCCCTCGTCCAGCAACTGCTGGATCACCTCGCGGTAACGGTCGAAGCGTTCGGTCTGGTGGATCGGCCCCTCGTCATAGTCCAGCCCCAGCCATTCCATGCCGTCCAGTATCGCCTGCACCGACTCGGGCGTGGATCGCTCGAGGTCGGTGTCCTCGATGCGCAGCACGAAGGCGCCGCCGTGGCGGCGGGCGTACAGCCAGGAAAACAGCGCCGTGCGCGCACCACCTATATGAAGGTAGCCGGTCGGACTGGGGGCAAAACGGGTTCGGACGCTCATGTGGATGCAGTAACTCGTTGTGAAAAGGGCGCATTGTAGCAAAGCGCGTCAAACCCCACCCGGCAGGATGTGAACAAACGCACATTTTTGCCATTCGCCCGGTAATTGAGCTTGACTCTCCCTATTTTTGGGATATTATTCCCAATAACGGCGAACGGAGTCCATAGGGGACAACGTCACACACGCCGCCCCAACAGATGACAGTTCAGGAGGTTAGTATGAAATTCAATCATTTAACGACAGTTGCAGGCGCCATCGCAGTGGTTCTCGGAGTCTCGGCCTGTGGGGGCGGCGGCGGCAGCGATACCACGGCGGCCACCTCGGCCAACACCGCTACCGTCGGCACCATCACCGGTTTCGGCAGTGTGTTCGTCAACGGCGTGGAATATGAGACCAACAGCGCCAGCATCACCATTGACGGCAGCCCGGCCACCGAGGCCGACCTGGCCGTGGGCATGGTCGCCAGGCTGGACGGCAGCGCCAGCGGCAGCACCGGCGTGGCCCTGAGCATCAACGTCGCCGACGAACTCGAAGGCGTGGTACAGAGCAACGCCATCCCGCCCGCCGGCACCACCGGCACGATGGTCATCATGGGCCAGACCGTGACCATCGATGCCAACACCCTGTTCGAGAGCAAGGTCGCGACCATTACCGCGTTCGACCAGATCGCGGCGGGCAACATCGTCGAGGTCAACGGCTACGGTGACGGCAACGGCAACATCATCGCCACCCGCATCGAGGTCAAGGCCGTGGACATGGCCAGCTACGGCGGCAGCATCGAACTGAAGGGCGTAATCAGCAACCTCGACAGCGTGGCACAGACCTTCGATCTCGGTGGCCTGAGCGTGGACTACAGCGGCGCCCGGCTTGACAACCTCACCCTCGCCAACGGCCTCTATGTCGAAGTCCGCAGCGACACCGCGCCGGTCGGCTCGCTGCTCACCGCCACCCGCGTGGAGCTGGAAGATGACGGCAAGAAGGGTTACCAGGGCGAGGACGGCGAGGAAATGGAGATCAAGGGCATCATCGCCACGGTCGCCGGCAACAGCTTCACGCTGGTCGACGGCACCCGCGTGGTCACCGACGGCAACACCCGTTACGACGACGACCACCCCGTCAACCTCGTCGCCAACGCCATGGTCGAAGTGGAAGGCAACTTCAACGCGGCTGGCGAACTGGTGGCGCGCAAGATCAGCATGGAAGACAACGGAGTGAGTTCGCCGACCGAGTACCAGGGCATGGTTCTCGACGTTACCGCCACCGCCGTCAATACCGGCACCATCACCCTGCAGGATGGCTCCGTGTTCCAGGTCACGAACACCACCATCATGAAGGACGACCGCAACAACGGCGTGCACCGCTTCAACCTGCAGCAACTGGAAACGGCCTGGAATGCCGGCGAATCCCCCTACGTGGAGATCAACGCCTACACCGACGCCACCACCGGCAACCTGATCGCGGTGAAACTGGAGCGTAAGTAGGCTCCATCCCCTCTATCCCCCCCTTGTGGCGGACCGTGAAGTTTCGGTCCGCCACTCTTTTATACCGATTCGGCCGGGCTTCCCGGCCGAATCTCCATTGACCCGGCACGCCGGGCGCTCTAGAATCCCCCTCTCCCAAAGCGGGCGATTAGCTCAGTTGGTTAGAGTGCCGCCTTCACACGGCGGAGGTCGCTGGTTCGAATCCAGCATCGCCCACCAAATAATGCCGATATTTCATATAGTTAAATGGTCGTCGTTTACGTCGAATTTGTTGTATAAGATTGGTGGTCACACCATGGTCACACTAGGGTCGGCCATTAACCGCATTCAAAAAGACCGCTGGCGGCAGGGAAAGATATCGCCACTTAAAATAACAAGGAGACGTAAAAAATGCCAAGGTTCCGCTCCATCCAGGTTTCAGCACTCAACATAACAACCCACCCACACTCTCCGGAAAAATATATTCAGCTGTTTCAAGACGTATTTGAAGCCGCCCGGCCGGCACGCTTCAGATCAAACCACTATGGCATGATCGGGTCACTACACTTTCTCGACGAAAATAACCCTTTGGAAGGCATTCATGGAGAGATTTACAAATTCCTGGATTTCAATGCTGATGAACCATGGCTTAACCTGGCAGAGCACAAGAAGGCAGATGAACATGACCTCCGTCAGGTAAACATACCCGATCACCTGAAACCAGACTTCGCCAGCGCACGTTATATATTTCTGCCCCGTTCTCACAAGTTGTTCTTTGAGAGCAAGACAGCTGACAGTAAAAGCTTTGGGCCAACCACCATGCAAAAGATTTTCACTGGCATATTCAGCCTAAAGTCGATTAGAGAATTGTATGGAGAAGTTGATGTTACAATCGAACCATCGCGCGAGGGTCTGAAAAATATTTTCAGCATACACACGTTAAAAAGGCTGCAGATCGTATTACAGCGCCCGAATCCTGATGATCTAGAGGAGACAGAAAAGGAAGTTCTCGAACGCCTTAATCAGCAAAATGCAAAAAAAATGGAGAGTCTCCTCATTGCCGACTCCGGTCAAAGTCTAGCCCCGGATAAGGGAACACAGACCTTGGCAAAGATAGCAGCATCGAATGGCCATGTTTCAGGCGAGGGCAAAGATGAAGAAGGGATGAGAATTGAGGAATCAACGGCTGATCACCCATGGCATCATGTAATTAAATTTAACCCAAAGACGCAGGGTGCACGTGAAGCATTCCTTGGACAAGTTGCAGACATGTCACAAAAACTGAGAAGAAGGTTTCGGGGTTAGTGGTGAAAGCAATTCGCCAGTCCTATCAAGGATTTTGGAAATCCTTCCAACGCTATTGGGGTGCTTATGGCGGCATTCGTGCACTCACCCTGTCGCCTTATCTTCATGCGTCAATCGTGCTGACTGCACTCATGTATCCAGCGTGGTTAGTTCCTGGATGGTGGGACACAGTCATTTCCGTGGTTCCCGGCATTATAGGATTTTCGTTAGGTGGTTATGCCATCTGGCTAGCACTCGGCGACAGCGAGTTCAGGAGTACAATCAGTGGTGAGGGTGAAGACGGCACCCCATCACCGTACATGGCAGTTAACTCTGCTTTCGTTCATTTTATCCTTGTACAGATCCTAGCACTTGTTGTTGCACTGGTATTCCAAGCACAACTTAACAGTGCCCAGTATATGACACAAACCGCAAAGGCTTTGTCTTCAGTAGGCTATGGTCTTTTCATATATTCTGTTTTGTGTGCAGTGGCAGCTACATTCGCTGTACTCAGAGTCGCCTCGTGGTTTGACATACACCAAACAAACAAGCGTAAGAAAGAAAACGCAGACAAAGCAAAGCCGCCAAACGGCGGCCCTGCAGACCTATAGGCAACCTGGTACCAGTTGCAGAAGTCATAGTGACTTTACCACTCCCTCTACCTAGGGTCTGTAAGCTGGTTCTGATCCTAGTATCAGAAATCTCTTATACGTGTAAGCCCTGTCTCACAGTGTATAGGTTTACAAGTCAGTGCGCCTGGCAGCAAAAAGCCGCCCGAACGCAGCCGGTTCAACATAACATTTCACAATGCTTCAAACGGGTTTGCGATCACGCGCCTTGCAGCAAAAAAACCAATTACATGCGTCTCTGGAAAGCGTTCATTAATAAGCCGCTTACAGGCTTTAAAATGAGAACCTGTCGTTAAAACATCATCAACCAGAATCGTTATGCCCCTGGGTCTGTAGGCTGCCTGGCATTCGATTGTATAGGCGGCATAAAGCTCGTCTGGTGTTGGTTTATGTTCCTGCTCATGTGTCGCCGCCATGTCGACATTCGGAACGATAATGTCTTGAACGTCGGGGTTCGCGATATCCGCAACTATCTTGTTGCAAATTTGCAGGATGCGATCGTCATAGTCTGGGTGCGTTCTTGTTTTCGATGGTGGAATCGGAATAATGGTGGCGTGTTGTTCAAGATATTCCGTCTTAATGTTAGAACGAAAGCATTGTCCTATAGCCGCAATTGTTTGGGTCTTGTACTGATAACGGTAAGGATTTTCGTGCTGGACTTTTGGTTCAATTTTTAAGTTATAAATGGCTTGGTTGATCTTGCTGTAACCGTAACCTTGACGGCTGGTGTATTCGCCGATGTAAAAACATTCGTCATCCTCATCAAGATACCAATGCAATTCCCGGCTTGCCTCATCAACGAGTTGCGCGCGTGTACACTCAAACCCCATCGAGACCCCACTTTATATCCTCGATATCCTTTACCCGGATTGCACCTTTCTCCGCGTATTTAGCAGGCCATGTTATAGCGGGATTCTCATAGCATGAGTTCAGAATAAACAGTTTTCTGTTTTGCTGAATGGCCGCTCTTGCCTGAATCAGTGTTCCAGAGGTTTCGCTCGCTTCGGCAATAACCGTGGCCTGAGTCAGCGCTGACATGGTTTTATTGCGCTCCGGAAAGAAAAAGCGATTAACACGCCAATTCTGTCTGCGGTATCGAAGTATTGGAACTTGGCTTATCAATAAATGCTCGGCGGCAATCTGCGCTTGAAGTTCTCTGTTCTCTTTGGGGTAAAAATCTGTTATTGGCGTACCGATAACCGCAATAACATTCCCGCCATACGCTATCGCTGTCGTAAGCGCCGTCGTATCGATGCCCGCAGCAAGGCCGGAAACAATCGTATATCCATGTTCAATCAATTGCTCGGTGAGTTTCTGGGTTTTCGTGATACCTTCTTTACTTGCTTTTCTCGACCCAACAATCGCAATCGATTTTGGCGACTCCGCCAGTTCCCATGCACCTTGGAAATAGAGTAATTCGACCGGGTCCACCGCATCCCTAAGACTTAACGGGTATTGGCTCGCGCCATGTACCCGGACGCCAAAGCGCCCGATATTTGCTTCGCGTATGACCGCCAAAGCGGCTTCGGCGCATTCTTCGGCGATGGCATGATCTACCATATCGGACGGTATAGCGCCCGGTGACGCGCGGAACATCTCTGCAATACGCTTGAAACTGGCCTTATTTTGCAGCCACAGGTGCTCATAGGCCCCCATTTCCAAAATGGGAGATATCGGACTTTTCTTGAAGAATTCTATGGGAACGGCCAATTTTGACGCCAATTAATACCTCTATTTCATGCGACTTTATCAGAACTAGATATCTGAATCTATCGGTTAAACAACGCACAAGGCCAAACTAGAATGGCCACCATAAAAAGGCAAAAAAATGGCCGCGCTCAAGGGGGGATAGAGGGCAGCCAAATACGCTTTTGGAGAAAAGCGTGCCGGCCATTATCATAATCAGCTCGCTGGATGTCTAGCTGTGGCGTGCATGACGACACCATCTACCGCTTCCAGCTACGCATCATCTTCGTTTGACGGTACCCCCTTCGCAACCAACGACAGCACAGGCCGCTTGTTCTCTACCGCCATACATTCAGGTATTGCCGGCTCTTTAAGCTTGATGTCCAGTATCCTAGCCAGCTCTGCAGTCGCCCTCCTGGCTAAATCCGCCGCTTTGAATGCCACCCTGTAACCGTCCCTTGCCTTATCGCTGACAGAGAGCTTACGATATTTATCACCCACCTCGAACCCCTGCGCGACGACTGTGTTTCCATCGTAAATAAGCTGGATCAACCGAATTATTTCAGTATCAAACTCTTCTGATATCATAGGCGTGTCTCAGTTATTGAGCCCAGCCGAAGCTGGGCTGCCAACACCTTTCAGCTGATGTAGATAATGGTCTTTCCATGCTTTGCCGCCAGCAACTGTCTTGCTTTCTTCGTTCTTTCTTTGGAAGAAAACCAGGGACTCCGATGCTCACGCCCGTTTTTTAAATACAAAACGCAATACTTCCTCATACCCAGTGACGCCTGAATCGACCGGCATTCCTCCCGAAGGACGGCCTTACGCGTTTCATCGACGTTCATGACTGCACCACCGGCAAAGGGCGTGCTTCAAGATCCCTGTAAAATGCCACCTTGAGCTTATCCATCTGCTCTATCGCGGCCATTGCGGCGTTGCTTAAAGTTCCAGACAGAAGTTCTTCCACTACATCATTGGAGCCTACAACAGCAAGCAGATCCAGCGTTGATCTCACTGCATTGTAGTGCCTAAGGAATTGTTCCTCAGTTAACCCGATAGTTGCATAAATTCTGCCCCGTTTTTTACTGAAACAGCCTATATGCAGCGTGAAACACGCATTGCGTAGTGGTATCTGGACCTCACCGGAGGTGAAGTCCAGAAAACACCGAAAGCCGAGGCGATGAGATGGCGTGCAG
>WGBO01000016.1 GCA_015494295.1 Gammaproteobacteria bacterium | reverse complement strand
TGGGGCAGTTGCTCACCTCCAACCGCCTGTTGAGAACCATGGAAAACGAAATCGAGCAGCGCACCCTGGAATTGCAGGTGGCGCTGGAGCGCGCGGAGTCCCTGAGCATCCTCGACGGCCTGACCGGCGTTCACAACCGCCGTTACTTCATTAGCAACTTCAACACCCTGATCGAACAGTGCGCCCGCTACGAACTGCGCCTGGCGGTGCTGATGATCGACGTGGATGACTTCAAGCAGATCAACGACACCTACGGCCACCTGGAAGGCGATCGCATCCTGAAAGCCATCGCACACATCCTCAAGCAGTGCGCGCGCGGCGCCGACATCATCGCCCGTTTCGGCGGCGAGGAGTTCATCGTCGCCCTGCAGGACACCGATTGCGAAGGCGCGCACCGGGTGGCCAGCCGCATCCAGGAGCAGATTCGCAACCTGGGTTGCGGCCAGGGCAGGGAACGGCGCAACGTCACCGTCAGTATCGGCATCTCATGCTACCGGAACGCACGGGAGATGCCGGTCAAGACGCCGGAACAATGGATACAGGAAGCCGACGATGCACTGTACCGCGCCAAGCACGCCGGCAAGAACCGGATATCGGTTCATGTCGGCGACGACTGACGGTCAAGGCGCATACACCTGATCAAAGACGGGTCGCCAGCGTGGACTGGTAGATGGCCTTGTGCACGTCGCCCATGCTGACCATGCCCACCAGCCGGTCGCCCTCGGCGACCGGAATACGCCGGAACTTGCGGCCCACCATCATCGACGCCGCCTGAAGGATATGCATGTCCGGGCGAATGGTGATGACGGTAGGCGTCATGACATCCCCGACGGTCAGGTTGACGACGTCTCCGTACTGCCGGAGTTGCTCGTCGTAGTCCACCGTCGCCATGTTGCTCATCAAATCCTCGAGCTTGGGAAACATCCGTCCCAGCACGTCGCTCTCCGCGACAATACCGACTAGCTTGCCGTCATCGACGACGGGAATACCGCTGTAGCGGTACAGGCACATCAGCGAAACCACCTCGCCCAGCTTCCTGTCGGAGGTTACGGTACGAACGTTGGATGTCATAATATCTTTTACTTTCATTAACTTGACCTGCTATACAGTAAATATTCACGACTACCGCCCGAGCCCGAAGCCAGGCGCATGAAGCTACCAGACTACCGCAACAACCCCACACTTTCATAGGGGAAATTAACCCGACCGGTTGACAAAATTCGCGCGCCGAGGAAAGATAGTAATCAATTACTAACTTTTGTGGGAGCAATACCATGAATGCCGCAAAAACGAACAAGCACCTGCCCGCCGAACAACGGCGCGCCGCAACCGTAGAGGCGGTGGTGGAACTGGCGGCGGAACGCGACCCCGGCGACATCACCACGGCCGCCATTGCCGGCCGCATGGGACTGACCCAGGGCGCCATCTTCCGCCATTTCCCCAACAAGGGCGCCATCCTGCAGGCCGTCATGGAATGGGTGGCGGAACGCCTGCTGGCGCGCATCGAAAAGGCGATCCAGGGCGAAACCTCGCCGCTCGTCGCCCTGGAACGCATGTTCATGGCTCACGTGGATTTCGTGTGCGAACACCCCGGCATCCCGCGCATGCTGTTCAGCGAACTTCAGAACGCCAGGGAAACACCCGCCAAGCGAATGGTGCGGACACTCATCCGGCGCTACGGCGAACGGGTGCAGCAGTTGATCGAACACGGCAAGAACCGGGATGAAGTGGACCAGGATGTGGATGTGGAAGCAGCGGCGACACTGTTCATTGGCACGGTGCAGGGGCTGGTGATGCAATCGCTGCTGGCCGGCGACGTGGCGCGCATCCGCCACGATGCGCCCGGCGTGTTTGCCATCTACCGACGCGGCATCCGGAGCGGATCGTGAACGGGTTCAGGGTACGACGCAGCACCTTCGCCCTGCTGGCCGTCCTGCTGCCTCTGCTCGGCCTGTTCGTCTACGTGGCGCTGCGTTCCGGGCCGCTGGCGCCGGTGCAGGTCACGCTCGCACAGGTGGAAACGCGCGCCCTGTCCCCCGCCCTGTTCGGCGTTGGAACCGTGGAAGCGCGTTACAGTTACCGCATCGGACCCGTCTCGCCGGGACGCGTCGGGCGACTGGACGTGCAGGTAGGTGACCGTGTCAAGGCCGGCCAGGTGCTGGGCGAAATCGACCCCGTGGACCTCGAACAGCGCATTCGCGCCCAGGACGCCGCCGTGCGGCGCGCCGTCGCGCAACTGCGTGAGGCGCAGGCGCGCCAGGAGTACGCGCTCACCCAGGCCGGCCGCTACGCCCGGCTGCTTAAAGTGCGTTCGACCAGCCAGGAGACCTACATCACCAAGCAGCAGGAACTTCAGGTTGCGGAAGCCGCGCTGGAGGCCGCGCGCGAGGAGGTTTCACGGGTTCGCGCGGAACGCGAAGCGCTGGTTGCGCAACGCGAAAACCTGCGCCTGGTGGCGCCGGTGGACGGGCTGGTTGTACGGCGCGAGGCTGACCCTGGCACTACCGTGGTGGCCGGTCAGTCGGTCATCGAACTGGTCGATATCGCCAGCCTGTGGGTCAACGTGCGCTTCGACCAGGTTCGCGCCACTGGCATTGCGGACGGACTTCCCGCGCATATCGAACTGAGATCGCGGGCCGGCGCCCCGCTCGAGGGACGCATCGAACGCATCGAACCGCTGGCTGACGCCATCACCGAGGAGATCCTGGCAAAGGTCGTTTTCACCCGGCTGCCGCGTCCCCTGCCACCGATCGGCGAGCTGGCCGAGGTAACGGTGGACCTGCCACCGTTACCGCCAGGGCCCGTGATCCCCAACGCCGCGCTGCGGCGCGAGGACGGCAGGCTCGGTGTCTGGCTGTACAGCGACGGCGAACTACAGTTCCGCCCGGTGACCACCGGCCGCAGCGATCTGGACGGCCGGGTGCTGATCCACTCGGGCCTGCGGAACGGCGACCGCGTCGTGGTGTACAGCGACCGTCCCTTGGGCGCACGCAGCACGCTGCGGGTTGTCGAACGTCTTGCGGGAGCCCGCTCGTGATCAGCCTCGCGGGCCGCGACATCCTGCATGCCTGGGGCAAGTTCGTGTTCACGGGCATGGGCCTGGGTCTGCTGATCGGCGTCACTCTGACCATGGCCGGCGTCTACCGCGGGATGGTCGACGACGCCCGCGTGTTGCTGGACAACAGCGGCGCGGACCTCTGGGTGGTGCAAAAGGACACGCTCGGACCCTACGCCGAATCCTCCAGCATCTACGATGACGAATGGCGCGGCATCCTCGCCATGCGCGGCGTGGCGCGCGCCGCCAACGTAACCTACCTGACCATGCAGGTTCGCCACGGCGCCCGCGACGTGCGCGCCATGGTGACCGGCATCAGCGCGGGCGAACCGGCGCTGCCCGGCTGGCCTCCGTCACTGGTTGCGGGACGACAGATCACCCGCGGCCACTACGAAGCCGTGGCCGACCTGGCTACCGGATTCGGCCTCGGCGACACCATCCGCATTCGCCGCAACCATTACCGCGTTGTCGGACTGACGCGGCGCATGGTGTCCTCCAACGGTGATCCAATGGTATTCATCCCGCTACGCGACGCCCAGGAGGCGCAGTTCCTCAAGGACAACGACGCCATACGCCAGCAGCGCCGGCGCACCGCGGCCAACCCGGCGTTCAACCGACCCGGCACGCCCGGCGTGCTGGAAGCGGTCACCGAGTCACAAACCAGCAACCCCTTTGTCAACGCGGTACTGGTGCAGGTCGCGCCCGGTCACGCGCCGGAAACCGTGGCGCGCGGCATTCGCAAGTGGAAGCGCCTCACCGCCTACACCCGAGAACAGATGGAAGCGATCCTGGTGGGCAAGCTCATTGCCACCTCGGCGCGCCAGATCGGCATGTTCCTGGTCATCCTCGCCGTGGTCAGCGCGGCCATCGTGGCTTTCATCATCTATACCCTCACGCTGGGCAAGATCCGCGAAATCGCCGTGCTGAAACTGATCGGCACCCGCAACCGCACCATCGCCTCCATGATCATCCAGCAGGCACTCGCGCTCGGGTTCATCGGCTTCGTGGTCGGAAAGATCACCGCCACCTTCGGCGCGCCCTACTTCCCCAAGTACGTCCTGCTCGAACCCATGGACTCGCTGCGTGGCCTGCTGGCGGTGGCGCTGATCTGCGTGCTGGCGAGTATCGTGGCCATCCGCGCGGCGCTCAAGGTCGATCCCGCCGAGGCCATAGGAGGCTGACATGGCTGGCAACGGCATCCGTATCGAACACCTGAGCAAGCGCTATGGTAGCGGCGACACCGCCGTCGACGCCCTCAAGGACGTCAACATGGAAGTCGCGCCGGGCGAAGTGGTCGGGCTGATCGGGCCATCGGGCTCGGGCAAAAGCACGCTGCTCAAGTGCCTGGGCGCTGTCATCGAACCCAGCGGCGGCCGCATGCTGCTCGGCGACGACCTCATCTACGACGGCCGCTGGCGGGTCACCGACATTCGCGCCCTGCGCCGCGACCGCATCGGCTTCGTGTTCCAGGCCCCTTACCTGATCCCCTTCCTTGACGTCACCGACAACGTGGCGCTGCCATCCATGCTGGCCGGCACCGACAACCGCGCCGCGCGCACGCGCGCACGCGAACTGCTGCGCGCGCTCGACGTGGAGCACCGCGCGGCGGCCATGCCCTCCCAACTTTCCGGTGGCGAGCAACAGCGCGTGGCCATTGCGCGCGGCCTGGTCAACCACCCGCCTGTGGT
The DNA here is from genome assembly GCA_015494295.1 of Gammaproteobacteria bacterium. Taxonomy (GTDB): domain Bacteria; phylum Pseudomonadota; class Gammaproteobacteria; order DSM-19610; family DSM-19610; genus Thiogranum. Next base: position 402 of record WGBO01000016.1, on the reverse strand, counting down.
ACTCGCCGACGAACCGACCGCTCCCCTGGACAGCCGGCGGGCGCTGGCCGTGATCCGGATCCTGAATGACATGGCGAAGGCCTTCCAGACCGCCATCATCGTGGTGACCCACGACGAGAAGATCATTCCCACGTTCAAACGCCTCTACCATATTCGGGACGGCGTGACCCACGAGGAACGCGGGCAAGGACTGTCTATCGAGGCTGAGGCGGACGCCCCCGCTGCGTGAACCTGTCCAGCCCCCCCTAGGCGGCCGCGCGCGGATACGCCGGGCGCTGCTGCAGGCGGGCTAGGTAGGCTTGCAGGGCCGGAAAACCGGCCAGCAGTTCCGGAAACCACGCGAGTATGTACCCGGTCATGATATCCGCGGCGCTGAAACGGCCGGCCACCAGGTACTCGCTG
>WGBO01000015.1 GCA_015494295.1 Gammaproteobacteria bacterium | reverse complement strand
TCGTTCAGCACCTTGGCGATCGGTGCCAGGCAGTTGGTGGTGCAGGACGCAGCGGAGACAATCTTCTGACCCGCGTAGGTCTCGTGGTTGACGCCGTACACGAACATGGGGGTGCCGTCCTTGGAAGGCGCGCTCTGCACGACCTTCTTGGCGCCGGCGTCGATGTGCTTCTGGCAGCTTTCCTCGGTCAGGAAGAAGCCGGTGCACTCGATGACGATATCCACGTCCAGGTCGCCCCACTTGAGGTCGGCCGGATCGCGTTCGGCGGTCAGGCGGATGGTCTTGCCGTTGACGACCAGGTTGTTGCCGTCGACCGCGATGTCGCCGTCGAAATTGCCGTGCACGGAATCGTACTTCAGCATGTAGGCTAGGTAGTCAGCGTCCAGCAGGTCATTGATGCCGACCACTTCGATGTCGTTGAAGTCCTTGCTGATCGCGCGGAACGCCATGCGCCCGATACGGCCAAAACCATTGATACCGACTTTGATTGTCATGTCTGTCTCTCCGTAATTCTCTTGGTGTGAACTGAAAAATGAACTCGCTCAGGCCTGAAGCACGTCTTCAACGGCCTTGACCACGTTCTCCGTGGTGAAGCCGAAGTGCTTGAACAGGTCGCCGGCCGGCGCGGATTCGCCGAAGGTGTTGATACCGATGACCTTGCCTTCCAGGCCGACATACTTGATCCAGCCGTCGGTAACGCCCGCCTCGACCGCCACGCGCGCCTTCACGGAAGACGGCAGTACCGACTCGCGGTAGGCCTCGTCCTGGGCGTCGAAGACGTTTGTGGAGGGCATGGAAACCACGCGGATCTTCTTGCCGCTGAGGGCCTCGGCGGCGTTCATCGCCAGCTCCACCTCGGAACCGGTGGCGATGATGATGGCGTCCGGCGTACCGTCGCAATCCTTGAGGATGTAACCGCCGCGCTCGATGTTGGCGATCTGCTCGGCGCTACGGTTCTGGTGGGCCAGGTTCTGGCGCGAGAAGATCAGGCAGCTTGGGCCACCGCTGTGTTCGATGGCGGCCTTCCAGCACACGGCCGACTCGACGGCGTCACAGGGACGCCACACCTGCATGTTGGGGATCATGCGCAGGGTCGCGGTCTGCTCGACCGGCTGGTGGGTGGGGCCGTCCTCGCCCAGGCCGATGGAGTCATGGGTGTAGACAAAGATGCTCTGCACCTTCATCAAGGCCGCCATGCGCAGGGCGTTGCGCGCATACTCCGAGAACATCAGGAATGTGGCGCCGTAAGGGATGAAGCCGCCGTGCAGCGCAATGCCGTTCATGATGGCGGACATGCCGAACTCGCGCACGCCGTAGTAGATGTAGTTGCCGTCGGAGACGGTTTTGCTGATGCCCTTGGAGCCGGACCAGATGGTCAGGTTGGAGCCCGCCAGGTCGGCGGAACCGCCCATGAACTCGGGCAGCACGGGACCGTAACCGTTCAGCGCGTTCTGCGACGCCTTGCGCGAGGCTATGGTCTCGGCCTTCTCGTTCACCTCGTTGATGAACTTCGCGGCTTCCTCGGCCCAGTTGGCCGGCAGGTCGCCCGCCATGCGGCGCTCGAACTCGGCGGCCAGTTCCGGGTAAGCGGCCTTGTAGGCGGCGAACTTCTCGTTCCACTCGGCCTCGGCGGCAGCGCCCTTTTCCCTGGCGTTCCAGCCGGCGTAGATGTCATCCGGGATCTCGAAGGGCGGGTGGTTCCAGCCCAGGTTCTCACGGGTGGCCTTGATCTCGTCTTCGCCCAGCGGCGCGCCGTGGCAATCGTGGCTGCCGCACAGGTTGGGCGCGCCATAACCGATGACGGTCTTGGTGCAGATCAGGGTGGGCTTGTCATTGACGGACTTGGCTTCACGGATGGCCTTGTCGATGGCTTCCGGATCGTGACCGTCGACGTCGCGCACCACGTGCCAGCCGTAGGCTTCGAAACGCTTGGGCGTGTCATCGCTGAACCAGCCTTCGACGTGACCGTCGATGGAAATGCCGTTGTCGTCCCAGAACGCGATCAGCTTACCGAGACCCAGGGTACCGGCCAGCGAACAGGCCTCGTGGGAGATACCTTCCATCAGGCAGCCGTCGCCCATGAACACGTAGGTGTTGTGGTCGACGATGTGGTGACCGTCCCGGTTGAACTGGCCGGCCATGACCTTTTCCGCGATCGCCATGCCGACGGCATTGGTGATGCCCTGGCCCAGCGGGCCGGTGGTGGTTTCCACGCCCGGCGTGTAGCCGTATTCGGGATGGCCCGGGGTCTTGGAGTGCAACTGACGGAAGTTCTTGAGATCCTCGATGGAGAGATCGTAGCCGGTCAGGTGCAGCAGGGAGTAGATGAGCATGGAGCCATGACCGTTGGACAGGATGAACCGGTCGCGATCGACCCACTTGGGGTTGTTGGGATTGTGTTGCATGTGGTCGTTCCACAGCACTTCGGCGATGTCCGCCATGCCCATCGGGGCGCCCGGGTGGCCGGATTTGGCTTTCTGTACCGCGTCCATGCTCAAGGCACGAATCGCATTCGCTAGTTCTTTACGCGAGGCCATCGCTGTCTCCTGTTCAGTGTCTTAAAACCGGTTCGCCGCCCGTGTCGAAAGGCAGCAAAGCCGCCACATCCGTTCGGGGTGTGACGGCTCGTGAATGTGTTCTCTGCCAGACCGGGGCGCCATGCGTGCGCGCGCCGCCGGTATCGCAACCGACGCGCGACGCCCGTGGCGCGCTGCGGCCAGCCCGGCCGGGTCGGATCGAGCGCGACATTCTCCAACAGATGGGGGGCCGGGGCAACCGTTGATTTACGCACTCGACGTTTTATTGACGGTTTGGCGCCCGCCCCGCAAAGCTGGCTTATACCTATATAAATAAACCTTGAAGCCCGCCCCCTGTCCGCCTCAGTCGCCGCCGTCCTTCCACTTGATGGAACAACCCATGCTGGGGATCTGTTCTTCCGGGCCCTTGCCGGTACGCGCCACCTGCACCATCGCCTCGAACAGGTCGCGGCGCGCGTCCGGCGGCGCGGCTTCCTTGCGGCTGGCGTCGAGGCGCCCGCGGTACTGAAGTTCCAGGCCCTTGTTGTAACCGAAGAAGTCAGGCGTACACACGGCGCCGTAGGCGCGCGCGACTTCCTGCGTCTCGTCCATTAGATAAGGAAAGGGAAACTGCTCACGCTCGGCAATGGCCTTCATGTTCTCGAACGAATCCTCGGCGTATTCACCGGGATCATTGGACATGATGGCGACGCTGTTCACGCCGTACTCGTCGCGCAGTTCGCGGGTATCGCGAATCAGCCGGTCGAGAATGGCCTTCACGTACGGGCAGTGGTTGCAGATAAACATGACCAGCAAGCCGTTCTCGCCCTTGCACTGGTCCAGCGTCCAGACCCGGCCGTCGACGCCGGGCAGGGCAAAATCGATGGCGGGCTTGCCAAATTCGCAGACGGGTGTTTGCAGTGAAACCATGTTGACTCGACTCCTGGCAGTGTCATCCGGGCGCCAGAGTGTAGCCAAAGCTGCCGTTGCGCGCATCTGCCAGCTCGCTACCATTGACCGCGAGCCGGGCCCGCCCCTACAATAGCCCCAAGCGCCGATTTGAAATCAGATTGCGGGCGCTCTATAAATTCGGCTAAAGCGAGGAAAAACAACGAATTTCCAAACCCGCTTGAGCTGACCGCCCAAGCGGGTTTTTTGTTTTCAAGGGAGCCATGACATGAACGAACACCTCTTCACCTCCGAATCGGTCTCCGAAGGCCACCCGGACAAGATGGCCGACCAGGTGTCGGACGCCGTTCTCGACGCCATCATCGCCGAGGATCCCCACGCGCGCGTGGCCTGCGAGACCCTGGTCAAGACCGGCATGGTACTGATCGCCGGCGAAATCACCACCACCGCCAAGCCGGACTATGAGAAGATCATGCGCGAGACGGTTCGCGACATCGGCTACACCAGTTCCGAGATGGGTTTCGACTGGGAAACCTGCGCGGTGATGACCGCCCTGGGAGTGCAGTCGCCGGATATCAACCAGGGCGTGGACCGCGAAAAGCCGGAAGATCAGGGTGCCGGCGACCAGGGCCTGATGTTCGGCTACGCCACCAATGAAACCGACGTGCTGATGCCGGCCCCGGTCACCTACGCACACCGGCTGGTGCAGCGCCAGGCGGAAATGCGCCGCAAGGACATCCTCGCCTGGCTGCGCCCCGACGCCAAGAGCCAGGTGACATTCCGCTACCAGGACGGCAAGCCGGTCGCCATCGACGCCGTGGTGCTGTCCACCCAGCACGCGCCGGACATCGACCACAAGGAACTGGAAGAAGCGGTGATGGAGCACATCATCAAGCCGGTGCTGCCCAGCGAGTGGCTGACCGCCGACACCCGCTACCACATTAACCCCACCGGCGCCTTCGTGATCGGCGGCCCAATGGGCGACGCCGGCCTGACCGGGCGCAAGATCATCGTCGACACCTACGGCGGCGCGGCGCGCCACGGCGGCGGCGCGTTCTCCGGAAAGGATCCGTCCAAGGTCGACCGCTCGGCGGCCTACGCCGGTCGCTACGTGGCCAAGAACATCGTCGCGGCGGGCCTCGCCAGCCGCTGCGAAATCCAGGTGTCCTACGCCATCGGCGTAGCCGAGCCCACCTCGATCATGGTCGAGACCTTTGGCACCGGCCAGGTCAGCGACGAGCGCATCACCGAACTGGTGCGCGAGCACTTCGACCTGCGCCCCTACGGCATCCTGAAAATGCTCGACCTGCTCAACACCGACCAGATCAAGTACCGCAAGACCGCCGCCTACGGGCACTTCGGCCGCGAGCGCGAGGGCTTCACCTGGGAACGCACCGACAAGGCGGAGATACTGCGCGAGGACGCCGGCATCTGATCCGCCCGGCGGGGGCGGATTGGCAATCCCTCCCCGCTCACCTATAATCGCAAGTCTTCTATTCGGCTGTGTTCCCCGAGGGGCGCTGCAGCGGGCCTCGCCCGCCAGGCTCGGGGAAACCAGCATCTCAAAACAACGGCGCTCGACCTTAAGAACCTTTAAGGGAGAAGCTCTATGAACGCTGTTCTCGATTCCACCAACGATTACAAGGTCGCCGATATTTCCCTGGCCGACTGGGGCCGCAAGGAAATCAGCATCGCGGAAGTCGAAATGCCCGGCCTGATGGCGCTGCGCGAGGAATACGGCGCCAGCAAGCCGCTCAAGGGCGCGCGCATCACCGGCAGCCTGCACATGACCATCCAGACCGCCGTACTGATCGAAACACTGGTGGAACTGGGCGCCGAAGTGCGCTGGGCCTCGTGCAACATATACTCCACCCAGGACCAGGCCGCCGCCGCCATCGCCGCCGCCGGCATCCCGGTGTTCGCCTGGAAGGGCGAGACCATCGAGGAATACTGGTGGTGCACCGAGCAGGCCCTGAACTGGCCCGACGGTCAGATGCCCAACATGATCCTCGACGACGGCGGCGACGCCACCCTGCTGATCCACAAGGGTGTCGAGTTCGAAAAGGCCGGCGCCGTGCCGGAAGCAAAGGCCGACGACAACGAGGAATGGAAAGCCATCCTGGAAGTGCTGCGCCGCAACCTGGCCAGCAATCCCGGCAAGTGGCAGCAGATGGCCGAAAGCATCAAGGGCGTCACCGAAGAAACCACCACCGGCGTGCACCGCCTGTACCAGATGCAGGAAGCCGGCGAACTGCTGTTCCCTGCCATGAACGTCAACGACTCGGTCACCAAGTCCAAGTTCGACAACCTCTACGGCTGCCGCGAGTCCCTCATCGACGGCATCAAGCGCGCCACCGACGTGATGATCGCCGGCAAGATCTGCGTGGTGCTCGGCTACGGGGACGTCGGCAAGGGCTGCGCCCAGGCCTACCGCGGCATGGGCGCCACCGTGCTGGTCACTGAAATCGACCCCATCTGCGCGCTGCAGGCCGCCATGGAAGGCTACCGCGTGGTGACCATGGAAGAAGCCGCCGCCATCGGCGACATCTTTGTCACCACCACCGGCAACGTGAACGTCATCACTCACGACCACATGCTGGCCATGAAGAACGAGGCCATCGTCTGCAACATCGGCCACTTCGACTCCGAGATCGACATCGCCTCGCTGGAACAGTACCAGTGGGAAGAGATCAAGCCACAGGTCGACCACGTAATCTTCCCCGACGGCAAGAAGCTCATCATCCTTGCCAAGGGCCGTCTGGTGAATCTGGGTTGCGCCACCGGGCACCCGAGTTTCGTGATGTCCGCCTCCTTCACCAACCAGGTGATGGCGCAGATCGAGCTGTACAACAACGGCGAGAACTACGCCAACGAAGTGTTCGTGCTGCCCAAGAAGCTGGACGAGAAGGTAGCGCGCCTGCACCTGCAGAAGATCGGCGCGCAACTGACCGAACTGACGCCGGAACAGGCCGAGTACCTCGGCATCCCGGTGGAAGGCCCGTACAAGCCCGACCATTACCGTTACTGACGGCCCGGGCCGACACGGATGGAATCACAACGACAGCACCCGCGCGTCTACAGCTTCGAGTTTTTCCCGCCCAAGACCGACGAGGGCGCGGAAAAACTGCGCGCGACGCGCGACGAACTGGCGAAGCTGGGTCCGCGGTTCTTTTCGGTAACCTTCGGCGCCGGCGGCTCGACGCGCGAGCGCACCTTCGACACGGTGCGCGAGATCCAGCGCGACTCGGGCATCGAGGCGGCGCCGCACCTGTCCTGCGTGGGCTCCACGCGCGACAGCATCCGCGAAATCCTCGACCTGTACCGGCGCGAGAACATCCGCCACATCGTGGCGCTGCGCGGCGACCTGCCCTCCGGCATGGGTCAGCCCGGTGAGTTCCGCTACGCCAACGAACTGGTGGCCTTCATCCGCGAGGAAACCGGCGACCACTTCCACATCGAGGTCGCCGCCTACCCGGAGTTTCACCCGCAGGCGCCCAACGCGCTGGCCGATGTCGACAACTTCAGGCGCAAGGTGGAAGCCGGCGCGAACAGCGCCATCACCCAGTACTTCTACAATGCCGACGCCTACTTCGGCTTCGTGGACCTGTGCGAGAAGCGCGGCATTGATATCCCCATCGTGCCCGGCATCATGCCGATCACCAACTACACCCAACTGGCGCGCTTCTCCGACATGTGCGGGGCGGAAATCCCGCGCTGGATCCGCAAGCGACTGGAAGCCTGCGGCGACGATCGCGACGCCATCCGCGACTTCGGCACCGAGGTGGTCACCGACATATGCCGGCGCCTGCTCGACGCCGGCGCGCCGGGCCTGCATTTCTACACCATGAACCGCGCCGGCCCCAGCCGCGCCATCTGGGAACGACTCGGCCTCGACCGGGCCTCATGAACGAGCCCGCCGAGCGCAACGCCGCCCTCGCCGCCCGCGACCTGTCCGTGGTGTGGCACCCCTGCACCCAGATGAAGGACCACGAGTGGCTGCCGATGATCCCGGTGCGGCGCGGCGAGGGCGTATGGCTGGAGGACTTCGAGGGCAACCGCTACCTGGACGCCATCAGCTCCTGGTGGGTGAACCTGTTCGGCCACTGCAACCCGCGCATCAATGCCGCGCTGCGCGGCCAGCTCGACACCCTGGAGCACACCATCCTCGCCGGCTTCACCCACCCGGCGGCGGTGGAACTGGCCGAACGGCTGGTGGCGGTCACCCCGCCCGGCCTGGAGCGCTGCTTCTTCGCCGACAACGGGTCCTCGGCGATCGAGGTGGCGCTGAAGATGAGCTTCCACTACTGGCTCAACCAGGGCCACCCGGGCAAGACGAAGTTCATTACACTGGAGAACAGCTACCACGGCGAAACCCTGGGCGCGCTGGCGGTAGGCAACGTGGAACTGTACCGCGACACCTACGGCCCGCTGCTGATGGAAACACTGCGCGTGCCCTCGCCGGACGCCTACCAGCGCGAAGCGGGGGAATCCGCCGCCGACTATGCCCGGCGCGCCTTCACGCACATGGAAGCCATGCTGGAGCAGCACGCCGAGGAGGTTTGCGCGGTGATCGTCGAACCGCTGGTGCAGTGCGCGGGTTCCATGCGCATGTACGACCCTGTCTACCTCAGCCTGTTGCGCGACGCCTGTGACCGCCATGGCGTGCACCTGATCGCCGACGAGATCGCCGTCGGCTTTGGCCGCACCGGCACCCTGTTCGCCTGCGAGCAGGCCGGCATCAGCCCCGATTTCATGTGCCTGTCGAAGGGCCTGACCGGCGGCTACCTGCCGCTGTCGACGGTGCTCACCGGCGAGTCGGTGTACAACGCTTTCTATGACGAGTACGAGAACCTGACCGCCTTCCTGCATTCGCACAGCTACACCGGCAACGCGCTGGCGTGCCGGGCCGCGCTGGCGACCCTGGACATCTTCGCCAGCGACGATGTGATCGGCCACAACCGGGAACTGGCGGAACACATGGCGCAGGCCAGCGAACCGCTGCGCGAGCACCCCAACGTCGCCGAAATCCGTCAGACAGGCATGATACTGGCCATCGAACTGGTGCGCGACAAGCAAAGCCGCGAACCCTTTCCCTGGCAGGAACGGCGCGGCCTGCGCGTGTACCGCGAGGCGTTGCGGCACGGCGTGATCCTGCGCCCGCTGGGCAACGTGGTGTATTTCATGCCGCCCTACGTGATCAGCCGCGACGAAATCGACCTGATGGTGCGGGTGGCGGGCTACGGCATCCGCAAGGCGGTCGCCGACTGATGCGCGTGTCGCGCGTATACACCGATCAGCCCCTGTCCGCCCACAGCGAACTGGCGCTCGACGAACGCAACAGCCACTACCTGCTGCGCGTGCTGCGCCTGAAGTCCGGCGACGCGCTGATCCTGTTCAATGGCGATGGCCACGAGTACGAGGCGGTGCTGGAACAGGCCGGAAAAAAATCGGCACGGGTGCGCATCGGCGAACAGTCTGCGCCGCGGCGCGAGTCCGCGCTGCACGTGGAACTCGGACAGGGCGTGGCGCGCGGCGAGCGAATGGACTTCGCGCTGCAAAAATCGGTGGAACTGGGTGTTGCCGCCATCACGCCGTTGTGGACACAACGCGCGCAGGTGCGCATGGACGCACGGCGGCAGGAAAAGCGCCTGGGACACTGGCGCGGAGTGGTGCAGTCGGCCTGCGAACAGTCGGGACGGGTGCGGCTGCCGGCGCTGGATGCGCCGCGCGACCTCGGGGACTGGCTGGCACGGCCCTTCGACGGACTGCGGCTGGTGCTGGCGCCCGAGGCGACGCAAACCCTGGACAGCCTGCCCGCGCCCGCGCGGGTGCAAGTGCTGATTGGACCCGAAGGCGGGCTCGATGCGTCGGAGATCCAGGCCGCGACATCACACGGCTTTCAGCCAGTGCGCCTGGGCCCGAGGGTGCTGCGCACGGAAACGGCCGCGCTGACCGCGATCGCCGCCGTGCAATTGCTATGGGGTGATCTGGGCGCTCAGTCTTCGGGCGACTGAACGTCGAGACCTTTCCAGACCTCGCTGACCAGGGTCTGGACGATTTCCAGGTTGGGCACCAGGGCCTGTTCGCTACCGATCTGCACACAGTCGGCGACCGTCTCGGGGAAGTTGCCGGTCGGCATCATGGACGGGCCCAGGGCTTCCTCGTCGGCGCTGAACAGCCGCGGAATACCGGCCGTCACCATGGCATAGAAGGCCAGATCGTCCCCGGCGCGCACCGAGTTCAGGACCGAGATGCGCGCGCCGCGTCCGCCCTGCGGCAGGCTTAAACCACACAGTCTCTCCATGGACACGATCGGCAAGGACTGGTCGCGCCAGCGCAGGCTGCCCAGCAGCCAGTCCGGGCCGGACTGGATGATATCCAGCGGCTGATAGTTGATGACCTCGGCGACAGCCACGTTGGGCAACAGCAGGTTGACGCCTTCCAGCGGCACCCACAGGCTTCGTACGGACTCGACAACTGCGTTCATGTTCTTGTCACTCCCTGTCGGAAATCTCTAGTTGATACGGGCGCTCGCCACCTGGCAGCGCAAGGCCAGTTGCTCGGCCAGTTGTTCGGGGCTGCCGCTGAACTCCACGCTGCACACCCGCGCCACGGCGTCGGGCAGGTTGGGGATGGCGCAACTCTCGGCGCTCTGGGTCCACACGAAACCGCCGTGACTGGCAACCCGCGAACAGCCGCGGGAACCATCTTCGCCGAGCCCGCTGAACAGGATCACGCCGCAGCGCCGGCCCAGCTCCGGGCACACCCGCTCCAACAGGCTGTCGATGTCGGGACGGTGCAGCGAATCCCAGCCGCCGTCGGACAGGCGCACGCGTAACGAGGCATCGACCTCCACGGCGCGGTCGGCGGGGACGATCCACACCTGCCCGGCCTCCAGCGCCTGCTCGTCGCCGAGTAACGCCACCGGCCAGTCGCTGCAGCGGTCCAGTTGTTCCACCAGCAGGTCCTGGAACTGTTCGGAAATATGTTGAGCCACCAGCAGGGTAACGGGCACCTCGCGCGGCAGCGCGGCCAGAAAACGCGCCAGGGCGCGCGGGCCGCCGATGGAACCACCCAGCACCACCAGCCAGGGAGCGTCTTCCGGTTCCGTCACCGCATCGTCCACCACCCGCAGTTCCGGGCGGACGCCGCCGCGCGCGCTGTCGATTCGCGCGGCGGGAAACGCGCGCCGCGCCAGGGTGCGCAACTTGCCGATCAGGCGCCGGGTCCAGATCTCGCCCTCGCCGACGCCGCCGTGGTTGAGCAGCACCGGAACGGGCGACTGCTGCAACACACCGCGCACCTGCTGGCGGTCGACGCGCGCGTCGTCCATGTCCACCAGCAGTACTTCGGCGCCGCGCAGGGTATCCGGAAGGGGCAGTTCCAGCCCGCCGTCGAGCACGATCTCCATGCCCTCGTCCTCGAGGATGGCGCGCAGGTCACCGCGCTGGTGTTCATCCGCCAGCACCGCAACACGCAATACATCCCGGGAGACTTCGTTCATCTATGACCTGTCTTCGAGCAGTTCGTTGATGTTTTCCAGCAGATCGCTTTCCTGGAACGGCTTGCCCAGGTAGCGGTTCACGCCGATCTGCATGGCCCGCTGGCGGTGCTTGTCGCCGGTCCGCGAGGTAATCATGATGATCGGGATATCGCGCAGGCGCGGCTCGTTGCGGATGTGCGTGGCCAGCTCGAAACCGTCCATGCGTGGCATCTCGATATCGAGCAGCATTATATCAGGGATATGCTCCTGCAACTTGGAAACCGCGTCCACACCGTCCTTGGCGGAGATCACATTCATGTCGTGACGTTCCAGCAGGCGCGTGGTGACCTTGCGCACGGTAATGGAATCATCCACCACCATGACCGTCAGCGTGTCGTTGACGCGCGGCTGCTGCATCATTTCCCCGACCTGGTCGAGGGTGCTGCCGCCGGAACCGGCGCCGCGCAGCATGGCGACCATATCCAGAATCATGACCACGCGGCCGTCGCCGAGGATGGTGGCGCCGGACACGCCGCGCACGGTGCTGATCTGCGGACCAACCGACTTGACGACGATCTCGCGACTGCCGAGCAGGTTCTCGACGTGGAAGGCCACGCCGTGTTCGCCGGTGCGCGCCAGCAGCACGGGCAGACGCTTCTGGCCACCGTCCAGGTGCGGCTTGCCGGTTCCCAGCACGCTGCCCAGGTGGCGCACCTCGTACTCGTAGCCGCCATACTCGAAGCGCGACCCGGGGTCGTCGTAGTAGGCCTTCAGATCCTCGCGGCGCAGGCGCACGATACCCTCGATGCTCGACAACGGCACGGCGTAGGTGTCCTCACCGACCTCGATGAGTAACGCCTGGTTGAGGGCCAGGGTAAAGGGCAGACGCACCGTGAAGGTGGTTCCCTTGCCGGGCTCGGAATCGATGCGCAACGAACCGCCGAGTTGCTTGACCTCGCTGTTGACCACGTCCATGCCCACGCCACGGCCCGATACCTGGGTCACCTTGTCGGCGGTACTGAAGCCGGTTTCGAGGATGAACTGCAACACCTCGTTGTCGCTCAGGGCGGAGTTCTCGTCCATCAGGCCGCGCTCGATGGCCGTGCGGCGGATCGCCTCCAGGTTCATGCCCGCGCCGTCGTCCGACATGCGCAGCACCACGTCGGAAGACTCGCGTTCCAGGGTAATGCGGATGGTTCCGGTCTCCGGCTTGCCAGCCTGGCGGCGTTGTTCGGGTGTCTCGATGCCGTGCGAAATGGCGTTACGCAGCATGTGTTCAAGGGGCGCGACGATGCGGTCCACCACCGTGCGGTCCATCTCGCCCTCGGCGCCGGACAGCTCCAGCTCGGCCTTCTTGCCCAGTTCCTGGCAGGTCTGGCGCACGATGCGGCGCATGCGCGGCGCCAGACCCAGGAAGGGCACCATGCGCGTGCGCATCAGGCCTTCCTGCAACTCGGTGTTGACGCGCGACTGTTGCAGCAACAGGGTTTCCGACTCGCGGGTGATGTTGTCGAGCAGGTTCTGCAGGCTGGTCAGATCCGAGCAGCTTTCAACCAGCGAGCGTGAAAGCTGCTGCATGTGCGAATAGCGGTCCATCTCCAGCGGATCGAACTCTTCCGACTCCTCCTCGGCCTCGCGCTCATAACGGAACAGCACCTGCGCCTCGGTCTCGATTTCGAGCTTGCGCAACTGCTCGCGCACGCGCGCCACGGTCTGCTCCAGCTCCACCAGGTTGAAGCGGTAGGCGCCAATCTGCTGTTCCAGGCGCGAGCGGTAGATACTGATCTCGCCGGCGTAGTTGACCAGGTTGTCCAGCAGCTCGGTCTTGACGCGCACCAGCTCCTGACCACTGCGCGCCTGGCGGCGCTTCTCGACGGTCTCGCTGTCCTTCTTGACGGCGATCGCCTCGACGGCCGGCGCATCCTTCTTTTCGGCCTGCTTCTCCGGCACCTCTACCTCGCGGCCTTCGCGCAGGGCTTCCAGATCGGCAATGAGCGCGTCGCGCGCATTCAGCGGCTTGCGTTCGGCGACGTCGGCAACCATGTGGCTAAGGGCGTCATGTGCCGATTCCAGCACCGCGAACATCGCCGCGCTGGCCACCACCTGGCCGCCGGCAACGCTGACCATCAGCGACTCGACGGCGTGGGCGAGATCGCCAATGGCGGTAATGTCCGCCATCCGCGAGCCACCCTTCAGGGTGTGCAGCTCGCGCTGCAGTTCGGCCATCAGCTCCGGGCTATCGGGTTCCGCCTTCCAGTTCTGCAGGGTCTCTTCGCTGTGCTCCAGGATGTCGACGGCTTCTTCCAGGAACACTTCCAGCAACTCGGGATCGATTTCGGCGTAGGGGTCGTCGGCCGCCGCAACACCGGAATCTGCCTCACCGGCCGGCTCCATCTCCGCAACCGGTTCCGCCACGCTCTCCGTGGCTTCCTCTTCATCCTGTACCGGTTCGCGCGCCAGCACGCTGGCCTTCAGCATGTCGAGTTCCCCGATCAGGGCATCGGCGGGCTGCAGCGGCTTGCGTGCGCGCACGTCCTCGATCATGCCGACAAGGGCATCCTGGGCGCGCTGCACACCGTTCAACGCCAGTTCGCTGGATGCCGCGCCGCAGTCATTGACGGCGATGATGAGCGATTCCACCGCATGCGCCAGGTCGCCGATGGCGGACAGATCGGCCATTCGCGCGCCACCCTTGACCGTGTGCAGCGCACGCTGCAGTTCCGCCAGCGCCTCCCGGTCGCCACTGTCGAGGCGCCAGCGATCCAGAGCGGCATCGCTGGTCTCCAGGTTCTCTTCGCTTTCCTCCAGGAAAATGTCGAGCAGCTCGGGATCGATGGCGGCGTAGACATCGTCTCCGGCTTGCGCCTCGACTGGCGTTTCGTCGTCGGCGGGGGGCAGACTGTCGTCCAGATCCGCATCGGCCAGCGGCTCCGGCATTTCCGTCTCGACAACCGTGTCTTCCACCGCCATCTCGCCCGCCGGCGCCACCTCTTCGGTGTCTGCCGGCAGCTCTCCGTCCTCGGCGTCGAACAGTTCCTCGAACACCTTGTTGTCGGGGCGCACCGGCACCGTGTCGCGCAGGGCGCGCACCCGTGCCAGCAGTTCATCGTAGCCTTCCGGAGCAGCATGTTCGTCGGGCAACAGCTCCAGCATGTCCTGGATCTGTTCCACACTCTCGTGCAGAACCTGGCAACCTTCGGCGGGCATTTCCATTTCCGCCACCGACAACCGCTTGGCGTACTGTTCGAGTTCGCCGGCGAGATCTGCGATCGGGTCGCTGCCGGCCATGTGGGCACTGCCGTGCAGGGTATGCAGGGCACGCGTCAGGTTCACGTCAATAGCGGCGTCGCCGTTGTCGGCGCGGCCCAGGAATTGCCGCAGCACTTCCAGGTGACCCCGCGACTCGGAATTGAAGATCTCGAACAGCATCGGGTCCATGACCGGGTCGACCAGCGGCGACGCCTCGGCGGCGGCCATGTCCTCGACCGGTTCTTCCATGAAGGATTCCGCGCCGTCGGACGGCAGGTCTTCCGCCATCGCGGCCGGCTCGCCGGCTTCCGGCCCCTCCGGCGCTTCGTCCCCGACCGCGGGATCCTGGGCGACACGGTTCGCGGTCGGCTCGGCAGGCAGCGCTTCGCGCTTGCTGAGCGCATCCGCGCAAGCCATCAGCCAGCTCACCGGCAGGGTTACCGGGGCACCTTCGCGAACCTGCGCCACCAGTTGCACCAGTGTGTCCAGCGCGCGTTCGAGGATGTCGATCATCGGGTCACTGACCGTAACGGTTCCGTCGATAACCCGGTTCAGCATGTTCTCGTAGGCCCAGGCGAACTCGCCGATGCGCATGGCGCCGACCAGCCGGCCGCTGCCCTTCAGGGTATGGAAAGAGCGCCGCACGCTGCCCAGCGCGTCGGCGTCGTCGCGGTCGGCAATCCAATTCGGCAGCGCCTGGCCGATGCTCTCGATTTCCTCTTCCGCTTCCTCGATGAAGATCTCGAGAATTTCCTCGTCGATGTCTTCACCGATCACCGCCAGCCCGTCGTCTTCCTCCACCGGCGCGGTCCCGGCCACTTCGCCGGTTTCAGCCGTTTCAGCCGTTTCAGCCGTTTCAGCAACTTCGTGCGCTTCGACCTGTTCATCCAGCTCGATCGAACCGAACGTGCCTGCCGGCTCTGCAACGTCGTCCGCCTCGACAGGCTCCGTTGTGAACTCGTCTTCCGGCGGCTCGATGGACATCTCCAGCGCATCCGGCGACGCGTCGTCCGCATCCACAGTCGCTGTTTTATCCGCTTCGGCGGGCGCGTCCATGGCCTCGGGATCGAACGGCGCCAGCACGTCATCGAGGTCCGGCATGTCCAACTCGCCGGCATCGGCGGGCGCCGCGGCAACTTCCCCGGGCGCCGCACCGGCATCGGACGCTTCGGCCACGGCGGGATAGCCGAGGCGCTCCACGCCCTTCTCGGCGACATTCATGGCGGAATCGCCGTACATGCGGTGCTCGCGGCGACTCTCCAGGTAGTATTCAAGACCACAGATGGCGTCGGCGAGTGAATCCAGCTCGTGCTCCGGCGCCTCGCCACCGTCGCCGGGCACCAGGTGCTCGGCGACATATTTCGCGGCCGCATCGATGATGCCGGCGGCGCGGGTTTCCTCCAGCAGCAACAGGCCGCCCTTGACCTGGTTGAACCACTGCGGCACCTGCTCGATATCGTCAGCGTTCTCGCCACCGCTGGCGTGCGCGACGATGGCTTCCTTGGCGCGCGCCAGATCGGAGATGGCTTCCTGCAGCACCACGTCCATGACCTGGTTGAACTCGGACCTGGCCAGGTGTTCATCGACGCTGTCGGCGGAAACGTCGACGGCGCGTCCGGCGCCCATGGTATCCACCGAAGACTCGACGAACAACAGGGTGCTGGCAACGTCCATCAGCACGGTGTCCGGCGGCACGCTGCCGTCCTCCAGGTGCGAGGACAGTTCGCCGGCCTTTTCCACCACGGCCGCGCGCGCGGCACCCAGGCTCAGCATGCCGAGCGTATCGCCCAGCGAACCGAGCGACTGCGTCATGCTTTCCAGGGTGGCGGCATCCTCGCAACCGCCGCGCAGGGCGATGTCGAGCTGGTCCTTGAGACGCGCGAGCTCTTCCTTGACCGCCACCGCCACGGTGGCAAACAGGTCGGAGTTCTGACCGGCCAGGCTTTCGCGGGCGGCGGCCATTTCTTCCTCGCCGGGCAGCAGGGACTGAAGGCGATAGGTGGCCTGGATGGCCTGCACGCGTTCGCTGCCCCCGGTGGCGCGGGCCACGTAGAACAGCAGGTTTTTCAGCAGTTCGATCGCCGGTTCTTGCGCCAGCGCAATTTCACCGTCGTCGACCAGGCGCTTGATCTGGCGGTCCACCTGCCCCATCAGTCGCTTGACCGACACGCTGTCTTCGAGGCCGCCGGAACGAACGGCGTCGACGACGCCGGCGGCGATCCACCACAGGCGCACCACGCGCGCTTCCTCGCCGAGGCCGTGCAGGGTGTCGAGAATGTCAATAAGTCCCTGCAACGAACCGGCCACGTCGCCACCACGGAACCAGCCCAGCAGGCCAACCTGAAAACGGTGTCGGAGTTCGCGCACGCTGGCGGGCGCCTCGTCCGCGGACAGGCTGCGCGCGACGACATCATCGGGCAACGCCGCGTCGATGTCCGGCGAGAACATGGCATTTTCGGACAGCAGGTTGGCGCCGCGCACGGCGCGCAGGTCGTTCAGTAACGGCAGCAGCACCAGCGGAATATCCTGGCTGCCGGCAATCAGGCGGTCGAGGTAGTCGGGAAGCTGGAGAATGGCACGCATCAGTACATCGCAGGCCTCGTCGTGCTGCACGATGCTGCCGTCGGCGATGGCCCGGGCGACCTGTTCCATTTCCTCCGCCAGCAGCGCCGCGCCATACAACTCGACCATTTGCAGCGTGCCGTATACCTGGTGCAGGTGCGCGACAAGAAACCCCGGCTGGGCCTCGTCCGACGCATCCTCGACGTGTGCCTCGAGCGACTGGCGCGCTTCCTTCAACGTTTCGTCCAGTTCGTTCTTGACCCAGGTCAGTGTACTGAAGTCGATTGACTGATTCATTTTAATCCCTTCCATCCTGCACCAAGTGCTTCTAGTCCGTGCGCCGATACGCAAGCGTATCCTGATACCGCACTTTCTCCATTTGTGGATGTTTCCAGTTCAGCAGTTCTCCCGGCCCCAGTACCAGTACCCCCCCCGGGCCAAGGCATTCGGACAAACCGTTGACAATTTCCAGCCGCCGTTCGCGGTCATAGTAGATCAACAGGTTCTGGCAGAATACGAGATCCATGTCCTTCATGGGCGAGGCGTCCACGTCGCGAAGGTTCAACTGCGCGAAACAGACCCGCTTGCGCAGCACCTCGCTGATACCGAAACCGCCGTCGTCCAGCGGCAAGCAGTAACGCTCGCGGTAAACCGCCGGTATATCCTTGAGGCGCCGCTGCGGGTAACGCGCCTCGCGCGCCTGGCGCAGCGCCGGCAGGCTGATGTCCGTGCCGGTAACCCCATAGTTCAGCCCACCGCCGTGCCGTTCGCAAAACGCGTCGATCAGCATTGCCAGACTATAGGCTTCCTCGCCCGTCGAACAGGCCACGCTCCAGGCCCGGAACACGCCGCCCCGCGCGACCGCCGCCGGCAACACCTGTTCCTCGATCAGGCGCATCGATGAGGCGTGCCGGAAAAAACAGGTCTCATGCACGGTGAGCGTGTCGATGAGCAACGACCATTCGCGGGCCTGGCGTGCCGGCGACTGCAACAGCCGGTAATACTCGCCGAGATCCGCGCAGCCGGTCTCGCGCATGCGGGCGCGCAGCCCGCTGACCAGGAAAGACTTGCGTTCCGGTGCAATGAACACCCCTGCGCGCCCTTCCAGCAGCTCCGCCCAGCGGGCGAACTGGCGGTCGTCGATGTGCAGCGCGCGCCCGGCCGCTTGCCGGGCTGCGCTGCGTGCATCGGCTTGTCCGGCCAGTGCAGACACGAGCGTTCCGTCGCTCCCGCCTTATTCCGGCAGCTTGAAGCCGGCCACCGAGTTGCCCATTTCCTCGGCCAGACCGGCCAGGTTGCCGATCGAGGCCGCGGTTTCGTTGGTACCGGCAGAGGTCTGGGTAGTGATCTCCTGGATGACGTGCATGGTCTCGGAGATACTGGAGGCCGCCTTGGACTGCTGGCGAGCCGAGGACGCGATGTTCTGGATCAGGGACGAAAGGTCTTCCGACACGTTCATGATCTGCTCCAGCGCCTCGCCGGATTCCTCGGCCAGGCGTGCGCCGTTGACCACACCGGCGGTACTCTGTTCCATGGAGATAACCGCTTCGTTGGTATCGGTCTGGATGGTTTTCACCAGCGCCTCGATCTGCTTGGTCGCGTTACTGGAACGCTCGGCGAGCCGCTGGACTTCGTCGGCCACCACCGCGAAACCGCGACCGGCCTCGCCCGCCATCGCCGCCTGGATAGCGGCGTTCAGGGCCAGGATGTTGGTCTGCTCGGCGATGTCGTTGATGAGTTCGACGATATCGCCGATCTCCTGCGAGCTTTCGCCCAGTCGCTTGATACGCTTCGAGGTTTCCTGGATGTTCTCGCGGATGCGATCCATGCCCTCGATGTTGCGGCGCACCGTGTCGCCACCCTTGCGCGCGTATTCCACCGACTTGAGCGCCATCTGCTCGGTTTCTTCCGCGTTGCGGGAAACCTCGTCGATGGACACGGCCATCTCGTTGATGGCGGTGGTGGCGGAGGTGATTTCCTCGGCCTGGTGCTCACTCGCCTCGGTCAGGTGCTGCGCCGTCTCCTGCGTCTGCTTGGCAGCGGCCGACACCTGGCCGGAGGTCTCGTTGATGGTCGTCACCATGTCGCGCAGCGCGTCGATGGTGTAGTTGACCGAGTCGGCGATCGCGCCCGTGAAGTCCTCGGTCACAGTCGCGTAGGTGGTCAGGTCACCGTCGGCAAGGTTGCCCATTTCATCGAGCAGTCGCAGGATAGCTTCCTGGTTGTCCTTGTTCTCCTTCTCCGCGTGCTTGCGGCGGGCTTCCTGGTCGCGGTACACCTGCATGCCCAGCAGGAACAGCACCAGCAGGGCGACCACGCCGAAGATGTAGGCCATCTCGGGCTGCACCGGACGCAGGTCGGCGGCCAGGGAGTAGGCGTTCTGCAAGCGCATGGCGGTCGCAAACAGGTCGTCGGACTGCGACGCGATATTGCGCGCGGCGGACTGGATCTCGCTCAGATCCTCGGACATGTCGAGCAGTTCCTCGACATAGTCGGAAACGATGGTGAACAGCATCGAGGTTTCGAACAGCTTGGCCTGCACGTCCTCGTTCTTGATCATGCCGATGGTGTCGTTACCGCGCACCATGCCGTCCAGCACCGTGCCGTATTCCTCCACGTCCTCGGAGAAACGCTCGATGGCGGTATCCACGCCTTCGCCACTGAGCGCGTGGTTGATGTTGTTGGCGATACGCTGACTGAGCATCAACTGGCGGGTGGCCAGGTTGATGGTCTCGCGGCTGGCCTTGCTGTTCATCAGGATGTCGACGATTTCCTCGTCGTAGGCCTGCAGCTTCGGCATCAGCTCGTTGATGACCTTTCTGGCCTCGGCGACCACCGCCACGCTGTCCTTGCCCTCCAGCACGAAATCGACGCTCTCGCGGAACCTGGTCCAGGACTCCTGCAGGGCGTCGAGGTCTTCGCCGACCGCCTCGCCGCTGGGCGGCAGGCCGGTCACCACGTTCCCGTTCTTCTGGTAATCGAGTACCTGCTCGAAACGGTCGCGGTAGCGGGTCAATTTGTCGAACGCCGTTTCGACGCCGGAGGAGGCCTCCAGCGCGTACTTGGCGATCTGCTGGGAAAGCACCTGTTCTTCACTGGTATAGCCGATATATTCCTTGTCGTAGTTCGACTGGACACCCACGTACCAGAATACGCTGACCATGGCACCCAGTGACAGCAGCAGTGCCGCTATCAGGTACATCGTCCTTTTGTGTGAGCCCACCTTGGCGTGGGATTTTGTCGCTGTGTTCATGCTTTGTCTCCTGACCTAATCAGCTGATCGTCTTTCCCCAATCGGATTACTGCAAAACCAAAACCGGCAAAACCGCTACACCGCGGCCTGCAAAAACTGTGGCGTCTCCGCCAGGTCGTACATACTGAATACGCCCCACAACTCGCCGCCGGCGCGGAAACCGTGCTTGAGATAGGGATGAATCTTTTCATCGTCGCCCGGCAGTTCATCGCAACGCTGTTCGTCCCTGAAATGGCGCAGACCGAGCACCGCGTCCACCACCAGCCCGGAGTAGACACCCTTGTGGTTGACCACCAGGATGCGGCTGCGGCGGTTGATGGCGGCGGGGCGGTCGTGCAGGTAACCCTGCAGGTCCATGATGGGCATCAGGTTGCCGCGCACATTGGCGATGCCGCACACCCAGGCCTTGGTGCGCGGCACCCTGGACAGTGCCGGGGGCGTGAGGATTTCCGCCACCTCTCCGAGGGGCGCCACCAGGTTGAGGCCGCCAAGACGAAAACCGATCCCGATCCATTCGTCGTCGCCCTCTTCCTGTTGAGGCAATCCGTGCGCGTGCTCGAGGCAGCGCTGTTCCAGATACACCAGCCACTGGAGTGGCGTATCGAAGTCTTGTGCAGGCATCTCGCTGTTCCTCAGGCGGCCGCCAGGATCGCGTTGATCTTTTCCATCAGGTTCTTTTCCGTCACCGGCTTGGTGAGGAAATCCTTGGCGCCCTGACGCAGCCCCCAGACCCGATCGGTTTCCTGGTCCTTGGTGGTGACGATGATCACCGGGATGTCCGCGGTTTCGGAATCCTTGGTCAACTGGCGCGTGGCCTGAAAACCGTTCAGGCCCGGCATCACCACGTCCATCAGAATCAGGTCGGGTTTCAGTTCCCGGGCCCGCTCGATGCCCTCGGCGCCGTTCTCGGCGGTTTCGATATCGAAACCGTTTTTCTCGAGCATGCCCTTGAGAATGTGGGCTTCGGTCGGTGAGTCATCTACAATCAGAATTTGTGCCATTTCTTTCTTCCCCTCGGGTTGAGTACTGCTCGGTCACGAGCACGCCGGCTGCGGCGTCATGCCCGGGAACGACCCTCACGAATTCACGTGTTCGCGGATCGCCCCCAGCAATTCATCTTTGGTAAAGGGTTTGGTCAGGTACTGGTCGGACCCGACGATACGACCGCGTGCGCGATCGAAAAGGCCGTCCTTGCTCGACAACATCACAACCGGCGTATCCTTGAACACCTGGTTGTTCTTGATCAGCGCGCAGGTCTGGTAACCATCTAGGCGCGGCATCATGATATCGACGAAGATAATGGCCGGCTTCTCATCGGCGATCTTGGCCAGCGCCTCGAAGCCGTCGGTGGCCGTCACCACGTCGCAACCCGCCTTTTTCAGCAGGGTTTCCGCGGTACGACGAATGGTTTTCGAATCGTCGATCACCATCACCTTGAGACCGGCAAAACCGTCCGCTGACGGCTCCGGCGTACTGTTTTCTTCCGCTTCGCTTGCAATATCCATGTCTACTGCGTCTATCGAATCCGTAACGGTTTCCATACGACTCCCACCTGGTGTTCTTTATCTCGCCCGGCTTATGGCCTGCGCTTCCCTTCGTGGCGTGCGGCAGACTCCAAGCACCCGTTTTGCCGACAAAATTGCGATACAATCGCGGCTACTGGCTTCTATCGTCCGTTGACCAGTAAACTTTACATTCATGAATTCGTTCACATTCCGGCCAGCCGCGCCGGTCCTCGAGGAGCCCCGATGACGATCCGCCTGGGTATCGTGATGGACCCCATCCAGTCCATAAAAACCTACAAGGACAGCAGCTTCGCCATGCTGCTGGCCGCCCGACGGCGGGGCTGGGAGCTCTTCTACATGGAACAGTCGGATCTCAGCCAGCGCGACGGCCAGGTGTCCGCCAGCCTTCGCGAACTGGAGGTTTTCGACCGTGACCACGACTGGTTCGCGCTCTCCGGGCGCGACGAACGGCCGCTGACGGACCTCGACGTGGTGCTGATGCGCAAGGATCCGCCCCTGGACATGGAGTTTCTGTACACCACCTACCTGCTCGAACAGGCGGAAAAACAGGGGCTAATGGTCGTCAACCGCCCCGAGTCCCTGCGAAACTGCAACGAAAAGCTGTTTGCCACCTGGTTTCCACAGTGCTGCGCCCCGAACCTGGTGGCCCGTGATCCGGCGCGCCTGCGCAGCTTTCTCGACGAGCACGGGGACATCATCCTCAAGCCGCTGGACGCAATGGGCGGCGCCTCGATCTTCCGCGTCACCACCGACGACCCGAATATCAGCGTGATCCTGGAAACCCTCACCGACCACGGTCGCCGCACCGCCATGGCGCAGAAATTCATTCCCGAAATCAGCGCCGGCGACAAGCGCATCCTGGTGATCGATGGCGAACCGGTGCCCTGGGCGCTGGCGCGGATCCCGGCCCGCGGCGAAACCCGCGGCAACCTGGCCGCCGGCGGGCGCGGCGAGGGCGTGCCACTCAGCGAGCGCGACCGCTGGATCTGCACGCAGGTGGCCCCGGAGCTGCGCCGACGCGGCCTGCTGTTCGTTGGCCTGGACGTGATCGGCGATTACCTCACCGAAATCAACGTAACCAGCCCCACCTGCATCCGCGAACTGGACCGGCTGTACGACCTCGACATCGCCTCCGACCTCATGGACGCCATCGAGGCCCGCCTGGCGGCGCGCGCCTGAACATGCGCGCCACACTGCTGTTGCTGCTGGGACTGGCGCTGGCGGCCTGCGGGCCGCAACCGCCCGCTGACGAGGTCTACCGCCAGCAACTGTTCGCCTTCGGCACCCTTATCGACATCAGTATCGCCGGCGCCGACCGCGCGCAGGCCCGCGACGCGGTGCGGGCGGTGGACGCCCTCTACCAGCAGCAGCACCGCGACTGGCACGCCTGGCAGCGCGGCGCGCTCGACGATCTCAACCGTGCCATCGCCGCCGGCAAGCCCTGGCGCACCGATCCGTCCATCGTCATGCTGATCCGCATGGCGCAGGACTTCGAACGCCGCAGCGACGGCCTGTTCAACCCCGCCATCGGCGAACTTCTGGCGCTGTGGGGCTTTCAGCAGGATCTGCCGCCGGACCGGCCGCCGCCGTCCGCGAAGCAGATCGAGGCGTGGCTGGCGCACAAGCCCTCCACCCTGCAACTGCATATCGAGGGCGAGACGGTGCGCAGCGACAACCCCCACGCACGCCTCGATTTCGGCGGCTTCGCCAAGGGCTACTCGGTGGGACGCGGCGTCGACCTGCTGGCCGCGCGCGGCATCCGCAACTTCATCGTCAACGCGGGCGGCGACCTGTGCCTGCGCGGCAGCCGCAGCGGCAAGCCCTGGCGTATCGGCGTGCGCCACCCCTCGGGCGTCGGCACCCTCGCCACGCTGGAAATGACCGGCGCCGGCTGCGTGTTCACCTCCGGCAACTACGAGCGCTATTTCACCTGGAAGGGACAGCGCTACCACCACATCCTCGATCCGCGCAGCGGCTACCCCGCGCGCGGCGCACGCTCGGTCACGGTGATCGCCGACGACCCGGCGCTGGCCGACGCCGCCGCCACCGCGTTGTTCGTGGCCGGCACGGAACGCTGGCGCGAAATCGCGGTCAACATGGGCGTCAGCGACGTTTTGCTGATCGGCGACGACAACATCGCCCGGGTGACGCCGGCACTGGCGCAGCGGCTGGTGTTCGACCCGGACTGGAAAGCCGTGGAAGTCGTGCCGCCACACCCCTGAACCGGCCCGTTTCCGGTATGATTTCTGCATGATGCAAGCCATGGAATGCCCCGGACACACGACGTGAACGCAACCGCACAGGCCCCGCTGGAGGCCCCGACCACCGACCGGCTGGCGCTGACGCTGTTCATCGCCACGGCTTTTCACGCCCTGGTGATACTCGGCATCAGTTTCAACCCCTTCGAGCGTTCGCCGCAGGACGACCCGTTGCCCACTCTGGACATCACCGTGGTCAACCCGAGCCACGAACTGCCGCCGGAGGAGTACGACTACCTGGCCGAATCCAGCCAGCAGGGCGCCGGCAATACCACCGAAAAGGTGAAGGCACGCCAGCAGATGCAGGCACAGGCAAAGACCGCGGCGAGTGCCGGGCCGCGCCCGGATGAAACGCCGCTGCTGACGCGCCGTGAGAGTCCGCGCAAGACCCGCAAGGCCGAACAGCCGCAGGAGAAACCGGAAAAGCCCAGCGCCGCCGACATCATCAACCGCAGTCGCGAGATGCTGTCGCTGAACGAGAGCATCCAGCAGAACGCGCTGATCTATTCCAAACGCCTGAACGGCGCCCACATCACCGCCAGCACGCGTGAAGCGCGCTACGCCAGCTACATGCGCGACTGGGTGCACAAGGTGGAACGGGTCGGGCAGCTCAACTATCCCGACGCCGCGCGCCGCCAGGGCCTGTCCGGCAAGCTGATCGTGGAGGTGGCGGTGTACCCGGACGGCAGCGTGCGCAACATCACCATCCTCAAGCCCTCCGGGCACAAGATCCTCGACGACGCGGCGGTGCGCATCGTCAAGCTGGCGGCACCGTTTGCGCCCTTCCCGGAGAGCATCCGCAAGGACAACGACATCCTCTACATCACCCGCACCTGGATTTTCTCCAGCAGCAACCGGCTGTCGACACGGCCCTGAGCCGCTGCCCCGCTTGTACTCCGTGGTGCGCTACAGGATACTAGCGCCATGAGTGGAACCTTCCTCACCAACCAGTTCCTCATCGCCATGCCCGGCCTGGAAGACCCGAACTTCTTCCATTCCGTGACCTATATCTGCGAACACAACGAGGAAGGCGCCATGGGGCTGGTCATCAACCGGCCGCTGGACATGACGCTCGGCGAAATCTTCTCCCACATCGACATCCACGAGGCCAGCCCGCAGGCGCGCCAGGTGCCGGTGTACCTCGGCGGCCCGGTGCAACCGGAACGCGGCTTCGTGCTGCACAGCCCGCTGGGCGAGTGGGAGGCCACGATGAAGGTCACCGATCGCATCGGCGTCACCTCCTCGCTGGACGTGCTGCAGGCCATCGCCCGCGACGAAGGGCCGGAACGGGTGCTGGTGGCGCTGGGCTACGCCGGCTGGGGCGCCGGGCAACTGGAGCAGGAACTGGCCGACAATGCCTGGCTGAGCGGCCCGGCGGATCCCGACATCCTGTTTGGCCGACCGGCGCCGGAGCGCTGGAAGGCAGCCGCCGCGACGCTGGGCGTGGACCTGGACCTGCTGTCCGGAGACGCCGGCCACGCCTGATGAGCGCCGACAGCAACAACGAAACCCTGCTCGGCTTCGACTACGGGCGCCGCCGCATCGGCGTTGCCGTCGGCCAGCGACTGACCCGCTCGGCGACGCCGCTCACCACCATCCGCGCGCGCGACGGCAAACCCGACTGGCCGGCCGTCACGCGCCTGATCGAGGAATGGAAACCGGGCGCACTGGTGGTCGGAATCCCGTATCATATGGACGGCGCCGAGCAGGACATGACCCACGCGGCACGCCGATTCTGCCGCCAGCTCGAGGGACGCTACCATCTGCCGGTGCACCCGGCAGACGAGCGACTGAGTTCCTGGGTGGTGGAGAGCCGGCTCAGCGCCCGCGAGCAGGCCGGCACGGACATCGACCCGCTGGCGGCGCAGATCATCCTGCAGGACTGGTTACAACAAGAGCCGAACCATTGAACGACACACACGATATTCCAGCCCTGATCGAACAGATGGCCGGGGCCTTGCGTGAACGCCTGAACATCGACGAACACACCGCCATGGTGGGCATCCACACCGGCGGCGTGTGGGTGGCGCAGCAACTGCACCCGTTGCTCGGCATCGAGGCGCCGCCCGGTGAACTGGACATCTCGTTCTACCGCGACGATTTCACCCGCATCGGCATGAACCCGCAGGTACGGCCCTCGCAACTGCCGTTCTCGGTGGACGACCGCCATATCATTCTGGTCGACGACGTGCTGCACACCGGCCGCACCATCCGCGCCGCCATGAACGAGCTGTTCGACTACGGACGTCCGGCCTCCATCAGCCTCGCGGTGCTGGTCGAGCGCGACGGCCGCGAACTGCCCATCGAGGCGGCAGTCAGCGGCCTGCACATGAAGCTGGGCGACCACGAGCACGTCAAGCTGAGCGGCCCCGCGCCCCTGTGCCTGGAGGTCAAGCACGTCGAATGAGCGGCAACCTGCAAATCGGCGAAGACGGGCGACTCCGCCACTTCCTGTCCATCGAGGGCCTGAACCGCGCGCTGCTCACCGAAATCCTCGACACCGCCGAGTCCTTCGCCGGGGTCACCGAGCAGTCGATCAAGAAGGTGCCGCTGCTGCGCGGCCGCACCATCGTCAACCTGTTCTTCGAAGCCAGCACCCGCACCCGCACCACCTTCGAGCTGGCCGCCAAGCGCCTGTCGGCCGACGTGCTGAACATCAACGTCAACGCTTCGGCCACCGTCAAGGGCGAAACCCTGCTGGATACCCTGCGCAACATCGAGGCCATGCACGTCGACATGTTCGTGGTGCGCCACGCCGACAGCGGCACCGCGCACTTCATCGCGCGTCATGCACAGCCCCATGTCAGCATCATCAACGCCGGCGACGGCCGCCACGCCCATCCCACGCAGGCGATGCTGGACATGTTCACCATCCGCCGCGAGAAGGGGCCTGACTTCGGGCGCCTGACGGTCGCCATCGTCGGCGACATCGCCCACTCGCGGGTGGCGCGCTCGCAGATCCACGCCCTCAACCTGCTCAACGTCGGCGAACTGCGGGTGGTGGCGCCGCGCACCCTGCTGCCGGCCCACGTCGAATCGCTGGGCGTGCGCGTATTCCACGACCTGCGCGAAGGCCTTCGCGACGCTGATGTCATCATCATGCTGCGGCTGCAACGCGAGCGCATGCAGGGAGCCATGCTGCCCAGCGAACACGAATACTACCGTCTCTACGGCCTGACCCGCGAGCGCCTGGCGGTGGCGCGGCCCGACGTCACCGTAATGCACCCCGGCCCCATCAACCGCGGCGTGGAAATGGACTCGCTGGTCGCCGACGGGCCGCAGTCGGTGATTCTCGAACAGGTCACCTACGGCATCGCCACCCGCATGGCGGTGATGTCCATGGCCATGCACCCGACCCCGGCGCAGGACAACCATGGCTGACACGAAGCTACACATCAGCGGCGGGCACCTGCTCGACCCGGCCAACGGCATCGACGCGCCCACCGACCTCTACATTGCCGACGGCCGCATCGTGGCGGTTGGCACGGCGCCGGACGGCTTCACGGCCGACCGCACCCTCGACGCCGGCGGCCTGCACCTCATCCCCGGCCTGGTGGACCTGTGCGCCCGGCTGCGCGAACCCGGCCAGGAACACAAGGCCACCATCGACAGCGAATGCCGCGCCGCCGCCGCGCGCGGCATCACCACCCTGTGCTGCCCGCCCGACACCCGTCCGGTGATCGACACGCCGGCGGTGGTGGAACTGATCCGCCACCGCGCCACCCAGGTGGATGCGGCGCGGGTGGTGACGCTGGGCGCGCTGACCCGGGGCCTGGACGGCGAACAACTGAGCGAAATGGCGGCGCTGAAACAGGCCGGCTGCGTGGGTGTCAGCAACGCCCTGCGGCCGCTCGCCTCGACCCGCACCCAACGGCGCGCCTTCGAATATGCCGCCACCTTCGACCTCACCGTGTTCCTGTACGCAGACGACCCGGCGCTGTCCGACGGCGGCTGCCTGCACGAGGGCGCGCTGTCGACACGGCTGGGCCTGCCCGGCATCCCGGAAGCCGCGGAGACGGTGGCGGTGGCGCGCGACCTGGCGCTGATCCAGCAGACCGGCGTGCGCGCCCATTTCTGCCGCCTCACCACCGAACGCGCGGTGCGCATGGTGGCGCGCGCACGCTTCGACGGCCTGCCGGTCAGCGCCGACGTGGCCATGCCCTACCTGCACCTCACCGAACTCGACGCCTCGGAATTCAACCCGGAGTTCCACCTTATTCCGCCGCTGCGCACCCATCGCGACCGCGAAGGACTGCTCACGGGGTTGCGCGACGGCACCCTCGGCGCGCTCTGCTCCGACCACCAGCCGCACGAACCGGACGCCAAGCTGGCGCCGTTCCCGGCCACCGAGCCCGGCGCATCGGGAATCGACACCCTGCTGCCCCTGACCCTCAAACTGGCGCAGGACGGCGCGCTGCCGCTGGCCGACGCCATCGCGCGCGTCACCAGCGGGCCCGCGCAAATCCTTGGGCTTCCCTATGGCGAACTGGGCGTGGGCCGAGCCGCCGACATCTGCATTCTCGACACCGGCGCGCACTGGCAGGTCAACCGCGACAGCCTGCTCAGCCAGGGCAGGAACACCCCGTTCAACGGCTGGGAAATGCCCTGCCAGGTTCGCTACACCCTGCGCGACGGCCGCATCATCTTCGACAGCGAGTCCTCATGAAGCACCCGGAACACCGCGACACCATCGCCCTGGAAGACGCCGAGGTGCTGTCGCACCAGGCCTGCGACGGCGACCAGTACATCCTGCGCCTGCACGCACCGCAGTGCGCCGCGCTGGCGCAACCCGGCCAGTTCGCACACCTGCGCTGCGACCCGATGCTGGCAATGCGCCGGCCACTATCGATCATGCGCGTCGACCCGCGCGCCGGCTGGGTGGACTTTCTCTACAAGGCCGTGGGCCGGGGCACCCGGCTGCTGGCGCAGCGCGCGGCCGGTGACCGCATCAGCCTGATGGGTCCCATCGGCAAGCCGTTTTCCCCCGACCCGCAACGCCCGCGCGCGTTGCTGATGGGCGGCGGCGTAGGCATGCCGCCAATGGTGTTTCTGGCCGAACACATGAAACAGACCGGCAGCGGCGACCCGCTGGTGCTGATGGGCTCGGAAGTGCCCTTCCCGTTCAGCGCCCGTCCCTCGCAGATCATGCTGCCCGACATCCCCGACGGCGTGATCGCCGCCATGCCGCTGCTCGACGACTGGGGCATCCCCTCGCGGCTGGCCAGCCTGCAAGGCTACCCCGGCTGTCACGAAGGCTATATCACCGACCTCGCCCGCCACTGGCTCGACGCCCTGGAACCCGAACAACGCCGCCAGGTCAGCGTATACGCCTGCGGCCCGCACCCCATGCTCGCCGCGGTGGCCGCCATGGCCAGGGATTACAACCTGCCCTGCCAGGTATCCCTCGAGGAATATATGGCCTGCGCCGTCGGCGGCTGCGCCGGTTGCGTCGTGGAAGTCAAAACCCCCGAAGGCAGCGCCATGAAGCGCGTATGCGTGGACGGCCCCGTCTTCGACGCCGCCACCGTCTTCTGAAAACCCTCCGCCCTTTTCTTCTTTCCGAATAAATAACGGGGCGCGGGAAACACGGCTCCCGCACCCCGTTACCGGCAGCAAAAACTGTCAGGGGGTCTCGACCAGGGTCACGCCCTCGAGGGCGCTCGAGGCATCGACCTCGCTGTCCTTGAGCTTGATCATCAGGCGCACCTCGTTGGCCGAGTCGGCGTAGTGGATGGCGTCGTCCTGGGTGATCGCACCCTCGCGGTAGAGGTCGTACAGGGCCTGGTCGAAGGTCTTCATGCCCTGCTGGTTGGAGCGTTTCATCAGGTCCTTTAGCTTGTGCACCTCGCCCTTGCGGATCAGGTCGGCGGCCAGCGGCGTGTTGATCAGCACTTCCACCGCCACGCGCCGTCCCTTGCCGTCGGGCGTGGGGATAAGCTGCTGGGCGAGTATTGCCTTTAGGTTCAGCGACAGGTCCATCAGCAACTGGTCACGACGGTCTTCCGGGAAGAAGTTGATGATACGGTCCATCGCCTGGTTGGCGTTATTGGCGTGCAGGGTGGCCAGGCAAAGGTGGCCGGTCTCGGCAAAAGCGATGGCGTGGTCCATGGTTTCGCGGGTCCGGATCTCGCCGATCAGGATGACGTCCGGAGCCTGGCGCAGGGTGTTCTTGAGCGCCATGTCGAAAGACTCGGTGTCGATGCCCACCTCACGCTGGGTGACGATGCAGCCATTGTGCTGGTGCACATATTCGATCGGGTCCTCGATAGTGATGATATGGCCGGTACTGTTGGCGTTGCGGTAACCGATCATGGACGCCAGCGAGGTCGACTTGCCGGTGCCGGTGGCGCCGACGAAGATGATCAGGCCACGCTTGCTCATCGCCAGGTTCTTCACGATCGGCGGCAGGGTCAGTTCTTCCAGTGTCGGGATGCGCGTCTCGATGCGGCGCAGCACCATGCCGCAGTGGTTGCGCTGGTAGAATGCGCTGACACGGAATCGGCCCACCCCGGGCGCGCTGATAGCGAAATTGCATTCCAGCTTTTCGTCGAATTCCTTGCGCTGCGCCTCGGTCATCACGCCCAGCACCACCTCGCGCGACTGCTCGGGGGTCAGCGAGGACTGGGAAACCGGCTTGATGCGGCCGTTGACCTTGATGCTTGGCGGCATGCCGGCGGTAATGAACAGGTCGGAGGCCTGCTTGTGCACCATGAGTTTGAGCAGTGAATTGAAATCCATGCGGTATCCCGTTTAGCGGAAGAGTTCTTTGTTCATGGCCTTGGCGCGCGCATCGATACGGCTCACCAGACCGCGCTGCACCAGTTCCTGCAGGTTCTGGTCGAGGGTCTGCATGCCCACGGCCTGGCCGGTCTGGATGGCGGAATACATCTGCGCGACCTTGTCCTCGCGGATCAGGTTGCGGATGGCCGGCGTGCCGATCATGATCTCGTGCGCGGCGATACGCCCGCCCCCGGTCTTTTTCATCAGGGTCTGGGAGATGACCGCGCGCAACGACTCCGACAGCATGGAACGCACCATGGTCTTCTCGGCGGCCGGGAACACGTCGATGATACGGTCGATGGTCTTGGCGGCGGAGCTGGTGTGCAGAGTGCCGAACACCAGGTGACCGGTCTCGGCGGCGGTCAGCGCCAGGCGGATGGTTTCAAGATCGCGCAGCTCGCCGACCAGGATGATGTCCGGGTCCTCGCGCAACGCCGAGCGCAGCGCCTCGTTGAAGCCGTGGGTGTCGCGGTGCACCTCGCGCTGGTTGACCAGGCACTTCTTGCTCTCGTGCACGAACTCGATCGGATCCTCGATGGTGAGGATGTGCTCGAAACGCGAGTTGTTGACGTGGTCGATCATCGCCGCCAGCGTGGTGGACTTGCCGGAACCGGTCGGGCCGGTGACCAGCACGATGCCGCGCGGCTGGTCGGCGATGTCCTTGAAGCTGGCCGGCGCGCCCAGTTCCTCCAGGGTGAGAATGGTGGACGGGATGGTACGAAACACGCCGCCGGCGCCGCGGTTGTGGTTGAACGCATTGACACGAAAGCGCGCGAGGTTGGGGATTTCAAAGGAAAAGTCCGTTTCCAGGAACTCCTCGAAGTCCTTGCGCTGCTTGTCGTTCATGATGTCGTAGATCAGGCCGTGCACGGTCTTGTGATCCAGTGCCGGCACATTGATCCGGCGGATATCGCCGTCGACACGAATCATCGGCGGCAGGCCCGCGGAAATATGCAGATCGGAGGCGTTGTTCTTGACACTAAAGGCGAGTAGTTCAGCAATATCCATGCTCTTCCCCATCTATCGGTTCTGGATTTCCTTATCGTCACACGGGCCCATAACTTGACCCGGGGAGCCGTGCGCGCAAACCCAGTATAGCGGTCCGGCCGGTGATTCGGCGGCTTGCCGGTTTTTGGCTTGTATCAGGCATTTGGGGTGCGGTATGGTCTGCGCCATGAAAAACACCCCGCTTGCATTCATCGGCGCCGGCAACATGGCGCGCAGCCTGATCGGCGGCCTGATCGCCGACGGCTGGGATCCGGCCTGTATATCGGTATCCGACGCCGACCCCGAGCAACTCGATGCCACCCGCCTGCTGTTCTCCACCCAAAGCGCGGCCGATAATACCGCGGCGGCCGCGGCGGCCGAGATCGTGGTGCTGGCGGTCAAGCCCCAGGTCATGCACCAGGTTGCCGCCGAAATCGGCGCCACGGTGCGGGAACGGCGCTCGCTGGTGATTTCCATCGCCGCCGGCATTCGCGCCACCGACCTGCAACGCTGGCTGGGCGGCGACTGCGCGCTGGTGCGCTGCATGCCCAACACCCCGGCGCTGGTGCAGAGCGGCGCCACCGCCATGTACGCCACGCCCGGCGTCAGCGAGGACCAGAAGGCGCTGGCGGAAAACATCATGCGCGCGGTCGGCCTGTCGCTGTGGGTGACGGACGAGGGCCTGATGGACGCGGTCACCGCCCTGTCCGGCAGCGGACCGGCCTATTTCTTCCTGGTCATCGAGGCCATGGAGGAAGCCGGGCGGGATCTGGGCCTGGACGAGAAAACCGCCCGCCTGCTGGCCCTGCAGACCGCCTTCGGCGCCGCCAAAATGGCACTGGAAAGCCCCGACGACCCGGCCCTGCTGCGCCAGCGCGTGACCTCGCCGGGCGGCACCACCGAACGGGCGCTCGCGGTGCTCGAAGATGGCGGCCTGCGCACCCTGTTCCGGGACGCACTGACGGCGGCCCGCGACCGCTCGCGTGAACTGGCGGAACAGTTCGGGGCGGAATAATGGGCGCGAATTACGTCACCACCCCGCTGGAATTCCTCATCAACACCCTGTTCGGGCTGTATATCCTGCTGGTCATGCTGCGCTTCCTGCTGGCCGCGGTGCGCGCGGATTTCTATAACCCGGTCAGCCAGTTCCTGGTCAAGGTCACCAACCCGCCGCTGCTCGCGCTGCGCCGCTTCATCCCCAGCGCAGGCAAGATCGACACCAGCTCGCTGGTGCTGATGCTGGCCCTGCAACTGCTGTCGCTGATCCTCATCAGCCTGCTGCGCGGCATGCCGCTGGCGATCTGGCCGCTGCTGGTGCTGTCGGTCCGCGAACTGGTGGCGCTGGCCCTGAACGTGTTCCTGTTCTCGATCTTCATCCAGGTCATCATCAGCTGGGTGAACCCGGGCACCTACAACCCGGTGGTATCGCTGCTTTACAGCCTCACCGAGCCAGTACTGCGGCCGTGCCGCCGCCTGCTGCCGCCAATCTCCGGCCTGGACCTGTCGCCGCTCGTCGCCCTGATCGCGATCCAGCTCGCCAAGTACCTGATCCTGCCCCTGTTCGGGCTGTTCCTGTAAGCCCAGCCGATGCCTGAAAGCTGGTACCGCTGGCAGGACGACGACCTGATCCTGTCGCTCCGCGTGCAGCCCCGCGCCAGCCGGGACGAAATCGCGGGGCGCCACGGCGATCACCTGAAGATCCGCCTGACCGCGCCCCCGGTGGACGGCAAGGCCAACCGCCACCTGCTGCGTTTCCTGGCCAGGACCTTCGGAGTGCCCAACGCACAGGTCGAACTCCTCAGCGGCCAGACCGGTCGCACCAAAAAGGTGCGAATTCTCGGCCCGCGGCGCCTGCCGGACGTCATTCCTCCCCGCCCGGGCGCCGTCGGCGGCTCCTGATCCGGCTCCTGCCGATTCCGCTAAGCCCCTAAAAAACCGGCTAAAGCTTCCCTCCCCGACGGCCGCTACCGGGGAAGGTGCGCCCAACAGGCGTGGAAACCGGTCGTGCCCGGATCACGGGCCGACGCCACAGCGGGAAACTATGCATGCAGCAGGATCAAATTGACCGCCGTCTCAGCGACTATGTCCGATGGCGCGAAAAACTGATTCACGACATCCAGTCATTTCAGGAATGGCTGGACGACCACCAGCTCGCCACCAGCGAGCAGGAATTTCGCGTCTACGAGATCCTGGAAGCGCTGCGCAAGGACCGCCTGACCATCGCCTTTGTCGCCGAGTTCTCGCGCGGCAAGACCGAACTGATCAACGCCCTGTTCTTCGCCCGGTTCGGGCGCCGGCTGCTGCCCTCGGAAGCCGGCCGCACCACCATGTGCCCGACCGAGCTGTTTCACGACCCGGACGAGGACAGCCCCTACATCCGCCTGCTGCCCATCGAAACGCGGCTGCAGGACAAGAGCATCGCCGACTTCCGCCACGAGCCGATCCACTGGAACCACACGCCGCTCAACATCGACGACCCCGAGCAGGTGGCGCAGGCGTTGCACGAGGTGATCCGCACCCGCCAGGTGCCCGTGGACAAGGCCCGTGAACTGGGGCTCTACGACGAAGCCACCGACCCCTGGTACAAGACCCACGGCAAGCCGCCGGAACAGGTCGAGATTCCCTGCTGGCGCCACGCGCTGGTGAGTTTCCCGCACGCACTGCTGAAACAGGGGCTGGTGGTGCTGGACACGCCCGGCCTGAACGCGATGGGCAACGAGCCGGAACTGACCCTGAGCATGCTGCCGGCCGCGCAGGGCGTGCTGTTCCTGCTCGGCGCCGACACCGGCGTGACGCGTAGCGACATGGAAATGTGGGAAAACCACGTCGCCGCCGTGAGCGGCAAGTCCGGCCAGAACCTGGTGGTGGTGCTGAACAAGATCGATACCCTGTGGGACGAACTTAAGGATTCCGCCGCCATCCGCAACAGCATCGAGACGCAGCGCGCCGTCAGCGCCGAACAGCTCGGCATCTCCCCGGACCTGGTGTTTCCGCTGTCGGCGCAGAAGGCGCTGCTGGCCAAGGTGCGCGGCGAAAGGAAGCTGCTGCACGAAAGCCGCCTGCCGGAGCTGGAAGACCATATCGCCAACCATATCCTGCCCGACAAGCAGAGAATGTTGCGCGAACACCTGGAACTGCACATCGGCGGCATGATCGACGAGAATCTCGCAACGCTGGAGAGCCGCAAGCAGGAAAGCACGCGACAGCTGGCCGAACTGCGTTCGCTGCGCGGCAAGAACGCCGACGTCATCATGCACCTGATGAGCAAATCGCGCGAGGAACAGGCCGCCTACCTGCGCAACGTGGAAAGCTTCCAGAACAGCCGCCGCCTGTTGCAGAATCAGGCGCGCAGCATGCTCGACGCCCTCAGCATGGAGTCGCTGGACCGCCTGATCAACCGCACCCGCGAAACCATGACGCACAGCTGGACCACCGCCGGCCTCAAGCGCGGCATGGAGATGTTCTTCGATGGCGCGCGCGACGCCATGGACCAGGTAACCACCCACTCCGAACAGACGCGCATGCTGATCCGCGCCACCTACAAGAAATTCCACGAGGAACATGGCCTGCCGCAGATCACGCCCAAGCAGTTCTCGACCGCGCATTTCTCGTCCGAACTGGAACGCCTCTACCAGGAAGCCGAGGCTTTCCGGCGCAGCCCGGCGATGACGCTGACCGAGCAGTCGTTCGTCATCAAGAAATTCTTCATCTCGCTGGTGAGCCACACCCGCAGCCTGTTCTTCAAGGCCAACCAGGATGCCAACGCGTGGCTGAAGGAAGTCATGAACCCGTTGGTGCGCCAGATCAAGGAACACAAGGCCACCATGGAAAAACGCCTGGAGACCCTGCGCCGCATCAGCGAATCACGCGACACCCTGGACGCGCGCATCAAGGAACTGGACGCCGGCCTGCGCGACATCAAGCAACAGCTCGACACCCTGCAACAGATCCGCCACACCATCCAGGCCACCGGCGTAGCCCCGCTGACAGCCACCAGCGACAGCGCCGACAACCCCCGCGAAGCCCTCGTCTGAACCACGCGGCACGCTCACCGCGCCGCTTCCCGGAAACCTTGCCCGCCAGGTTTGGTCTATAGTGTCATTGAACAAACCCGATAAATCGAAGGAGAATCCGGATGTTCAAGAAAAACATGCTTCCCTTCCTGTTTGGCGTCCTGCTGGCCCTGACAGGCGTCGCCCAGGCGGAAAACTCCCAGGACTTCGGTGATTATGTCGTTCATTTCAATGCCCTGAACACCAGCTACCTGCCGCCGTCGGTGACGCGCGAATACGGGCTAAAGCGCAGCAAGAACCGCGGCATGATCAACATCGCGGTGTTGCGCAAGGTGATGGGGACCACCGGCGAGCCGGTCACGGCGGAAATCACCGCCAGCGCGACCAACCTCGCGGGCCAGAAACGCGATATCGAACTGCGCGAAGTACGTGAGGGCAACGCCATCTACTACATCGGCGAATTTCCCATCGCCCACGAGGAAACCCTGCGCTTTACCATCCGGGTGAAGCCGGACGGCAAGCTGGAAGCGCACGAGGTGAAATTCAGCCACCAGTTCTTCACGCAATGAGACGGTACAGGCTGTAGAGCCCGAAACCAGTCACCAGCAAACCGGCCAGGCGGCGGGCAAGCGGCTCGCGTACCCGCGCCGCCAGGCGCTCGGCGGCGGCGCCCATCAGCAACAGGTTGGGCAGGGTGCCGAGACCGAAGCTCAACAGCAGCATGGCGCCCTGCGCCGGGCTGCCGGCGGCGATCGCCCATACCAGCACGCTGTACACCAGGCCGCACGGCAGCCAGCCCCAGATGGCACCCAGCGCCAGCGCCTGCCCGGCGCCGCGCACCGGCAGAAAGCGCCGTCCCAGCGGCTCCAGCCGTTTCCACACCTGCCCGCCAAGCTGCTCAATGCGGGTCAGCCCCATCCACCAGCCGCCAAGGTACAGGCCCAGCGCAATCATGAACAGCGCCGCCAGCCCCTGCAATGCGAGCTGGATCTGGTGTATGCCGCTCCAGTGCCCCGCCAGCCAGCCGATGCCGCCAAACAGGGCGCCAGCCAGGCTGTAACTGAGAATACGCCCGAGGTTGTACGACAACTGGCAGCGCCAGCGCGCCGTGCGGTCGTCGGGTGGCAGACCCAGGCTCAGGGCGGTCACGATGCCACCGCACATGCCCACGCAATGAACACCGCCCAGCAGGCCGACCAGGAAGGCGGACAGCAGCGAAACGTCAGTCAGCACGCGTGTCCTCCTTCAGCCAGCCGCGAAACCGCGTCAGCAGCAACAGCCCGGGAATGGCGATCAGGGTGCAAAACACGAAAAAACCCACCCAGCCGAGCCCTTCCGCCATGTAGCCAGTGGGCGCCGCGACGATCACCCGAGGAATCCCCATCAGGCTCGACAGCAGCGCGTACTGGGTAGCGGTGAAGCGGCGGTTGGTCAGGCTCGCCATGAAAGCCACGAAAGCCGCCGTGCCCATGCCGCCGCTGAAGTTCTCGAACGCAATCACCGCGGTGAGCAGCGGCAGGCTGTCGCCGCTCACCGCCAGCAACGCGAATCCCGCGGTCGACACGGCCTGCAGAATGCCGAAACTCCACAGGGCGCGGTAGATGCCAATGCGCAACATCACCACGCCGCCCACCAGGCCACCGGCGAGGATGGCGGAAAAACCGAACATCTTGACCACAGCGCCGATCTCGGTCTTGCTGAAACCCAGGTCCAGGTAGAAGGGAATGGTCATGTGGCTGGCCATGGTGTCGCCGACCTTGAACAACAGGATGAACAGCAGGATGAGCCAGGCGTGATGACGCCGGAAGTAGTCCAGAAAAGGGTGCACCACTGCCTCGCGCAGGGTGGTCGGAAGACCCTGCGCCGCCTCCGGCTCGGGCGCGAAAAGGGTGGTGCCGATGCCCACCAGCATGACCAGCGCCATCAACTGGAAAACCTGTGGAAAGGGCATGAAATCGGCCAGTATCAGACCACCGCCGGAAGCCAGCAACATGCCGATACGGTAACCGTTGACGTACAGCGAGGCGCCCAGGCCAAGCTCCCGGTCCACCAGCGCCTCGCGCCGGTAGGCATCGATCACGATATCCTGGCTGGCCGAAAAGAAGGTCACCAGCACCGCTGCCAGCGCCACCGGCCAGGCGCTCTGCGCGGGGTGCGTCCAGCCCAGGCCGGCGATGGCCAGCATCAAACACAGCTGGGTCAACAACAGCCAGCCGCGGCGGCGCCCCAGCAGCGGTATCGCGAAGCGGTCCACCAGCGGCGCCCACAGGAACTTCAGCGTATAGGGCAGTCCCACCAGTGCGAACAGGCCGATGGTGCCAAGGTCGACGCCTTCCTCGGTCATCCAGGCCTGCAGCACCGAACCGGTGAGCAGCAACGGCAGGCCGGAGGAAAAGCCCATCAACAGCGCCACCAGCATGCGCCCGGAAAACACCACCCTGGCCGTGTGTGTCATAAGGGGTAGTCGTAATCCATGATCAGCGGCGCGTGGTCGGAAAATCGCTTTTCCTTGTAGATGCGCGCCTTCTGCACCCGCCTGGCCATGGCCGGCGTGACCACCTGGTAATCGATGCGCCAGCCCACGTTCTTCTCCCAGGCGCGGCCGCGGTTGGACCACCAGGTGTACTGGTCGGGACGCGGGTCGACCACCCGAAAGGCATCCACAAAACCGGCCGCTCCGAACAACTCGTCCATCCACGCCCGCTCCTCGGGCAGGAAGCCTGAATTCTTCTGGTTGCCGCGCCAGTTCCTGAGGTCGATCTGACGGTGAGCAATATTCCAGTCACCGCAAATCACGTATTCGCGGCGGTTGCGGCGCAGCTTGCGAAGGTAGGGCATGAAACGATCCATCATGTCGAACTTCTTCTGCTGCCGCTCCTCGCTGGACGACCCCGAGTGCATGTACAGCGACACCACGCTGAGGGGCCCGAAGCACACCTCCAGATAGCGCCCCTCGGCGTCCACATCCGGCCAGCCCAGGCCCTCGATCACCTGGTCGGGCTTGCGCCGGCTGTAGATCGCCACGCCGCTGTACCCCCTCTTCTCGGCATCGTGGAAATACGCGTGCCAGCCGCGCGGCCAGAACACCCGGTCCTGCAACTGGTCGACCTGCGCCCTGGTTTCCTGAATGCACACCACGTCGGCGCGCTGGCGCGTCATCCAGACGAAAAAGCCCTTGCGGGCCGCCGAGCGGATGCCGTTGAGGTTGGCGGTAATGATGCGCATGCGTTCTCCTGTCGTTGTTGCGCGTGTATCATACCGGAGCTTTTTCATTCCCGGTGGATACCATGCAAGCCTACAAGCAGGAATTTCTCGAATTCGCCATCGACGCCGGCGTGCTGCGCTTCGGCGAGTTCACCCTCAAGTCCGGGCGCGTCAGCCCCTACTTCTTCAATGCCGGCCTGTTCAATCGCGGCAGCCACCTGGCCCGCCTCGGTCGCTTCTACGCCCAGGCCATCATCGATGCCGGCATCGGCTTCGACGTGCTGTTCGGTCCGGCCTACAAGGGCATCCCGCTGGCCGCGGCCGCCAGCATCGCGCTTGCCGACCACCACGACCTCGACACCCCCTGGTGCTTCAACCGCAAGGAAGCCAAGGACCACGGCGAAGGCGGCAACCTGGTGGGCGCGCCGCTGGAAGGGCGAGTGCTGATCATCGACGACGTCATCACCGCCGGCACCGCCATCCGCGAATCCCTGCAGATCATCGATGCCGCCGGCGCCAGCGCCGCCGGCGTGGTCATCGCCCTCGACCGCCAGGAACGCGGCCAGGGCGACCGCTCCGCCATCCAGGAAGTCGAACAGGATCTCGGCCTCAAGGTCGCCAGTATCGTCACCCTCGCCGAACTCCAGGAATTCCTCGCCGAACGCCCCGACTACGCCGACGCCCTCACCCGCATCGCCGCCTACCGCACCCGCTACGGCATCCAGCCCTGAGCCAAAAAAAGGGGACGGAGGGTTAGCCGAGGATGAGTTTGAGGCCAATGATGAGGGTCACGATCTCGAAACCGCGCTTGATCCAGCGGTTGCCCTGGCGGATGGCCAGGTGGGCGCCGAAGTAGCCGCCGAGCAGGGAGCCGAGCAGCAGGGCGGGCAGCCAGTCCCAGCGGATCTCGGCGATCAGCCCCAGGGTGAGAGCCCCCATACCGTTCCAGAACACGCCGACCAGCACCAGGGTGTAGGCAATGGCGCGCTTGTATTCGAAACCGAACCAGCGCACCAGCCACAGGGTCACGAACAGGCCGGTGCCGGAAGTAAGCGAGCCGTTCAGCGCGCCGATGACGAACAACCCCAGGCCGCCAACGATGAAACCGCGCCGGTCGCGGTGCTGGCGGCTCTCCAGTTGTCCCAGCCCGGGGCGCCGCCAGGAATACAGCCCCAGTCCGGCGGTGAGGATACCCAGCGCCACCTCGGCGGCCCGGCCGGGAATGTCCACGATCAGGTTGGCGCCGATGAGCACGCCCGGCAAGCCGGTCGCAAGTATGAACAGCGCCAGCCCTTTTTCCAGCCCGCCTTCCCTCAAGTGGCGCACCGTCGCGCCGATACCAAGGGCAACACTGGCGACTTTGTGGGTGGCCAGCGCGATCACGAACGGCAGCCCGAGAAAGATCAGGGCCGGCAACTGGATCAGGCCGGCGCCCCCGCCCGAGAAGGCGGACAACAGGTTCGCCAGCAGGGAAATGACGAACAGCGCGAACTGATTCAGCAATTCCACCAGGCAATGACTCTCTTATCCGGACAGCTCAACATGAAAACGCTCGCTCGCATCAGGATTCTTTCGGCGCTCGGACTGTGCGCCCTGCTTACCGTACCCATGGCCCCGGCACAGGCCGGCAAGCTGAAAAAATGGATCGATGAAAACGGCCAGGTCCAGTATGGCGACCACATCCCGCCGCGCTACGCAAAACAGAGCGTCCAGACGCTGAACCGCCAGGGCGTGGTGGTCGACGTGCGCGCCGCCGCCAAGACACCCGAGCAGATTGCCGAGGAACAACGCCTGGCCGCCATCAAGGCGGAACAGGATCGCCTGCGGCGCGAGCAGGAACGCAAGGATCGCATACTCCTCGATACC
Organism: Gammaproteobacteria bacterium; assembly: GCA_015494295.1. Taxonomy (GTDB): domain Bacteria; phylum Pseudomonadota; class Gammaproteobacteria; order DSM-19610; family DSM-19610; genus Thiogranum. The sequence goes on along the minus strand of WGBO01000015.1, from coordinate 18,181 downwards.
TTTACCAACGAGGACGAAATGATCCTCACCCGCGACGGCAAGATCGAGGCCATCGAGGCGATCATCCGCGTGACCAACGGTCGCATCGAGAAGATCCGCCAGCGCCTCGCCAGCCAGAAGAACCGCGCCGCCAACATGGAGCGCGCCGGCAAGCCGGTGCCGGAGAGCCTGACCCGGCAAATCCAGGAATCGCGCGCGCAGATCCGTCAGAACCTGGCCTATATCGAAAACCGCAAGCAGGAACAGCAGGCCATCCGCGAAAAGTTCGAATCCGACATCAAGCGCTTCCGGGAACTGAAGGCGGCGCAACGGGAAGCGGAACTGGAAACGGCCGGCAAGTAGTTCAGCAGCGGATCAGGGTGCCGACGCCCTCGTCGGTAAACAGCTCCACCAGCACCGCGTGATCGACACGCCCGTCGATGATGTGCGCGGCGCGCACCCCGGATTTCACCGCCGACAGGGCGCACTGGATCTTGGGCAGCATGCCACCGTGGATGGTGCCGTCCTCGATCAACCCGTCGACTTCCTGCGCGCTCAGGCCGGTGAGCAACTTGCCCTGCTTGTCCAGCAGGCCGGCGGTATTGGTCAGCAGAATCAGTTTCTCCGCCCCCAGCACCTCGGCGATACGCCCGGCCACCAGGTCCGCGTTGATGTTGTAGGAACGCCCGTCGTCCCCGACCCCGATGGGGGCGATGACCGGGATGAAACCGCCATTCACCAGCATGTCCACCACCGCGGCATCGACGCTGGCCACCTCGCCGACGTGGCCGAGATCGATGATCTCGGGCGCATCCAGCTCCGGGCTGTCGCGGGTGATCTTGAGCTTGCGGGCGCGGATCAGGTCGCCGTCCTTGCCGGTCAGCCCCACCGCGCGCCCGCCGTGCCGGGTCACCAGGTTGACGATCTCCTTGTTGACCAGGCCGCCCAGCACCATTTCCACCACGTCCATGGTTTCGCTGTCGGTGACCCGCATGCCCTCGACGAAGCGGCTCTCCTTGCCCAGCTTGTCGAGCAGCCGTCCGATCTGCGGCCCGCCGCCGTGCACCACCACCGGGTTGATGCCAACCAGCCGCATCAGCACGATGTCGCGCGCAAAGCCGCTTTTCAGATCCTCGTCGACCATGGCGTTGCCGCCGTACTTGACCACCACGGTCTTGCCGCGGAAGCGCTGGATGTAGGGAAGGGCTTCGCCCAGTACGTGGGCGATTTCGGCAGCTTTATCGGAACTCAGGCTCATGGTTTCAGAATGGCAATGACAGGTTGGGGTCAACCTGTAACATAACACGGCGGAACTCGTCCTGTATGGCGCTCAGCGCCAGTTCGTCGTCCGCCTCGAAGCGCAGCACCAGGCAGGGCGTGGTATTGGAGGCGCGCACCAGGCCCCAGCCATGCTCGAACTCGACGCGCATGCCGTCGATGGTCGCCACCCGGGCATCCTCGAAATGGGCGCTGTTCAACAGCTTCTCCATGTAACGCGGCGGCTCGCCCTCGGCCATCGGCACATTCAGTTCGGGCGTGTTGACGCTGTCCGGCAACTCGGCGAACACGTCACTGGAGCTGCGTGCGTCGTTCGCCAGAATCTCCAGCAGGCGCGCGGCGGTATAGAGCGCGTCGTCGAAACCGAACCAGCGCTCCTTGAAGAAGATATGGCCGCTCATCTCGCCGGCCAGCAGCGCACCGGTTTCCTTCATCCTGGCCTTGATCAGCGAATGGCCGGTGGCCCCCATCAGCGGCTCGCCACCGTGTTCGGCGACGATGGTGGCGACGTGCCGCGAACACTTCACGTCGTAGATGATCTGCGCGCCGGGGTTGCGCGCCAGCACGTCCTTCGCCAGCAGCATCAGCAGGCGGTCGGGCCAGATGATCTCGCCGCCGGAACTGACCACGCCGATGCGGTCGCCGTCGCCGTCGAAGGCGATGCCGATCTCGGCGCCCTGCTCCTGCACCGCCTGGATCAGCGCCGCCAGATTTTCGGTCTTGCCGGGATCGGGGTGATGGTTGGGGAAATTGCCGTCGACCTCGCAGAACAGTTCGACCACTTCGCAGCCCAGTTCGCGCAACAACCTCGGCGCCGCCACAGCGGCGATGCCGTTGCCGCAATCGACCACCACCTTGAGCGGGCGCACCACCTGCACGTCGCTCTTCACCCGCTCGATGTAGTCGGGCAGGATGTCGACTTCCTCGACCTCGCCCTCGCCGGTGAGCAGATCCCCGGCCTCGATGCGCTGGCGCAGCGCCTGGATGGCGTCGCCGGACAGGGTTTCCCCCGCCAGCACCACCTTGAAACCATTGTAGTCGGCGGGATTGTGGCTGCCGGTCACCATCACGCCGGAGCCGCTGCCGAGATACTGGGCGGCGAAATAGAGCACCGGCGTGGGCACCGCGCCGATATCCTTGACGTCGCGTCCCGTGGACACCAGGCCGCGAATCAGCGCCGCCGTCAGGTCGGGACCGGACAGGCGCCCGTCGCGCGCCACCACGATGGTCTGCTCGCCCCGGTAATAGGCCTCGCTGCCGATGGCGCGGCCGATTTCGTAGGCGGCCTCGGTGTCGAGGGTTTCGCCGACGATGCCGCGAATGTCGTAGGCGCGGAAGATGTCCGCGCTCAAAGCCGTGCCACTGTCGTCGCCGGTCGCCAGTTCCAGGGCGCCATCGTCGAACAACAGATCCTTACCGCTGTCCTCGTCAGCCGTGTCCCCGGCCGCCGCCCCGGGCGCCATGCCGGCGGCCTCAGCCGGCTCGACGCGGCGCGCGGCAGTCACGCCGGCGCTGGCGGTGCGCGCCATCAGCTCGATGGTGTCGTGACACTCGTTGACGGCGGCCGGGTATTCCGGCCGCACCCGGCCGTCGCGCATGTCCTTGACGATGGTCAGCGCGGTCACCTGATCGCGCTTCAGCGCGGCCAGAATGCGACCGAACACGAACCACACCAGGACGGCGAGCAGTGCCGCCGCCACGCCGCCAACCGTGGCCGCGCCGATCAGCAGCCGCTCGCCGCCGCCGGCCACCGCCGCCGGCCAGTAGGCGATCTGCCAGCGACTGCCGGGCACCCGCGCCAGCACCGGTTTGAGGCCGGAGCCGCGCGCCGCCTGTTGCCCGCGGCTCGCGAACACCAGCGGCTGGGCACCGGCGAGTTGCTGCAGTTCGGCGTAACCGTCGACACCGGCCCCGGCCAGCACCGCCTGGAGGGGCTGCAAGGGAAAGCTGACCATCAGATGACCGACGATATGACGCCCGCCCGGGTCGAGGATGCGGCGCACCAGGTTGATGTGCTGTTGCGGCGTGCCACCCATGTGCACTTCCACCGGAGGTGGCGTGTCGTGGGTTTCGGCGTACTTGAGCATGTCGATGGCGGCGTAGCCGATGGGTGGACTGGCGTCCAGGTCCACTTCGTCCATGCCTTTCGGCAACAGGCGCACGCGCACCGCGGCGGGGAACAGTCCGGACAGGCGCTCAGCCGCCGCGGCGCGGGCGGAGGCATCACCGCGCGCCATCAGGCGTCCCAGCTCCGGGTTCCTGACCGCGCGCCCGGCCGTTTCGGCCTGCGCCGCCACCCATTGTCCGACCACCCCGGCGAGCAGGCCGGACACCTGTTCGGCGTGGCTCTGGCCGGCGTCGCGCAGGGTACTCCCGGTTTGCAGGTAGACCACCAGCGGCGGCACCGCGGCCAGCAGCGCCCCGGTCAGCAACAGTAGCAACATCTGGCTGCGCAGGCTCAGGCGCTTCGCGCTCCCGCCCGCCGCTGCATCCGCCGGCGCGGGCCGGGCCGGCTTGTCCTTCTTCCTGCCGGAGAGAAACGGTAATTTCATCAACAATCCCTGGTCTGGTGGCTGCTCGTCAGTGTGTCAGGCGCGGCCGGTGTGTCCAAAACCTCCGGCCCCTCGTTCACTATCGACAAATTCCTCAACAACTTCAAAGGAAGCACGCACCACGGGCACGAACACCATTTGCGCGATCCGTTCCCCCGGCGCGATGCGGAAACTCGTGTCGCCCCGGTTCCAGCAGGACACGAACAACTGGCCCTGATAATCGGAATCGATCAGGCCCACCAGGTTGCCCAGCACGATGCCGTGCTTGTGGCCGAGGCCGGAGCGCGGCAGCAGCACCGCGGCCAGCGACGGGTCGCCGATATGAATCGCCAGCCCGGTCGGGATCAGTTCGGTTGCGCCCGGCTCCAGTTCCAGTTCGGTTTCCAGGCAGGCGCGCAGGTCCATGCCGGCGGAACCGTCGGTGGCATAGTCGGGCAGGGGGAATTCCGCGCCGATGCGCGGGTCGAGGATTTTAAGCTGAATGCTCTGCATGGTTTCCCTGTGACGTTGTGGCGTCGGCATATCGGACGGCGATTTCGTCGACCAACTGGCGCGCCAGGCGGGTCTTGGAGGTGCGTTCGAGCCGCTTGCTGCCGCCTTCCCATACCAGCAGCAGCTCGTTGTCGTCATGATCGAAGCCGCGCCCACCGTCGACCGGGTTGGCGGCGATCAGTTCCACGCCCTTGCTCATGCGCTTGCGCTGCGCCCAGGCCATCAAATCCCCTGTTTCGGCCGCGAAGCCCACGCAAAACGGGCGCGGCTCGCTGCGCGCCACGGTGGCGAGGATGTCGGTGACCGGCTCCAGCGCCAGTTGCATGGCTTCGGCCTTCTTCTTGATCTTGTCCGCGGCGGGGGCGGCGGGGCGGTAATCGGCGACCGCAGCGGCGCCAATATAAATATCACAGCCTTCGGCCAGTTGCGCCTGCACCGCCTCCAGCATCGCGGCGGCGGTCTCGACCCGCAGCACGCGCACGCCGGGCGGCGGCTCCAGCGCCACCGGGCCACTGACCAGCGTCACCGCCGCGCCGGCCTCGCGGGCGGCGGCGGCCACCGCGTAGCCCATCTTGCCGGAACTGCGGTTGCTCAGGTAACGCACCGGGTCGACGGGTTCACGCGTGGGGCCGGCACTCACCAGCACCCGCACACCCGCCAGCGCGCCACGGGAAAAACTGTCCGACAAGCGCCGCACCAGTTCCGCGGGTTCCAGCATGCGTCCGGGGCCGACCTCGCCACAGGCCTGCTCGCCCTCGGCGGGGCCCCATACTTCCACCCCGCGCCGACGCAGCAGGCCGACGTTGTCGACGGTGGCCGGGTTGCGCCACATGGCCTGGTTCATGGCTGGCGCCACCGCCAGCGGCCGCTCGCTGGCCAGGCAGACGGCCGCCAGCAGATCGTCCGCCCGCCCCTGCGCCAGCCGCGCCAGGGTGTCGGCGGTGGCGGGCGCGACCAGGACACGGTCCGCCCAGCGCGCCAGTTCGATATGCTCCATCGCGGTACGGTCGTCGCCCCACTCACACCACACCGGCTCGCCGCTCAGCGCCTGGAAGGTACGTGCGCCGACAAATTCCCGCGCGGCGGGCGTCATCACCACCCGCACACGCGCGGCGGCGCCCTTCAGCAGGCGCACCAGCTCGGCGCTCTTGTACGCCGCGATACCGCCGCTGACGCCGAGAACAATCTGTTTTTGCGCGAGAAATTCCATTCCGGTCAGTGTACCAGAAGCACCACCGGCGAAAACACCCGGCCGCTGCCGGCGCGCGGACTTTACAGGCGCCCGGCGGCTGGCCATCATGCCTCCCGGAATATTCATCCACGACACTGATGAACAGGGAGGTTGATCATGTCGATCCAACACTGGCCCGCGTCCGAGAGGCCACGCGAAAAACTGCTGGCGAACGGCGCCCGGAGCCTGTCCGACGCCGAACTGCTGGCGATCTTCCTGCGCACGGGCGTTGCCGGCCGCAGCGCCCTCGATCTGGCGCGCGACCTGGTGAGCGAGTACGGCGGCCTGCGCGCCCTGTTTCAGGCCGACCGCGCCCGTTTCTGCCGCACCCGCGGCCTGGGGGACGCCAAGTTCGCCCAGTTGCAGGCCGCCCTGGAACTGGCGCGCAGGCACCTGGGCGAGGCGCTGACACGCGGCGACGCCCTGCACAACCCCGAGGACACGCACCGCTACCTGCGCGCGCGGCTGCGTGAATACCCCTACGAGGTGTTCGCCTGCCTGTTCCTGGACACCCGCCACCGGGTGATCGTCTACGAGGAACTGTTCCGCGGCACCGTCGACGGCGCCAGCGTGCACCCCCGCGAGGTGGTGCGCCGCGCCTTGCAGCACAACGCCGCGGCGCTGATCCTCGCCCACAACCATCCCTCGGGCGTCGCCGAGCCCAGCCAGGCGGACCGCCGCATCACCCGGCGCTTGAGCGAGGCGCTGACGCTGGTGGATATCCGCGTGCTCGACCACGTGGTGATCGGGGACCAGGAATCGGTCTCCTTCGCGCAGCGGGGTTGGCTGTAAGCAACGGTTTATCCAGCCAAAATGATCTTCCGTCCGAACCGGGCAGGGGGACGACGCGAGAGACCGGCGCCACGAAAACCCTTGTCTGCCGCCGGCCCCTCTGGTATAAAGCGCGGTTCTCGTTGCTCGCCTGGGGGCGGGCCGTGCAAGAATTCTTCTGAGGAATAGAGCAATGTCCAAAGTTTGTCAGGTCACCGGGAAGCGCCCGATCTCGGGTAACAATGTTTCCCACGCACACAACAAAACCCGCCGCCGGTTCCTGCCGAACCTGCACACGCACCGTTTCTGGGTGGAAAACGAAAACCGCTGGGTGAAACTGCGTGTTTCCTCCAAGGGTATGCGTATCATCGACAAGCTCGGCATCGACACCGTGCTCGCCGACATCCGCAGCCGCGGCGAAAAGGTCTAGGAGACACTCCCATGCGTGACAAGATCAAACTGGTATCCAGCGCCGGCACCGGCCACTACTACACCACCACCAAGAACAAGCGCACCATGCCCGACAAGCTGGAGCTCAAGAAGTACGACCCGGTGGTGCGCAAGCACGTGATGTACAAGGAAGCGAAGATCAAGTAGTCCCTGACGGCATTGCACAAAAAAGCCCGGCATGGCCGGGCTTTTTTGTGTTTGTCGGCCCGCGCCTACAGGGCGGGTTGCAGGCTGTAGCCGCGCAACCGGCGGGCAAACTCCTGCAGGGCGCGCACGCCCGTCGCCTCGGCGCGCTGACACCAGTCCTGCAGCGACTGCCGCAGCGCCTCGTGACTGGCCGCCGAACGCTGCCAGATCTGCTGCAACTGCTCGCGGTACTGGTAGGCCGTACGCAGGTCGGAAAAACGCGCCAGCATGCCTTCCAGCAGCCCGCGGCTGCGCTCGTCCATGGTTTCCGGATCGCGCACCAGCAGCCGGCGCGTCATGCGCAGGCCCTTGCGGCATTCACCGCGACGGCATTCCTGGCGCAGCACCGGCCACAGCACCTCGCGCGCGTAATCGGCCATGACGTGGAAACGCGCCATCACCACCGCCTTGACGGTATCCATGTCGACCCGCTCCTTGCCGGCGACGATACGCGGCCTGGGCGCGAGTTTTTTCACCCGCGCCAGCCCCAGCGCCTGCAACAGCCGGATATAGCCCCAGCCGAAATCGAACTCCCAGCGGCGCATGGAAAAACGCGCCGAACTGGCGAAGGCATGGTGGTTGTTGTGCAGTTCCTCGCCCCCGACCAGGAAGCCGAACCAGGCGATATTGCGCGAGGCGTCCGGCGTCTCGTAGTTGCGGTACCCCCACCAGTGACCGATGCCGTTGATGACGCCCGCGGCCCAGAACGGAATCCACACCATCTGCACCGCCCACAGGGCGACACCGAAGAAGCCAAACAGCAGATAGTCGATGAGCAGCATCAGGGCGATGCCCAGCATCGAATGACGCGCGTACAGGTGCCGCTCCAGCCAGTCGTCGGGGGTGGCGTGACCGTACTTTTCGAGCGTCTCCGCAATCCCGGCCTCGGCCCGGTACAACTCGGCGCCACGCCACAGCACCGTGCGGATACCGCGGGTCTGCGGACTGTGCGGGTCGTCCGGGGTTTCGCACCTGGCATGGTGCTTGCGGTGCACGGCCACCCATTCGCGGGTCACCGTGCCGGTGGTCAGCCACAGCCAGAAACGAAAGAAGTGACTGATGGCGGGATGAAGGTCGAGGGCGCGGTGTGCCTGGTGTCGATGAAGAAAAACCGTCACGCTGATGATGGTGATGTGCGTCAGCACGAACCCGGCGAGAAGGTAGCCCCACCAGGGGAGATCCACCAGACCGGCATGCCAGGAGAAGCCGGAAAACAAATTAATCATTAAAACCTCTAAACACGTATTGCAGGGCCATTTTAGCACATTCCGGGGCCACAACAGTTTTGCAGCCGCCTGCCGACAACCCCCGGGAAGCGTAACGGCACGAATCTGTTAGACTTTATCGCCACATAATAAGGTAACCGACGCCCTCATGAGCGACATATTCATCGGCCGCCAGCCCATCTACGACCGCAGGCAGAAGGTTTACGCCTACGAGTTGCTGTTCCGTTCCGAACAGCGCAACGTCGCTGAATTCGTGGACGGTGACCGCGCGACCTCGGATGTCATCGTCAACACCTTCATGGAAATCGGGCTCGACAACATCGTCGGCGACAAGCTTGCGTTCATCAATCTCACGCGCGCCTTCTTCGTCGACGAGAACACCATCTCCCTGCCCAGGGACCGCGTGGTGCTTGAACTGCTGGAAGACATCGAGGCTGACGCGGACGTCGTCGCGGGCGTGACCCGCCTGCGCAAACAGGGCTACGCCATTGCGCTCGACGACTTCATCTACCGCGAATCACTGCAAGCACTGGTGGAACTGGCCGACATCATCAAGATCGACATCATGGCCCTGAGCGAGGAAGAAATACGCGAACACGTCGCCCAACTGCGCCGCCACCCACTGCGCCTGCTGGCGGAGAAGGTCGAGACGCGCGAGGAGTTCGAGCTCTGCCGCGAACTCGGCTTTGACTATTTCCAGGGCTATTTTTTCGCGCAGCCACGCATCATCCGCGGCCGCAGCCTGCCGAACAACCGCCTCGCCACCCTGAAACTGCTGAGCCGCCTGCAGGATCCCGACATCACGCCGGGCGAACTGGAGGAACTGATCGTGCAGGACGTCGCCTTCAGCTTCCGCATCCTGCGCTATGTCAACTCGGCCGCCGTGGCCCTGCCGCGCAAGATCGACTCCATCCAGCAGGCCGTGGTCATCCTGGGCCTCAGCGCCCTGCGCGCCTGGACCACGCTGCTCGCCATGTCCCGCATCGACGACAAGCCGGCCGAGCTGGTGGTAACGGCCATGATCCGCGCCAGGATGGCGGAAAACCTGGCGCGCGCCCGCAAGGAGCCGGACCCGGACGCCTATTTCACCGTGGGCCTGTTTTCGGCGCTGGACGCGCTGATGGACAACACCATGGAGGAAATCCTCACCCAGCTTCCGCTCGCCGACCACATCGCCGAGGCCCTGCTGCGGCACAGCGGACCGCACGGTAAGGCGCTGAAATGCGTACTGGCCTACGAACGCGGGGACTGGGAGAATATCCACTGCGACGCCCTCGATACCGACGAAATCCGCCAGGCCTACCTGTCGGCCGTGCAATGGGCGACCAGCACCTGCAAGGCCCTGATCGAGGATTGAGCCCCTGGTCGCACTTTTCTTGACCTGGATCAAGGACGGCCCAATCAAACTTCCCTAAGCTGAATCCCGGTTGGACTAGTGACCGGTTCGGAACAGGATGGCTACACTGCTCAGCTTTCCCGTTCCGCACCATCGAGCTTTGTCTTCCTATCCCGTCCTTTCCGCGGTGTCGCAAGGCACTGCGGATTTTTTTGCCAGCAACAAACTGCCATCCGCCTCCCGGCGCAGGGACCAGCCCGGTTCCACCAGCACGGTCGCCACGTCGTCGACCACCAGCAAAGGCCCGGTATAGTCCTCGCCGACCGTCAGTTGCCGCGGCTTCCACACCGGCACTGCGTCGCCGATTCCCGGCAGTACGGCTCGCGCCAGCGGCTCGCCCGGACCGGCGCCCGCGTCCCCGCTCCCGGACTCCGGCACCGGCTCCGCCCCACCGGCGGACAGGGCCACGCGCAGGTTGACGACCTCCACCGGCACATCCAGGCGATGGCCGAAACGCCGCCGGTGCGCCTCGTGAAAGGCCTGCGTGGCGCCGTCTACCGTGTCCCAGGGGATATTGAGCGTGAAGCTCTGTCCCCGGTAGCGCAAATCGAGGCTGTTACGGCACTCTACCGCGCCCGGCTCCACCCCTTCCTCCGCCAGCTCCGCGCGCCCCCGTTCAGCGAGCCGCTCGAAGGCCGCCGCCAGGCCGGCATCCCCCTGCGCCTCCAGCAGACCACGCAGGGTGCGGGAAAGATGGCGCCCACGCGGCGCCACCAGCATGCCCAGCGCCGACAACACACCGGCCGCGGCCGGCACCATGGCGCGGCGCATGCCCAGCGCGTCGGCCAGCGCGCACACGTGCAGACCGCCGGCGCCACCGAAGGCGGTGAGGGTGAAATCGCCGGGATCGATACCGCGCTGCACGGAAATCACCCGCAACGCCTGGACCATGTGTTCATTGGCGAGCGCCACGATACCGCGCGCCGCCTCCAGCTCCGACACCCCCATGCGCGCCGCCAGCCCGCACATGGCGCGCCGCGCCGCCGCCACATCGAGCAGCATGGTTCCGCCCAGAAAGGCCTCGGGGCGCAGGCGGCCGAGCAGCAGGTTGGCGTCGGTCACCGTCGGTTCGCGGCCACCCCGTCCGTAACAGGCCGGACCCGGGTCGGCGCCGGCCGACTCCGGCCCCACCACCAGCATGCCGCCCTCGTCGAGACGCGCGATGGAGCCGCCGCCTGCGCCAATGGTATGCATGTCCACCATCGGCACGGCAACCGGGTAGCGGCCGATGGCGCCCCGCGAGGTGAGATTGATGATGCCGTCGATCAGCGCCACGTCGGTGGAGGTGCCGCCCATATCGAAGCTCAGCAGGCGCGTGATCCCGTGCCGCCGGCCCACGTGGCGGGCGCCCATCAAGCCGCCGGCCGGCCCCGACAGCAGCAGGTTGACCGCGCGCCGCGCCGCCCGGTCGGCGCGGATGGTGAGACCGGAACTCTGCATGACGTGCACCGGCGATGGCACCACGCCCTGCTGCAGGCGTTTCAGGTAGCCCTCGACGCGCGGACCCAGCCAGGCGTTGAGCCAGGTTGCCATGCCGCGCTCGTATTCGCGGATTTCCGGCAACACTTCCGAGGAACAACTGACGAACAGATCGCCGGGCAGCGCGTCGCGAATCATCCGCTCGAAGCGGTCGTCCAGCCAGGAGAACAACAGGTTGACGGCCACCGCCCGCGGCTGCAGCGCGGCGACGCGCTGCGCCAGTTCGCGGCACGCGTCGGCGTCCAGCGCTTCCACCACGGAACCGTCGGCGCCGATCCGGCCGCCCGTCTCCAGGCACAGTTCGGGAGGCACCGGGGGGGCACAGGGCGCGGGCTGCAAATCATAGAGCGCCTCGCGGGCCTGGCGACCGATGGTGAGCACATCCCCGAGACCGTGATTGGTGATATAGACGGTGCGCACCCCCTTGCCTTCCAGCGCCGCATTGGTGGCCACCGTGGAACCATGAATCAGGCGAAACCCGCGCCCCTCCAGCCCCAGCTCGCGGATGCCCTGCAGGATTGCACGCTCCGGGGCATCGGGCGTGGACAACACCTTGTGCAGGCGCAGCCGCCCCCCGTCGAGGCACACGAAATCGGTAAAGGTTCCACCCGTGTCGACACCCAGCAGCATGGTTGCCTCAGGATGCTTCCGCCACGCAATCGCGGCCGGCGCGCTTGGCTTCGTACATGGCGTCGTCGGCGCGTTGCAGCAGGGCATGCAGGTCGTCGCTCTCGGCGCGCACGGCAAGGCCCTGGGAGATGGTGAGGTGCAGTTGCAGGTTCCCCACCTTGATCGGCGAGCCGGCGATGCGCTTGCGGATACGCTCGGCCACCTGGCGCGCGGTGTGGCGCGACGTGTTTTCCAGCACCACCACGAACTCCTCGCCGCCATAACGCCCCACCAGGTCGAACTCGCGCAGCGCGGCGCGGATGCGCGCGCCGACCTCGCTCAACACCTTGTCGCCGACCATGTGCCCGTGGGTGTCGTTGATATCCTTGAAGTTGTCCAGATCCGCCATGATGATGCACAGCGGCTGACCGGTCTTGGCGGCACGGCTAATCGCGCCCTCCAGTTCGGCCAGCAGGCTGGTGCGGCTGGACACGCCGGTGAGCGCGTCCTGCTGCAACTGGGTTCGCAACAGGCTCTGCTCCAGTTGCAGATGCTTGACGGAACGATCCAGCTCCAGAACGCTGGCGCGATGATAGACCTCGGTGGCGACGGCGATGTCCAGGGTAGTGAGCTTCAGCACCAGGCGGCACAGGGCGTGGTAGCGCTCCGGGTCGCTGACGCGCTGCGTCAGCGTCTCCAGGATCAGCGTCTGCATGACACCGAACGCCGACAGGTACAGCGCCAGCGGCAGGCCGACGCGCGCATGCGCGATGCCAACGCGGGCGCGGGTCTCGAAATACACGGCGTCGCGGTAGTCGACGCCGAAGTCGGTCAGGTAGGCCGCCTGGGTCACCTTGAGTCGATTCACGTCGTAGCTTTCCAGCAACGCGCGGGCGCGACCATCGTCGAGCAGGCGCTGGTAGAAACGGTCGACGATGTCGCGCGAGGCCTCGGCGGTCAACACCTCGCGGTGTAACTGGCGCACGGTATCGCGCGACTCCTCTTCGAGCCCGATCAGCTTCAGTTGCGCGCTTCGCCACCCGGCATCGAAACCGAACTGGTCGCATAATGGCGTTTGCTGCTTTCGCGCTGGCATAATAAGGGGCTATCCAAATCCGCAATCGTTTACGTTATGCTCCCGTTCCGGGCGCGGACATGACACTGTGGAACCCATCATAAAGCACATGGAATCAAAAATCCTGATCAGCGTGGAGCAATTGTCGCGTTACTACGGGCACCAACTCGCCGTCGATCATGTCGGTTTCGAACTGGCGCAGGGTGAAGTCCTCGGTTTCCTCGGCCCCAACGGCGCTGGCAAGTCCACCACCATGCAGATGATCACGGGCAACCTCGCGCCCGGCGAGGGACGCATCCGCATCGACGGCATCGACATGCTGGACGAGCCGAAACGCGCCAAGGCCTGTATCGGCTACCTGCCGGAACAACCACCGGTGTACCGCGACCTGACCGTAGACGAGTACCTGGATTACTGCGCGCGCCTGCACCGCGTCGGGAAATCGCAGCGTGGCCAGGCCATCAACCGCGCCAAGCGCCGTTGCGGCCTGCTGACCGTCAGCCGCCGCCTGATCGGCAACCTGTCGAAAGGCTACCAGCAGCGCGTGGGCATCGCCCAGGCCATCCTGCACAACCCGGCGGTGGTGATCCTCGACGAGCCGACGGTGGGCCTCGACCCCAACCAGATCCGCGAGATCCGTGAACTGATCCGCGAGCTGGGCGAAAGCCATGGCATCATCCTCTCCACCCACATCCTTCCCGAAGTGCAGGCGACCTGCACGCGGGTACAGATCATCAACGAAGGGCGGCTGGTGTTCGCCAGCAGCATGCGGGAACTGGAACAGAAACTGGTGGGTCGGGTGCTGTTGCTGGAAACCCGCGAACCGCTGCCCGACGAACTGCTCGCCAAACTGCCCGGCGTGGAACGCAGCGAGCGGCTTGCCTCCAACCGGGCACGCCTGTATTTCGCCGGCGACAACCCGGCCGCCGAAGTCGCGGCGCGGGTCGCCGCGCACGGCCTGGCGCTGGTGGAGCTGGCGCTCGACCGGCGCAGCCTGGAACAGGTATTCGTGGAACTCACCTGCCGCGACGAAGCGCGCGCGGAAACCGGGGAGGCCGCATGATGAGCTTCACCATCGCCTGGCGCGAGTTCCGCAACCTGTTCCTGTCGCCACTGGCCTGGGCAATCCTCGCGGTGCTGCAACTGGTGCTGGCCTACCTGTTCCTGTCGCAGCTCGACACCTACATGGCCTGGCAGGCGCGGCTCGCCGGTATCGAGGGCGCGCCGGGCGTGACCGACATCGTGGTCGCGCCGCTGTTCCAGACCGCCGGTTTCCTGCTCATGCTGATCGCCCCGGCCATCACCATGCGCAGCATCAGCGAGGAACAGCGCAACCGCACCCTCACCCTGCTGATGTCGGCGCCGGTGTCGGTCGCCGACATCGTGATCGGCAAGTTCCTCGGCACCGCGCTGTTCTTCCTGGTGCTGCTGGCGATGCTGGCGGCCATGCCCCTGTCGCTGTATGCCGGAACCAGCCTCGACACCGGCAAGCTGCTGGCCGGACTGCTGGGCCTGGGCCTGCTGGCCTGCGCCTTTGCCGCCATCGGCCTGTTCATGTCCTCGCTGACCGAGCAGCCGGTGGTCGCGGCGATCAGCACCCTGGGCCTGCTGATGCTGCTGTGGATCATCGACTGGAACGGCGACGCCGGCGGTGAGAAGGTCAGCGGCCTGTTCCACTACCTGTCGCTGAAGACGCACCTGACCTCGTTTCTGAAAGGCGTCTTCAGCACCCGCGATCTCGTGTACTACCTGTTGCTGACCGGCGTGTTCCTGGTACTCGGCATCCGCCGGCTCGACCAGAAACGCCTGACCGGATAAGCCATGAAGATCTCACGCGCCTCGCGCCGCCAACTCCAGTTGCAGAACCTGATTTTCGTGATCGGCGTGCTCGCCGTGGCCGGCCTGCTGGGCTGGCTCAGCACCCGCTACAACCTGGAGGCGGACTGGACCAGCAACGGCCGCAACAGTCTGTCGGTGGACAGCCGCCAGCTGCTCGACCAGATGGAAGGCCCGATCCACATCACCGCCTTCGCCCGCGAGACACCGGAACTGCGCGAACACATCCGCGACCTGGTGGCGCGCTACCAGCGCCACAAGCCGGACGTGGAACTGCGCTTCGTCAACCCGGACGCGGAACCGGAACGGGTACGCGAACTCGGCATCACGCTGGACGGCGAACTGCTGATCGCCTACGACGGCCGCAGCGAAAAGATCCAGTCGCTGTCGGAGCAGAGCCTGACCAATGCCCTGCTGCGCATCGCCCGCCCCGATTCACGGCGCGTGGTGTTCCTCGCGGGTCACGGTGAACGCCTGCCGCAGGGGCAGGCCAACCACGACTTCGGCCAGTTCGGCCGGCTGCTCACCGACAAGGGCATCCATGTCGAGACCCTGAAACTTGCCGAAACCGGGAGCATTCCCGAAGACACCAGCCTGCTGGTGATCGCCGATCCGCGCAACAGCCTGCTGCCTGGCGAGGTGGCGATGATCAACCGCTACCTGAAGAACGGCGGCAACCTGTTGTGGCTGATCGAACCGGGCACGCTGGCGGGGCTGGGACCGGTCGCCGAAACGCTGGGCGTGGAGCCGCTGCCGGGCACCGTGGTGGACGCCACCACGCAACTGTTCGGCATCGACAACCCGGCGTTCGCCATCATCCCCGACTATCCGCTGCATGAAATCACCCGGGGCATGGAGGGCAAGATCACCCTGTTCCCGCAAGCCTGCGCGCTCGAAGTCTCGGCGCCCGAAGGCTGGCAGGCGCAACCCTTGCTGACCACGCTGGACCGCGCCTGGACCGAACTCGGTCCCATCGAGGGCACCATCCGTTTCGACCAGGACAGCGACGAGCGCATGGGTCCGCTGGACATCGGCTACCTGTTCACGCGCGAACAGGGTGAGGAAGAGGACGCCACCCGGCAACGGGTGGCGGTCATCTGCGACGCCGACTTCCTGTCCAACACCTACCTCGGCAACGCCGGCAACATCGACCTGGGGCTGGCGCTGTTCAACTGGCTGAACCACGACGACCGCTTCATCGCCATCACCGCGCGCACCGCCAGCGACACGCAGCTCGAGCTCGGCAAGGTGGCGCAGGCGGTGATCGGCTTCGGCTTCCTGTTCGTACTACCGCTGCTGCTGCTCGCTGCCGGTGTCACCATCTGGTGGCGGCGGCGCAACCGCTGACGGGGACACCCCTGCATGAAATCACGCTGGCTCACCAACCTGCTGCTGTTCACCACCGTCGTCATCCTGACCCTGGTGGCACGCTACGAACCCGGGCTGGACAAGCCCGAAACCCTGACGGTGGCGCCCTTCGGCGCCGACGCGGTGACGCGCATCGCCATCCACCGGCCGCTGCGCGACGAACTGGTGCTGGAACGCGACGACGACGGCTTCTGGTGGATCGCCCGCGAACCGCGCCTGCCGGCGGAACCCTTCCAGGTGCGCGCGCTGGCGCGGCTGGCGGAACAGAAGATCGAGCGTAGCTACCCGGTCGCCGACATGGACCTGGCGGCGCTGGGACTGGAACCGCCGCGCGCCAGCGTCACGCTCAACAGGCTGCGCGTCGACTTCGGCGGACTGGAAGCGCTCGAGAACCTGCGCTACCTGCGCGTGGGCGGGCGCGTGGCGCTGATCCCGGATCTCTACCTGTACCTGGTCGAGGCCGGCTACACCCAGTTCGTGCGCCGCCAGCTTTTGCCCAGGCAGGCGCGCATCACGGCGCTGGAACTGCCCGGTCTGCGCCTGCAGCGTGGCGACTCCGGCTGGGAAACGACACCGGCGCGCGAGCTGTCCGGGGACGACATCCAGCAATTCATCGACAACTGGCAGAGCGCCTCGGCCATCAACGTGCGGCCACTCGACGGCACGCCCGAAGGCGAGCGCATCCGCATCGAACTGGCCGGCCAGACGCAAGCCATCGAACTGCTGGTCACCGCCCGCGACAATGAACTGGTGCTGGCGCGGCCGGCGCTGGGTATCGAGTACCGCATGGGCAATACAGCGGCGCAACTGCTCGAACCGGCGCGCCCCGACGCCGCGCCGTGAGCCGTCCCGACATACCGTCGCGGCAACACTGACGTGCCCGAGCTCCCGGAAGTCGAAACCACCCGTCGCGGCATCGAGCCGCACCTGCTCGGCCAGCATATCCGTTCCGTCGAGGTGCGCTGCCGGCGACTGCGCTGGCCGGTACCCGCGGCGCTGACGAAGCACGCCGCCGGTGCGCGCATCGAGGCGGTGCGGCGGCGCGCCAAGTACCTGTTGCTGGACACTTCCAACGGCACCCTGATCATTCACCTTGGCATGTCCGGCAGCCTGCGCATTCTCGACCGCCCGGAACCGCCCGGCGTCCACGACCACGTCGACCTGCACTTCGGCGCCGGCAGGCTGCTGCGCTACACCGATCCACGGCGCTTCGGCGCCTGGCTGTGGACCACAGGGGACAGCGACCGCCACCCGCTGCTCGCGGCGCTGGGACCGGAACCGCTTGGCGAGCGCTTCGACGGCGACTACCTGTACGCACGTTCGCGCGGCAGGCGCCTGGCGGTGAAATCGTTCATCATGGACAGCCATACCGTCGCCGGCGTGGGCAACATCTACGCCAACGAGGCCCTGTTCGAGGCGGGCATTCACCCGGCGCGCGCCGCCGGCCGCATCGGCCGGGCGCGCTACCGGCGACTGGCGGAAACCATCCGGGAGGTACTGGCGGCGGCGATTCGCCAGGGCGGCACCACGCTGCGCGATTTTCTCGGCAGCGATGGCCGGCCGGGCTATTTCCAGCAATCATTGCAGGTCTACGGGCGCGGCGGCGAGGCCTGTCCGCGCTGCGGCGCAAGGCTGCGCGAAACGCGCAACGGCCAGCGCTCGACGGTCTACTGCCCGCGCTGCCAGCGCTGAGTTCAGCGCACCAGCGCCTCCCCCAGCCCCCGCGGATCGGAGGCGGCCTCGACACGGCCGCTGGCATAGTCGTGGAACACCGCCTGCATATTGCCCCATGTGGAAGACATCTCGCGAAGCTCGTGGCCGCGCGCGCGCAACGCCCGTTGCACCGGCGCCGGCAGCGCGCCGGGTTCGAACTGGATCAGATCGGGCAGAAACTGGTGGTGAAACCTCGGCAGCGACACCCAGTGTCGCGGGCCCCTGCCGGCGTCCATGTCGAGGATGGCAAGCAGTACCATGGTGATGATGCGGCTGCCACCCGGCGTGCCGAGTATCGCCACCCCGTGCCCCGATTCCACGAACGTCGGCGTCATGCTGGACAGCGGGCGCTTGCCGGGCGCAATGGCGTTGGCCTCCGCGCCGACCAGCCCGTAGGCGTTGGGCACGCCCGGCTTGGCGGAAAAGTCGTCCATTTCGTCGTTGAGCAGCACACCGGTACCGGGCACCACCAGCGCCGCGCCGAACGGGTAGTTGATGCTCAGGGTGGCGGCCACGCGGTTGCCGTCACGGTCGAGGATG
>WGBO01000014.1 GCA_015494295.1 Gammaproteobacteria bacterium | reverse complement strand
TTCGGAATGAATTCCGTGATTCGGGCTTGACGCCCGCGGGACTGGCCTGTTTAATACGCGCTTCCTTTCCGGCCGGGTAGCTCAGTTGGTAGAGCAGGGGATTGAAAATCCCCGTGTCGGCAGTTCGATTCTGTCCCCGGCCACCATTATTCCCTGTTTTCGATACTGTCCGACGGTTGTCGGACGGTATTTTCATCCGGTACCCGTTTCTACCGGCAGTCCCGCCGTTTTCCATTCCGGGTATCCGTCTTCCAGGCGGCGCGCCTTCAGCCCTTTCTTCCTCAGGCTTTCCACGGCGTCGAAGGCCAGCACGCAGTGCGGTCCCCGGCAATAGGCCACGATCTCCTGTTCGGGGTTGAGCTGGTCGAGGCAGGCTTCCAGTTCCGCCAGTGGCACGTTGATCGCGCCGGCCACGTGGCCGGCCGCGTATTCCTCGGCGGGGCGGACATCCAGTACCGTCACCAG
This sequence comes from Gammaproteobacteria bacterium, assembly GCA_015494295.1. Lineage (GTDB taxonomy): Bacteria > Pseudomonadota > Gammaproteobacteria > DSM-19610 > DSM-19610 > Thiogranum. The sequence continues at coordinate 39,864 of WGBO01000014.1, read as the reverse complement.
TCCATCGCGCACGCGTTCCAACAGTTCCTGGCGTGGCAAGGGTTCCAGTTCGTCCTTGACCGTCAGGTAGGTATCGACCAGTTTCTCCACGTCGGCGACGTGGCGCTCCGCCACCCCGCGCAACGCATCCAGCAGGCCGATGACATCGTCACCGCTGAGACGGTAGTAGACCTTCAGCCCTTCCTTGCGGCAGTTCACCAGCCCGGCCTGGCGCAGTTGCTGAAGGTGTTGGGAGGTGTTGGCGACGCTCAGTCCGGAAACCTTGGCGAGTGCGTCCACACTGCGTTCCCCCTGGGCAAGAAATTCCAGCAGTTCCAGTCGGTTGGCGTTGCTCAGCGCCTTGCCGACGCGGGCGAACTGGGTAAAGAGGTCATGTTTGAAGTTGTGGCTTGACATCATTTTTCGATCGACTACCATTATGTTCAATAGATCCATTGAATACTTTAACTAACCACGACAAGTATAGCAGGTGGCCGGCGGGGGGCAATCTGCGAACGGGAGGGTCACCGCGATGAATCTGAATGAACTGGTGATGGAGCATGAACTGTCCATCCGGCTGGGCTTCTTTTTCGGTGTTTTCACGATCATGGCCGTATGGGAGCTGGTACGCCCGCGCAGGCGCCCGCAGGCATCCAAAGCGGTGCGGTGGGTGAACAATCTTGGCCTGGTGTTCTTCAACAGCTATGTGGTGCGCCTGGTGTTTCCGACGGCTGCCGTGGGCGTGGCGATGTTCGCGAGCCGCCAGGGCTGGGGGCTGTTCAATTATGTCGATGCGCCTCCCTGGCTGGCGGTGTTCGCCTCGGTGCTGATCATGGATTTCTCCATCTGGCTGCAACACGTCATGGTGCATGCGGTGCCATTGTTGTGGCGTTTTCACCGGGTCCACCACGCCGACCTCGACTTTGATGTCACCACCGGCGCGCGTTTTCATACCCTGGAGATACTCTTCTCCATGCTGGTCAAGTTTGCCGTGATCCTGCTGCTGGGGCCGCCGCTGGTGGCCGTGGTGGTGTTTGAAGTCCTGCTCAACGCCACCGCGATGTTCAACCATGGCAACGTGCGTCTGCCGGAGTCCGTGGACCGCGTGCTGAGGCTGTTCGTGGTCACGCCGGACATGCACCGCGTCCATCATTCGGTGGAGGACGACGAGACCAACAGCAACTTCGGCTTCAACCTGCCCTGGTGGGACCGGCTGTTCGGCACCTACCGGGCGCAACCGCGTGGCGGGCACGAGTGCATGACGATCGGCATCCGTACCTTCCGCGGCGATAGCTGGTGCAGTTGGCTGCCGGGCATGCTGGCGATGCCATTTACCGGCAAGGTCAGCGGATATGCCATCAATCGCCGCCAGTGGGAGGCGAACGATGAACGCTAGTCGCATGATGCGCGTGGCGGTATCGCTGCTGCTGGTGTTCGCCGTTACCCTTGCGATCCTGTACCGGGAGCGCTTCGATGTCGCCGCGCTGGAAACCTGGGTGCGGGACGCGGGCGCCGTCGCGCCGCTGTTGTTCATTCTCGTCTACGCGCTGGCCGCGGTGTTGTTCCTGCCGGGCTCGGTGCTGACCCTGGCCGGCGGGGCCCTGTTCGGGCCCGTGCTCGGCACCCTTTACAACCTGGCGGGCGCGAGCCTGGGCGCAACCCTGGCATTCCTGATTGCCCGCTACCTGGCCTCGGGCTGGGTGGCGGAAAGGGCCGGGGGGCGGGTGAAACAACTCATCAATGGCGTGGAGGCAGAAGGCTGGCGTTTCGTAGCCTTCGTGCGGCTGGTGCCGCTGTTTCCATTCAATCTGCTGAACTACGCGCTGGGCCTGACGCGCTTGCGCCTGTTGCCGTATGTCGTGGCGACCGCGCTGTTCATGTTGCCGGGTGCGGTCGCCTATACCTACCTGGGCTATGCGGGGCGCGAGGCGGTTGCGGGCGGCGAGGGCATGATCCGCAAGGGCATGATGGCGCTGGCGCTGCTGGCGGTCGTCGCCTTCCTGCCACGCCTGATCGGCGCGCTGCGTCGTGGTCCGATGATGGAGGTGGAAACCCTCAGGTCGCGGCTGGCGGATGGCGGGTTGCTGGTGCTGGACGTGCGATCGCCGGAAGAGTTTGTCGGTGAGCAGGGTCATATCGACGGTGCTGTGAACATCCCTGTCGAGCGGCTCGCGGAGCCCATCGATACCATCGCCGATTACCTGGAACAACCGGTCGCGATCGTGTGCCGCACCGACAGGCGTTCCGCAAAGGCGGCCCTGCTGCTGGCAGAGCAGGGCTTTGCGGATGTCCACGTGGTGCGTGGCGGCATGACGGCGTGGAACGCGGCGGGGTACCCCGTCGTGGAACGTGGAGTCGGTCATGATACGGGAACCCGCAACACCGGTTCGTGAGCCGCGCCGCTCGGCGGCGGGTGAGCAGGATTTGATGCCGCGCCGTTACGGGCTTGCCACGCAGTTGTTGAGCATGGCCGCGTTCACACTGCCGTTTGTCGGCTGGTTGAACGAGGTCTGGCTCAAGTGGTTCGACAATCCCTGGTGGCTGAACCGTTATACCGAGTATGCGGTCATCCTGGTATTCGGCCTGTGCCGATCAGTTGAGCCGGGCGGGGTACGAGGTCACCCCGTTCGATTCGCAGCCGTCGGTCGGCGGACTGCTGGCCAGCGGTGTGCCGCCATTCAAGCTCGACAAGTCGATCCTGTCCAGGCGCCAGCGGATGCTGGAGAAACAGGGGGTGCGATTGTGGCTGGGGGCATGGGTCGACGATGCCATGCTGGCGCAACTCCGGGAACAGTATCAGACATTGTTCGTGGCCAATGGCACATCGCGGCCGCGGCGCCTGTCGGTGCCGGGCATCGGGGCGGAAGGGGTCGAGGACGCGCTCTCCTGTCTGTCGCGGATCAACCGCGACCCGCACAGGCGCCAGGAGCTGGCCGGGAAACGTGTGCTGGTGATAGGTGACGGTGATTCCGCCATCGACTGTGCGCGTTCCGCATTGCGCGAAGGCGCGCGCCGCGTGACCCTGGTGTACCGGCGCGACGCGTCGGCCATGCGCGCCAGCGCGAAGGAACGCCGCGCGGCTCTCGACGAAGGCGTGCGTCTCAAGACCAGGCATGTGCCGCTGGAAGTCGTCACGGAACACCGACGTGTCCGGGCGTCTACGCCGGTGGTGACAATACCCGTGATCCAGACCTGGTCGTCACGGCGGTTGCCGCCGGGCGGCACAGGGTATACTGCAAGACCTTCGGGACGGGCGCGGCCATGCGCTGTCGCGCAACACAGGGGTCGGGTATGCGAAAACGTGATCTGGTCATTATCGGGGGAGGCGCAGGCGGGCTGGTGGTCGCCAGCGCAGCGGCGCAACTCGGTTTAAAGGTCACGCTGATTGAAAAAGCCGCGAAACTGGGCGGCGATTGCCTGCACCACGGCTGTGTGCCCAGCAAGACCCTTGTTCGCGTTGCCGGGGTCGCCGCGTTGATGCGCCGTGGCCCAGAGTTCGGTCTGCCGGCCTGTGAGCCGGCAGTGGATTTCGGCAAGGTCGCCGATCATGTGCAGTCGATCATCGAACGGATCCAGTTGCACGACGACCCGGAACGTTTTCGGGGCTATGGTTGCGAGGTGTTGTCCGGCACCGCGACCTTTGTGGATGCCCGGCGGGTGCAAGTTGGCGACCGGGTCGTGGAAGGGGCTCGGTTCGTGATTGCAACCGGGTCGCGACCTTCCATTCCTCCGATCGAAGGCCTGGAGAAGGCCGGTTACCTGACCAATGAAGATCTGTTTTCGCTGCGCGAGTTGCCGGCGAGGCTGGTTGTGCTGGGCGGCGGACCGGTGGGTCTGGAAATGGCGCAGGCTTTCGCGCGGCTGGGAAGCCGGGTGACGGTGGTGGAGCAGTCTTCGCAACTGCTTCCCCGCGAGGATGTCGAAGTGGCCGATGCTCTGAAGGCGCGCCTGGAATCCGAGGGTATCAGGATTCATGTCTCGACGAAGCTGGAACAGGTATCCCGTCACGGTGAGGAAACCCGGCTGGAGTGCAGTAGCGGTTTCCAGCTGGCGGCAGACGCCCTGCTCGTGGCCGTCGGCCGCAGGCCGGCCGTCGACGGACTCGGGCTGGAGGCGGCCGGTGTCGCGTACAGCGCGAAAGGCATCACCGTGGATCGTCGCCAGCGCACTTCGCAAAAACATATCTACGCCTGTGGTGACGTCTGTGGTCCCTATCCCCTGACGCATATGGCGGAATATCAGGCCGGCATCGTGATCAGCAACGCGGTTTTCAGAATGCCGAAAAAAACCGATTACCGCGTGGTGCCCTGGGTGACATACACGGATCCGGAGCTGGCGAGGGTGGGCCTGACCGAACAGCAGGCAAAAGACAAGGGCATGAGTCCCGTTGTCCTGCGTTTCCCCTTCAGGGATATCGATCGCGCGATTACCGACAGGGAGGCGGCAGGGCTGGTGAAACTTGTCATGCACCGGGGAAAGATCCTGGGGGCGTCCATACTCGGGCCGCACGCCGGCGAGCTGATCCACGAGATCGTGCTGGCGATGAAGACCGGCGCCGGCATCGCGGATATTTCCGCAACCATCCATGCCTATCCGACCCTGTCCCAGGTGCACCGGCGCACGGTGAATACCTGGTATGGCAGGAAGTTGTTCAGTCCGGTGAGCCGACGGCTGGTGCGGTTGATCAACCGCCTGTTGCCATGAGTGAGCGGCATGGGCGGCTTGCCTGATCCCGCTCCTTATGAGGTCTGGTATTACAACCGCCGCCAGTTCTCGTCATCCCGGTATACCCGGTGTCTGGCCCAGCGCGCGAACTCGTGGCGGGTGGCAAAGCCGGTGCGTCGCAGGCCGTCGCCGGCGACCGTCTTGTAGATGACCAGATCCTTGTCGGGATTCCGGTGACGGGATTCGTCGATGATCTGGCGCACGCTCCATTCCGGCCCGTATTTCCCGTTGCTGTAGTAGCCGCCCAGTTCCAGTTGATCGGGGTCCATGCCGCGTGAGCGCGAACGGTGGGTGGCGAGATCGTAGATGGCCAGCAGGTCGCGCTCCGAGATGTCGATGAAGGAGTTGACCTCGGCCAGCGCGTACACCAGGTCCTCGTGGGCGATGGCGCGCTGGTCTTCTTCTTCCGGTTGCTGTTTGGGGGGCGGTTTCAGGGCCGCCGGGTAGCGGCGCCAGGCAAAGGGGTAGTTGAACACGAACGCCACAGTGAGGATCACCGCCACGTTGATCGCCACCGGCGTCAACATATATTGGTAGCCGATGGCGTGCACCGCCGGCCCGCTGACCACCGCCGACAGCGCGGTGGCGCCGCCGGGGGGGTGAATGCAGCGCAGGTAGTGCATGGCGCCGATGGCAAGGCCTACGGCCAGCGCCGAGGCCAGCAGCGGGTCCGGCACCAGCCTGGCGCAGGTGATGCCCACCGCGGCCGAGATCATGTGCCCCCCGGCGACCGGCCAGGGTTGTGCCAGCGGGCCGTGCGGTACCGCGAACAGCAACACCGCCGATGCGCCCATGGATGCCACGATGAGCAGCGCGTCGTTCAGTTCCAGGACGCGGGTGCTGACCAGCAGAATGGAAAAGATGCCGAGAAAGCCGCCCAGGGTGGAAACGAGGCGTTCGGTGTGAGTGACCGGGCTGAGTTCGATGCCGAGAAGCTGGAAGAGGCTCGAAGGTTGCCGGTTGCTCATGTATGTCAGGGTTCCGTTAAGCGGGGGACGAGGCTGGCCGGTTCGGTGGGGCCTGTCGGAATAATGCGTGTTCAAGGTGCGCATTTCAATCGGCGCGTGGCGTGCAGGCCCGGTTTACAGTCGTGCCGCACATGTTAGAGTGGCGGCTCTGTAGCAGGCAGACACTTCAGGGAGACGCGCATGAGCTTCGATATCATCAACCCCGCGACCGGTGAGAAGATCGAAAGCTACCCGGCCATGTCGGCGCAGGAAGTCGATACCATTGTCGGAAAGTGTCACGAAGCGCGGCGGGAGTGGGAGCAGACGCCGTTTGCGGAACGCGCGCGGCTGCTGAAGGCGGTGGCCGGGGTGCTGCGCGGCAACAAGGAAGCCTATACCGATGTCATGGTGCGCGAGATGGGCAAGATCCATGCGCAGGGCCTGGCGGAGGTGGAGAAGTGTGCCTGGTGTTGCGACTACTACGCGGAGAACGGCGAGCGTTTCCTCGCCGACGAGGAGGTGGATACCGGCGCCCACCACAGTTTCGTGAGTTACAAGCCGCTGGGCGTGGTGTTGGCGGTGATGCCCTGGAACTTTCCGCTCTGGCAGGTGTTCAGGTTTGCCGCCCCGGCGCTGATGGCCGGCAACGGCGCATTGCTCAAGCACGCGCCCAATGTATTCGGTTGCGCGCTGCTGCTGGAAGACATTTTCCGCGAGGCCGGTTTTCCCGCCGATCTGTTTAGTTCCCTGCTCATCGATGTGCCGCAGACCACGCAGGTGATCCACGATCCGCGGGTGGCGGCCGTGACCATCACCGCCAGTGTCGGCGCCGGTCGCGCCGTCGCCGCCGAGGCCGGCAAGGCGCTGAAAAAATGCGTGCTGGAGCTGGGCGGTTCCGATCCCTTTATCGTGCTGGAAGACGCCAGGCTCGACAGGGCGGTCGAGGTTGGCATCGTCGCGCGCTTCCAGAACAGCGGCCAGAGCTGCATTGCGGCCAAGCGCTTCATCGTGGTGGATGCGGTTTATGATGAATTCGAGCGCAGGTTCGTGGAGGCGGTAAAACAGTTGAAGATGGGCGACCCGCGTGAGGAAGGGGTCGATATTGGCCCGATGGCGCGCGTCGACCTGCGCGACGGTTTGCACGACCAGGTGCGGCGCAGCGTCCGGGCGGGCGCCCGGGTGCTGGTTGGTGGCGAGATCCCGGACGGCCCGGGCGCCTTCTACCCGCCCACCGTACTGGTGGACGTGCGCGAAGGCATGGCGGCCTGGTCCGAGGAACTGTTCGGGCCGGTGGCGACGTTGATCAGGGTGCGCGATGAGGCCGAGGCGCTGCGCGTCGCCAACGGCACCGATTTTGGCCTGTCGGCGTCGGTCTGGACCCGCGATCTGGCGCGCGGCGAGCGCATTGCCGCCGACCGCCTGCAGTCCGGCGGGGCTTTCGTCAATGAAATGTCCAGGTCCGACCCGCGCATGCCGTTTGGCGGCATCCGCCACTCCGGTTACGGCCGCGAGTTGTCGATCCACGGTATCCGCGAATTCGTCAATGTCCACACCGTGTGGGTGGAGCGGGGCGACTAGCTTGCGGTTGACCGGGAGCCGTCAAACGCGGATATTGCCCCTGTTATCCACAGGGCTGTTTGCAATCTAAATACGAATCATTATAATTTAAATCCACCTTCTCCCCGGATTGTTTGTTCGTCATGAAACGTTTCTTGCTGGCTTTCGCCTTCCTGCTGTTCTCCACGCTGACCCACGCCGCCGATCTGCAGCAGCTCCTGCAGTTGATCGACTACGTCGGGGTCGACTATGGCGAGGCGGTAATGGCGGAAGGCGGGATCATCAATCCCGACGAATACGAGGAGATGAAGGATTTTTCCCAGGGCATCGTCACCCAGATCGGGGAACTGCCCGCCGGCGAGACCCGTGAGCGCCTGGCCGGACTCGCCGAACGCCTGTCGGCGGGCGTCATGGCGCGTGCCGCACCGGCCGAGATCCGCTCGGTGGCCGGCGAGATGCGCCAGGCCATCATCGACGGCTACAAGGTTACGGTAGTGCCGCGCAAGGCGCCCGACCTGGCGCGCGCCGCGCAACTCTATGCCGAGCAGTGCGCCAGCTGTCATGGCGCCAACGGCGCCGGTGACGGGCCGCTCGCCGCCGGCATGCAGCCGCCCCCCATCGACTTTACCGACCGCGAGCGCTACCTGCAGCGCAACCTCTATGGCCTGTACAACACCATCACCCAGGGCGTGCCGGACACGGCCATGAAGCCCTTCCACGAGATGCCGGCGGACGACCGCTGGTCGCTGGCCTTCTATGTCGGCCAGTTCGCGGTCAGCGAGGCCGAGCGCAGCGGCGCGGACTCCAATTTCTCGGATTCCGCGCTCGCCCCGCTGCAGGACGTGCGCAAGCTGACCGTATTGACGCCCGCCGAGGCGCAACAGCAGTACGGCGAGGCCGGTCTGCAACTGATGGGCTACCTGCGCACCCACCCCGACGCGCTGTTCGCCAACCGCTCCCCGCTGGAGTTCTCGCTGCATCGCCTCGACGACGTGGTCAGCGCCTACCGGGCGGGCGACACCGGCAAGGCGTACCGCATGGCCGTGGAGGCCTACCTGGAAGGCTTCGAGCTGGTGGAGCAGGGACTCAACGCCGTCGACAGCGAGCTGCGCCTGGATATCGAGCACGACATGACCATGCTGCGCAACGACATCCGCAAGGGTATTCCCGTCGACCAGCTCGAAGCTTCGGTGATCCGTATCAAGGGCAAGCTGGAGACGGCCGCGCAGCGCCTGGGCGGGCGCGCCCTGTCCGGCACGGCGGCCTTTGCCAGCGCCTTCTTCATCCTGCTCCGCGAGGGCCTGGAGGCCCTGCTGGTGGTGGTGGCGCTGGCCGCCTTCCTGGTCAAGACCGAGCACCGCGACGCCATGCGCTACCTGCACTACGGCTGGATCGGCGCGCTCGGCGCCGGGTTCCTGACCTGGTGGGCGTCGGTGTCGCTGATCCAGATCAGCGGCGCCAGCCGCGAGATCACCGAGGGCGTTGCGGCGCTGACCGCCACCGCGGTGTTGTTCTACGTCGGCTTCTGGCTGCACGACAAGACCAATGCCGTGCAGTGGAAACACTTTATCGAATCCAACGTGCGCCGCGCGCTCGGCACCGGCACCCTGTGGGGCCTGTCGGGCCTGTCCTTCATCGCCGTGTACCGCGAGGTGTTCGAGACCATTCTGTTCTACCAGGCCCTGTGGGTGCAGACCGACGAGGCCGGCAAGAGCCTGGCGCTGAGCGGCTTCGGCACCGCGGTGGCCACCCTGGCGGTACTCGGCTGGGTGGTGATCCGCTACAGCATGCGCCTGCCGCTGCGCCAGTTTTTCAGCGTCACAGGCATCCTGATGTTCGTGCTGGCGGTGATTTTCGCCGGCAAGGGCGTGGCCGCCCTGCAGGAGGCCGGCTATATCCCGATCAGCCCGGTCAACTTCCCGCGCTTTGAACTGTTCGGCATCTACCCCAACCTGCAAGGCCTGGCGCTGCAACTGGGCCTGCTGCTGCTGGCACTGTTCCTCTGGTACGGCCTGCCGTCGAAGCGCCGCGCCGCCACCTCGTCCTGACATGAAGGCGTTGTTGATCGTTGCCCACGGCAGCCGTCGCGAGGCCTCCAACGAGGAAGTGCGGGCGCTTGGCGAAGCGGTCGCGGCGTTGCCCGACAATGCCTACGACCGGGTGGCGTGCGCCTTTCTCGAACTGGCCGAGCCCTCCATCCCCGACGGTCTGCTGCAATTCATCGAGGCCGGCGCCACCGAGATCACCGTGGCGCCCTATTTCCTCTCGGCGGGCCGCCACGTCAGTGAAGATATTCCGGCGGAGGTCGACAAGGTGCGCATGAAGCACCCGCGGGTGCGTATCGAGCTCGCGCCCTACCTCGGGGCCTCCGACGCCATGCCGGCCCTGTTGCTGGCGCAGGGGCAGCGCTGAGGGGGCGCGAAAACAAAAAACAGAAAGGGGGATTCCGGTCATGGGGGAGAGCTTCCTGATCAGCGAACTGATGGCGCGCAGTGGTGTCGGCTTTGGCACCAGCGGTGCGCGTGGCACCGTGGAGGCGATGACCTCCAACGTCTGCTACGCCTACACCCGTGCCTTCCTGCAAGCCATGGAAGCACGGCGGGCCGTGACACCTGGCGGCGATGTGGTGCTGGCCGGCGACTTGCGTCCCAGCACCCCGCGCATTCTCTCCGCCGTCGCGCGCGCCATGCGGGATGCCGGCTACCGCCCGCTGTACGCGGGCTGTCTGCCGTCGCCCGCCGTGGCTTTTTATGCCATGCAGCGCGGCAGCGCCTCCATCATGGTCACCGGCAGCCACATCCCCGACGACCGCAATGGCATCAAGTTCAACCGCCCCGACGGGGAGATTCTCAAGGACGACGAGGCCGCCATTCGCGAGCAGCGCATCGACTGGTCGGAGCCGTTCCCCATTATCGACGAATGCGATCTGCCACCGGTCGACGGCGCCGCGGCCGAGGCCTACCTGGCCCGTTACCGCGAGGTGTTCGGTGCCGATAGCCTGGCAGGTCTGCGCGTCGGCGTGTACCAGCACTCCGGCGTGGCGCGCGACCTGCTGGTCGACTTGTTCGGCTCGCTGGGCGCCGAGGTCACCCCGCTGGCGCGCTCCGACACCTTCATACCCGTGGATACCGAGGCCATTCGCCCCGAGGATGTCGAACTGGGGCGCCAGTGGGCGCGGGAGCAGGGATTCGACGCTATCGTTTCGACCGACGGCGATGCCGACCGGCCGCTGATTGCCGACGAACACGGCGAGTGGTTGCGCGGCGACGTGGTCGGCGTGCTGTGCGCCCGCTACCTGGACATCGACACCCTGGCGACCCCGGTCAGCAGCAATACCATGGTGGAAGCCTGCGGCTGGTTCCGCGAGGTGCGCCGCACCCGCATCGGCTCGCCCTACGTCATCGAGGCCATGAACGCGGCGCTGGCGGATGGCGCGGCGCGGGTCGCCGGCTACGAGGCCAACGGGGGCTTCCTGCTCGCCTCGGATATCATGCTGAACGGAAAACCGCTGGCGGCGCTGCCGACCCGTGACGCGGTGCTGCCCTTGTTGGCCATACTGGCCAGTGCCCGGGAACAGGGCTGCTCGGTCGGCGAACTGGTGTCGCTCCTGCCGTCGCGCTTTACCGCCAGCGACCGGCTCAAGGCCTTCCCGACCGAGTTGTCACGGCAGAAGATCGGCGAACTGGCGGATTCGCACGAGGCCATCGAGGCCCTTTTTGGGGATTTGTGCGGGCGTGTGGAATCGGTTGATCTCACGGATGGTTTGCGTATCACCTTTGAAAACGGCGAGGTCGTTCACCTGCGCCCCTCCGGCAATGCGCCGGAGTTGCGTTGTTACAACGAGGCGGGTTCGCGGGAACGGGTGGGGGAGCTGAATCGGGCGTGCATGGAGCGGTTGGCCGTGCGGTGGTAATGCAAGGTTATTTGCGCTTTTCTGGCAGGTTGGATATAAGCTTCTGATACAGGCTATTGTCTGATTATATGTTTTGACGTGGCGTTTTGTTTTGGCGATTTCAGTACCGGGAGGAATATGGCTCATTTCGTGAAGCCGCACGGCGGCGCTCTGGTCGATCTTATGGTTGGTGAGGCAGAGGCAGAGCGATTGAGATGCGAATCCCAGGAATATCCCTCCCTGACGCTGAGTCAGCGTCAGTTGTGTGACCTGGAATTGTTGATGAATGGGGCGTTTTCGCCTCTGGACGGCTTTCTCGGTCAAGCTGACTACGAAGCTGTTCTGGACGATGTGCGTCTTTCCGATGGGCGTTTGTGGCCTGTTCCGATAGTGCTGGATGTGCCGGAATCGGTTGCCGCTCGTCTGGAGCCGGGGCAGAAGGTTGCCTTGCGAGACAGTGAGGGTTTCATGCCGGCTGTGCTGACTGTTCGTGATATCTGGAAGGTGGACAAGGAACGCGAAGCTCGGCAGGTTTACGGAACGACGTCGGAGCGGCACCCTGGTGTGCGTTATCTGAAAGAATGTGTGCATCCCGTTTACATTGGAGGTGAGATCGAAGGGATTCAATTGCCGACCCACTACGATTTCGAGAGTTTGTGGGACAGTCCGCGCGATCTGCGGGCCTTGTTTGCAAAAATGGGTTGGCGGCGTGTCGTGGCGTTTCAGACCAGCAAGCCGATGCATCGCTTGCAGAGGGATATTGTATTGCAGGCTGCAAAGGATATTGGCGGCCACATTCTTCTGCATCCTACAGTGGGCATGACAAAGCCCGGCGACCTTCATTATTACGCGCGCGTGCGCTGTTACCAGGCTGTTCGACAGTATTTTCCCCATAACCTTGCGATGTTGTCGTTACTGCCGCTGGCAATGAGAATGGCCGGGCCGCGGGAAGCGCTATGGCACGCGATTGTAAGTCAGAATTACGGCTGCTCGCATATGATAATCGGGCCGAAGCATGCGTATCCCCCGGAAGTGGATGGCGGGGGGGGCTCTTTCTATATGCCTGACCAGTCCAGAGATCTGGTGGATCGTTTCGGTGGCGAACTAGATATACAAGTGGTTCCTGTTGAAACCATGTGCTACGTGCCCGTAAAGCACGCTTTTTTTCCCTTGTCTGATATCGAAGTGCGGGGGCTGGAGAGCCACGAGTACACTGACGCGCAGCTAAAGAAAGATCTGGCGCGGGGCGGAGAGGTCCCGTCCTGGTTCACTTTTCCCGAGGTTCTGGATGAATTGCGGAAAGCATATCCACCGCGAAGTCAGCAGGGATTTACCCTGTTTTTTACCGGGCTTTCGGGGTCTGGGAAGTCGACACTGGCAAAGATAATTTATGCAAAGCTTCTTGAGGCAGGTGGCCGGCCGGTAACGCTGCTGGATGGCGATATTGTAAGAACGCATCTCTCCAGCGAGCTGGGTTTTTCAAGAGAACACCGGTTTCTTAACGTGAACCGTATCGGTTTCGTGGCAAGTGAAATAACAAAAAACCGGGGGATTGCCATTTGCGCGCCAATCGCTCCCTATGAGCAGATGCGCAGGGCTGTCAGGGAGATGATTGAGCCACATGGCGATTTTATAGAAATACACGTTGCGACATCCCTGGAGGCTTGCGAGGCGCGGGACAGGAAGGGGTTGTACGCCAAGGCGCGCCGCGGTGAAATACCCGAATTCACGGGTATAAGCGACCCTTATGAAGTCCCGGAGAGTCCGGAATTGCGAGTGCAGACGGAGGGTCTTACCCCGATGGAAGCTGCGCAGGATATATATCTGTACCTTCTGAAGGAAGGCTATCTGGATATCTAGGGCTGTTTCAGCGGATTCCTTATTCCGTAGGGGGCGTATACAGCCCCAATTTCTGGCGAATGACCAGTATTGGAAACAATATGTCCCGTTGCAGGTAGCGGCGCCAGAGGCGACCGGGCTCGCGGGAAAGGCGATACAGCCATTCGCAGCCACATTTGCTGATCCAGGCAGGCGCGCGTTTGACATTGCCGGCTTCAAAATCAATGGTTGCGCCAAGGGCCAGGAATATCTTGATGGGCGTGAGTCTGGAGCGATGTTTTGCGATCCAGATTTCCTGTTTTGGTGCGCCCAGCCCCACGACAAGCACGTTGGCGCCCGAAGAATTTACGATGTCGATGACATCGCTACATTCCTGCGGGTCTTTTTCGAAACCCATGGAGGGGGAGTGGTGGCCGACGACGATATTTCGGCCGACTCTGCGGTTTATGTTTTCAGCTGCCTTGCGGGCGACGCCGTTTGCTCCGCCCAGAAGAAATATGCGTATATCCTCGTTGTCACGATGATAGTTGTAGTAAGCGGGTAACAGGTCTGATCCAGAGATTTTCTGTTTGACGGGCGTGCCGAGAAAGCGGCACGCCCATGCAACGATCTGGCTGTCGACGGTGCGGTAATCCGCAGATGCATATGCCGCGCGGAACACAGGATCCCGTTGCAGCATTACCATATGGTCAGCGTTTGGTGTTACGACAAAACCCTCATCGAGTTCCGAGAGGAATTCCTCCATGGAAAAGTTGTCGACTTCAATATTCAATATGCGTACGCGTCGTGTCATCTTGGTTATTGCCTGCCGACTGAATAAATTTTGTTCATCCTGATTTTCCGGTGACTACGTTGTGCGCGGATCTGGATTCCTGATATTTTGTTTTAATAACAGTGCGTTACGATGTGTTCGCGGATTTTTTGGGGTTGTGTGAGACATTGCGCCACCTGGGGTGATCGGTTAGATTCCCTGTGTTCTTCGGCCAGACTCAGGCATGATCCTGTTTCACTGCCGGGCACCTGCGAAGCTTGCGTTGTTCAGGCTGCCTGGTTTGTTGCCGTTACTGTATATCAGACTAAAAATACGGCTTCATGATAGAAGTATACCCGGAAGATATAGCCATTATGCAAAACAGTGAATCTCCAGCCAGTCACGAACAGCCAGTTCGGGAGTTCGGAGTGCCTGTCTGGATCGCCATGTTAGGTGCTCTTGCCCTGATAGGCGTAACCTACTACGACAGTATCGAGCACATGGTCGGTTACTGGATGAACAGGGAAGAATACAGTCACGGTCCTCTTATTCCTGTTCTCAGTCTGTTTCTCATATGGCAGCGGAAAAACGAAATCGAACGGCTGCAGAGGACCTTTTCCTGGGGCGGCGTAATGCTGACGGCGTTCGGGGTATCGCTTTATTTCCTGGGGGAGTTGAGCGGCATCACGATCGTTACACAGTACTCACTGGTTGTGACTCTCGCCGGCGTCGTTTTTTCGTTGACGGGCTGGGAAATATTCAGGCGAATATGGGTGGCGTTTCTGTTTCTGGTCTTCATGATACCGTTGCCCGCGGTCATTTTTCAGGGTCTATCCCAGCAGTTGCAGCTTGTTTCCTCGGAGATCGGAGTTGCCATTATCAGGTTGTTCGGGATCAGTGTATATCTTGAAGGCAATGTTATAGACCTTGGTACATACAAGCTGCAGGTGGTGGAAGCATGCAGCGGCTTACGGTACCTGTTTCCGCTGATGAGCCTGGCCTTCATCTGTGCCTACTTTTACAAGGAGCGTTTCTGGAAGCGCGTCTTTGTTTTTCTTTCGAGTATTCCGATAACGGTTTTATTGAACAGTATTCGTATCGGAATCATAGGAATTCTGGTCGAGTACTGGGGCCAATCGATGGCAGAGGGATTTCTGCATGACTTCGAGGGCTGGGTTGTGTTTATGGTGTGTATATCCATATTGATTCTCGAAATGTGGTTGTTGGCCCAGCTTGGTCGGGGGCGGCGGGCATTGTCTGATGTGTTCGCCGTTGACTTGCCCGATGACCGATCCGGGGTCGATCGTCTGCGGCGCGCGTGGCCTGCATCTTACACGGCTGCTCTGGCACTGGTTGCCGTTATGGCTGTTGGTGCGCAGATTGTCGGTGCGCGGCAGGATATCATTCCACAAAGGCAGTCATTTATCGTGTTCCCGATGCAGATAGATGAGTGGCACGGGCGCCCTGAGGTCATGGACCGGATCTACGTCGACAAGCTGGATTTCACCGATTATGTCCTTGCGGATTACCGTCGGGAGGATGGCAGCGCCATCAATCTGTACGCGGTTTACTACGATGTACAGCGCAAGGGGGCGTCGATACATTCTCCAAGGGCGTGCTTGCCCGGCGGGGGCTGGAGGATTGATGAGTTGAAGGAATATTCGATACCCGGGGACAAGGGTGTGCCCGGCATGGTCGTCAATCGTGCTGTTATACGCCATGGTGACTTGACTCAGCTGGTGTATTACTGGTTCAAACAGCGTGATCGTATCGTAACCGGAGAATACGAAATCAAATGGTATCTTTTCCTCGATGCGTTGACTCGCAACAGGACCGATGGCGCTCTGGTCAGGCTGACGACAATGCTTGGTCCTGGGGAGGACCTTGGTGACGGTGATCGGAGGCTCGGCGAGTTTGCGCGGAAATTGGCGCCCATGCTGACTGACTACATTCCGGATTGATGCGATTGTCATTTGTGGAAGTGTGGTTTGGTGGCGAATCCTCCTGGTGCGTGTCGGGCCTGGATATCATGCCTGTAATTTTCAAGCAGAGTAAGGGGAAGTGAGTGAATAATGCGTTGGCGACGGGCTTGCTGGTTCTGGTCGTTGCGATGTCGATCAGTATGCTGATGATCCCGTGGCTCGTGAAATGGGCTCCGGCTCTGGGTATGATCGACAACCCTGACGAACGGAAGGTTCATGCCACGCCGATACCCAGGGCGGGCGGAATCGGCATCGTTCTTGGCGCCCTCATACCGCTGCTTATATGGCTTCCCTGGAATGACGTTGTTGTTTCATTTTTTCTTGGCTCTGTGATACTCCTCGTCTTTGGAGTGTGGGATGACATAAAGGAGCTAGGGCACTATGTTAAGTTTGTCGGCCAGTTTCTGGCCGTGCTTCTCGTCGTGTATTACGGCGACTTGTATGTTACGAATATCCCGTTTCTGGGTAATGGCGCTCTAGGGGAGGATGCGGGCAGGCTATTTACTGTCTTTGCCATGGTCGGGATGATCAATGCGATCAACCATTCCGACGGTCTGGACGGGCTTGCTGGTGGTGAGTCGCTGCTTAGTCTGGGTGCGATCGCTTATCTGGCGTTTCAGGCGCAGGATCTTATTGTTGTGTTTATCGCGGTTGCGACAATCGGAGGGGTGTTCGGTTTTCTAAGGTTCAATTCCCATCCCGCCAGGGTCTTCATGGGCGATTCAGGAAGCCAGGTTTTGGGGTTTACTCTGGGGTTTCTCGCTGTCTACCTGACACAGGTTTCAAATCCGGCATTGAGCCCGGCGGTCGCGGCACTACTGCTCGGGCTGCCTGTGGTTGATATTATTTCTGTATTCGTGCAGCGAATCTACGGGGGTATGAACTGGTTTCGCGCAACCAGCAACCATATACATCATCGCCTGCTCAAGCTTGGATTCGAGCATTATCAGTCGGTGATCGTGATTTATTCGGTGCAGGCAATCCTTGTGCTCCTGGCCGTATTGCTTCCGTACGAGAGCGACGGGCTGTTGATCGGTATCTATCTTGCCATGACGGTTCTTGTCTTCGGTGCGCTTGTGACTGCGGAGAAAAGCGGTTGGCGAATGAAGTCTCCCTCACCGGATTCCGCGTTGATGCATCTGATCAACGGCCTGGAGGCCGATAGCGGTCTCATGGTTGTTGATCGGGCAGTGATACGACTGCTTTTGTCATTGTTTGTGCTGTCGTGTGCTGTATTTGCTGTTGACGTGCCCCGGGATCTTTCGATTGCCTCGGCGCTTCTGTTTGTTGCTCTGTTGGCAAGGTTGGTGCTTGGGTATCGTGTCTGGTTTTTGTCGTTGCGCCTGATGATTTATGTTGCAATGGCGTTTGTCGCCTATCTTGTAGAATATTACCCTCCAGAGATTTTTGCTTCGCATGATTACTGGCTGAGTGTGTTTTACGTTGTGACAGGTCTTGCTGTCGTTATGGCGGTGAGGTACTCCCGTGGCGAGTTCTTCAGAGTGACGCCGCTGGATTATCTTGTCGTGCTGATCGTTCTGGTGCTGACGTTGTTGTCGGAAAACGGGTTTACCGATGTAACTCTTGTTGCGCTCGTAGTGAAGTTGATCGTGCTGTTCTATGGTGCTGAGATTGTCCTGAAATATATGCGTAGCCGGTGGGACATGTTTACGGTATCCGTGCTTGTGTCGCTTGCGCTGATAGGCGGGCGTCAGTTCCTGTAGTTCTTTGCACACGTTGGGATGGATGTCGTGAGGATATGGCATGGCAAGGGAACATAAAAAGGTTGCGTTGATTACCGGAGTTACGGGTCAGGATGGTGCATACCTTGCGCAGTTTCTTCTGGGGAAGGGTTATGTGGTCCACGGTATCAAGCGCCGGGCCTCATCGTTCAATACTGAACGAATTGATCATCTTTACAAGGACCCTCATGAAGAGTCGGCGGACAAGTTCGTCCTGCATTATGGTGACCTGACGGATGCAACGAACCTGATACGCATAGTGCAGGATGTTCGGCCGGACGAAATCTATAATTTGGCCGCGCAAAGTCACGTCGCGGTGTCGTTTGAGACGCCTGAGTATACCGCAAATGCAGATGCTCTCGGTACATTGCGGTTGCTGGAAGCAATAAGAATTCTTGGTCTCGAGAAGAAGACGAGGTTTTATCAGGCGTCGACCAGCGAGCTATACGGGAAGGTTGCGGAGGTTCCGCAGACCGAAACCACACCTTTCTACCCTCGTAGTCCGTATGCGGTTGCGAAGCTTTATTCCTATTGGATATGTGTGAATTACCGTGAGGCGTATGGCCTCTATGCATGTAACGGGATATTGTTCAACCACGAATCGCCATTAAGGGGCGAGACATTCGTCACCAGAAAGATTACCAGGGCAGTTGCCCGGATCAAGCTGGGGTTGCAGGACTGCCTGTATCTGGGGAATCTCGATGCGCGCAGGGATTGGGGGCATGCCAGGGATTATGTGCGCATGCAGTGGTTGATGCTCCAGCAGGATGAGCCAGACGATTTTTGTATTTGCACTGGCGTGCAGTATTCTGTGCGTGAGTTTGTCGAGTCTGCATTTCGCGAAGTTGGGGTCGATATAGAGTGGTCTGGGGCGGGTGTCGACGAAAAGGGGGTTGATGCCCAGAGCGGCAAGACTCTGGTTGAAGTCGATCCGCGCTACTTCCGGCCAACGGAGGTGGATACGCTGTTGGGTGATTCCAGCAAGGCCCGTCGTGTGCTTGGCTGGAAGCCGGAGATATCGTTCCCGGACATGGTTTCGGAGATGGTTCGCGAGGATCTGAAGGTCGCCGAAAGGGACGAGCTGTGTCGTCGGAAAGGTTACAAGACGTTCACGTACAATGAGTAGTATGGACAGGAACGCGAGAATATATGTTGCCGGTCATGGTGGTATGGTTGGGTCAGCGATTGTCCGGTATCTGAGAAGCGCTGGGTACAACAATCTTCTGATGGAGCGCAGCTCTTCGCTGGATCTTCGCTGCCAGCAGGATGTTGAGAAGTTTTTTTCTGACCGCAAGCCGGAGTATGTTTTCCTGTCGGCTGCCAGGGTGGGGGGGATATTGGCTAATGAGCGTTACCCGGCGGAGTTTATCTACGATAATCTCATGATCGAGGCCAATGTGGTGCACTCGTCGTTTCGGCATGGCGTAAAAAAGCTTCTGTTTCTTGGCAGTACCTGTATTTACCCGAAGTTCGCTCCCCAGCCGCTAAAGGAGGAAAGTCTTTTGTCGGGTCCGCTGGAGCCGACGAATGAACCTTACGCGGTTGCCAAGATTGCAGGGATAAAGCTTGTTCAGGCATACCGGAAGCAGTATGGCTGCAGGTTTATATCGGCCATGCCGACAAATCTGTACGGTCCGGGTGACAATTTCGATCTTGAGAAGGCGCATGTCCTGCCGGCTTTGATAAGGAAAGTCCACGAAGCCAGGGAATCCGGGGCCGGCGCGGTGAATGTGTGGGGCTCGGGGCGGCCACGCAGAGAGTTTCTTTACGTCGACGACCTTGCCGAAGCATGTGTTTTCCTTATGCGCAACTATGATGGTGACGATGTGGTAAACGTTGGTTTTGGTGAAGACGTTACCATCAGGGAGCTTGCGGAGATGGTGGCGGCTGTGGTCGGCTATGATGGGGCTCTCGAGTTCGATGTATCGAAGCCGGATGGAACGCCGAGGAAGCTTGTCGATTGTTCTCGTATGACTGCGCTCGGCTGGGTGCCCGGTGTGAGCCTGGTGGACGGGATCGAGAAGACGTACAACTGGTTTATTGAGCACTACAGCGTAGTAACGGGCGCTGAAGTTTGACGCAACTCCGGCATGAGCAATTCGCTCGTGACTGGATATGGAGAAATACGATGATCAATATTAAACGGGGTGTGGCAGGCGCGTTGTCACTGGTTGTTCTTGTGGCGGTGCTGGCGGGCTGCGGGGGCAAGGAAGAGCGCAAGGCCAGGTATCTTGAAAAGGGTCAAAGCTATCTCGCAGACGGTAACCTTGACAAGGCGAGGATTGAATTCAAAAACGTCCTGCAAATCGATCCCAAGGATGCGCGTGCATATGTGTTATTGGGTGTGGTTGAGGAGAAGAGCGAGAACTGGGGGCGGGCTTTTGGCGCTTTCAGGAAGGCAGTGGACCTGGATCCCAGTTTGATCGAGCCTAAGGTGCATTTGGGGCGTCTTTTTCTTGCGCAGATAATCGCGCAGAAATCACAAGGTTACCGCGACAGGGTCGCTGATCTGACCGGCCTGCTCCAGAAGAAGATCGAGGAAATTCGTGCTCATGAGCCTGAAAATCGTGATGCCAAGGTGCTTGAAGCGGGGTTGTGGGCAAACGAGGGTGATCTTGCCAAGGCGATTGGACAGCTTGCACCGCTTGTTGCGCAAGATCCCGGGGAACAGTTTTCGGCGTTGTTACTGGCGGGGCTGTACGATCAGGATGGTCAACAGGAAAAAGCGGTTGACGTGCTGCGGGAGGCCGCGAGGAGAAATCCGGAGGACCTGATGCTGCAGCAGAGGTTGGTTGCTCATCTCGTTAAGTCCGGGCAGGATCGCGAAGCGGAAGAATTGCTTCGTACATTGGTTCGGCGTAACCCGGATGAGCTTGGAAATTATGTCAGGCTTGCCGCTTTGCTTGGTAGCCAGGATCGTATCGATGAAAGTCTACGGGTTCTCATGGACGCTATTGAAGTCAAGCCGGATGATGTGCAGCGATACCAGTTGCTGACTGGGCTTGTATCGGCGAAAAAAGGGATGAGCGCGGCCATCGAGACAATGGAGGAGTTTGTTCGG
Source organism: Gammaproteobacteria bacterium (assembly GCA_015494295.1). GTDB lineage: Bacteria > Pseudomonadota > Gammaproteobacteria > DSM-19610 > DSM-19610 > Thiogranum. Next base: position 19,389 of record WGBO01000014.1, on the reverse strand, counting down.
TCAAGGCCTGACCTTTATGATCTCCGTCTTTCCCTTGCAAAACTCTATATTGATAGTTCCCGGAAAGAGGATGCTGTAAATATGTTGCGGGCGGTTATCGAGGCTGCTGGCAATGAACCTGCCGGGCTAAGTGCGCGGGTCATCTTGGCGCAACTTCTTGCTATGGATAACCCGGAAGACAAGCGCGTTGCTAGCTTGCTCAATGAGGTTCTGCAAGAGAATCCCCGGGATTATGGTGCGCTGCTTCTCAAGGGTCGTCTTGAGATGAGCAGGAAGGAATTTGTCGATGCTATTAACAGTTTCCGTTCCGTGCTGAAGGAACAGCCGGATAACGCAGATGTTCTACAGTTATTGGCCGCGGCCCATATGGGTAACGGGGAGAAGGAGCTTGCTCTGGATACCTTGCGGCGTGGTGTCGAAGTTAATCCGCTGAATAACAGGATACGCTTTTCTTATGCGAACCTGCTTGTCCAGGCCGGCGATGTGGATAGCGCGCTCAAGCAGTTGGACGCCATACTTGAAAATGATCCAAAGAACACACGGGCCATGAAGGCGAAGGTTGCCTTGTTGGGGCGCAGCGGGGATGTCAAGGGGCTTGAGTCTGCGCTTCATGTTATGCAGGAAGCGTCGGACGATAGCACGGAGGGTTTTGTTTTGGAGGCCCGTCTGCGGGCTGCGCAGAAAGACTACGATGCTGCCCTGAAATTGCTGGATGAAGTTCTGGCGAAAAAGCCGGATGATCCGGCTGCCTTGCTGGAGAAAATGGATGTTCTCGCTCAACAAGGCGAGTACGACGCTGCTTTGGGTCTGGTAGATGAGTTTATTTCGGCTTATCCGCGTAGTGGCGAAGGGTTTTTCCGGAAGGGCAGATTGCTTTCGCTGAAGGGGGATGCCGATGGTGCACTGGAGGCATACCGGAAGGCATACGAGGTTTCACCGGATTCGGATAAAGTGCTTGATGCCCTGGTTTCGCTAGAAACAAGTGTCGGTCACGCCGACATTGCGGAGAAGCGGTTAAAGAAAATACTGGGCGAGAATCCGCAGCATCCTTCCGCCAACAGGCTTTTGAGTATTGTGTATATGGCCCGGAACGAGTTGCCCAAGGCTGAAAGTGCATTGTTGCAGCAACTGGAGCTGACGCCGGCGGACGACCAGGTTTATGCGCGGCTCGCGGCGGTTCGACTTGCCGAAAACAATCTGAAGGGGGCCGCCGAGGCGTATCGTAAAGGTCTCGAGGCGATGCCTGACAATGTACGTCTGCAGATCGGGCTGGCAGGTGTCCTCGAAAGGCTGGGGGATTATGAGGCGGCGATTTCGGTTTACGAGAAAGTGCTTGAGCATAACCCCGATAATGCTATCAGCATCAATAATCTTGCGGCGTTACTGGCTGATCATCGAACGGACGATGCAAGTTTGGTCAAGGCTATGGGATTGTCCAAAAAGCTGGAGAGGACGCGCCAGCCCGCGTTCCTCGATACGGCCGGTTGGGTGTATTACCGGCATGGCGATTACGACAGGGCGGTCGAGGTTCTTGAGCGGGCTGTCGAGCTTTCGCCGGACGTTCCCATATTCCGTTACCACCTCGGCATGGCGTATTTCCGCCTGGGAGACAATGAAAAGGCGCGACTGCACCTGCAACGGGCAGTTGATGGCAAACATGAGTATGATGGTCTTGATGAGGCCCGCGCTGTATTGCAGAAGCTTTAGTGCTGTGATGAGGGGCCGGGCGCCCCGTATTGTCAGAGGCCCGTGCCGATTGGCGGTGTTGCGGGGAGATTTCACGATGTCGGCTACATGGTTGGGTGGCGGGTGCGTCGATGAATAATATCGGTGTGGTCAGTTATGCCACCGGTGGGGTGGTCTTTCTTGTGACGGCGCTCGTCCTGATGACAGGGCGGCGTAACAGGCCTCACAAGATAGCCCTGATGAGCGCTTCGCTGGTCAGCGCCTTGTGGATGGGACTTACGGCCTTTGTTGCAGGGGGGCGGGGTCCGGTACTTTTCTCCTACCTGATCGAGCCGTTCAGGGATCTGTTTTTGCTGGCTTTCGTGGCTAGTCTACTGAGCGCCGCCTATCCGGATAAATCCGAATCGGCGCGTTATTTCAGGCGCATGCTCGCGATGTTGACGAGCCTTGCCTTGCTGGTTACGTCGCTGGTGTTGTACCGAGGGTTTTCAGGTGGGGAAGCCGGTGTCGTAAACGGTATCGACCTGCTCCTTTCCGGGTTTCTGGTTTTGTCCGTAATCGGCCTGGTACTGGTCGAACAGCTCATCCGCAACGCCCGGCCCGAGTCCCGTCAGTCCGTCAAGTACCTGTGCATCGGTCTCGGCGCCATCTTTGCCTACGACTTCTACGTCTATTCACATGCCCTGCTGTTCGGGGGGGTTGATCCGGTACTGTGGAATGCGCGTGGCTTCATCAATGCGATAGTGGTCCCGGTGATCGCGGTGGCGGCGGTGCGCGACCCCCACTGGTCGCTGGACATTTTCGTGTCGCGCCGCGTGGTGTTCCACACCGCGGCGCTGCTCGGCGCCGGGCTGTACCTGCTGGCGATGGGCGCCGGCGGTTACTTTATCAAGCAGTATGGCGGAACCTGGGGAACGATCGCGGAGATCATCTTCCTGTTCGGCGCCATCCTGATGTTGATCATCCTGCTGTTCTCCGCGCAGTTGCGCGCCAGCCTGCGGGTATTCATCAACAAGCATTTTTTTCATTACAAGTTTGAGTATCGCGAGGAGTGGCTGCGCTTCATCGATACGCTGACTTCCTCCGAGCCCGACGAGAAGCTGCGCGAGCGCACCATCAAGGCGATTGCCGATGTGCACGGTTGTCCTGGCGGGGCGCTGTGGTTGTTCCGTGACGCGGGCCGTTACCGTCCGGTGGCCGCTTGGCAGGTGGATATCGACGAGGAAGCGATGTCCATCCCGGCGGACAGTTCCATGGTCCACTATCTGCGCGACGAGGAGTGGATCATCAACTGCGACGAGTATCGGCTTTCGCCCCAGTCCTACAAGGGGATGGAGCTGCCGGCATGGCTGGGGCGCATCGACAAAGCCTGGCTGGTCGTGCCGCTGGTGTTCCACGAGCGCCTTTCGGGGTTCCTGGTGTTGACGCGTCCGCAGGTGACGCACGTCATGAACTGGGAGGACTACGACCTGTTGCGCATCATGGGGCGCCAGGCCGCCGCCCACCTGGCGCAGCTCGACGCGGCGCAGGCGCTGTCGCAGGCTCGTCAGTTCGAGGCCTGCAGCCGGCTGTCGGCCTACGTGATGCACGACCTCAAGAACCTGATCGCGCAGTTGTCGCTGGTGGTATCGAACGCCGCGCGTCACAAGAACAACCCGCAGTTCATGGAGGACGCCATCCAGACGGTCGAGAATTCGGTCGACAAGATGAACCGCCTGTTGGCCCAGCTTCGCGCCGGGCGTGATCCGGAACAGAACGTGGCGCTGCTGGACGTGTGCCAGGTGCTCGGTGACGTGGTGGAGACCATGTCCGCCGGCAAGCCGGTGCCGACGCTCGATTGCCAGGCCACCGGCCTGCAGATTCAGGCGGACCGCGACCGCTTCGGCGCGGTGGTCGGTCACGTGGTGCGAAACGCCCAGGACGCGACGCCGGACGATGGCATGGTGATTGTCAGACTTTTCAAACAGAACGGCCATGCGGTGGTCGAGGTGCAGGACACCGGCCAGGGCATGGACGAAGCGTTCATGAAGGATCGCCTGTTCCGTCCCTTTGATACGACCAAGGGGAAATCTGGAATGGGAATAGGGGCTTACGAGACCCGTGAGTTCGTTCGCGCACTCGGCGGCGACGTTGAGGTGCTCAGCCGGCCAGGTGAGGGAACAACTTTCCGGATGCGGATCCCGATTAGCGAAGTATCCGGAAATAGTGTAAAGTCGCCCGACAACACCAAGAACGGAAGGGCAAATGGCCAACGACTCAAGGAAACTGCTGGTTATTGAAGACGACCCGGGATTGCAGACCCAGCTCAAGTGGTGTTTCGAGGGATATGACGTCATCATCGCCGGTGATCGCGAGACGGCGCTGAACGAGGTCGCCAAACACCATCCCCCGGTCGTGACGCTCGATCTTGGTTTGCCGCCGGACGCCGACGGCACCAGCGAGGGCTTCCAGGCGCTCGAGGATATCCTTGGTCAGGCGCCGCACACCAAGGTCATCGTGGTGACCGGCAACAACGACCGCCAGCACGCATTGCAGGCAGTGAGCATGGGTGCCTACGATTTCTTCTACAAGCCCATCGATGCGGATCTGCTGGGCTTCATCGTCAACCGGGCCTATCGACTGCACGAACTCGAGGACGAGAACCAGCGCCTGCATTTCACCGGAGGCAATTCACCGCTGGAGGGTGTCATTACCGGCAGCCCGCAGATGCTCAAGATGTGCCGCACCGTGGAAAAGGTCGCGCCTTCGGACGCCACGGTGCTGGTGCTCGGCGAGTCCGGTACTGGCAAGGAGCTGATTGCACGTTCCATCCATTCCCTGAGCGGGCGTTCGGACGAGCGTTTCGTTGCCATCAACTGCGCCGCCATTCCCGAGAACCTGCTGGAAAGCGAACTGTTCGGCTACGAGAAGGGGGCGTTCACCGGCGCGGTGAAGACCACGCCCGGCAAGATCGAGTCGGCCAGCGGTGGCACCCTGTTCCTCGACGAAGTGGGCGACATGCCCATGCCGCTGCAGGCCAAGTTGCTGCGCTTCCTGCAGGAGCGCGTCATCGAGCGTGTCGGCGGGCGCCAGGAGATCCCGGTCGACGTGCGTGTCATCTGCGCCACCCACAAGGATCTGCCGCAACTGGCGCGCGAGGGCACCTTCCGCGAGGATCTGTACTACCGCGTCAGCGAGATCACCATCCGCATCCCCGCCCTGCGCGAGCGCGAAGGCGACGCCCTGTTGCTGGCGCGGGTGTTCCTGGAAAAGTTCAGCAAGCAGATGGGCAAGCAGCAGCACCGTTTCAGCAAGGATGCGCTGTCCGCCATCGAGGCCTATCCCTGGCCCGGCAACGTGCGCGAACTGGAAAACCGGGTCAAGCGCGCGGTGATCATGGCCGAGCACAAGCAGATATCGGTGTCCGACCTGGAACTGGGGGGTGCTGGCGTGGATGACACCCGCACGTTCAATCTGCGCGAGATCCGCGAACAGGCCGAGCGTCAGGCCATCGTGCGCGCCATGGGGCACGTTGGCGGCAAGATCTCGCAGGCTTCGGAGTTGCTCGGCGTGAGCCGACCGACCATGTACGACCTCATCAAGAAGTACAATCTCAAGTAGCCGGCCGGCTCAGCGGGTGGTTCTCACCTGTTCGACGATACGCAGGAATTCCTCCGGCTTCTTGAAGCCGACCACGCTCAGTTCCGGCCGTTCGCGGCCGGTTTCGTCGAAGAACAGGATGCCCGGCGGCCCGAACAGGCCAAAGCGTTTCAGCAGCGCCTTGTGGTCCGCGTTGTTGAGGGTGACATCGGCCTGCAGCACCACGAAGTCCTTCAGCGCCTGTTGCACGCGCGCGTCCCCGAAGGTGTATTTCTCCATTTCCTTGCAGCTTATGCACCAGTCGGCGTAGAAATCCACCATCACCGGCTTGCCGGCGGCCGCCGCCGCGTCCAGTTCGCGTTGCAGGTCCGCCAGTGACTGGATCTGCCGGAACGGCAGCGCGTGACCGGCCTCGGCCGCGCCGCCCGGGCTGGCGGCCGGCGCGGCGCGCATTTCCAGCGGTTGCAGCGGATCGCGCGCGCCGCCGGCCGCGCCCACCAGCAGGATGCCGCCGTAGATCAGCGCCAGCAGGCCCAGTCCCTTCCACAGCCGCGCCCAGCCGGTGGCTTCCACGGGCAGGGCGTCCAGCGCGCCGAGGTAGACCGAGGACACGATCAGCAGCGAAGCCCACAGCGCCAGGGTGACGGGCGGCGGCAGCACGCGTTCCAGCAGCCACACCGCCACGCCCAGCATCAGCACGCCGAAGACCGCTTTTACCCGGTCCATCCAGGGGCCGGCCTTGGGCAGCAGCTTGCCGGCGCCGATGCCGATGGCGATCAGTGGCGCGCCCATGCCCAGGCTGAGCGTGAACAACGCCAGGCCGCCCAGCACCGCGTCGCCGGTCTGGCCGATGTAGATCAGCGCGCCGGCCAGTGGCGCCGCCACGCAGGGACCGACGATCAGCGCCGACAGGAAGCCCATCACCGCGACGCCGGTCAGGCTGCCGCTCTTCTGGCGATTGCTGACGCTGGACAGACGGTTCTGGATGAAGGAGGGCATCTGCAACTCGTAGAAGCCGAACATGGAGAGCGACAGCAGTACGAACACGGCGGCGAAGCTGGTCAGCACCCAGGTGTTCTGGAACGCGGCCTGAAGGTTTTCGCCGAACAGGCCCGCCACTACCCCGGCCACGGTGTAGGTGGCGGCCATCGCCAGTACATAGACCAGCGACAGAATGAAACTCTTGCGCACCGTGATGGAGCTGCCCTGGCCGACGATGATCGACGACAGGATGGGAATCATCGGGAACACGCAGGGCGTGAACGACAGCAGCAGGCCGAAGCCGAAGAAGGCCAGCAGGGTGGCGACCAGGTTGCCGTCCGCCAGGCGTCGCGCGATGGCGTCCTGTTCGCTCATGGCGGGTGCGGGCATGGCTTGTGTGGCCGCTTCCGGGCGGGCCGTTTGCGCGCCGGGCACCGGCGCGGCGCTGGCGCTGTCCGCCGGCGGCAGGGTGAGGTCGATGTGCCTGGTGATCGGGGGGTAGCAGACGCCTGCGTCGGCGCAGCCCTGGTACTTGAACCGCAGTGTCACCGGCAGTTCGGGTCCGGCGTCGCGTTGCAGTCTGAGGTCGACGTCCACGACGTCGTGGAAGACCTGGATGTCGCCAAAGAATTCGTCGTTCTTGTGTTCGCCTTCCGGCAGTTCCACCGGACCCAGGGTGACGCCGTCCGCGCTTTCCAGGCTGATCTCGAACTTGTCCCGGTACAGGTAGTAGCCGTCGGCGATCGCCCAGCTCGCCGCGACCCGGTCGGGGCCGCGCACCAGCACGTCGAGGCGGAAGGCTTCATCCGGCGGCAGCAGTTCGCTGCTGTCGTCAAACCCGAAACCGGCGCCCAGCGCGCCGAGTGCGCCGCCTTTGTTGGCAGGGGCGGGCGTGCTGACCGGCAGCGCCAGCGAGATGCTGCGGGTCTGCGGCGGGTAGCAGACGCCGATATCGGCGCAGCCCTGGTAGCCGACCGTGAAGCTCACCGGCCCGCTGACACCGCTGACCGGGATGTCGAAGGCCACTTTGTTGCGGTAGGTGGCGACCTTGCCAAAGAATTCGTCCTGTTTCACCTTGGCCGGCGGGAAGGCGATCTCGCCCAGCGTGGCGGTGTCGCCGGCGCTGAAGCTGAACTTGTCCTTGTACAGGTAGTAGCCGTCGGCGATCTTCCATTGCGCGCGGATGCGGCCGTCAGGGCCGGCCGATGCGCTGAAGGAAAAGGCTTCGTCGGGAGGGAGGAGCTCGTCGTCGCCGAACAGGCCGGCGTGGGCGACCGACATCCAGCCGGCCAGCAACAGGGGGAACCAGTATCTCATTTTGCCTCGTCAGGGTTTCGTACCCAGTCCAGGTACGCCGGCAGGCCGGCACTCAATGGGACTGCAATGATTTCAGGAAGTTCGTAGGGGTGCAGTGCCCGGATTCTCGTTTCCAGCAAGGCGTAATCGGCAACCCGGGCCTTGATCATGAGCAAAACCTCGCTGTCTGACTGAACCGCGCCCTTCCAGCGGTATATCGATTCGATGCCCGTCAGGAGATTGACGCAGGCGGCGAGCCGGTATTCCACCAGCGCCGAGGCGATGCGGCGGCCGGTGTCGGCGTCCGGGGCGGTGCAGAACACGAGCTGGATGTCGTCCGCTGGCCGGGCGGGGTCGGTCATGGCGTCTCCACGGTCTGTTGGCGGCGCAAAGATTGCCGCGCCGGGCGGGCGAACACAAGTCTTGCGCGTTTCGCGGGTCGCTGCCGGGCCCGCTTGTCGCCGGCCCGGTGGCCCGGTATGGTGCGGGAATGAACCCCTTTACCGTCCTGTTTCTGCTGTTTTTGACCGTTCCGGCAGTGGAAATCTACTTCTTGATCAAGGTCGGCAATGTTATCGGCGCCATCCCGACCATCGCCCTGGTGGTGTTCACGGCGCTGCTGGGAGCCTTTCTGCTGCGCCTGCAAGGCTGGATCACCCTCCAGCGCACCCGCATGAGCCTGGCGCGGGGCGAACTGCCGGCCATGGAGATGCTGGAAGGAGTGTTGCTGGTGGTGGCGGGCGCGCTGCTGCTGACCCCCGGTTTCGTCACCGACACCCTGGGCTTCCTGCTGCTGGCGCCGCCGCTGCGGCGGGCGCTGATCCAGCGCTTCGTCGGCAGCGCCAACATGCCCTTCGAAGCGCCCCCTGGCCAGCGCGGGCGCTCCGGTCACACCCCCCGGACCATCGAGGGCGAGTGCCGCCGCGAGGACGACTAGCGCAATTTTTCGATTTTTCCGCTTGACTCCACGGGTTTCGTGACTATTATTAGCACTCACTCGTGGCGAGTGCTAATAATCGCGCCCGCCGACAACCCAGACAGTCTTGTAAAAAGGAGAAATCTCTGATGAACCTTCGTCCACTTCATGATCGAGTGATCATCAAACGCATGGAAGAGGAACGCACCTCTCCCGGTGGCATCGTCATCCCTGATACCGCCGCCGAAAAACCCAGCCGTGGCGAAGTCATTGCAGCCGGCAACGGCAAGCGTAACGACGCTGGCGAGATTGTGCCGATGGATGTCAAGGTCGGCGACAAGGTTTTGTTTGGCAAGTACTCCGGCACCGAGGTCACCGTCGACGGCGAGGATCTGCTGGTGATGCGCGAAGAAGACATCATGGCGGTTATCGAGTCCTGATCGTCTCGTAACGCAGCAAACAGAATTTGTTATAGAGGAATAGTGAAATGACAGCCAAAGACGTGAAATTCAGTGATGAAGCCCGCCAGCGCATGGTCGCCGGCGTGAACATTCTGGCCAACGCCGTCAAGGTCACCCTGGGTCCCAAGGGCCGCAACGTGGTTCTGGAGAAGGCGTTCGGCGCCCCCACCGTGACCAAGGACGGCGTGTCCGTGGCCAAGGAAATCGAACTGGAAGACAAGTTCGAGAACATGGGCGCGCAGATGGTCAAGGAAGTGGCTTCCCAGACTTCCGACATTGCCGGTGACGGCACCACCACCGCGACCGTGCTGGCGCAGGCCATCGTTCGCGAGGGCATGAAGGCCGTGGCTGCGGGCATGAACCCGATGGATCTCAAGCGCGGTATCGACAAGGCCGTGAACACCGCGGTCGGTCACCTCAAGGAGCTGTCGCAGCCCTGCTCCGACACCAAGGCCATCGCCCAGGTCGGTACCATCTCCGCCAACTCGGACGAGAATGTCGGCAAGATCATCGCCGAGGCGATGGAGAAGGTCGGCAAGGAAGGCGTCATCACCGTCGAGGAAGGTTCCTCGCTGGAGAACGAGCTGGACGTGGTCGAGGGCATGCAGTTCGACCGTGGTTACCTGTCGCCCTACTTCGTGACCAACCAGCAGAACATGCAGGCCGAACTGGAAGATCCGTTCGTGCTGCTGCACGACAAGAAGATCTCCAACATCCGCGACCTGCTGCCGATCCTGGAAGGCGTTGCCAAGGCCGGCCGGCCGCTGCTGATCATCGCCGAGGACGTCGAGGGCGAGGCGCTGGCCACCCTGGTGGTCAACAGCATCCGTGGCATCGTCAAGGTCTGTGCCGTCAAGGCGCCGGGCTTCGGTGACCGCCGCAAGGCCATGCTGCAGGATATCGCCATCCTCACTGGCGGCCAGGTGATCTCCGAGGAAGTCGGCCTGTCGCTGGAGAAGGCCACCCTGGACGACCTGGGCAGCGCCAAGCGCATCCTGGTCTCCAAGGAAAACACCACCATTATCGACGGCGCCGGTAACAGCGGCGACATCGAGGCGCGCGTCAACCAGATCCGCGCCCAGATCGAGGAAGCGACCTCCGATTACGACAAGGAGAAGCTCCAGGAGCGTGTCGCCAAGCTCGCGGGCGGTGTGGCCGTGATCAAGGTGGGTGCCGCCACCGAGGTCGAAATGAAGGAAAAGAAGGCGCGCGTCGAGGACGCCCTGCACGCGACCCGCGCCGCCGTGGAAGAAGGTGTGGTGGCCGGCGGTGGCGTTGCGCTGCTGCGCGCCCGCGCCAACATGGACGACCTGACCGGCGAGAACCCGGATCAGAACATGGGCATCGACATCGCCCGCCGCGCCATGGAAGAGCCGCTGCGCCAGATCTGCTCCAACGCCGGTGACGAGGCTTCCGTGATTCTCAACCGCGTGGTGGAAGGCTCCGGCCAGTTCGGTTACAACGCGGCAACCGGCGAGTTCGGCGACATGCTGGAAATGGGTATCCTCGATCCCACCAAGGTGACCCGTACCGCACTGCAGAACGCGGCTTCCGTGGCGGCCCTGATCATCACCACCGAGGCGATGGTTGCGGAACTGCCCAAGGAAGAAGCGCCGGCAGCCGGTGGCGGTATGCCCGACATGGGCGGCATGATGTAATCAGCCACCCTGTCCGTCAGTACCCAAAGCCCGCCGCAAGGCGGGCTTTTTCATGGGGGAAACAAAAAAGCTAGACGTTGAGGTAGACCCAGCCTTCGCTCAGGCGGTTGAGGATGTGCTCCAGCGCCGAGGGGGTGACGGCGACGTCCGGCAGCAACTGGACCTTGCTGTTTCGGCCCTCGATTTCGCGCACGTGGTCGATGGCGTCCTGGCAGGCCAGGAAGGTCAGGTTGATATAGCGCTGCTGGAGTTCGTGCACGCGCTGTGCGTAGGGCGAGTAGCCGGCGCGCAGCAGGCGGATGGCGCTGGCATTGGCGACCACCTCGATCTCGGCGCCGTCGTCACCGTAGGTCTTCAGCAGTTTTTCCGCGGTCGCCAGTGCTTTCTCGAACTTGTCGGGGCTCGAGGTGTTGAGGTGCACGATGATGCGCTTGGCGCCCTGCTGCGAGGTGATCTTGCCAATGTCGGTGTTCTGGAAAGCGTTGTGCTCGTCCCAGTACATGGCGCTCAGCGTCGGCGCGGTGGGCGACTTGTCCGGCTGGTGCAGGGTCCAGCCCAGCAGGCCACCCAGGCCCAGCAGCACCGAGGCCGCCAGCCCCTGGGTCCAGCGGCTCATGCCCTGTGCGGCGGGCTTGCGGTATTGCTCGATGTTGGGCGGGTTCTCGTAGGCGTGGCGCACCAGTTCGCCGAGCCGGCGCAGTTCGCAGGCCTGCTGGCTGAGTTCGCGGTCGCTGCCGAGCGCCTCGAAGACTTCGCTCTTGCCGGCAGCGTCCAGTTCGCCGTCAATGAATGCGTTGAGCGTTTCGTCTGAAATGTCGTTTCTGTTCATTTTGCAGTTCCAATGTGATGAACGTTGTCGTGGGCCGGTGCCTGTATTTCGTCTTCAAGCAATCTTGCCTTGAGCGCTTTGCGGGCGCGTGACAGTCGGCTCATCACGGTGCCTATTGGTACATCGAGGATTTCCGCCACCTCGATATAGGAGCAACCTTCCAGGTCGACCAGGGAAATCACCTGGCGCTGGCCCATGGGCAGACGCTCGATGGCGCGCCGTACCCGGTCCACCACCTGTTGCCGGTCGTGGCACAGGTCCGGCGTGTCCTTTTCGATCAGAACCACGTCGTCGATGTCCACGGTGTCGCGGCTGCGGCGGAAATGGTCGCGCCAGCAGTTGCTGAGAATCCGGTACAGCCAGGCGCGCAGCGTCTTCGGGTCGCGTAGCTGGCCGCTGCTCTTCAGGGCCTTGGCCAGCGTTTCCTGCACCAGATCGTCGGAGAGGGCCGGGTTGTGGCACCAGGAGTAGGCGATGCGGTACAGGTTTTCCCGGTATTCCGTCAGTTCGCGGCGGAACTTGCGGTTCTTGCTCAGCTTGCTTATCACGTGATCACCGTCGGTTGCTCGGTATGGGTAAGACGCCGCCGGGCGTCGATTATTCCGGGGCAGTATACGCGCCGCGGCTGCGCGGGGGCGAGCTTCGCGTTACCCTAGGGCCGTGGCCCGAAAAACAAAAAACTCCCCGCAGGCCCCGCCCTGGGAGCCGTTGCCCGAGCGGCTGCGCGAGGCGGGGCGGCAGCGCTGGGAGGCCTACCTGGAGGCGGCCGCGGCGGCCGGCGCCCGTGTCAGCCGCGCCCCGGCCCTGCGCCAGCTCGCCTGCCGGCTGTTCGCGATCAGCGAATTCGTGGCGGATCTGTGCCGGCGCCGCCCGCGGTTGCTGGCCGGGCTGCTCGACAGCGGCGATCTGCTGGCCGATTCCAGTCCCGGAGTGCTGGGCGGGCGGGTGCGCGCGGAACTGCTGGATTGTCCCGACGAGGCGGCCCTCCGGCGCCGCCTGCGGCTGCTACGCCAGCGCGAGATGTTGCGCATCGCCTGGCGCGACCTGGCGGGCTGGGCGCGGCTCGACGAAACCCTGGGCGACCTGTCCGAACTGGCCGACGCCTGTATCCAGGGCGCCCTGCAGCGCCTCGACGAGTGGCAGTCCGCCGAAACCCCGCCACCGTTGCGGCTGAACGGGCGCGGCCCGGCGCCGCTGGTGGTGCTGGCGATGGGCAAGCTGGGCGCCCGGGAACTCAATTTTTCCTCCGATATCGACCTCATTTTCGCCTACCCGGACGCGCGGCCCGCGCGCAAGCGCGGCGCGCTGTCCCCGGAGCAGTATTTCACCCGCCTGGGCCAGTCGCTGGTGCAGGCGCTGTCGGACCGGGACGCCGACGGTTTCGTGTTTCGCGTGGACATGCGCCTGCGCCCCTACGGCAGCGCCGGCGCGCTGGTGTGCAGCTACGAGGCGCTGGAGGAGTACTACCAGTCGCAGGGACGCGAGTGGGAGCGCTACGCCATGATCAAGGCGCGCCCGGTGACCGGCGACGCGGCTGCCCGTGACGAACTGATGGAACTGTTGCGGCCGTTCGTGTTCCGCCGCTACCTGGATTTCCAGGCCTTCGACGCGCTGCGCGACCTCAAGCGCCAGATCCGCCGCGAAGTGGAGCGGCGCGACCAGCAGGACAACATCAAGCTCGGTCCCGGCGGCATCCGCGAGATCGAGTTCATCGTGCAGGCCTTCCAGCTCGTGCACGGGGGGCGCGAACCGCGTCTGCGCCAGCGCCGGGTGCTGGACGTCTTGCCGGTGCTGGCGGAACTGAAGCTGCTGCCCGCGCACGCCACCGCGCAACTGGCTGAGGCCTACCACTTCCTGCGCCGCGCCGAGAATCACCTGCAGGCCCTGCACGACGAGCAGGTGCACCGCCTGCCGGAGGACGAGGGCGAGCGGTTGCGGCTGGCGCTGTCGATGGGCTTCCCGGACTGGAAGCGTTTTGTCGCCGCCCTGGGCGTGCAGCGGCGCCGCGTCGAGGCCCGGTTCGAACAGGTGTTCGAATCGCCGCAGCACGGCACGCCCGACCCGGACGACCCCTTGCGCAACCTGTGGCTGGAGCGTTGCAGCGAGCCGGAGGCCCTGCGCCTGCTGGAAGCTGTCGGCTACGACGATCCCGCCGAGGCGCTGCGCCGGATCGCCCAGTTGCGCGAGGGCACGGCGCCACGCTATCTCGGCGAGCAGGGACGGATCCGCTTCGACGCGCTGGTGCCGATGGTGATCGCCGCGGTGGCGCGCCAGCCGCGGCCGTCGCAGCTGCTGGGGCGGCTGGTGACGGTGCTGGAGCACATTGCCGGCCGCACCACCTACCTGGCGTTGTTGCAGGAGCACCCGCTGGTGCTGTCCCAATTGGTGAACCTGTGTGCCGCCAGTCCCTGGATCGCCGACCAGATTGCGCGTTTCCCGATGCTGCTGGACCAGTTGCTCGACCCGCGCAGCCTGTATGCCCCCCTGTCGCGCCGCGAGCTGGAATCCGAACTCGACCACCGTCTCGCGGATGTCGATGCCGGCGACCTGGAAGTGCAGATGGACCGGCTGCGCCAGTTCCGTCGCGCCATGGTGCTGCGGGTGGCGGCCGCCGATATCGCCGGCGCGGCGCCGGTGATGGTGGTCAGCGACGAGTTGACGGCGATCGCCGAAGTGGTGCTGGAGCGGGTGCTGGCGATCGCCTGGGCCGACATGGTGCGCCGCCACGGCGAGCCGCGCTGCCAGGTGAAGGGCCGGCGCCGCCGGGTTGCTTTCGCGGTGATCGGCTACGGCAAGCTGGGCGGCATCGAAATGGGCTACGGTTCCGACCTGGACCTGGTGTTCCTGCACGACAGCAGCGGCAGCCGCCAGCGCACCGCCGGCCGCAAGGCGGTGGACAACACAGTGTTTTTCACCCGCCTCGGGCAGCGCATCATCCACATGCTGGAAACCTTCACCGCCGCCGGCAAACTGTACGAGGTGGACATGCGGCTGCGGCCTTCCGGCAACTCCGGGTTGCTGGTGAGCGGTATCGACGCCTTCGCCGAGTACCAGCTCAACGAGGCCTGGACCTGGGAGCACCAGGCGCTGGTGCGGGCGCGCCTGGTGGCCGGCGACCGGGCGCTGGAGGCGCCGTTCCGGGCCCTGCGCGCGCGGGTGCTGGCCGCGTGCGCGGCACAGGCGAACCTGCGCGAGCAGGTCCGCGACATGCGCGAGCGCATGCGCCGGGAACTGGGTTCGCGCGGGCCCGGGTTTCACCTCAAACAGGACCCGGGAGGTATCGTTGATATCGAATTTATGGTGCAATACCTCGTCTTGCGCTGGAGCAAGGCGCACCCGGCCCTGCTGGATCATACCGACACCATCAGCCTGCTGAAGGTGCTGGCGCGCGAGGGGCTGCTCAAGTCGGCGTATGCGCAGGCCCTGATCGAGGCCTACCAGCAGTACCGTGGCGTGCTGCACCGCCTGACACTGGCGGAAGCGCGGCCGGTGGTCGAGGGCGACAGCCTGGAGCGGCCGCGCCGGCAGGTGATTCGCCTGTGGCGGGAACTGATGGGGGGCTGACAATGCCGCCGCGTGACAGTGGCCCCGGTTATTTGTTTGTATTTCAAGGAGAAGTTAGATGTCGATGGCCGATCGTGACGGCGTCATCTGGTACGACGGAAAAATGGTTCCCTGGCGCGAGGCGACCACCCATGTGCTGACCCACACCCTGCACTACGGCATGGGTGTGTTCGAGGGCGTGCGCGCCTATGACGCCGAACAGGGCACGGCGATTTTCCGCCTGCGCGAACACACCGACCGTCTGTTCCGTTCCGCACACATCCTGCAGATGCCCATGCCCTTCGACAAGGACACGCTCAACCAGGCGCAGCTCGACGTGGTGCGCGAGAACGGCCTGAGTTCCGCCTACCTGCGCCCGATGTGCTTCTACGGCTCCGAGGGCATGGGGCTGCGCGCCGACAACCTCGGGGTGCACGTGATCGTCGCCGCCTGGGAATGGGGCGCCTACCTTGGCCAGGAAAACCTCGAGAAGGGCATCCGCATCCGCACCTCGTCCTACACGCGCCACCACGTCAACATCACCATGTGCAAGGCCAAGGCCAACGGCAACTACATGAATTCCATGCTGGCCCTGCAGGAGGCGCTGAGCTGCGGCTATGACGAGGCCATGCTGCTCGACAACGAAGGCTACGTGGCGGAAGGCAGCGGCGAGAACATTTTCATCGTCCGCGACGGGGTGCTCTACACCCCTGACCTGACCTCCGCGCTGGAAGGCATCACCCGCGACACCATCATGACCCTGGCGCGCGAGCAGGGCCTGGAGATTCGCGAAAAACGCCTGACCCGCGACGAGGTCTACGTGGCCGACGAGGCCTTCTTTACCGGCACCGCCGCCGAGGTGACGCCGATCCGCGAGGTCGACAACCGCACCATCGGCAACGGCGGCCGCGGCCCCATCACCGAAATGCTTCAGACCCTGTACTTCGACCAGGTGCACGGTCGCCGCGAGGACCATCCCGAATGGTTGTCGCTGGTGGATCAAGACGGAGGATAAGACATGCCCAGCCCCAATACCGCCGCCGACGCGCTCACCCGCAAGCGCTACGTGCAGGCCAACGCCGAGAAATGTTACGAAGTGAGCCGCGACGACCTGCCGCTGTCCTGCCCGATGCCGAACATGACGCTGTGGAACTCGCACCCGCGCGTGTATCTGCCCATCGAGGCGACGGGGCGTGTGAAATGCCCCTACTGCGGCGCCGACTATATCCTCAAGGACTGACGGCCGCCGGGCGGACGAAGGGTTCCCGTGCCTGGCGAGGAAGTCGCGCATGTGCTGTGGCGGTTCCGCGATGGCAAGCCGGGGCACGAGGCGCAGACGCTTGGGCTGGTGAAGGCCCTGCAGGCGCGCGCCCGTTTCCATGTGCATGACCTGGCGGTGCGGGGCGGCGCCCTCGGCGCCTGGCTGAGTGGCCGCTACCCCCACGGCGCCGGACTGCCGGCGCCGGATCTGCTGGTCGGCGCCGGCCATGCCACTCACTGGCACCTGCTGGCGGCGCGGCGCGCCTTTGGCGGACGCGCCGTGGTGCTGATGCAGCCCAGCCTGCCGTTGCGCCTGTTCGACCTGTGCCTGATTCCCGAACACGACCGTCCCCGCCGCGCCGCCAACGTGCTGCGCACGCGCGGGGTGCTCAACCCCCTGTGCCGCAGCGCGGACCGTGACCCGCGTCGCGGTCTGATCCTGCTGGGCGGACCTTCCCCGCACTACCGCTGGGACGACGGCGCCATGCTGGCGCAGATCGACGCGCTGCTGGCGACACGCCCGGACCGTGACTGGCAGGTGCTGGTGTCGCGGCGTACACCGGCGGGGCTGGGGGAGATGTTGCGGGCGCGCCCCGGTCTTGCCTGGCTGGCGCCCGACACCCCGGTGGCGGAAGCGTTGGCGCGCGCCGCCGAGGTGCGGGTCAGCGAGGACAGTGTGTCGATGCTCTACGAGGCGCTGGGCAGCGGCGCGCCCACCGGCCTGCTGGCGGTGCCACGGCGGCGCCCCGGGCGCGTCAGCGCTGGCGTGGACAGGTTGCTGGCGCGTGGCTGGGTGGCGCCGCCCGGCAGCGCGGCGCTGCCGCCGGAGCCTCCCGATCTCGACGAGGCGGGCCGCTGCGCCGACTGGATAATGGAACAATGGCTGAACGCAAACTGACCGTCCTGCAACTGTTGCCCGCGCTGGAATCCGGCGGTGTCGAACGCGGCACCCTGGAAATCGCGCGCGGCCTGGCCCGGGCCGGGCACCGCTCCCTGGTGGTGTCGGGCGGCGGACAACTGGTCAGCCGCCTGACCGGGCAGGGCAGCGAGCACATCGAGTGGCCGGTGGGCCGCAAGTCACCGTGGAGCCTGCGCCTGGTACCGCGCCTGCGCCGCCTGATGCAGCGCGAGGCAGTGGATGTGGTGCACGCGCGTTCACGCCTGCCGGCCTGGCTCGCCTGGCTGGCGTGGCGCGGTCTGCCGGAAGCAAGGCGGCCGGGGTTCGTGACCACGGTACATGGCCTGTACTCGGTGAGCCGCTACAGCCGCATCATGACCCGCGGCGAGCGCGTGATCGCGGTGTCGGACAGCGCGCGCCGCTATGTGATCGACAACTACCCGGGGGTGGACGCCGCGCGTGTCCGTGTCATCACGCGCGGCATCGATCCCGACGTCTATCCGTTCGGCTTTCGCCCCGGCGACGCCTGGGTGAGCCGCTGGTACCGCGAATTCCCGTTTTTGCTGGAGCGGCAGGTGCTGACCCTGCCCGGGCGCATCACCCGGCTGAAAGGGCACGAGGATTTCCTGCAACTGCTGGCGGCGCTGGTGGAGGCTGGTCTGCCGGTCTACGGCCTGATCGTGGGCGCCGGGGATCCGCGTCACCGCGCCTACGCCGATGCCCTGCGGGGCCGCGCGAAAGCACTGGGCCTGGACGGGCTGGTGACCTTTACCGGCCATCGCATGGACCTGCGCGACGTGCTGTCGATGTCGAACCTGGTATTGTCCCTGTCGCGCAAGCCGGAATCCTTCGGGCGCACCGTGTGCGAGGCGCTCAGTCTCGGCGTGCCGGTGGTGGGTTATGACCAGGGTGGCGTCGGAGAGACACTGGCGCGCGTCTACCCCCAGGGACGGGTGCCGCCGGGGGACACCGGCGCGCTGGCGGACACCTGCCGGCGCCTGCTGGAACACCCGGTGCCGGTCGAACCGGCGCGTTTCGACAGCGTGCAGGACATGTTCGAGGCGACCCTGGCCGTCTACCGCGAGGTCGCGCCCTCGTGAACCCGGGCTGGTGGCTGTTGCCCGCCCTGCTGGGCGCCGGTTTTTCCTGGCGCCATGCCTGGTGGCGGCCGGCGGTCGATCGGCGCTTGCCGCGCATCCTCATGTACCACATGATTGCCGACCCGGTCCCCGGCGCGCGTTTCAACGGTCTGCGCGTGGCGCCGGCCATGTTCGAGCGGCAGTTGCGCTGGCTGCGCGACAACGGCTGGCGCAGCTACACCGTCAGCGAACTGGTCGATGCCCCCGCGTTGCCGGAGAAGGCTTTTGCCATTACCTTCGACGACGGCTATGCCGACAACGCCGAGGTGGCGTTGCCGCTGTTGCAGCGCTACCGCTGCAAGGCGACCCTGTACCTGG
This sequence comes from Gammaproteobacteria bacterium, assembly GCA_015494295.1. Taxonomy (GTDB): domain Bacteria; phylum Pseudomonadota; class Gammaproteobacteria; order DSM-19610; family DSM-19610; genus Thiogranum. Next base: position 825 of record WGBO01000014.1, on the reverse strand, counting down.
TGGTCGATCGCCACGACCGCGACTGGTCGCGGGCGCGCAAGGCGCACCACGATGACGGCGAGTTGCGCGGTGTCGCCAAGCTCAGCGACACCCAGGTGGAGACGATGCTGGCCTCGGGCTGTATCGAACTGGGCGCGCACACGCTCACCCATCCCAATTTTCTCGACCTCGACGACGCGGCGCTGGAACGCGAACTGGTGGAAGGCAAACGTCGGCTGGAACGCCGTTTTGGTGTGCGGGTGCGCAGTTTCGCCTATCCCTTCGGCCTGTATCGTTCGGAACAGGTGGCGCGGGTGCGCGCCGCGGGTTACGACAGCGCCGTGACGGTGCGTGAGGGCATCGATGACCCGACGCGTGGCGACCCGCTGCAACTGGCGCGGGTCAAGGTGAGCGGCCGCGACGGCATGCTGGCGTTTCGTCTGCGCATGCGCACGGGGCGGCGCGGTGTCTGAGCCGCTGCGCGTCTGGCGCCTGTCGGACGGCCAGCCGGGCCACGACAGCCGTTCTCTGGGTATCTTGCGCGCGCTCGGCGAGGTCATGGATCTGGACGTGCGCACGCTGCGCCTGAACCTGCGTTTCGGCCTGGCCCGCAACCTGTTGCGGGCGCGCCTCAATCATTTCGGCGCGCCGCGCTCGCTGGCCACGCTGCCGCTGTTCTACCGCATGGATGCGCTGCCGGCCGACACCACCAGGTCACAGCCCCCGGCCGGCAGCGCATCCATGCGGTAGAACAGCGGCAGCGTGGCCAGCGAGCGCGGCGCGCCGAAATGATTGAGGCGCGCCCGCAACAGGTTGCGGGCCAGGCCGAAACGCAGGTTCAGGCGC
>WGBO01000013.1 GCA_015494295.1 Gammaproteobacteria bacterium | reverse complement strand
GGGCTGGCCGGCCCACAACAGCAGGCCGGCGTGCGCAAGCACGGAAAAGCCGATGAAAAGGGTGAAACGCAACGTCATGGCGGCCGGTCGATACGGTGGGAGCGGGGCGCTACTGTACGGCGCCGGCGAGGTTTTTGTCAACCGTTATGGTCTGTAAGTATATGACTTTACAGGAACTGTGCGGTTTTTCGAGCGGGGCTGGCCGCTTATCCGCGGCGCCGGTTTGAAAGCGCTTGCGGTAATCGGTAGTCTGCCAGCACACATCCGGGAGGCCATGTCGTCGATGGAGAATCAGCAAACCGAATTTCGCGCCAGTTTTACGGGCACCTTTTACGGCATCCTGCGCTGGGAGCAGCTCGACGGCTTGTGGGAGCAGGTCAAGCGCGATGCCGCGGGAGGCTGGTATATGTACGCGGTTGGCGAGCAGCCGCCGGAAACGCAGGCGCGCCCCGAGGAAATCGTGCGTTTCATCGAGGAGATCGACGTCCTGCTGCGCCGCGAGCACGAAGAGGACTACTGCGGCATCGTCTATGTGGACGATCCGGAAAGTCCGGCTTTCGTCAAAATCTTTGACCCCAACAACCTGGGCGTGACCTGCGGCTACAGTGATAACCCGCCGTTACCCGGCTGGATTCTTTCCAAGCAGCAGCCAGTCGATTTGCAAGCGCCGATGCCGCAACCCGGCAACCGGCGCCGCTGGTGGCAACGGCTTTTTTCCAGTTGATTTTATTTGTCATCTTATTATCCCCAGCAATACGATCTCGTACGCGACCAGCAAGCCGTAGACCGAGAGCAGCAGCTTCAGTACCTGCCGTCCGCTGGTGATGCGCAGGATGCGGAAGTGCGCGTGCATCAGCAGGAACAGGATGCCGACGCAGGTAATCGTGATCTTGGTGGCAACGAACGTGGCGGTACCGAACTCCAGCATGTGCGCCATGAAGCGGTTGGCTTCATAGGCGCCATGGTTGAGAAGCGTGAGGGTCAGCAGGGCGTCCAGGCAGCTCAGCAACAGCACGCCGATACCGGTGAACACCAGCCGGGGCTGATACTGGTCGAGGTAGTAGTTTTGCCCCTTGCGGCGCGCGTGCTTGCGCCGTCCGCGCCCGTGCAGGCCGCAGTAGGTGATGGTGCGCCAGCTATGCTTGCGCCGGTCTTTCTGCCCGCGCCGCTCGATGAGGCTGGCGTTGGCGTCCACTGTTGCGGTCGAGTCGGTCGGGTTCATGCGCGCTTTTCCCGTGTGGTTTCCCTGTTTTAGGGAGCAATTGCCGTGCCGCCCGGGAACTTGCTGGAAACTCAGTTGCTTAGCGTGCCTGCAAATCCGTGTTGTGAAGAAGGTGTCATGTTTGTCGACACCTGTTGAGGCCTGGTGTGGCGGGATGGAAATAAATAGTGCTTTAATAACAGTCAGATAATACGGTTTCACGCATGTATGTCAGTGTGTCGGGAAAACAGACGGCAGAAGCGTTTTGTCGGATAAGCTTACAGTTATCGCGGCAGCCAGGCCCGGCCGGCGGGGGTGTCCAGTTCCACCAGGGGATGCTGGAAAGCGGTTTCCAGCGCGCCGGTGTTCAGAACGCTTTCGCAAGGCCCCTGGTCGATGCGGGCGTCGCCGTGCATCAGCAGGGCGTGGTCACAAAAACGCGCGGCGAGGTTGATGTCGTGCAATACCATGAGCAGTGCCGCGCCCTGCTCGCGGCCGTGTTCGCGCAGCCGTTCCAGCACTTCGATGCGGTGGTGCAGGTCGAGATGATTGGTCGGTTCATCGAGGAACAATAGCGGCGTCTGCTGGGCCAGCAGGGTGGCGATGGCGACGCGCTGGCGCTCGCCGCCCGACAGGGTATGCAGATCGCGGTCGGCAAAGTCCGCCACGCCCATGATTTCCAGCGCGCGCCGGGCGATGGCGTGATCCTCCTCGCCTTCCCACTGCCAGCCGCGCAGGTGAGGGTGGCGACCCTGCAGGACGGTTTCGAGCACGCTGGCCGGAAAGCCGTCTTCCTGGTGCTGGAACAGGATGCCGAGCTGGCGCGCCACCCGCTTGCGCGGCAGGGCGCCGAGGGTTTCACCGCGCAGCCGAATGCTGCCGCCGTCGGGCGCGCGCAGGCCGGCGAGGGTATGCAGCAGGGTGGTTTTGCCGGCCCCGTTGCGGCCCAGGATGCACCAGCACTGCCCCGCCCCGATGGCAAGGTCGAGGCCGTGCGACACCCGAATGTCGGCGATCTGTATGTCGAGGTCGCGGGCCTGCAGCAGTGGCGCTTCAGTCACGACCGGCCTCGCGTCCGCGGTGCAGCAGGAACAGGAACAGCGGCACGCCCAGCAACGCGGTGAGCACGCCCACGGGCAGTTGCCGGGGCGCGATCAGGCCGCGCGCCAGGGCGTCGGCGAACAGCAGCAGGGCGCCACCGAGCAGCGCGGCGCCGGGGATCAGCAGGCGGTGGTCGCGGGCCCCGGCGAGGCGCAGCATGTGCGGCGCAATCAGGCCGATAAAACCGATGTTGCCGGCCTGTGTGACGGCCACGGCGGTGGCCAGCGACGCCAGCAGGTAGAGTGTCAGGCGCAGGCGGTCGATGTCGACGCCGAGCGAGGCGGCGCGCAGTTCACCGCCCGCCAGCAGGTTCAGCGAAGGCGCCAGCCGCAGCGCCAGGGCGCCGGCCGCCAGCAGCACCAGGCCGCCTCCCAGGGACAGTTGCGCATAGCCGAGGTCGCCCATCAGCCAGAACAGCATGCCTTGCAGGCGCGCCGCCGGACTGATGGCCAGCAGCAGGCTGATCAGGGCGCCCCAGCCGGCGGCCAGCACCACGCCGGTGAGCAACAGGCGGGTGGTATTCCACTGGCCGCGTCCGCGCGCCAGCACGAACACCAGAAATGTCGACAACAGGGCGCCGGCGAATGCCGCGCCTTGCAGCAGCAGAGTGCCGGCGCCCGCCAGCAGCGCCAGCAGGGCGCCCGCCGAGGCACCGCCGGAGACGCCGAGCACATAGGGATCGGCCAGCGGGTTGCGCAGCAACACCTGCATCATTGCCCCGGCCAGCGCCAGCAGCGCCCCGGTAACGAAAGCGGTGGCGGCGCGCGGCAGCCGCAGTTCGAACAGGATGCGCGCTTCCAGAGAGTCGGGGCGGGAGAACAGGTCGGACAAAGTCAGCGGGGCGGCTCCGGTCGACAGGCTCAGCCATAAACCACCCGCGGCAAGCAGGCCGAGAACCGTGAACAGCGGCAGGGCGCGCGGCGGTGTCACGGCGTCAGCGCAGGTCGAGCACCGGCCAGTCGCGCGCCCGGGCGATGGCGTGCAGCTTGTCGTCAGGGTGCACGGCCACCGGGTTGTCCACCTGTTCCAGCAGTGGCAGGTCGTTGTGCGAGTCGCTGTAGAACCAGCTGCCGTCCAGCGAGATGTCGCGCTGTTGCAGCCACTGGCGCAAGCGCTCGACCTTGCCGTTCCGGAAACAGGGCACCCCGCTGACGTTGCCGGTGAAGCGGCCGTCGCGGAATTCGGGTTCGGTGGCCAGCAGGTTGTCGATCCCGAAGCTGGCGGCGATCGGTTCGGTGATGAAACGGTTGGTGGCGGTGATGATGACCAGTTCGTCGCCACGTTCGCGGTGCTCCTCGATCAGGTCGCGCGCCTTGTCGAGCATCACGGGTTCGATCTTGCTGGCCAGGAACTCCTCGCGCCAGCGTTCCAGGTGCTGCAGGTCGTTGTCCGCCAGGGGCTTGAGCTGAAAACGCAAAAATTCATGAATATCCATGCAACCGGCCAGGTACTGGTCGTAAAAGCGCTGATTTTCGGATTCGTAGAATTCCCCGTCGACAATGCCGCGCTCCGCGAGAAAACAGCCCCACAGGTAGTCACTGTCACCGTCCAGCAGCGTGTTGTCGAGGTCGAAAAGCGCCAAGGCCATGATTTCTATCCGTTAAGCCAAACCGGGTTTGCAGGATAGTCGCACTGCCGGCAAAGGTAAATCAGAGTTTGCTGATTTGCGCCACCGGTGGCGCTGTGTACAATGATGGTATTGCATAAAGGTTTCCGTTGAGCGCGCAAGTGATTGATTCAGATGGTTATAGAGCGAACGTTGGCATTATCCTGACCAACGAGCGCGGCCAGTTGCTGTGGGCGCGGCGCATTCGTCAGGATGCCTGGCAGTTCCCGCAGGGCGGCATCCAGCCCCGGGAAACGCCGGAACAGGCCATGTTTCGCGAACTGGAGGAGGAAATCGGTCTCGAGCCGGCTCACGTTGATATTCTTGGCTCCACGCGCGGCTGGTTGCGTTACCGGTTGCCGGAGCGTTTCATCCGCCACCACCAGAAGCCCGTCTGCATCGGCCAGAAGCAGGTGTGGTTCATGTTGCGCCTGATCGGTGACGAGCGTTTCGTGCGCCTCGACCTGAGCGACAAGCCGGAGTTCGACAACTGGCGCTGGGTGGACTACTGGCAGCCGTTGCGCGAAGTCGTGCCGTTCAAGCGGACCGTGTACAAAAAGGCGCTCAACGAACTGGCGCCGCTGATCTTTCCCGACGGCAAGGTGCCGGATATTGCGGCCCGCTAGGCCGCCCCACCGGCGGCAGGGCTGCGCCATGGACGGAATCTGAGTTTTGCTGGATACCCTGAGACGCATCATCCAGGAGGTCAACCGCGCGCCGGACCTGTCGCGCGCGCTCTCCATCATCGTTACCCGTGTCAAGCAGGCGATGGTGGTCGACGTCTGTTCGGTCTATCTCACCGACCCCGAGAACGGCCAGCACGTGCTGATGGCCACCGACGGCTACAATCCCGACGCGGTGGGCAAGGTGCGACTCAACGCCGGCGAGGGACTGGTGGGCGTGGTGGCGCGGCGCGAGGAAATGCTCAACCTCGACGACGCCTCCTCGCACCGCGCCTATGTGTACACCGGCGAGATCGGCGAGGACCCCTTCCATGGTTTCCTCGGTGTGCCGATCGTGCAGCACCGCCAGGTGCTGGGCGTGCTGGTGGTGCGCCAGCGTGAGCGACGCCGTTTCGCGGAACCCGAGGAAACCTTCCTGTTCACCCTGGCGGCGCAACTGGCCGGCGCCATCAGCCACGCCGGCGCCAGTGGTGACATCACCCGCCTGTTGCAGCAGTCCGACGAATCCCGCTACGCGCTGCGTGGCAGTTCCGGCACCCCCGGCGCGGCTGTCGGCCGGGCGCGCGTGGTCTTCCCGCAGGCCAACCTCGAAGCCATTCCGGATCGGCCGGTACAGGATGTCGACGCCGAGATCGCCGAGTTCCGCGCCGCCGTGGCCGGCGTCGAGCGGGACATGCGGCAGATGTCGGCGCGCATGGTGGATTCGTTGCCGGCCGAGGATATCGCGCTGTTCGACGCGCTGATCATGATGCTGCGCAGCGAGAACCTGGTGGACGGCACCATCGACGGCATTCGCGCCGGCAACTGGGCGCCGGGCGCCCTGCGCCACACCATTGGTGAGCACGTCAGCGCCTTCGAGGCGATGGAAGACCCCTACCTGCGCGAACGCGCCAGCGATGTGCGCGACCTGGGCCGCCGCATTCTCGAACGCCTGCAGAGCATCAGTCCGGTGCAGCGGCGCTGGGAGTCCGACACGATTCTGGTCGGCGAGGAGATCAGCGCCAGCCAGCTTGCCGAGGTGCCGGCCGATTGTCTGGTCGGCGTGGTGTCGGCGCGCGGTTCCAGTGCTTCACACGTCGCCATCCTGGCGCGCGCGCTGGGCATTCCGGCGGTGATGGGCGTCGACGATCTGCCCGTGCACCGGCTGGAGGGGCAGGACATTGTCATCGATGGCTACCAGTCGCGGCTGTTCGTGCGCCCCTCGCGCGCCATCCGCGAGGAGTTCCAGCGCCTGCAGGAAGAAGAGGCCGCGCTGTCGCAGGAACTGCTCGATCTCATCGAGCTGCCGTCGCAAACGCCGGACGGTGTGCATGTGCCGTTGTATGCGAACACCGGCCTGCTTACCGATATCACCCCCTCGCTGCGTTGCGGCGCGGAAGGCGTCGGCCTGTACCGCACCGAAGTGCCGTTCATGATCCGTGACCGCTTCCCCGGCGAGGAAGAACAGTCGCGCATCTACCGGCAGGTGCTGCAAGCCTTTGCCCCGGCGCCGGTCACGGTGCGCACCCTGGACATCGGCGGCGACAAGGCGCTGCCCTATTTTCCCGTCGAGGAGGAAAACCCCTTCCTGGGCTGGCGCGGCATCCGTATCGCCCTCGACCATCCGGAGATCTTCCTCACCCAGGTGCGCGCCATTTTGCGCGCCAACGCGGGCCTGGAAAACCTGCAACTGTTGTTGCCCATGATCAGCAGCGTCAGCGAGATCGACGACGCCATCGGCCTGGTGCGCCGCGCTCATGACGAACTGGTGGAGGAGGGCGAACAACTGGTCTACCCGAAGATCGGTGTGATGATCGAGGTGCCGTCGGCGGTCTACCAGGTGCCGGCAATGGCGCGGCGGGTGGATTTCTTCTCCATCGGCAGTAACGATCTCACCCAGTATCTGCTGGCGGTGGACCGCAACAACGCGCAGGTCAGCGACCTCTACGACGCCTTGCACCCGGCGGTGCTGCGCGCCATCCACCAGGTGGTGGTGGAAGCACGCAAGGTGGGGCGGCCGGTCAGCGTGTGCGGCGAGATGGCCGGCGACCCGGCCGCGGCGCTGCTGCTGCTGGGCATGGGCGTGGATTCCCTGAGCATGAGTTCGGCCAGCCTGTTGCGCGTCAAGTGGATGCTGCGCAGCTTCAACACCGACAAGATGCGCGCCCTGCTCGAAGAGGTCTGGGAACTGGAGGATCCGGGCGCGGTGCGCGCCCTGTTGCACGCCAGCCTGGAGGAGGCCGGCCTGGGCGGGCTGGTGCGCGCCGGGCGTTAGTTTCAGCGACGGCGCTTCAGCCAGATCCAGGTGCCTGTCAGCGACAGCAGGATCAGCAGCGCGGCGGCAAGGTCGAAGATCCAGGGGCCGAGACGGCCGAAAAAGCGGCCGCTGTGCACGTCCAGCAACACCCGTTCGACCGGCAGAACCTCGCCCCGGAAGTGGTTCTGCAACAGCTTTTTCAGGTGCGGCGCCAGCGGTTGCGGTTCGGCCCAGCGAATGTCGGTGGCGTCGCCGTCGAGGCGCTGCCAGCGAATGAAGTCCGCATCCGGCAGGTAGATCTCGTGCAGGGTGCGCACCGCCAGCCGTCCCGACCCGGACACGCCGATGCGTTCGATGCCGGCCGGCACGCCCTCGTTGCGGCGCAGCCGCTCGATCAGTTCGCCGCGTGGCGTCAGCAGCAGGATGCTGTTGTTTACCGCGACCACGATCATGTCCCCGAGCCGCACCGCGCCGGTCAGCTCGCGGTAGTCGCCGTCGATCTCACGGCGGTTCAGGTACAGGTCGTCGCCCATCAGCGTGATGTAGTCGTCCTCGACCGGAAAACTCAGTAACTGTTCGGGCGCCTCGATGCCGTACCAGTCGAGTATCCATTCGGTTTGCACGTGCGAGGTTCCGAACTTCAGGCTGTCGGTATGGTTGAGCAGGATGCCGGTGACGGCGATGACCAGGGTGAACAGCGCCGCGCTGACACCCATGTAGCGGTGCCAGATATAGAAGGAGCGCAGCTTGAAGCGCTGCTTTCTATGGTGTTGTCTTGACATCCGCCTGTCTCGTGACGCTGTCCAGGTACAGCGCCAGGGTTGCGATCTTCTTCAGTGCGCGGACCGAAAGCGTGGCGCCGGAGATGCCGTCGATGTCACGGTCCAGCCGACCGTCCGCGGCCAGGCCGGCGCCCTGGAACTGGTCGGTGAAGAACGGGTGGCGGACTTCCCAGCCGCGGCTCTCCCGGAAGATCAGTACCTTGATGCGCTCCATGCGACCCTCGTTGACCACCACGCCGACCGTGATCGGGTGGTCTTTGCCGATTTCCTCCAGTATCCAGGCGCTGCGCGCGCCCGCGCGCCAGTAACGCACCCTCAGGCTCGGATAGTCGTGGCCGAGGATGTCGCGCACCCGTTGCTTGCGTTCGCCGGTCAGCCATACCACGGCGGCGCGGGGAGGCGTGCCGCCGAAGGTGTCGGCGAGAAAATCCTGCGGTTCCTGGTAGGTGCCGCGCGCCCAGGCCAGCAGCGGCAGCAGGGCGAGTACGGTGAACAGACGCAGAATAATGAATTTCATGTATCGACCGGAAATGAAAGTGGGGCGCAAAAAGCGCCCCGTATTCTGCCTGAGTTGCAGGCCGGGTAACAGCATCAGAACTGGTAGCCGACACCCAGGTTGAAACCGTCGAACTCATCCTTGCCGGACGGAGCGTCCTGGATCTGGTAGTCGGCCTTGAGTACCACGTCCGGGTGCGGCCAGTAGTTCACGCCCACGTCGATCTGGGTGTATTCGGAATCGCTGGAGTTGCCGGCGCGGTTGTCCCACAGGTTGTAGCGGGCGAACACGCCGACCTTCGGGGTGATCTTCCAGGACGGCTCGATGTACCAGCCGGTCTGCTCGTCGGCGCCGATCGCCGCCGGGCCGGAGCCGTCCAGATCCCAGGTGGCGTACAGGGCGCGCAGGCCCAGCGGTCCGCGGTTGGCGATCAGGTGGGTTTCGATCAGGGTGGCGGAACCGGCGGCCGGGTCGCTGCCCTGGGAAATGTCGGCCTGGTACTGGGCGGTCAGCGCCAGTTCCACGCCCGGCAGCCCGGTCCACTTGACGCGCCCGGTGTAGGCCAGATCATTGGCGGGCGCCTTGCGCACGCTGTTGCGCCCCTTGCGGACCGCATAGCTGGAACCGGCATCGGTGCCGAGGCCGGAGTGCACCAGCAGGTCGTAGCTCCAGCCCTCGCCGATGCGCCCGTTCAGGCTGGCGCCGCCTTCGCGCCAGGTGGTGGGAATGATGTTGCTTTCCACCGGGTTGCGCTCCACGCCGTAGAAGGTAGTCGGTTCGTGGACCTCGTTGAGGATGCCGGCCGGCACCAGCAGCATGCCGGCGCGGCTGGACAGGTTTTCATTCAGGTCGAACTCCACATAGGCCTGTTCCATGGCAACTTCACCGCCACTCTTGCCGTCGCCGGCCTGGGCGTGCTCGACCTCCAGCTCCGACCAGAAGCGGATACGGTCGTTGAACTCGTGGCCAAGGAAAAGGATGGCGCGGTGCAGGTCGATTTCTTTCTTGTCGCTGCCGCCGTCGGTCTGGTTGCCGAGGTTGTTGTAGTGCAGTTCGCCGTAGCCACCGACGACCGTGCGACCGGAGGAGCCATGGGCGAAGGCGGAATGGTTGGCGCCCAGCCCGGCGGTGTTGGTGGTGGCGGGGCTGCCGGTCTGGATCTGGTCGAGCACTTCGCCGGTGGCTTCCACCTTCTCGTCGATCTGGCTCTGCTGCTGCTTGAGCGCCTCGATCTCTTTCTGCTGCTTCTGGATGATTTCCCACATGACTTCGGGGGAGGGCAGTTCGGTGGCGCCGGCGGCTGTGGTCATCAGGGCGGCGGCAAGGCTGATACCGGTGGTCAGGTTCAGGGGGCGTTTCATGTCTGGCGTTTCCTCTGTGTGTGTTGTGATCTCGACTGGCTGCGCATTATAGAGAAAATTAAACTAAATGCAAATAGTTCGCATTTACATTGATAAGGAAGGTATATAGACAAGTGTTTGATTGCGGCAGGGGCTCAGGCGGGGCGCAGGACTGCCAGCAGCACGATGGCAACCAGCAGCAGGGCGGGAATTTCGTTGAACCAGCGGTAGTAGCGGCCGGAGTACCGGTTGTTGCCGAGCCGGAACTGTTTCACCAGCCGCGCGCACTGGACGTGGTAGAGGATCAACGCCATCACCAGCGCCAGCTTGATCTGCAGCCAGTGCTCGACCAGCGGCCAGTGCCAGCCGGCGACCAGCCACAGCCCGAACCCCGCAGCCAGCAGGGCGCCGAGCGTCATGATGGCCAGCAGCTTGCGTTCCATGACGATGAAGCGCTCGTGGCCGGTCTGGTCGTGGCAGTCGGCGTGGTAGACAAACAGGCGCGGCAGGTAGAACAGTCCGGCGAACCAGGTGACCATGAAAATGATGTGAAAGGCTTTTATCCAGAGCATGTTCAGTTGGTTTCCCCGCTGCGCGGCGTGTCGGCCTGCGCCAGCATGTCGGTAATCATGCCGCGTATCCGCGTCATGTCCAGTTCACCGATTTTCTGGTGCACGATGCGCCCGTCGGGCGCAATCAGGAAACTGCTGGGTGTGAGGCGCACGTCGCCGAAGGCGCGCGTCGCCTCTCCCTTGATGTCCAGCGCCACGGGCCAGGGCAGCTTGCGCGCGCGGCTGAACGCCAGCACCTGGCTGGGCGGATCGTAGGGCATGGCGATGGCGATTATCTCGAACCCCCTGGGCGCCAGTTCCCGGTACAGCGTTTCGAGCTGCGGCATCTCCTTGATGCAGCCCGGGCAGGTGGTGGCCCAGAAGTTGACCAGCACCGGCCGTCCGCGCAGCGCGGACAGGGCAATGTTTTCGCCTTCCAGGGTGGTGAAGGCAATGTCGGGCGCGCGGGCGATGCCGCCCGGCGCCAGCCACATCCAGGCCACGGCGCCGAGCAGCGCCACGGCGAACAGTCCGATCAGCGTGTCTTTCAGCTTCATGGGGAAATGGTACCTTGTCGCCCCGGCGCGCGCGAACGCGGGTGCTCAGATGTCCGGTGACTTCTTTTCCACCGGCGGGGGCAGGAACTGGCGGGCCAGTTCCCGGTAGATGGGTTCCGGGCATACGAAGCGCGAGGTGGCGTAGGCAATCAGCGCGGTGGCCATCAGCGGCAGCAGCAGTTGCTGGTTGTCGGTCATTTCCATGACGATGACGAAGGCGGTGATCGGCGTCTGCACCACCCCGGTAAAGTAACCGACCATGCCGAGGATGATCACTGCCGATACCGGCAGCGCCGGCATCCAGCCGGCGATTTCCGCTCCCACCCCGGCGCCGGTCGCCAGCGACGGCGCGAAGATGCCGCCGGGAATGCCGCTCAGGTAGGAAAAGATGGTGGCCAGCATTTTCATGAAGGGATAGTTGTCGGGCAGCGTGGCGGTACCCGTGATGATGGCCGAGGCCTCCTGGTAGCCGGTGCCGTAGGCGGTGTTGCCGGACAGGAAGCCGGCCAGGGCGATGCCCAGCCCGCAGCCGGCGGCCACCAGCATCGGGCGGCGCCCGATCAGCGGCGCCAGCCGGCGCGAGCCCTGGATGAGCACGGTGCTGAACAGGCCGCCCAGCAGTCCGCCGATGATGCCGCACACCAGGATCGGCACCAGCATGTCGGCGGCGGGCAGGCCCGCCGAGGTGGTGCCGAAATAGGTGTAATTGCCCTGGATGGCCACCGCGGTGATGCCGGCGATGAACACCCCGGTAAGCAACACGCCGCTGGTGCGTTCCTCGAAGGAGCGGCCCATTTCCTCGACCGCGAACAGGATGCCCGCCAGTGGCGTGTTGAAGGCCGCGGCGATGCCGGCGGCGCCGCCCGCCAGGATCAGGCCGCGGTCCATGTAATGGTGGGGAAACCTGGCGAACCGCCCCAGCGAGAACATGATGGCCGCGCCAATGTGCACGGTCGGACCCTCGCGGCCGATGGAGGCGCCGCTCAACAGGCCGAGCAGGGTCAGCAGGATCTTGCCGAAGGCGATACGGAACGACAGCAGTACGGTGCGCGACTTGTGCTCGGGCAGTTGCAGCGCGGCGATGGACTGCGGGATGCCGCTGCCCTGGGAGCCCGGGAAATAGTGCCGGGTGAGCCAGGACACCAGCATCAGGCCCAGCGGGCAGAGCAGGAAGGGCACCCAGTCGCCGTGGCCGAGCATCCAGTGAAAGCCTTCGTGGGTGTACTCGGTACTGATGGCGAATGCCGAGGCCACCACGCCGACCAGTACCGCGCCGGCCCAGAAGATCAGCCGGATTTTCCAGGCGTCGGGCGACAGCAGGTGTTTGCCGGAATTGCGTATGTGAGTCAGCATCGAGTGTCGCGCCCGCGGGCATCCTGGGGAATATGGGGTCGTGCGGCCGCCATGGTATTTTTTCGTGGCCGCACATGCAATTGTATTTCATGGACAAGTCGGGGCTCAGCCCGGAGAATAAGCGGCCCGAATCAATCCCGGCGGAGTGGGAAGGACATCATGATCAAGGTTGGAGTGGTAGGTGGGACCGGTTACACCGGCGTCGAGCTGTTGCGTCTGCTGGCGCTGCACCCGCAGGTGCGGCTGCAGGCGGTGACTTCGCGCGGCGAGGCTGGCACGCCGGTGGCCGAGCTGTTCCCCAACCTGCGCGGGCGCGTGGATCTGGCGTTCAGCGAGCCCGACGCCGGGTGCCTGTCGGAGTGTGAACTGGTGTTCTTCGCCACCCCCAACGGCATCGCCATGAAGATGGCCGAGCCCCTTCTGGCGGCGGGGGTTAAGCTCATCGACCTGGCCGCCGACTTTCGTCTCCGGGACCCGGAGCTGTGGCAGGACTGGTACGGCATGGAGCACGCCTGCCCCGGCCTGCTGGAAGAAGCCGTGTACGGTCTGCCCGAGGTCAACCGCGATGCCATCGCCGGCGCGCGCCTGGTGGCGAACCCCGGCTGTTACCCGACCGCGGTGCAGCTCGGGTTCCTGCCCCTGCTCGATGTCGTGGGCGCGGACCTGTCGGCCCTGATCGCGGACTGCAAGTCCGGTGTCAGCGGCGCCGGCCGCAAGGCCGCCGTCGGCACCCTGCTGGCCGAGTGTTCGGAGAGTTTCAAGGCCTACGGCGTGCCCGGACACCGCCACCTGCCGGAGATCCGCCAGGGGCTGGAAACGTACAGCGGGCGCAAGGTCGGCCTGACCTTCGTGCCGCATCTCACCCCGATGATCCGTGGCATTCACGCCACCCTGTACCTGCGCCTGGACAACGCCGATCTGGATCTGCAGGCCTTGTTCGAGTCGCGCTACCGCAACGAGCCGTTCGTCGACGTGCTGCCCGCCGGTTCCCACCCGGAGACGCGCAGCGTGAAGGGCGCCAACCACTGCCGGCTGGCGGTGCATCGCGCGCCGGCTTCGGATACCGTGGTGGTGTTGTCGGTGATCGACAACCTGGTCAAGGGCGCCGCCGGGCAGGCGGTGCAGAACATGAACATTATGTTCGGGCTGGACGAGACGGCTGGCCTGCAGGGTATCGCGCTGCTGCCGTGAGGCCGGGGCGAACCGCGACATGAGCAGCGGCCAGCGCAAGATCCTGGTGTACTCGCCGAAAACCCTGTGGCTGGTGCTCGCCGGCCTCTTGTCGCTGGTGGCGCTGGGCGCTGGCGTGGCCTTTACCTTCGGCAAGCAGTACGCGGGCCTGGAGCTGGTGCGCCTGGAACAGCGCAACGATGAACTGACGTCGCGCCTGGATGCGCTGGAACAGCAGAACCGCGAACTGCGCGAGCGGGCGGTGGTGCTGGAACGCTCCAGCGAGATCGACCGGCGCGCCAGCCTGGAAGTGCGCGATTCGTGGGCCGCGCTGCAAAACGAGTTGCTGGAACTGCGCCGGGAACTGGAGTTCTACCGGGGTATCGTGTCCCCCGGTAACAATGCCCGGGCGGGGTTGCGCATCCAGCGTTTTGAGGTGCGGTCGGCGGCCGAGCCGGGGCATTTCGCCTACAGTCTGACGCTCACGCAGGTGAAGCGAAACGACCGTTACGCGCGTGGCGACGTGCGGCTGGAAGTGAGTGGCACGCGCGACGGCAAGCCGGTGACCCTGCCGCTGTCCGCGCTGAGTTCTTCCAACAAGGCTGTGTTGAAGTACAAGTTCCGGTATTTTCAGCACTTCGCCGGCGAACTGGTGTTGCCCGAGGGTTTCGAACCCCGGCAGGTCACCATTCGGCTGGTACCGCGCGGCAAGGGACAGCCGGCCGGTATCGAGACCACCCTGGACTGGTCGGTGAGCGGGAAAACGGACGTTTCTTGAGATATAAAGGAGGCAACATGTTTGGATGGGGCAACAAATCCGGTTGTGCGAGTATCGACACCATCATTGGCGAGCATACCCAGTTGACCGGCGACATCCGTTTCAGCGGCGGTCTGCACATCGACGGCAAGGTGAAAGGCAACATCAGCGCCGAGCCGGGTAGCGACGCGGTGTTGACGGTCAGCGAGCAGGGCAGTATCGAGGGCGACGTGGAAGTGCCCAACCTGGTGCTGAACGGCGCGGTGGTGGGCGACGTTCACGTCAGTGAGCGGGTCGAGCTGGCCAGCCAGGCGCGCGTGACCGGCAACCTCTATTACAGCCTGATCGAAATGTCCATGGGTGCCGAGGTGAACGGCAAGCTGGTGCACCGCAGTGGTGCGCGGCGCGCGCAGGAGCCGGCCGAGGCCGGGGCGGCGGCACTGGACGAGACCGGGATGCCGGTGACCAAGTAATACTTGACCAAAATAGTGGGTAAATGCATACTGCACCCAAAAGGCCTGCGGGCGTTTGCGGTGTCCCGAACGGATGCACGGAACGGCCGGGGCGCCAATTCTTGATTGACATATTTCGAGTGGAGTCGGGTCGATGAGCGAAAATACTGCCCAGGAAGTGGATACCTCCGAAGAACTGCTGGTTTTTACCGATGCGGCCGCCGCCAAGGTGAAGAGCCTCATCGAGGAAGAGGGCAACGACAACCTGATGTTGCGCGTGTTCGTGACCGGTGGCGGTTGTTCCGGCTTCCAGTACGGTTTCAGCTTCGAGGAGACCGTCAACGAAGGTGATACCGAAATCGAGAAAAACGGCGTCAAGCTGGTGATCGATCCCATGAGTTTCCAGTACCTGGTGGGCGCCGAGGTCGACTACAAGGAAGACCTGGAAGGCGCGCGCTTTGTGATTCGCAACCCGAACGCCACCACCACCTGCGGCTGCGGGTCCTCGTTCTCCGTCTGAGCGAAAACCACAAGCTATTGAAAAGGCGCTGTTTTGCGCCTTTTTTTCGTTTTGCGGCGCGGTTCCCTGATGCGTTCGTCGTCAGGCACTGTAGAATACCCATCCTCTAAACTCCGGCGCGCCTGGCCGCGCCCAGCGATCAGGAGACAGGAATGAGTGAATACCTGCCCGGCCTTGAAGGCGTGCCGGCGACGCAGTCGAACATCTCGGATCTGGATGGCAATCTCGGCATCCTGACCTACCGCGGTTATCCCATCGAGGAGCTGGCGCTGAACAGCACCTTCGAGGAAACCGTGTTACTGCTGCTGGACGGCCGCCTGCCCACGGCGGACGAGCTGGCGGCGTTCGAGTCGCACCTGCGCGGCAGCCGGGTGGTCAAGTACAACATCCGCGAGATCATGAAGTACCTGCCGGCCACCGGTCACCCCATGGAGATGCTGCAGACCGCCATCGCCAGTCTCGGCATGTTCTACCCCGGCGACGAGTGCCTGACGGGCGACTTGCAGTGCGAGGATCTCAACTACGTGCACAACATGTCGGTGAAGATCATCGCGCGCATGGCAACCATCGTCGCCATGTGGCAGCACGTGCGCAACGGTTACGACCCGATACCGCCGCGCAAGGATCTCAACTATGCCGAGAACCTGCTGTACATGTTCAACGGGGAGGACCCCGATCCCCTGCTGGCGCGCATCATGGACGCCTGCCTGATCCTGCATGCCGAGCACACCATCAATGCCTCGACCTTCGCGGCGCTGGTGGCCGGTTCCACGCTCGCCAGCCCGTTCCTGGTGGTGGCCGCGGCTATCGGCACCCTGGCCGGCCCCTTGCACGGCGGCGCCAACCAGCGCGTGATTGAAATGCTGGAGGAGATCGGACGCCCGGAGAACGTGCGCGGCTGGCTCGACAAGCAGCTCGCAAACAAGGCCAAGATCTGGGGCATGGGGCACCGCGAATACAAGGTCAAGGACCCGCGCGCCACCATACTGCAAGGCATGATGCGCGAACTCATGGAGCAGCGCGGCGGCAACATGGGGCCGCTGTTCGAAACCGCGCTGGCGCTGGAAGAGGCGTGCGAGGAAAAGCTGGCGCCCAAAGGCGTGTACGCCAACGTCGATTTCTATTCCGGCATTCTGTACCGGGAGATGGGTATTCCGCCGGATCAGTTCACGTCCATCTTCGCTGTCGCGCGTTCCGCCGGCTGGCTGGCGCACTGGCGCGAACAGCTGGGTGACAACCGTATCTTCCGTCCCACCCAGGTGTATTCCGGCGAGTCGAAGCGCAGCTACGTGCCGATTTCGGAACGTTAGCGCATCCTGTTCAGGCCGGGTGGATCGCGCCCAGCACTACCGGGCCGGCGGCGCCGGTCACCGCCGGCAGGTTGCCGGGCCTGCCGTCCAGGGTCTGTTTCGCCAGCCAGGCGAAGGCCACGGCTTCCACCCAGTCAGGGTGCAGGCCGACGGCCGCGGTTGAAGACACGTCCAGACCGGGCAGGTGCTCGCCGAGCCGTCTCATTAGTGCACCATTGTGCGCGCCACCCCCGCAAACCAGCAGTTGTTCCGTGTCAGCGGCGTAGCGGAGCAGCGCGTCGGCGATGCTCGATACGGTGAATTCCAGCAGGGTACGCTGCACGTCGGCCGCGGCGGGCTCGCCGCCCAGCCGTGCCAGTTGCTCGTTCAGCCAGTCGGCGCAGAAGGTTTCGCGCCCCGTGCTCCTCGGCGGCGGCTGGCGCAGGAACGGGTGCTCGAGCAGCGTCCGCAGCCAGTCGTCCAGGCAGCGACCGCTGGCGGCCCAGGCGCCGTCCGCGTCGAACGGCTTGCCGAGCCGGCGCTGGCACCAGGCGTCCATCAGGACATTGCCCGGTCCGGTATCAAAGCCGCTTGCCGTGCCGCCGGCCGGCAGCAGGGTCAGGTTGGCCATGCCGCCGATGTTCAGAACCGCGCGGTGGCGCCGGGGCGAGGCGAACACGGCCTGGTGAAAGGCCGGCGCCAGCGGCGCTCCCTGCCCCCCGGCGGCGATGTCGCGGCGGCGGAAGTCTGCGACCGTGGTGATGCCCGTGCGTTGCGCAATGCGGTTCGGGTCGCCGCACTGGTGCGTGAAGGGCGGGGTGTCGCCGGGGGCGTGGAACAGAGTCTGGCCGTGGCTGCCGATGGCGCGGACGTTGGCGCGGTCGACGCCGCTATCCCGGATTACCGCCAGCGCGGCGTCGGCGAAGGCTTCTCCGGCGGCCGCGTCGACGCGGCCGAGTTCGGCCAGTGAGATATCACCGGGTTGCTCGATGAGCGCGGTGAGGCGCCGGTGCAGGTCCGCCGGCCAGTCCAGGACGCGGGCCGCGATCAACTTCGGGGAAGAATCCTGCAGATCCACCAGTACGGCGTCGATGCCGTCCATGCTGGTGCCCGACATCAGGCCGACATAGTACTCAGCCATGGGCGGGGGCCGCGGGCGGCGCGGGTCTGTTCACTCCTGCAGGGCGATGGCCTGGGAGCGGGCCAGTTCCAGCCGCGCCAGCAGGTTCTGGGTGTTGAGCTTGAAATCCGCCATGTAGGTGCGCGGCAGGGGCGCGGCGTCCGGCAGCTTGACAGTCAGCGGGTTGCGGTGCACCCCGTTGACGCGGAACTCGTAGTGCAGGTGCGGGCCGGTGGCGAGGCCGCTGCTGCCCACGTAGCCGATGACCTGGCCCTGCTGCACGCGGCTCCCGGTGCGCAGGCCACGCGCGAAACTGTTCAGGTGTGCATACAGGGTGCTGTAACGACTGCCGTGCTGAATGACGATGGTGCGTCCGTAGCCGCCCTTGCGGCCGCGCAGCACGATCTTGCCGGCGCCGGTCGCCTTGACCGGTGTGCCGCGCGGCGCGGCATAGTCGACGCCCTTGTGACTGCGGATGGTGTTCAGTATGGGGTGCTTGCGTCCCAGGCTGAAGCGGGAACTGATGCGCGAGAAGGACACCGGCGTGCGCAGGAAGGTCTTGCGCATGCTGCGGCCATCCGGGGTGTAGTAGTCGGTGCGGCCACGGGCATCGGTATAGCGCACGGCCTGGTAGGTTTTGCCGCGGTTGATGAACTCGGCGGCGAGGATGTTGCCGGTGCCAATGCGTTCGCCGTCCAGGTACAGATCCTCATAGATAACGGTGAAGCGGTCGCCCTTGCGGATGTCCAGCGCGAAGTCGATGTCCCAGCCGAAGATGCCGGCCAGTTCCATGGTGATGTTCTCCGGCAGGTGGGCTTTCTGCGCGGCAAGGAACAACGAGCTGTCGATTTCCGCGGTGGCCTGCGTGCTGCGGCGCTCTGGCTCGCGGCTGACCTGGCGCGCCTGGAAGTCGTCACCGTCGCGGTCGACCTGGATCTGGTTGAGCGCGTCGATCTCGTAGCGCAGTTCGAGCAGGCCGTCCTCGGGCGTGGTGCGCAGGTGCAACACTTGTCCGGGGTAGATGCGGGTCAGTTTTTTGGCGACCGGGCTGCCGGTAACCAGCCGGTGCAACTGCTTGGCGGGTATGCCCTGGCGGGCGAAGATGCGCGCCAGGCTGTCGCCCTCGCGTACCGTTACGGCGTGCCATTCGCCCTTGACGGGGGGGTGCGCCGGCGGTGCTTCCGCGCCTGCCTGTCGGGTTTCGGATACAGCCTGTTCGGGGGGTTCCGGCAGGTTGTCGGTGACGGCTTCCGGAAGCGCCACGGGAAGCGTAAGTTCCTTGTTTTTTATGGCATTTGCGTCGAAGGACGTGAGCGAGAAGAAGCCGATGGCGAGGCCCGAGACGGACCCCAGCAACGCCCAGCGCAGGCCCCTGGAGGAAGGTTTCGGCGACCGGCTGTCACCCCAGCCGCTGTTGTAATCCCGCAGTGATGAGTTGTTGTACTGCACTGAAATCCCTTTTAAATGAATGCGTAAACCTAACTGACATCAGTCGCCGGGGTCAACCGGTGAATGCGTTCGTGGGTATTCAAGGCAGAAACCATGCCATCCTCGTCCGGTTATCGGCAGAGGTGTGATACCCTTTCGCCTCATTTTTTCAGGGATCCGGGAGAGTCGGGCATGTCGCAGCAAGAGGCGCTTGAGCAGATCAGGCGGGGGGCAGAGGAAATACTGGTGGAGTCGGAGCTGGTCGAGCGTCTGAAGACCGGCCGGCCGCTCCGCGTCAAGGCGGGATTCGACCCGACCGCGCCGGACCTGCACCTGGGCCACACCGTGCTGCTCAACAAGTTGCGCCAGTTCCAGGAACTGGGCCACGAGGCCATTTTTCTGATCGGCGACTTCACCGGCATGATCGGCGATCCTACCGGCAAGAACGTCACCCGCAAGCCGCTCACGCGGGAAGAAGTGATAGAGAATGCAAAGACCTACGAGCAGCAGATCTTCAAGATCCTCGATCCGGAAAAAACCCTGGTGATGTTCAATTCGAGCTGGATGAACGAGATGGGCGCCGCCGACCTCATCCAGCTCGCCGCGCGCCACACCGTCGCGCGCATGCTGGAGCGCGACGATTTCCACAAACGTTACAGCGCCGGTCAGCCGATTGCGATCCACGAGTTCCTGTACCCGCTGGTGCAGGGCTACGATTCCGTGGCTCTCAAGGCGGATGTGGAACTCGGCGGCACTGACCAGAAGTTCAACCTGCTGGTCGGCCGCCAGTTGCAGGAAGCGTACGGGCAGAAACCCCAGGTGGTGCTGACCATGCCTATCCTGGAAGGACTGGACGGCGTACAGAAGATGTCCAAGTCGCTCGGCAACTATATAGGTATTGCCGACGCCCCCGACGACATGTTCGGCAAGCTGATGTCGATCTCCGACCAGTTGATGTGGCGCTATTTCGAGCTGCTGAGCTTCCGGCCCCTGTCCGACATCGAAAAGCTGCGCGAGGAGATGGCCTCGGGACGCAACCCGCGCGACATCAAGTTCGAACTCGCCGCCGAGATCGTGGCCCGATTCCATTCGCGGCAGGCCGCCGAGCAGGCGCAACGCAACTTTATCGCGCGTTTCCAGAAGGGGGCCATGCCGGACGACATGCCCGAGGTGGCCCTCAGTGGGGATGGCGAGGGGGTGCCGATCGGCAATGTGCTGAAGGAAGCCGGGCTGACCTCCAGCACCTCGGAGAGCATGCGCATGATCCGGCAGGGCGCGGTGAAGATCGACGGCGAGAAGGTGTCCGACACGAAACTGCGCCTGGAGCCCGGTTTTGCCGGCGTCTGCCAGGTTGGCAAGCGCCGTTTTGCGCACGTCAGCATCACCCAGGCCTGAGGCCTTGGAGCAGCCGTCGCACGGCCGCCGTCGCGATGCTGCATCCCGGGACGCGCAGCCTGTCACGGCTCATTGGATGGCCCCGTTAAGCTATTGTTTCCAATGTCCGTTTTCCTGGGCCAGAAAAAATTCTGAATTATTTCCGTTTTGTTGTTGACGGCTTCAAAGCGGGCTGTATAATGCGCGCTTCCTTCGAGGCAACGGCGGTTCGCCGAACACCCCGAAGCGAAAAAAGTGTTGACGGGATCGGTAATTGTAGTTCATAATTGTCGGTCTACGCTGGACGAGCGCCAGCGGGTTCATTAACAAGTCAGATCAGGTAATTTGTGTGGGTGCTTACGTCGGATAGATTGACTGGCTCAATCAATATTCGATGGAAGCAAACTCAAGCAATTCCGAGTTTTGTGTGCATCGAGCCAAGATTTGTCGCCTCAAGCGACTAAAGTGATTGAACTGAAGAGTTTGATCCTGGCTCAGATTGAACGCTGGCGGCATGCCTAACACATGCAAGTCGAACGGAAACGATGGAGAGCTTGCTCTCCAGGCGTCGAGTGGCGGACGGGTGAGTAATGCTTAGGAATCTACCCAGTAGTGGGGGACAACCTGGTGAAAACCAGGCTAATACCGCATGAGCCCTTCGGGGGAAAGCAGGGGATCTTCGGACCTTGCGCTATTGGATGAGCCTAAGTCGGATTAGCTTGTTGGTGGGGTAACGGCCTACCAAGGCGACGATCCGTAGCTGGTCTGAGAGGATGATCAGCCACACTGGGACTGAGACACGGCCCAGACTCCTACGGGAGGCAGCAGTGGGGAATATTGGACAATGGGCGCAAGCCTGATCCAGCAATGCCGCGTGTGTGAAGAAGGCCTGCGGGTTGTAAAGC
>WGBO01000012.1 GCA_015494295.1 Gammaproteobacteria bacterium | reverse complement strand
GGTGTTGGCGGCGACGATGTTGTAGTTCTCGTCGATCAGCACGAAGGGGTGGTCCTGAGCGTCGATGAGGGATTGCACCTCCACCGAGATCTTGTCTTTGCTCATGAGTCCTCCTGAATCCCGTTGTTGGACTGCCAGTCGGGCAACCCTTGTTTTGTCATTTCAGTGTAGACCAGAAAGTGTTGCCATGCAGGGAAATGGTATTATAAGTGTTTGATTCGTCACTGGATGTGACTTAGCCCGGATTTCTCACCGATAGTATAGAAAAAGGCTGTTTTTCATGGCATAACACTTGTGCGAGCAAGGAGTTACAGCCAAGAGGAAAAACAGCCTTATGAAGACAGAGTGTAAACCGGAACAGCTGGAATTTCAGCCCCTGGGTCGACGCGAAGTGATCGGTCGTTTTGACGGCGGGCGCATCACTTCGGACGGTGGCGGGTTGCTGCTGCGGGAGGTGGATCGGCGCATCGGCCTGCTGGATCGCCTGGCCGAGTGTTTTGCCGATTACCGCAATCCCGGGAGTATCGAACACAGCGTGCGGGCCCTGGTGGCGCAGCGGGTGTATGGCCTGGCGCTGGGCTACGAAGACCTGAACGACCACGATGAGTTGCGCAAGGACAGCACCCTGGCCTTACTGGTTGGCAAGCAGGACCTGACCGGGGAGGAGCGGGTGCGAGAGCAGGACCGGGGTCAGCCGCTGGCCGCCTCGAGCACGCTCAACCGTCTGGAGTTGAGCACGCCGGAATCGGCGGCGTCGGACCGTTACAAACGGATCGCCGCTGATCGAGCGGCATTGGATCGGCTGCTGGTCGATCTTTTCCTGGAGTCGCACCGCAAGCCGCCGCGCGAGATCTGGCTCGACCTGGATGCGACCGATGACCCGTTGCACGGTCACCAGGAAGGGCGGTTCTTCCACGGCTACTACCGCTGCTATTGCTATCTGCCGCTGTATATCTTCTGTGGTGAGCACCTGATGTGCGCCCGGCTGCGCCCGGCGGACCGGGATGCCTCGGCGGGCAGCGTTGACGAGTTGCAACGTATTGTCGACCAGCTGCGCGCGCGTTGGCCGCAGACGCGCATTGTGATCCGGGGGGATTCGGGCTTCTGCCGCGAGACGATCATGGCCTGGTGTGAGGCCAACGAGGTGCGCTATGTCCTGGGCCTGGCGCGCAACAAGCGCCTGCAACGCGCATTGGGCGAAGAGATGGAAGCGGCCCGCCAGGCCTTTGAGCGCACCGGCCAGGCCGCCCGACGCTTCCGCGACTTCCGTTACCGCACGCGCAAGTCCTGGTCCTGTGAACGGCGGGTGATCGGCAAGGCGGAATACCTGCCGGGCAAGGCCAATCCGCGTTTTGTCGTCACCAACCTGAGTCCCCGCGAGGTCGGCGCCCGGCGGTTATACGAAACGCTCTACTGTGCCCGTGGCGAGATGGAGAACCGGATCAAGGAGCAGCAACTGGGGCTGTTCGCCGATCGCACCAGCAGCGCGACCCTGCGGGCGAATCAACTGCGGCTGTACTTCTCCTCCTTCGCCTATGTCCTGCTGCATGGCCTGCGGCGGTTGGGCCTGGCCGGTACGGCGTTCGCCCGGGCGCAGAGCACGACGATCCGTCTGAAGCTGTTGAAAATCGGCGCCCGCCTGCGCCTGACGGCGCGCAAGGTCTGGCTGTCCTTCTCGCAAGCGTATCCCTACGCCAGCGACCTCGCCCGGATCCTGGCCAACCTCAAGCAGCATCCCGACTGGTCGCCACCCGGATAAACCATCTCCTATCCGACAACGTCGACACGGACTATCGGCTATGGGTGCTGAGGGGCCGGTGCGCCTGCCCAGTCGGAAAAGCACCTTCCAGGCCATGCCGAAGAGCGAAAAAACACCAGAATCGCTCATCCCGGCGAGCAGGCTGGCGAGAAAAACGGGCTATCGCTCGCCTCGGCTTCCCACCGGCGCCAAAAAACACCGAAATCAGAAAATCGGTGAGCGATGCGGGTTAGCCACCAGCTCTTGTGTGTGCTAAGTTACTGACATATTGGCATTAATTCGTCCGCCGGGGTTATGGGCCGGCCGGGGAGGTCGGGAATCCCCGGACCGGCGCCAAATGCCTCTGTTTCAGAAGCCGAGGAAGTCCCCGAAACCGCCCCGACAGATCGAGCCTCATGTCCACCCCGAGGGTAAAAAAACCGGCATAAGCCGGGTGAAGCATGGAACTGTTTTCGTCTCCCGTTCAGTTGTTGTTGTCGAGGCTGCGCTGCAAGCCATTGCGTAACAGCATGGACAGCTCTTCCACCGGGCTGATTTCGTCGAAGGCGGCGAGGATGAGCTGGTTGCGGTTGGCGACGTTGAACTTCTTGAACAGTTTGGCCAGGTGCATCTTGACGCCCTGGTGGGAGAGGTGAACCTGTTCGGCGATCTGCTTGATGGCGAGGCCCTTGATGACTTCGCAAAGGATCTCGGTTTCACGCTTGGTCAGGCTGTTGCAAAGTTGCTCGATCTTTTCGTAGAACTGGTTTTCGAGTACCTCGTCCAGTTCGTGCCGGGTGCTGATGAAGCGCTCCATGATGTGGCGTTCGATCCAGTTGCGCCCGTTGACGACAGCGTCGAGCGCGCGCTGGATGTGCTCGCCGCTCATGCGCTCGTTGATGTAGCCATGCACACCGGCGCGCACCAGCCTGTACAGGTGCTCGTCGTCCATGTCCTTGCCGAATACCAGGATGCGGATGTTGGGGTAGTCGTGCATGATGCCATGGATGAAGCGTTCCAGAGGTTCCTTCAGTACTTCGTTCTGGATCATCAGCACGTCCGGCTCGGTGGCCACGAACCTGGCCATGCAGGCGTCGCCGGGTCCCACGCAGGACACGGTGTAGTTGTCGCCGGTGGCTTCGACCATGCGGGCCATGCTGTCGATGGAGAAGTCCTTGTGGCCGACCACGAAGATCCGGGTCTTGTCCTTGCTCGCGGCGCCATTGAAGTGAATGTTGGTGACATCCGATGATGAGGTTTCCAGATTGTTCATGGCACTCCCTGCCTTGCTGAGCGTTATTATTTGAAGTGCAACCTGGTTGCGCTGGCGAGATCGATCAACACACTGCCGGCCAGTGCGCTGGCTGGCATGAAGTTTTCGATTTTTCCCGCTCCTGTTCCCGGTGCCTGCTGTTGTTGTGTTGGTTCGGACTTAAGGCATGGCAAGTTATGGGCCAATATTCAGAAATTTCGTATAAACAATTAGATACCGAATTTCATGGACGGTCGTTCAGGGTGATGAAAGGTGTCGGGCCGAAGTGACAGGAATTTCGACAGAATTTGCCGAAGATCCGTGTATTACACGTATTGGATGATGTGTAAATATTTTACATTAGAAAATAAGAGTATATTTTCATACGTATTTATATGCGCTTAACATATTGAAGTTATTTGATAAATTGTGGGCCGCGCCAGTTTGTGGCATTAGTTACAAACCGTCTGGCTTTCCGACGCGGGTTAGTGTCCGACTGTCTATTTGTCATGTCAGGACTGACACATGGACACAGGTTTGGTAGGGGAATCGATCGAATAATCAGGCAATTGGCGACAAAGTCACATGAAGGGCAAATGCAGCAATTTGTGTGCTGGTTGCGGGTATTCGTTTCCGCGCTCAAGGTTGGACGGGCGCGGGTCGAAAACCGGCCATGGGAAAACGACATCGTATGCTGTTGGCCGCCGGCTCCTTGCTGCTGGCATTGCCGGTCGCCGGGGCGCTGGCGAGAGTGCAGTCCTTCGCGGCGGACTGGGAGGCTTCGCGTTGGGTGGTCGAGAGCGCGCCGCGCCAGTGCGCGCTGACGCACGATATTCCTCGCTTCGGGCGGGTGCGTTTCGAACAGCAGTCCGGTCGTCGCCTGACGTTTTCCCTGCAGGTCGACCAGCCGCCGGTGCGTGACCAGCAGGTGCATATCCGTTCCGAACCCCTGCCCTGGAATTCCGGGCAGGCGGTGCGCGATATCGGCAACTTCGAGCTGCGCCAGGGCAAGCAGCCCCTGACCCTGCCCCGTGACCAGGCGCTGCGCCTGTATTACGAGCTGGAGCAGGGCATGCGGCCGGTGCTCGTGTTCAGCGACTGGGGCGACGGCCAGGACAGGGTCGAGGTGGCGCTGACCCCGGTGCGGTTCCGCGAAGCCCTGCCGCGCTTCCTGGCCTGTACGGCGGGCCTGTTCTACCTCGATTTCGAGCCTCGCGATACGCGCAAGGTCTATTTTTCCACCAACAGCGCCAGCCTCAGCCGGCAGACGCGGCGGGTGCTCGAACAGGTGGCGCGTGAATACCGCCGCAAGCGAAATTTCCGTATTGTGCTGGGCGGGCACGCCGACCAGCGCGGGGAGTCCGACTACAATCTGGAACTGTCCAGGCGCAGGGCGCTGATGGTGGCGCGCTACCTGCGTTCGCGCGGCGTGCCCGCGGCGGCCATCGAATCGCGCTTTTTCGGCGAGCAGATGCCCGCGTCGGAGGAGAACGGACCGAAGGGCTGGGCGAAAAACCGGCGCGTCACCGTCTGGATCGCCGACCCCTGAAACTCCGCTATTCCCGAACCGGCCGCTTGGCCAGCTTGCGCTGCAGGGTTCTGCGGTGCATGCGCAGCTTGCGGGCGGCGGCGGAAATATTGCCGCCGCACTCCGTCAATACCTTTTGCAGGTGTTCCCATTCCAGCCGCTTGATGCTGATCGGCCGGTCGGCGACCGGGACGTCGGGGTCGCCCTCGTCCTTGTGCAGCGCGGCGAGTATCTCGTCGGCGTCGGCCGGCTTGGCGAGGTAGTGGGTGACGCCCAGCTTGATGGCTTCCACGGCGGTGGCGATGCTCGCGTAGCCGGTAAGGATGACCATGCGGGTGTTCTCGTCGCGGGCGTGCAGTTGCGCGGCCAGGGACAGGCCCGATTCCTGCCCGATACGCAGGTCGATCACCGCGTATTCCGGATCCAGCGTCTCGGCTTTTTCCAGCGCCGTGGCAATATCGTGCGCGCTTTCCACCTGGTAGCCGCGGTTGCGCAGCGCATCCTGGAGGACCTCGCAGAAGATCTCGTCGTCGTCGACGATCAGCAGGGTGGGCCGGTTTTGCGCGGGTTCGTTCATGGCAGTGTATCCGGTGGGGTCAGGGGCAACTGGATGCGGGTGCAGGTGCCCCCGCCGGGACGGTCGAACAGGGCGATGTCGCCTCCCAGCCGGCGCAGCGTGGCGTGGGTGAGGAACAGGCCCAGCCCCATACCGTGTTCCTTGCTGCTGGCCTGACGCTCGCCCAGTCGCGCGGCGACCGTCGGGTGCAGGCCCGGTCCGCGGTCGAGGATGTCGATCTCCAGTTGGCGTTCGTCCCATCGCGCCACCAGTTCAAGCGGTTCCGGGGACGCGTCGGCGGCATTGTTGAGCAGGTTGATGAAGGACTGTTGCAGGGTCTGTTCGTCGATGATGCCGGCTTGCGGCGCGCGCTCGGGAAGATTCGTTTCGATGGCGGCGCCCGGGCGCTGGCTTTTCCAGCTTTCCAGCGTGCGCTCCAGCCAGGTGCGCACCGGGATCAGACCGCCGCTTTCGGCGCGCAGTTCACCGGCCGAGGCAGAGATCACCGACAGCGCCTGTTTGCAGCGCTCCACCTGGCTGCGCAGGATTTCCAGCTTGCGCTTCATGTCGTCCGGGACCCGGGCGCGTTCCAGTTCGCGGGTCACCACTGCCATGGTGGCGAGGGGGGTGCCCAGTTCGTGGGCGGCGCCGGTGGCCAGGGTGCCGAGCGCGATGATCTGCTCGTCGCGCAACGCCTGTTCGCGCGCCTCGGCCAGCAGCTTGTCGCGCTGGCGCAGCGTCCGGGCCATTCCGACCACGAACCAGGCGATCAGCGCCGCGCTCAGCGCGAACCCGAACCACATGCCGAATATATGCTGGCTGAAGGCCTGGTCGTGGTGCATGTGCGCGTCGTTGCCGAGCGGCCGGTAGTAGAAGAAGAGCAACGAGTAACACAGCGTGGTCAGTGCCGCCATGCTCCACACCGCGGCGGCCGACAGCACCGTGGCGGCGATAATCAGCGGGATCAGGAACAGCCAGGCGAACGGGTTGGTGGCGCCGCCGGTGTAGTAGAGCACCACCGCCAGGGCGAACACGTCGACGCACAGTTGCAGGAAGAACTCGCGGTCGCCGATGCTGGCGCCGCTGTTGGCTCGCCGCCAGGTCCAGGTGCTGGCCAGCAGCATGACGGCAAACACGGCGAACAGCGGCGCCAGTGGCAGGGGGATGGCGGCGACGAAATGCGCGCCCAGAACCGCGGCCAGTTCGGCGCCGACGAGCAGGCCGCGCAGCAGGGCCAGGCGGCGCAGATTGGTGGAGCTGCTGGACTTGGCGGGTTCCTGGATCAGCATGCGCTTCATTCTATCAGCCGCCCCGCAAAACAGGTGCGACAAATTGTCACGCCGTTGCGTCAGGTTGGTGGGCAAGGGTTCAGGTCGGGCGGTGGCCGTGTGCATACGATCGTCTATCTGTGAGGGTTTTGTGAACGGTCATCCAGATGACAGGGGCGGGACGAGGGCGTTGAATATCCAACCAGCCGTGCCTCGGCTGCCTGTTTGCCGACCAGGAACGCCACCATGAAGATATCCAAGACCGAACGTATTCTCGAAAAGCTCATCAGGAACTATGTCCCATTCAACCTGCTGTCGCCGGAGCGCAGCGGCGAGGTGGCCAACGTGGTGCGTTTCCTGGAAATGCGCGAGGGTGATATCTTCCAGATGAACCCGGGCAAGGCGCACGACTTCCTGTTCGTGGTCGAAGGTGAACTCAAGATCATCGAGGATGGCTCGGTGCGCACCGGCGTGGTGCCCAACAGCACTCGCACCCAGGCGCTAAAGCTGGCTTCCGCGCCGCGCACCTCGACCCTGATAGCGGTGCAGGACACCACGCTCTGCCTTGCTGACAGCGACCTGCTCGACGAGTTGCTGGCCTGGGACGAGATCGTCCACTACACGGAGGATACCGACGCCGGCCTGCACGATGCCCTCGAGGGGGTGCGCGACGCGCTTGCGTTCCGGCGCATGCCGCTGGAGTGTGTGGAGAGCGCCTTCCAGCGCATGCACACGGTAACGGCGAAGGCCGGTGAGGAAATCGTGCGCGAGGGCGAGAAGGGTGATGCTTTCTATATTCTGCGCTCGGGGCGGGCCGAGGTCTGGCAGACCGGCATCTACGACGACGGGCCGCGCAAGGTCGCTGAGTTACAGGCGGGTGACACCTTCGGCTGCGAAGCGCTGATTACCGGCAAGCTGCGCTGTGAAACGGTCAGGATCGTCGAGGACGCCAGCATCATGGTGCTGGGCCGCGAGGATTTCGAGGACCTGGTCAGCAAGCAACTGGTGCGCAGCGTCAAGCCCCAGGTCGCGCGCAGCATGATCGAAACCGGGCACCGGATTCTTGACGTGCGCTACGCCGAGGAATACGAGTACCAGCATATTCCGGGCGCCATCCTGATTCCCTTGCACGAACTGCGCGACCGCATGGACGAACTCGACCCGGACGCCCAGTATATCGTCTATTGCCATTCCGGAAGCCGCAGTGCGGTCGCCGCGCTGAAACTCAGTCAGCACAACCTCGACGTGGTGACGGTGGAGGGCGGTATCCGCGACTGGCCCTATGAAACCGCCAGCCTCGAGGACGAAGCGCCGGCGCAGCAACCGGCTTCCGGTTCCGCTGGCGGGCGCGCTGCGCAGCCTTCCCGGACCCAGGCGCAAGCTTCCGCCGCCGCGCTTTCCTGAGGTCTTCCGTCGCTCCTTTCCGTGGTGTGCGACACCGTGTCGCATTTTCCGCGCGTCCCGCCTCTGCTAAGGTCTGTCTCGCGATCCGGGGATCTGTACGGCTCGCAGCCGCCCCCCTCTGCCGGCTGCGAGCCAGAGTTTTTCCCCGTTCGCGTGAACTTTTGTTTCGTCATCATTGTCTGTGTGTACGTGTCTGTGTGTATGTAATGGATTGACGATCCATCAGTGAAATCCAGCTTCAGTATTCAGCAAACTCCCTCCCACTGAACTGGATGACTTGCGCGGGCCGCCGGCCCGCGTTCTTTTTGGCCCCGGTTGACTCCGGCGCGGCTTTGGCGGATAAAAGACGGCTCCATGAGCGATAATACTTCCGCCATACTCGAACAGTGGTTCCCGCGCGACGATGTCGTTCTGCAGCAGCTCGGCAAACAGGTTCAGCGGGTCATCCTGCCGGCCGGCCATGTGGTCTTCCGCCGTGGCGACGCCTGCCGCAATTATATCGTGGTGGTGCGCGGCAGCGTGCGGGTGCAGACCCTGTCGGCTGGCGGACGCGAGGTGGTGTTGTACCGCGTTACCGACGGGCAAACCTGTGTTATCACCACGTCCTGCCTGATCAGCGAGGAATCCTACCCGGCCGAGGGTGTTACCGACGTCGAAACCGAGGCGCTGGTCATTCCCCAGGCAGTGTTCAACGAGGCGCTGGGGTATTCCGAAAGCTTCCGCCGCTTTGTGTTCGCCAACCAGGGCCAGCGCCTTGGCGACTTGATCCAGCGCGTCGAGGACGTGGCTTTCGGGCGCGTCGACGCGCGTCTTGCGCGGCACCTCGTCGACCGCTGCGGCAGCCGTCCCGGCACCGTTTCGGCTACTCACCAGCAACTTGCCAGCGAACTCGGAACCGCGCGGGAGGTGGTCAGCCGCCAGTTGAAAGTGTTCGAGAAGGACGGGCTGATCGCCGTGCGCCGGGGTCTGGTCGAAATCCTGGATCCGGACGCGCTGGCGCGCGTGGCGGGCGAGGATCGTTAGCCCGCCCGCAGTGTGATTATGTCACTGCATGTCCCCTGCGCGGTTTGTATAGTGCGGCGTATCCAGTCGTTCGGACTGACAATCGTGAGGAGAAGTTGTTATGGCTAATGTATGTGGAATCGACCGAATCGTGCGTATCGTCGCGGGCGCCGCGCTGGTGACCCTGTCGCTGGTGGGTCCCTGGACCGAGCAGCTCGCCCCCTGGGGCTTCATCGGCATCGTGCCCCTGTTGACCGGCGCCATCGGCTGGTGCCCGGCGTACTCGCTGTTTGGCTTCGGGAGCTGTTCTTCCCGCTGAGCTCGTGCCGGCCGGCATTCCGCCGGGCAGCAGGATCGCAAGGCCCGCCATTCGGCGGGCTTTTTTTCGCCTGTTTGCCGGGCCGGATCCGTACTCGCGGTCGGCGGGTCTTTACCCGGTTGTTTGTGATGCTTTGCCTGATATGACATGACAGGCTGTCAGTCCGGTGTCTCGATCTGTCGCCTTTACTTACACATAATATATGTCTATGTGGCTGATTTTACAGTCGGTTTGTTGCATGTCCCATGTTTTCTGGCAGGCGTGCCAGTTTGTTTTCAGGTGTCAGTCCCTGACATGCCTGTGACACGTTTTAAATTGTAACCATCTGTTTTTAAACAGTGTTTACAGTGCTGCGCCAGCTTGTCAGTTAATTTTTCGTCAATGAGGTGTCGGCATTTTTTACATTTGTTTAGCGTGCTTGGGAGGCGTCTCCCCGTGGCGACAGTCAGGGCTATAAGCCGATGTTTGGGAAGCAGAAATAAAAGTTGGCCCGGCGCTTGCACTAGCGGCTGTGCTGAATGGCGTCCGTCCACCCGGGCGGTCGCAGGTTTTTAGGTTTACCAAACAATCCACGTCACAGTGGGAGGGTACCCAACAATGAAATTTACAACGATCAAAAAGACGGCACTCGCTGTCGCGGTCGGTTCCGCCATGGCCATGGCCGGTTCCGCCCACGCGGCGAAGTACCTGATGGTCTGGACCGGCGACAAAGGCGGTTGGCAGACCATGGACGGGGCGGCGTTGAACAACGACTACGATCCCAACTATGAAGTCAACGGCCAGGGCGCGGCGACCACCGGCGCTCCCGACGGCGACTTCATCGCCGTTATCAATGCCACGCGCAGCAACATCTTCCGCTACGGCGCCGTTGCCAACACCGTGCAGCTTCCCCCGGTGCTGAACGCGCACCTGCTGGCCGAGGTCGAGTTCGGCCTGGATACGACCGTCACCGACGGCAGCATCGTGCCGGTCCCGACCGCGGGTAACGGCGGCCTGTTCCAGGATGCCATCACCTCGCAGTTCGCCAACGAGTCGCACCACACCAACGCCTTTATCGTTACCGACGAGGACACGGGCGACAAGCTGCTGTTTGCCGGCGGCCTGATCTCCGCGAACGTGTTCGGCTGTAACGTCAACGACCCGATGAACGTGCGTCCGATCGATGGCACCATCGTGGGTGGCGACGTGACCGGTACGGTTGTTCGCTACGATGAGTCCACCATGGGCAACGACCCGGCCTATGACAATATGTGCGGCCTGGTCATCTCCGGCGGTTTCGATCCGCGTACCGACGCCGTGTCCGGCACCGACGACTTCATCGACGTCGGCGACGGCCTGATGGCTTCGTCCTTCATGGGCGCCAAGGGCAACTGGGGCTTCCCCACCAACATGGGCGCCGCTCCGCAGCTTCCGCCGACCCTGACGACCCCGGGTGGCGTCGTGATCTTCGACAAGGACGGCATGGACGTCCGCCAGTTCAGCGCCGTGTACGAGGGTGGCGACGCCCCGGACCGGTACAAGCCCCGCTGGCAGTGTGGCCTGTGCGCGATTCTGGCCGGCGCGCCTGAAACTGTTGCCCCCAATACCGCTGGTATTGCGCATCCGCACGGTATTTTCGCGCGTCAGGATCTGAACACCCTGGTGACATCCGACTATGGTGACCCGGTCTCCCTGGCCCTCTCCGGCGCCACGCCCCCCGACAACGAGGAAGGCGCGGCTTCGACCCAGGCCTACGACATTGGCACCACCATCCGTTTCTGGGATCTGAACAAGCTCAAGACCCAGGCTTCCGGCACCTACACCCCCGACGACATCGCGCAGGTGCCGGACGGTCCCCGTGTCGAAGGTCGTGAAGGTGGCGGTCCCGAGCACCTCGGTTCCTCCGCGGTCACCATGGAAGAGCCGGAAGGCCTGATGGCTGCCTGGACCACCAACGGTGCGGCGCCCTACTACTCCAAGGGTGGCTTCGTGGCCTCCATGTGCGGCGGTACGCTGTTCTACACACCGGACATGACCAGTTGGCAGCGTGGCGTGCGTCCCGAACTGCGTGCCCTGTATGACACGGGTCCCTGCACGGGCTTCTCGGTGTTCTTCACCACCAAGGATGATACCTATCTGGTCGCTCCGATCGCCGGTATCGTCGCCCCGGGTCAGCCGACGTTCGATCGTGACTACCCGCTGCAGCATTCGCGTCGCATCATGCTGTTCGATATCCGCCCCCTGCTTGCCAAGGGCGACGATATCAACAACATCGAGTGTGATTATGCGGACGCCAGCTACTACACCTCCAGTGACGCCCCGGGTTATGCCCACATGTTCACTGGCGAGCCGACCACCACCTTCGCCGCCAAGCGAAACAACGGTGCGTCTGACTGCCCGGTGGTAGCCGACACGCAGAACCTGGACTCGCTGGACAACTTCATGTCCCAGGGTGGTCCTCACTTCACCATCTACAACCGCGCCGAGAATCGTGTTGCGTCGAGCCTGTACTTCGTCGACCTGCGCGAGTACGCACTGCCGAACCCGGTTGGCCAGCTTCCGGGTACCGGTTCCGTGGGTGATGATCGTGTCTGCATGCTGAAGATGCGCAAGAACCTGAAGCGCGGCATTGGCCGTGGCCGCCTGTCCTCTGACTGGCTGTTCGGTCTGTTCACGGACGTGAACTCCCGCGGTGACGACGGTCAGCGTTACGGGCCGCACTGGTACTACAGCTACTTCGATGGCTGTATCGACTTTGACCGTGCTTCCTGGCCGCACGGCGACACCGGTCACGCGACGCCTCACGGCATGGCCTGGTGGGAATAAGTCGATAGGGAAATGTTCCTCACATAACAACGAGCAGTCGTAATATCTTGGGGGGGTCTGGATGACTCCCCCTTCCTTTTTTCCGAGTCCCGCGCCTGACGGGGGGCTCGGAAAAGCGGAGTTTTACAGAGTGGTTCCCGGTAGACGCTATACTGTGTCGCCCCAGTTTGCAGGCAAATAAACAATTCATGTCGATATTTCCCAGAGCCTTGTTCGGATTTACCCTGTTGTTCGCCGCCGGACTGCTGGCAGGCTGGTGGCTGTTCGCGCCGCCGCTGGAGCAGGCCGCCGACAGGCTGGATTCGGTCGTGGCCGGAAACGCCTCCTCCTACGTGTGTCCCATGCATTCCGAGATCGTGTCCGGCGAGGCCGGCAGTTGCCCGGTGTGCGGCATGGATCTGGTGGAAACCCGGGACAGCGGTGGTGGGGCCGGGAGCGAGAATGAGGGCGCGCCACAGGTATGGATATCGCCGGTCATGGAGCACAACCTCGGTATCCGCACGGCGAAGGTGGAGCGCGGCACCCTGCCGCGACTGATTCGCACCACCGGCAGCATCAGCAAGATCACGCCGAGTGGCGGCCGGATCATCAAGCCGCGCCTGTCGGGGCGCATCGAATGGGTGGTGGATCGTGGTCCCGGCGACCTGGTGGAGCGCGGCGAGGCGCTGTTCCGGATTTTTTCGCCGGATCGCTTGCAGGCGCAGCAGGACTACCTGGAGGCCTACCGCGCCGGTGACAACGAGGCGATGAAACAGCACTGGGAAACGCTCGCGCGGCTGGGTTTTCCGGGCAGCAAGGTGCGCAAGCTGGAGGAGAATGGGGAGGTCGAGCGCGAGATTACCCTGTACGCGCCCCAGGACGGCTCGATTCTCGAAATACCGGTGCGGGTTGGCGACACGGTCGACGCCGACACCACCCTGGCGCGGCTTGGCGGACTGATCGTGGTCAACGTGTCCGCCGAGGCGTTCGAACGCCAGTGGACATGGCTGGAATACGGTCAGCGGGCGTTGATGACGATTCCCTCCCTGCCCGGTGTCGAGTTCGAGGGAACCGTGGAGCGCATCAACGAGTCTATCAGCTACAAGACACGGACCCTGACCGTGCGCCTGCGTTTCCTGACCCTCAACCCGCTGTTGCGCAAGTCGATGTTCGCCAATGTCGTGATCCACGCCCAGCCGCGCGAGAACGTGCTGTGGGTGCCGGCCGATGCGGTCATTCGTACCGGCGATGGCGAACGTGTCGTGGTGGTGCGGGAAGATGGCCACTACCAGCCGGTGGAGGTGCGCAGCGGTATCGTCAGCGGCGGGCGGGTCGAGATCCTGTCGGGCCTGTACGGCGATGAAACTGTGGTTGTCTCCGGCCAGTTCCTGATCGATTCCGAGAGCAGCCTGACCGCCAGTTTCCGGCGCATGCAGGAACCGGCCGGGGCGGGCCACGAGCATGAACACGGGCATGAGCACTGACGGGGTGCGCGCGTGATCGCCGCCATCATCCGCTGGTCCATCCACAACCGCCTGCTGGTGCTGGTGCTGGCTGCGCTGGTGTCCGCCTGGGGTCTGTACGCGGTGCGCACCATTCCGCTGGACGCCATACCCGATCTCTCGGACGTGCAGGTCATCATCAAGACACGTTACCCCGGCCAGGCGCCCCAGGTGGTGGAAGACCAGGTAACCTACCCCCTGTCGACGGCGATGCTGGCGGTGCCCGGCGCCACCGCCGTGCGCGGTTATTCCTTCTTCGGCGATTCTTACGTCTACATCATTTTCAGCGACGGAACCGATCCCTACTGGGCACGCTCACGGGTGCTGGAGTATCTCAGCCAGGTGTCCAGCCAGTTGCCCGACGAGGCGAGTTCCTCGCTGGGACCGGATGCCACCGGTGTCGGCTGGATTTTCGAGTACGCGCTGGTGGACCGCAGTGGCGAGCGCGACCTGTCGCAGCTCCGCAGCCTGCAGGACTGGTTTCTGAAATACGAGTTGCAGACCGTGCCCGGTGTCGCCGAGGTGGCCACGGTGGGCGGCATGGTCAAGCAGTACCAGGTGGTGATCGATCCCAACCTGTTGCGCCTCCACTCCCTGCCGCTGGCGGCGGTGAAGCGCGCGATTCGCGATGCCAACCACGAGACCGGCGGCTCGGTGGTGGAGATGGCGGAAGCGGAATACCTGGTGCGCTCGCGCGGCTATATCGAATCCATCGAGGACCTGCGCCGCATCCCGCCGCTCAACGTCGGCGCCTCTGGTGCTTCCATCATGCTGGAGGATATCGCGGAAATCCGCACCGGCCCACAGATGCGACGCGGCATCGCCGAACTGGACGGCAAGGGCGAGGTGGTCGGCGGTATAGTGGTGATGCGCTTCGGCGAGAACGCGCTCACCACCATCGAGGCGGTGAAGAACAAGATAGCCGCCATCCGCGGCAGTCTGCCGGCCGGGGTCGAACTGGTCACCACCTACGACCGGTCCGGCCTGATCGAACGCGCCGTGGGCACGCTCTCCAGGCGCCTGCTCGAGGAGTTCCTGATCGTGGTGCTGGTGTGCGCGGTGTTTCTTTACCACCTGCGCTCATCACTGGTGATCCTGGTCAGCCTTCCGGTCGGAATACTGGCCGCGTTCGTGCTGATCGCGCACCAGGGCATCAATGCCAATATCATGTCCCTGGGCGGCATCGCCATCGCCATCGGCGCCATGGTGGATGCTGCCATCGTGATGATCGAGAACGTTCACAAGCACCTGGAGCGGGCGCGCGGCGGTGATCGCATCGCGGCCATCACCGCGGCGGTCACGGAGGTCGGGTCGCCGCTGTTTTTCTCGCTGCTGATCATTACCCTGAGCTTCGTCCCGGTGTTTGCGCTGGAGGCGCAGGAAGGGCGCCTGTTTGCGCCGCTGGCCTATACCAAGACTTTCGCCATGGCGGCCGCCGCGGGCTTGTCGATTACACTGGTTCCGGCGTTGCTGGTTTACCTGGTGCGCGGCAAGATTCGCGAGGAAAAGGCCAACCCGGTGAACCGCGTGCTTATCGCCATCTACCAGCCCTTGATCGGCGCCACTCTTGCTCATCCCTGGCGGGTGGTTGCGCTGGCGCTGTTGCTGGTGGCCAGCGCCCTGTGGCCACTGGCGAGACTGGGGTCCGAGTTCATGCCGGAACTCGACGAGGGAGACCTGTTGTACATGCCCACCGCTTTTCCCGGCATCTCGATCGGCAAGGCGCGTGAGTTGTTGCAGCAGACCGACAAGCTGATCAAGACGCTGCCGGAAGTCGAACGGGTGTTCGGCAAGGTCGGTCGTGCCGAAACCGCGACCGATCCCGCGCCGCTGACCATGGTCGAGACGACCATACAGCTCAAGCCGCGCGATCAGTGGCGCGATGGCATGACGCTGGAAAAAATCAAGCAGGAACTGGACCGGCGCGTGCAGGTGCCGAGCCTCAACAACGCCTGGCTGATGCCGATCCGGACCCGCATTGACATGTTGTCGACCGGCGTCAATACCCCGGTCGGCATCCGTATCTCGGGTCCGGACCTGGACGTCATACAGCAGATCGGTCTGCGCATCGAGCCGGTGGTGCGCGAGGTGGAGGGCACGCAGTCGGTGTATTCCGAACGTTCCACCAGCGCGCGCTATATCGAGGTCGATATCGATCGCGATGCCGCCGCGCGCTACGCCTTCAGCGTGCGCGAGATACAGGACCTCATCAACGTCGCGGTCGGCGGTGTCAACGTGACCTACACGGTCGAGGGCCGCGAGCGCTACCCGGTCAACCTGCGTTATCCGCGCTATGTGCGCGATTCGCTCGATGCGATCCAGAACCTGCCCATTGTGACCTCGCGCGACGAGCATATACAGTTGCGCGACGTCGCCGACGTGCGTATCGCCAATGGGCCGGCCATGATCCGCAGCGAGGACGCGCGCCTGAGCGGCTGGGTGTACGTCAATATCACCGGGCGCGACCTGGGGTCCTATGTCGATGAGGCGCGTCGCGCGGTGGCGGAGCATGTCGAACTGCCGCCGGGCTACACGGTGCACTGGACGGGCCAGTACGAATACATGGAGCGGGCTCGCGACAAACTGGCGCTGATCATACCGCTGACGCTGGTGATCATCATGTTGCTGCTGTACCTGAGCTTCCGCAATTTCACCGAATCCCTGATGGTGATGGGCGCCGTGCCGCTGGCGCTTGTCGGTGGTTTCTGGTTGCTCTATGCCCTGGGTTACAACCTGTCGGTGGCGGCCGGTGTCGGGTTCATTGCGCTGGCCGGCGTCGCGGCGGAGTTCGGAGTGGTGATGCTGGTTTATCTCGACGAAGCCGTGCGCCGCCGCCAACCCGCGACGCGCGCTGAATTCCGCGACGCGGTTGCCGAGGGCGCCGTGCTGCGGGTCCGGCCCAAGGCCATGACCGCCGCCGTGATCATTGCGGGCCTGCTGCCGGTGATGCTGGGATCGGGCACCGGTTCCGAAGTCATGAGCCGTATCGCCGCGCCGATGGTGGGCGGTATGGTGACTGCGCCGCTGGTCTCGATGATATTGATTCCGGCTCTCTATTATCTCTGGCGGGTACGGACGTACCCGGAGGAAAAAGCATGAAACAGTTGATGAGCTACAGTGCCGCCGTGGTGGTGCTGGCCGCCAGCGTGGTGGGCTACCGCTACCTGCAGCAGCCCGCCGGCACGGATACCGGACTCGAGGCCGCCCGTCCGGCGGCGAGCGCCGAACGGCAGCCGGTGGAGGGAGTGGTTTCCGGCCCTGAGAGTGCCGTGACGGGAACCGGCGTGCAGCCGTTCGTGTCCGATGACGAGGTTGCGGGGGAGACGCAGGATGCCCTTGCTGCCGCGCAGCCGTCCGCCACCGGTGTGGCCCCAACGCCCGACCGCGGTTTGTCCGCACAGCCGACAGGAACCGTGCAATACACGGCGCCGCCGAACCCCGGCGCGGCGTCGCTGGGTGAATTCCAGCAGCACTTCCGGAACCAGCTCAAGCGCATGCCCCCGGAAGAGCGCGACGCCGCCACCCTCAGCCGTCGAATGCAGAAGGAGTACACCAGCTCCCGCTCATCCCTGGCCGAAGCCGTCAGAAAGTCCTCGGCCACTAAATAACCCCTTTTTTGGGGGAGGGGTTATTTGCGGTAGAGCATGCGTTCGCGAATGATCTTCCAGCTTCCGTCCTCGAACAGCATGTCGACGACGATGGTGTAGTCTTCCTTTTTTTCCTTGTTGCTGGCCAGGTAGGTGAGCTTGCTGCGGCCACCGGTGGTTTCCTTTTCCAGGCTGCCGCGGTCGGTGATCGCGGCGCGCGCCTTCATCTGTTTCAGGGCTGACTTCAGGTCTTCTTCCGGGTTGCGGCCGATGCGGCCGGCGCGCCGGATTTCCTCGCGGACTTCGTTGATGTGGTTGATGGTCCAGAAGGGGTAAAGCTCCTCGATGGAGGAGGCCTGCATCAGCGCGTCGAGGTAACGGTTGTACACGGATTCAGGTGTCTCCGTTTCGGCGCGCGGCGCGGTGCTGGCGAGCAGCAGGGCCAGGGCCAGCCAGAGGGTTGTTGCCAGTGATGTCGTCTTCATGAATATTCTCCGGAGTCTAGAGGGAAGGGCTCTGCGGCACCACGACGGAAGGCGTGATTTCGTGCCCTTCCTCGGCGCCGGCCTTGCGCAGCAACTCGATCAGGCGGGGGTTGCCGCCGTGCAGGGCGAAGCGCAGAGCCGTCTTGCCCTCCTTGTTGGTGATATTGGGGTTGGCGCCAGCCTTGAGCAGCAGTTCCACGGCGTCGTACTTGTCGTGCCATGATGCCCAGATCAGCGCGGTCTGGCCGAACTTGTCGCGTGCGTCGATGTCGGCGCCATGTTCCAGCAGCAGTTTCAGCGTATCGATCCGGTTTTCGGTGGCGGCCAGGATCAGGGCGGTGGTTTCACGTTCTGCCTCTTTCTGGTTCGGGTTGACGCCGGCTTCCAGCAGGGCCTTTACCGTGTCGGTGTGGCCGCGGTGCGCGGCGACCATGATCGGCGTGAAGCCGTCCTGGGTGAACACGTTGACCTTCGCCCCCGCGGCAATGAGCGCCTTGACGCACGCGGTATGCCCGTTCTGGGCGCTCAGTGCGAGAGCCGTCCAGTCGGTACTGGTGTGCGCGTTGACGTCCACCCCGGCCTTGATGAGCCAGTTGACCAGGGCGAGGTCGCCTGCTTGCGCCGCCACCATCAGCGCGTTCCAGCCGCGCTTGTTGCTCAGCGACGGATCGGCCCCGGCCTGCAGCAACCTGTCAGCTAGTTCTCCCTTGCCGGCGGCGATGGCGAACAGCAGCGCACTGCTGCCGTCCGCGTCAGTCTGGTTGGCGTCGACGCCGCTCTTCAGCAGGCTGTCGACCTTCCCGCTGTCGCCCGTGCGCACCGCCTCGATCAGCGGTGTGGAGGTACCGGCCTGCGCGGGGCCGGCGAGCAGCAGGCTGGTCAACAGCAGCAGTGTGCGCCACAGGTGTTTTTGCAAGGTCATGGTCCTGTTTCTCCTCACTGTCCGCTAACCAGTTCAGTGGCGGTCTTGGCGCCGGCCTTCTTCAGGCGCTCGACCATGCCCGGACCACGTGCGCGCTTGATGGCGAAGTCCAGCGCGGTCTGGCCGCTGTTGTCGATGACGTTGACATCGGCCCCGGCCTCGATCAGCAGGGACACGGTTTCCGGGTCGCCCCACCAGGCGGCGAGGATCAACGGGGTGGCGCCGAGCTGGTTGCGCACGTTCACCCTGGCGCCGTGCTTGAGCAGCACCGCGACCGGGTCAGGCTTGTTGATCATGGCCGCATAGTGGATAGCCGCCATCTGTGCGTCGTCCTGCAGGTTCACGTCCGCGCCTTTCACCAGCAAGGATTCCATGAACTGGTCGCGTCCGGACTTGGCGGCTTCCATCAGCGGGGTGATATTCTTGAAGCCGCGCGCGTCGAGATCGACGTCCAGGGTTAGCAGGTAGTCCAGGGCATCCTTGTTGCCGCGGAAGATCGCGACCATCAGCGGCGTGCCGCCCTGGCTCTGCTCGCGCGTTTCCAGGTTGGCGCCGGCCTTGACCAGTTCGCGCGCCACGTCAACGTGGTTGTTGCCGATGGCGTAAGCGAGCGCCGTCCAGCCGGTGGTATTGGTTTCGTTGACCTTTGCACCGTGCTTGAGCAGCAGTTTTACTACGTCCAGTCCACCATGCTTGGCCGCCGTCATCAGCACCGTGCGGCCGTGGTTGCCGCGAGCGTTGACGTCCGCGCCCATGTCGATCAGGCGCTTCACGATGGCTGTGCGTTCACTGGCGGCGGCCGCGATCAGGACGGTGGTGTTGCCGTCCGTCCTGGCCTCCGGGTCGGCGCCGGCGTCGAGCAGGGCGTTGGCAATGTCGTCGTGACCGTTGTGAATCGCCATGTGCAGGGCGACAAAGCCGGGCTTCAGGTTGCGCGCGTTCACGTTGGCGCCCTTGTCGATCAACTCCCGTGCAATCGCCAGTTTGCCGC
The DNA here is from genome assembly GCA_015494295.1 of Gammaproteobacteria bacterium. GTDB lineage: Bacteria > Pseudomonadota > Gammaproteobacteria > DSM-19610 > DSM-19610 > Thiogranum. Next base: position 9,871 of record WGBO01000012.1, on the reverse strand, counting down.
CGACCGCCGCGTCCATCAGCACGGTATTGCCTTCGGGGGTCTTGGCGTTCACGTTGGCGCCGGCCTGGATCAGCGCCAGGGCCAGTTTTTCGTGGCCGTTGCGTGCCGCCAGCATCAGTGGCGTCTTGCCGTCGGCATTGCGTGGGTCGATTTCCGCCCTGGCCTTGATGAGGGCGGCGCCGACGTCGGTATGACCGTGTTCGGCCGCAAAGTGCAGAGGGGTGTTGCCCTCATCGTCGGCGGCGTTGACGTCCGAGCCAAGTTCGATGAGCCTGCGTAGCAGGTCGGTCTGCCCGCCGATGGCGGCGAACATCAGTACCGAGCGTTCCGCCGAATCCCGTGCGCCTGTGTCGGCGCCCATCTTTATCAGTCGGTCGAACAGCGCCTTGTGGCCGTTGTGGGCGGCGATCATCATCAGCGAGATGCCGGCCGCGTTGGTTTGATTGGGGTCGCCCTTGTCATCCAGCATCTTGTTGACCGTGTCGAGGTCGTCCTGGATCAGCGCGTCGAGGATCGGCGTGGGCCTGATTTCCGGGGTGCCCTGTTCCTCGCGGATCAACTCCATCTGTTTCTTGGCGGCTTCCGGGTCGACGGGCGCGGAGCTGCCCATGCCTGCCTGTACGCCGGTCGAAGCGACGGCAAGGGAAAGCGCGATGATGGAATAACGAATCTTCATGTTGGTGCCTCTTTTGATAATAATGTGTGCCCGGTGGATCGAGCGTCTGTCTACTGTTCTACCCGTACGTGTACCTGTTTTTGCCTGTCGCCACTGCGCACGCCGAATACCAGGTTTTCCTCTTCGGTGATGGCTTCCAGCGCCTTGACCAGGCCTTCGCCACCGTCCATTTCATGGCCGTTGATGCTGGTGACGATGTCGCCCAGTTTCAGGCCGTGGCGTTCGAGAAACTCGCGTTCCTCCTCGGCCACCAGTTGCATGCCGACAATGCGGCCGTCTTCCATTACAGGTTTCCACTGTATGACCTGCCAGGGATTGCGGACATTGTCGAGCTTCTTTTTGTGGTACTCCCTGACCAGCGCCTGCATGCGTTCCACGCGTTCCCGGTTCTTGCCTAGTCGCACGTCGCGGGTGCGGCGTTCGGGCGCCGCTACTGCCACCAGTTCCCTGGGCAGACGCAGGGTTTCGTAACGGCCGTTGTGGAGCAGGATCACGTGATCGGCGCGTATGACTTCCAGGGTCGCCAGCCCGAATACCGTGTCACCCGTGGCGAAGTGGCGTTCTTCCTTTTTGGCATTCTGAATGATGGCCAGCGCGTTTTTCGGGTCGTCGGTGGCGAGCAGGCCGCGCAGGGTCAGGTTGAGGCGTGTGATCGGGGCGTCGCGGACCACGGCGGGATGTGCCGCCTCGGCGGGCTTCGCCGCGCCGAACAGGTGCAGATCCGCCAGCTCCCGCCCGTCTGCGGCGCGCTGCGGTCGCGGCGTGCCGGCTGCGCCGGCAGGCGGCAGTGCTTCGCGTGGCACGGGGGCTGGCAGCAACTGCCAGGTGAGGCGCGCGGCCAGCCACGCGATCACCAGGATCAGCGCGGTGTTGGCGAGCGGCGGCAGGCGATGGCCGGGGGCTCCCGGCATAAAGTTGGCTGGCAGGCTTGTCATGGTATCCCGGTTCAGGCGCTGGTGGCTGCGTATCGGCCGCCAAGTCATTATTTTGTGTTGAAAACCGCTTGTTTAATGGGTCGATTAGAGACTTGTATCGGCGAGAGGTTCCGGCACCTGCGGCAAAAAGCACCAAGTCTGGACGTGTGTCCAGAGCGGCCTGTAGCCGTTGGTGCGGGCGCGCCATTGGAGGGGGGGGCGTTGCCCGGTACAATACCGGACTTTGCCGCAAAAGGCGCGCCGTTGCGCCCAGAGGAAGGAAAATGGCTGACAAACTGAACCGCTACAGTTCCCGTATCACCGAGCCGCGTTCACAGGGCGCGTCGCAGGCCATGCTGATCGGCACGGGCATGAAACCCGAGGACATGTCCAAGGCCGAGGTCGGGATCTCCAGCGTCTGGTGGGAGGGCAACACCTGCAACATGCACCTCAACGACCTGGCCGCCAAGGTCAAGGAAGGTGTGCAGGCAGCGGGCCTGGTCGGCCTGCGCTTCAACACCATCGGTGTCAGCGATGGCATTTCCATGGGCACCGACGGCATGAGTTACTCGCTGCAGTCGCGCGACATCATCGCCGACTCCATCGAAACCGTGATGTGCGCCCAGTGGTACGACGCCAATATCTCAATCCCCGGCTGCGACAAGAACATGCCGGGCGTGATGATGGCCATGGGGCGGGTCAACCGGCCTGCATTGATGGTCTACGGCGGCACCATCAAGCCCGGTCACTGGAAGAACGCAACCCTGGACGTGGTGTCGGCGTTCCAGAGCTACGGCGAGTACCTGGCCGGCAAGATCGATGACGAGGAGCGCAAGCAGATCGTCGCCCACTCCTGTCCCGGCGCGGGCGCCTGCGGCGGCATGTACACGGCCAACACCATGGCCTCGGCGATCGAGGCCATGGGCATGAGTCTGCCCTACAGTTCTTCCATTCCCGCTGTCGACCCCGGCAAGCTGGAGGAATGCATGCAGGCCGGCCGTTCCATCCGCCACCTGCTCGAACACAATATCTGCCCGCGCGACATCATGACCCGCGAGGCTTTCGAGAACGCCATGGTGGTGGTGATGGCGCTGGGTGGCTCCACCAACGCGGTGCTGCATCTGATCGCCATGGCGCGCGCCGTGGACGTGCCCTTGACGCTGGACGACTTCCAGAAGATAAGCGACCGCGTGCCCTTCCTGGCGGACCTCAAGCCGTCGGGCAAGTACGTGATGGAAGATCTGCACAAGGTCGGCGGTACGCCGGCGGTGATCAAGTACCTGCTGGAGCAGGACATGATGCATGGCGACTGCCTCACCGTGACCGGCCGCAGCCTGGCCGAGAACGTGGCCGAGCTGCCCGGCCTGACGCCCGGCCAGGAAGTGTTCATGCCCATCGACAAGCCCATAAAGGAAACCGCGCATATCCAGATTCTCAAGGGCAACCTGGCGCCGGGCGGTTCGGTCGCCAAGATTACCGGCAAGGAAGGCCTGCACTTCTCCGGCCCGGCGCGGGTGTTCGATTGCGAGGAAGCCATGCTGACCGGCCTGGAAAAGGGCGAGATCCGCAAGGGTGACGTGGTGGTGATTCGCTATGAAGGCCCCAAGGGCGGCCCCGGCATGCCGGAGATGCTGACCCCGACCTCGGCGATCATGGGCGCCGGTCTGGGCAAGGACGTGGCCCTGATTACCGATGGCCGCTTCTCCGGCGGTTCACACGGTTTCATCATCGGCCACGTGGTGCCCGAGGCACAGGAGGGCGGGCCGATCGGCCTGATCCGCGACGGCGACGTGATCACCATCGACGCCGCCAACCAGCGCCTGGACGTGGACGTCAGCGACGAGGAAATGGAGCGCCGCCGCGCCGAGTGGACGATGCCGCCCTACAAGGCGAAGCGCGGCACCCTCTACAAGTACATCAAGAACGTCAAGGACGCCTCGACCGGCTGCGTGACCGACGAGTAGCGGCGCGCTACAGCGAATCCCAGCTGGATTTCTTGCGCCAGCGGATGCGCGGGATGATCAGGCCGATGATCATGCCGAGCAGGATCACGCCCGCGCCGACCATGAACCAGTCGCGCGCGGTGCGATCCTTGAGGCTTTCGTTCTCCTGCTGCAGGCTTTGCGTCTGCCGTTCGTAGGCGACGATACGGCTTTTCAGTTCGCGGTTCTCCGCGTCGATGGCCAGCGCGCTCGACGCGGTGCGGCGAATGCGTTCGAGTTCCTGGCTGAGACGCTGGTTCTCCTTTTCCAGGGCGCTGCGTTCCTTGTCGGTACTGCCCTTGGCCTTGCGCAGTTCCGCCAGCGCGGTCTTCAGCTTGTTGTTCTCCAGTTCCAGGCGCGCCAGCTTCTTTTCCGCCTTTGCCAGCCGGTCGCGCGCCGAGGGGCCGGACATCAGCAGGTGGTTGAGCACCCAGCCTTCCACGCCGCCGGGTTCGCGCACGCGCGAATAACCGTTCTCCTTGTCGACCTCGAGAATCTCCAGCGGTGTGCCGCTGGGCAGGCTGCGCAGAATGCGGAACTGAGTGCCCTTGCCGGCGCGCATCTGGATTTCCAGCCGGTCGCTGACGTAACGGGTTTCGGCCAGGGCCTGGCCCAGCAGTCCCAGCATAAGGGCGAGGGTGAGCAAAATCGATTTCACAAGAACTCCTGTCATCTGAACAGCAAATCCGTCGCATTGTAACGGAAGGGGATGGCGCGCCATAATGAAGCTGGCGCGGCAAAAGGTAAACATAATGGATTTTACGGACGATGGCGACTGGTTGCTGGATGTTAGGCGTGTTTTGTCGCCAAATTGCGACGAACGCGGCGAAGCCGGCGACATTTCGCTGATCGTGGTGCACGGCATCAGTCTGCCGCCGGGCGAGTTTGGTGGTTCCTGGATCGATGACTTTTTCTGCAACCGGCTGGATGTTTCCGCGCACCCCTATTTCCGCGAGATCGCGGACCTGCGCGTATCCTCGCACCTGTTGATCCGGCGTGACGGTGAGCTGGTGCAGTATGTGCCCTTCTCGCGGCGCGCCTGGCACGCCGGGCGGTCCTGTTACCGTGGCCGCGAGGCGTGCAACGATTTTTCCATTGGCATCGAACTGGAAGGCACCGACGAGTTGCCCTACGAGGCGGTGCAGTACCGGCGGCTGGCGGATGTGGTCGCCGCGCTGCGCACACGTTTCCCCGCCATCGGCGCAGGCGATATTGTCGGTCACTCCGATATTGCGCCGGGTCGCAAGACGGATCCGGGGCCGGCGTTCGACTGGGCGTTGCTGCGCGCGCTGCTGGCTTGACAGTTCTTGCGCGCAACCGGTAGCGTAGGCCGCACTTCCCGACCTGGCGACGCCATGACTCTCATTTCGGCAATCCTTGGCATCATCGCGGACCGTCTGCTGACGCACCTGCACGAATACCGGCATTACCGGCAGTTCCTCGCCTGGGTCGACGCCGTGCGCTCGCGCGTCAGCGGCGACGGCTGGGACGGTGTTTTCGGCCTGTTGCTGGTGCTGGTGCCGGTGTGGGGCGCAACCGCCCTGCTGCAGGGCTGGTTGCATGACCTGCTGTTCGGGCTGGTCGGCCTGCTGTTCTACATTGCGGTGTTCGTGTATTGCCTGGGACCGCGCGACCTCGCCATCGACGTCAACACCTACTGCGAGGTGGCGGATTCCACCGACCCCGGTTTGCGCCTGCGCGCTGCCGGTCGGCTGATCGGCGAGGAGCCGCTGGCCGACGGAGAGGCGGGCGACCGCCAGGTGGCGCGCGCCGTGCTGCTGGAAGCCAACGACCGCCTGTTCGGTGTGCTGTTCTGGTTCGTGGTGCTGGGGCCGGTGGGGGCGGTCATGTACCGCAGTGTCGCCGTGCTGTACCGCGAGCGGCGCGAAGCCAACGGCTATGGCGAGGCGGTCGATCTGCTGTACGGCATTCTGGTGTGGATCCCGGCACGCCTGCTGGCGCTGGGTTATGCGCTGGCCGGGCATTTCGATTCCGCCATCGAAGGCTGGCGCGCCGCGCACCGCGACATGCCGCGCGGCAGCGAGGGGTCGTTCGAGGTCCTGGCCGCCACCGGCGAGGGCGCCCTGGGGCTGGCCGACGAGGATGGCGATGCATCGGCGGTGCGTGCCGCCATGCGCCTGGTGTGGCGTACTCTCACCATCTGGCTGGTGGTGTTGTCGCTGCTGACGCTGGCTGGCTGGAGCGGCTGACGCCCGCCGCACCGGTCATGGACGGCGTGCGTATCGGTATCGATCTCGGCGGCACCAAGATCGAGATCATCGCGCTCGACGCGGATGGCAACGTGCGCCTGCGTCACCGCGTCGCGACCCCGCAAGGCGACTACGGCGGTATCCTCGACGCCATCGCCGACCTGGTGGCTGGGGCGGAGCGCGAACTGGGTGGCCGCGCCACGGTCGGTATCGGTACGCCCGGCGCCGTTTCGCCGGCCACCGGCCTGATGAAAAACTCCAATTCCACCTGCCTGAACGGCCAGCCGCTGCTCGATGACCTGTGCGAACGTTTGCGGCGCCCCGTGCGCCTCGCCAACGACGCCGACTGTTTCGCGCTGTCCGAGGCCAGTGACGGCGCGGCGGCGGGGGCGCGCAGCGTGTTCGGCGTCATCGTCGGCACCGGCACCGGGGCTGGTATCGTCCACCAGGGCCGCCTGCTGCACGGCGTCAACGCCATTGCCGGCGAGTGGGGACACAATCCCTTGCCCTGGCCACGCGACGAGGAGCGCCCCGGGCCGCCCTGTTACTGCGGCCGTCACGGTTGTATCGAAACCTGGTTGTCCGGCCCGGGGCTGGAACGGCAGTACCGCGACGCCGGTGGGGCGGCCCTGTCGGCGGCCGCAATAGACGCGGCCGCGCGCGACGGAGAGGCGCTCGCCGGGGCGGTGATGGCGGCCTACGTGGAGCGCATGGCGCGGGCGCTCGCCAGCGTCATCAACCTGCTCGACCCGGAAGTGATTGTGCTTGGCGGCGGGATCGGCAATATCGAATGCCTGTACCGTGAAGTGCCGGCGGTCTGGCAGCCCTTCGTGTTTTCCGACCGTGTCGATACGCGCCTGGTAAAACCGCGCCACGGCGACTCCAGCGGGGTGCGTGGCGCGGCCTGGTTGTGGACGCTCGGGGAGGCAGCCGACGTTGCTCGCGAGACGCGGCTCAGGCGCTGAGGGCCTGGGCGGCGATGGCGTCCAGGCGCGGTGTCTCCAGCCGGTGTCTCGCCGCCAGTTCACGGGCGCGCCGCAACCGCGCCGGCGCGCTGCGCCCCATGCAGCGGTGCGCAGGGTCGCCCTCGAAGGCGTCGACCATGGCGTGGATCAGCGCGTCGCGGTCGAAACGCTGTTCGGCCAGTCTTTCCTGCAGGGCGACGATCTCGGCGGCGATACCCGCGGCCAGCTCCCGGTGCCGGGCCCACAGCTCGCCCACCGTGCCGCCGGTCTCGAGCCCGGCGATGTTGGTGGTGAGGATGTAGACATTCTTGCGCACCAGTTCAAACAACAGTTGCCCGGCATCGTCCAGTTGCGTGACCGGGATGCCGATGGCGCCGAGCGCATCGGCCAGCAGCCCCGCGCCGGGGCCGAAGGCGGGCGAGGGCACGATGACCTTTGCGTCCTGGCCCCGCTTTTTTTCGAACCACACCGAGATGACCGTCGGGTTGCGGTAACCGTGCCGTTCCCAGTCGGCGGGCAACAACTCGTTCTGTAACAGCGCGACGCGGCCGCGCCATTCATGGGGCAGGGTTTCCAGTACCGGGTGAAGGTCGTTTTCCGCAACGGCGACCAGCACCAGTTCCGGGGCTTCCAGTTCCGCGGCCAGCGTCGCCATGGCGGTTTTGCGGGTGACGGGGTAGACCGGGTGGCCGAGGCGCAGGAAGCCGCGCGCGAACACGCCGCCCATTTCACCAAGCCCGACGATGACGACCGGTTTTTTCATATGCTGGCTCCCTGGTTTGCGAATGGCGGCGGATTATACCCGGCTTTGCCGGCTCGCGTAGAATGGCTGCATGCATGCACGGATACTGGTATGGCTGGCCTGCCTGTTGCCATTGGCGGCAACGGCGGCGGTGGAGGTGGTCGACGACCTCGCGCGCACGGTGCGGCTGGAACAGGCGGCGCGGCGCATCGTGGCCTTGTCGCCGCACGTCACCGAGCTGTTGTTCGCCGCCGGCGCCGGTGATCGCGTGGTGGCGGTGTCGGATTACAGCGACTGGCCGGCGGCGGCGCGTGAGCTGCCGCGCGTCGGCGGCGGGGCCGGTTTGAACCTGGAAGCCATCGTCGCCCTGCGGCCCGACCTGGTGGTGGCCTGGGCGAGCGGCAACGCGCGCAGCACCCTGGAGCGGCTGGAGCGGTTCGGTATCCCCGTGTTCTATTCCGAGCCGCCCGATATCGACGGCATCGCCCGCAACCTGCTGGCGCTGGGGCGCCTGGCGGGCACCGGGCGGCGCGCCTCCGACGCGGCGCGGGCGTTCCGCGAGGGCGTGGCGGAACTGAGGGCGCGCTATGCCGGCCGGCGTCCGGTCACGGCTTTCTACCAGATATGGGAGCAGCCCCTGATGACCGTCAACGACCGTCACATGATCAGTCACTGGCTGCGCCTGTGCGGCGCGCGCAATATCTTCGCGGATCTGCCGGAACTGGCGGCCAGCGTGGACCTGGAAGCGGTACTGGAAGTGGACCCCGAGGTGTTGCTCGCCGGCCGTCATCCCGGCAAGGCGACGGACTGGACGGCGCGCTGGCGACAGTGGCCGTGGTTGCGCGCGGTCCGGTCCGGGCATCTCTATACCCTGCCGGCGGAAACCTTCGAGCGGCAGACGCCGCGGGCACTGGAAGCCGCGCGCGAACTGTGCGCCGACATCGACGCGGCGCGGCAGGATGCGCCGCCGGCCGGCGAACCCTGACGCGCGCTCAGCCGTCGCGCCGTTGTTGCCAGAGCACGTCCGGCACCCGCGCTTCCCGGTTGAGGTGTCGCGCCAGCACGAACAGGTAATCGGAAAGCCGGTTGACGTAGCGAATGGCGGCGGCATTCACGTTTTCGCTGGCGGCCAGCGAGACCAGCCGTCGCTCCGCGCGCCGGCATACCGCGCGTGCCAGGTGGCAGTGCGCAGCCGCCGCGCAGCCGCCCGGCAGGATGAATTCCTTCAGCATCGGCAGGTCGGCGTTGAACGCGTCCAGCCACTGTTCCAGTTGTTCCGCCGCGGGTTCGGCGATGGCGGTGTGACCGGGAATGGACAGTTCGCCGCCGAGATCGAACAGGCGGTGCTGAATTTCCGTGAGTTGCGTGCGCGCCGGTTCCGGCACCTCGCCGCTGAGCAGCACGCCGATCAGGCTGTTGAGTTCGTCGACGCTGCCGATGGCCTCGACGCGCGGCTGGTCCTTGGCGACCCGCGAGCCATCGCCAAGCCCGGTTTTACCACTGTCGCCGGTACGGGTATAGATTTTCGAAAGCCTGTGTCCCATGCCTCTCCCCTAGCTGTCGAGCAGGCGGTACTGTACCGGCACCTGCACCTCGATGGAGCGTCCGTTCAGCCAGGCGCGCGCCTGCGGCAGGCTGCCGATACGCCGCGCCGCCTTCAGCGCCGACTGGTCGAGGGTACGGTAGCCCGACGTCTGCACCACCCGCCAGTTGCCGAGATCGCCATTGCCCGTCACCGTCAGCGACAGCAGCACGCGTCCCTCCCAGCCGCGCTGACGCGCCAGCCAGGGATACTCGAAGTAGCGCGACAGCCGGTTCTTCAGCGCCACGCTGATGCGCCGCCCCACATCCTCTGAACTCTGCCGCCGCCCCTCCCCCGGCAAACGGGACGGAGTCTTTTTTTCCGCTCCGGAAAAAGGAGACGGAGACATTTTTTCCGACCCCGCGGCGAGGGAGACGGCCGAAGCGAGCGGCTGGCCGGCCGCGGACCGCGCCTGTGCAGCCGCTGCCGCCTGCTCCCCCTGTTCCCCGTTGTTCGAAAAAGAGGACACGGGAAAAGGGGGTGGAGGCGTTTTTTTCGAAGCGTCGGTCATTCGCCGCGCGGTTTTGGTGTCAGCCGGTGCGGGCGGCGTTTCCGCGCCAGGGGTCGCCGTGGCCGGGTTGTCCACTCGCGACGCCACCGCGACGCGCAGGGCTTGTGCATCGCCGCCGATGCCCAGTGTCGGTATGGTGGGCTGGCCGGCCCACAACAGCAGGCCGGCGTGCGCAAGCACGGAAAAGCCGATGAAAAGGGTGAAACGCAACGTCATGGCGGCCGGTCGATACGGTGGGAGCGGGGCGCTACTGTACGGCGCCGGCGAGGTTTTTGTCAACCGTTATGGT
>WGBO01000011.1 GCA_015494295.1 Gammaproteobacteria bacterium | reverse complement strand
GTCGGAGACCGCGCCATCACCGGACTGGAAACCCGCTTCCCCGGCGGAGTTCGTGCGTGAACTGTGGCCGCACGCGCAACGCGCCGCGCGCGAGATCGGCGCCAGCCCGGACGTGATGATTGCGCAGGCGGCCCTGGAAACCGGATGGGGGCAGCACATGATTCGCAATGCCGACGGCAGCAACAGCTTCAACCTGTTTGGCATCAAGGCGGATGCCGGTTGGCAGGGCGCGCGCGCCAGTACCGAAACGGTGGAATTCCGTGATGGCTTGATGCGCCGCGAGCGGGCCTGGTTCCGTGCCTATGCCTCGCCGGCCGAGAGTTTTTCCGATTACGTGGATTTCCTGAAGCGCAACCCGCGCTACCAGGAGGCGTTGCGCCAGGCCGCCGATGCCCCGGCCTTCGCGCGGGCGCTGTCGGAGGCGGGTTACGCCACCGATCCGGATTATGCCGGCAAGATCGAGCGCATCAGGGACAGCCGGCACCTCCAGGAAGCGATCGGTGAAATCCGGCGCGCCGCGCCGCATAGCTGAGGAGCAGCGAACATCATGAACATCAGGCAGGCAGTCGGGGACAGGCAGGAGACAGGATTATGGCAGTAGGACTGCTCGGTACCGCGGCTTCGGGCTTGCAGGCATTCCAGCGTGCGATTGCCGTTACCGGAAACAACATCAGCAACGCCAACACCGAGGGCTACAGCCGCCAACGCGTCGAGTTCGGCACGCGGCCGTCGAGTTTTTCCGGCCAGGGTTATATCGGTAACGGTGTGAACATCGAAAGTATCAACCGGCTGTTCGACCAGTTTACGGTCGATCGGCTGCGCGATACCACCAGCACCAGCTCCCAGTACGAGACACTGTTTTCATACGCCAGCCGGATCTCGGACCTGCTCGGCGACCCGGATGCGGGGCTGGGGGCGGGGCTGGAAGGTTTCTTCCGTTCCATCCAGGATCTGGCCGACAACCCGTCCTCGATACCGGTTCGCCAGCTGGTGTTGTCGGAAGCCGACTCGCTGGTGGGGCGCACGCGCAACCTCAGCCTCCAGCTCGACTCGATGCGTGACGAAATCACCAATGGCCTGGGTACGGTCGTCAACGAGATCAACAGCCTCAGCGCCGGTATTGCGGACGCCAACCGGAATATCGTCGACGCCATGACACAGGGTGCCGGCGTGGTCCCCAATGACCTGCTGGACAAGCGCGACACGATGATCAACCGCCTGTCGGAACTGGTATCGGTAAGAACGGTGGCGCAGGACGACGGGGCCGTCAACGTGTTCGTGGGCAGTGGCCAGTCACTGGTCACGCGGTTCCTGTCCTCGCCGCTGGAAGTGACGCAGAACGGATTCGATGTTCGGCGCGCCGAGATTTCCATTATCAGTGGCGGTTCATCCGCGGAGATCACCGAGAATCTGACGGGCGGAAAACTGGGCGCCTTGCTCGATTTCCGCGACCAGATGCTGAACCCCGCCGCCAACGCGCTCGGGCGCATTGCCGCGACGCTCGCTTTCGAGGTCAACCGGCAACAAAACCTGGGCATGGATCTGGACGGACAGATGGGGACGGACATGTTCTCGGTGGCCGAACCGTTGAGTGCCGCGCACGTCGCCAATACCGGAACCGCCAGCATCACGGCAAGCTTCGACGCGGCGAATATCCAGAACCTGACAACCAGTGACTACAGCCTCGACTACGACGGGAGCAACTGGACGCTGAGGCGGATCGGTGACGGCCAGGCGGTGCCGATGACAGGCGCGGGCACAGCGGCCAACCCGTTCCGCGCCGACGGACTCGAGTTCGTGGTTTCCGGTGCCGCCGCGGCCGGTGATCGTTTCCAGATCACGCCGACGCGCGGCGCGGCGCCGAGCCTGACGATGTTGCTGACAGCGCCGGGCGATATCGCCGCGGCAGCCCCGCTTACAATCGGGGAAGCGACCAACGCCAACGGTCTGCCAACCAACGGGGGCAGTGGCGCGTTTGCACTAAAGGGGGTGGACGGCAATTTCAGCGCCTTGTCCACGGGCATCACCTTCACCTTTGATGCGGCAACCAACCAGTTCAACTACACGGGCGACGCAACCGGTTCCTTTGCTTATGTGCCGGCTACCGACAGCGGGTCCGTGTTTACCGTCGCGGGTATCAGTTTCACCGTGACCGGCACACCTTCCGGTGGCGACAGCTTTACCGCCGCGCCCAATCCCAACGGCTCGGGAGACAATGGCAACGCCCTGTTGCTGGCCGCCCTGCAGTCGGAAAAGACGATGGAAGGGGCCAGCACCAGTTTCCAGGGCGCGTACGGGCAATTGATCAGCGACCTCGGCACCCGCGCCCGAAGCGCCGAGATCACGGCCGAGGCACAGACCGCGCTCAAGCGTCAGGCGCAGGAATCGCGAGACGCGCTCTCCGGCGTCAACCTCGACGAGGAGGCGGCTGACCTGATCCGCTTCCAGCAGGCCTACTCCGCCATTGCGCAGGTCATATCGGTGGCGGATTCGACCTTCCAGACCCTGTTGAACGCGGTGGGGAGATAGTCATGCGCATCGGTACACTCAATATGTTCCAGCAGGGCGTCGACGCCATGATCGACCGGCAGTCGGACGTGTTTCGCACCCAGCAGCAACTTTCCTCCGGCAAGCGAATCAACCGGCCTTCCGACGATCCGGCCGGCGCCGCGCAGCTCATCGGTCTGTCGGATTCGCTGGACACCACACGCCAGTACCAGCGCAATATCGATGCGATACGCAGCCGGCTGGAACTGGAGGACAGTTCGCTCGCGGCGGTCGGTGATGCCCTGCAACGCGCGCGTGAGCTCGCCGTGCAGGGGCTCAATGATACCAACAGCGCCGAGAACCGCGCCGGCATGGCCCAGGAAATACGGCAGATCGTCGACGAGTTGATCGGCCTGGCCAATCGCACCGATGCCGCCGGCGAGTTCCTGTTTGCCGGTTTCCGGGGTCAGGCAGCGCCTTTCTCACATGACGGCGCCGGCAACTTTTCCTACAACGGCGATCAGGGACAGCGGATGATACAGGTTGGCGCCGCGCGCCAGATCGCGGACGGCGACTCCGGCCTCGATGTATTTATGAAGATCCCTGCGGTGGGCGGCGGCTACGAAGACATGTTTACCACCCTCTACACGCTCGCCAACGACCTCGAGGCAGACGCGCCCAACGGCACCAGTGTTCAGCAGATCGACAATGCGCTCGACAACGTGCTGGGTTTCCGCTCGGCGGCGGGCGCGCGCCTGAACGCCATCGACAGGCAGGAGACCATGAACGTGGCGTTGATCGAGCGGCTGGAGAATACCCGTTCACTGATCGAGGACCTGGACTATGCCGAGGCCGCCAGCCGCCTCAACCAGGAGAGCGTGACCCTGCAGGCCGCGCAGCAGGCTTTTGTGAAGGTGCAGAACCTGAACCTGTTCAACTTCCTGTAGTTCGTGTAACGCTTCAGCGGCTGCTGTCGAAGCTGAAGCGCCGTATCCGGATTTCGTATTGCGCGTCACGCGGCCGCTGGAGCGCCACGGCCGCAACGTGTTCGCCGGTTGGCCTGAACAGTTCAAACTGCCACTCCTTCGCCTCGACGCCCAGGCTCGCGTCGAAGTCCGCCGATACGCCGGTGTCGCCGGTTTTGAAGTGGATGAGCCGGGTGGGGAAGCTGATCCCGATGCCGCGGGCCTTTACCCAGGCTTCGCGCAGGACCCAGTGCTCATAGAAGTAGTCCTTGAAGGCGTCGCCTTTTCGTTGCCGGAGTTCGAGGATTTCCGGCGGCGAAAACATGCGCCTGGCCACGCCCTCGGGATTGCCGCGCCGGCGCAGACGTTCCACGTCGATACCGCAGTCCCGCTCGCGGGTCACGACACAGGCGGCCAGGCCCGGGGTGTGGCTGAGGTTGAAGCGCAGCCCCGGGTACTGGTCCGGGATGATTTCCGGTCGCCCGTGTTCTCCATGGCGGAAGCGCCATTGTTCAGGCGGGAGAGGCCCATGGAGAGACAGCACGCTGCGCAACATAGCGTGAGATACCAGGTAGACATGACGGTCGGCCTCGCCATGGAAGCGCTCGAGCCGGGCGGTTTCCTGTTCGTCCAGCAGGGACGCGCAGTACGCCAGCGTTTCGTCATCGGCGACCGTGTCGGGTTCCACGAACCAGACGTGGGCCTGCTGCTTCAGGCCGGGAAAATCCCTGTCTACCGGCGTCATCCTCAGTGCAGCGCCTCGCCGCAACCGCTCAGGCGGTGTTCATCGAGTTGGACATGCACCGTGACGTCGCCGCCCCGGCAGGGGGCGCCGACCAGTTCGACGACGAGCTGGTGATGCCGGTTGTGCGTGGCGTACAGGGTCTTTCGCTCGCTCTCAAGTACCACGGCCTCGGGGGTGGGGAAGGTGTAGCGTTCGCGTCCACCGTCCAGCTCCAGAACGATGTTGCCGCCAAGCGTGATATCCAGGGACCAGCGTGGTGTTCCGCCGCGGGCTCGAAAGTCGACGCCCTCCAGTTTCGCCTGTTCGCGTTCCGCCTGTTGCGTGTTGTTGCGGCAGTGGCGGTAACGCTGGCCGGGCAGGTCCAGGCTGGCGCGTCCATTGTCGATTTCGAGGCGGATGCCGGCACCCGTGAAAAGGCCGTCCGGGCCGTGCCAGCTCCCGGCGAGTTGCACGGCGCGCTCAGGCAGGAACAGCCATACGGTATTGCCCTCACGGCGCGCGATGAAGGCGAAGTTGCGTTCGCACTCCCAGGCCCAGGTGTCCCGGGTCACTGATCCTGGGGCGGGAAGCGGCAGCAGTTCGGGCTGGCTGGCGCAGCCGGCGAGGGCCGGCAACAGGAATGCCACCAGGTGTGCGCGGAGCTTCATGAGGCGCTCGCGACGACATAGATTTCTGCAGCGATATCGGGATAACGCTCGCCGAGCTGCATGAAGGCATGCAACAGTTCCGGTGACCAGCTTTCCTGGATCTGGTCATTCGATACAGGCTTTAGCCAGTAACCGCCGAAAACCCGGATATTGAGTCCGGCGGCATTGAATTCGTGCCGGAAACTCTCCGGGTCATAGACGCGGCGGTGTCCATGAAGCTGGTCCGCTTCGTTGAGCGCGTTTTCGACGGGCAGTTGTCCAAGCAGCACGCCGGCCTGGCGATGAAGGGAGCGGGCGTTGGGTACGGCGGCCAGAATGCAGCCGTCATCGGCCAGCCAGGCGCCGGCCCGCGCCAGTATGCTGACGGGATCCTCGACGTGTTCCAGTACATGGCCCAGTATGATGTTGGTGAACTTTCCACTCGGGGCATAGTCCTCGAACAGGGAAGGTACGATTTTGACCGACGGATGACGGGCTTTCAGGTCGGCGCAAAACCGTCTGGAGGCCTCGACCACAGTGAGATCGGGGCAGAGTCTGGCCAGATGGCGCGTCATGACGCCCTCGGCGGGCCCCATTTCCAGCGTCGGGCCCGGTTTCATGTGACGTCTGAAGATTTCAAAGGAATATTCGACCATCGCTTCGTTAGGGCCTTCGGCGTAGCGTGGGTCGGAGGCGATGGCGTCGAGGCGGGATTGTTCTGTGCGTGACATGTGGTTTTGGCTCCGGGACGGTGTCATTCCGCCTCTATCAATTCAATCAGCGACATGCAGGGCAACATCAGAAAGCATACCCGTCTGCCGGAGAAGGCGACAGCGGGCAGGGGCTCGCGCACCAGGCGGGCACGCTGCGTCAGCAGCTTCTCGATGGTTTTGCGCATGTCACAGGTGGTGTAGGCCTGGTGGTACATGCGGGCGCCGTTCTTCAGCCACGGCGTCAGGGTATCGGAGCCCTCCAGTGGTGCCAGCAGTTCGAGGCGCGGCCCGCCTCCGGTCAGGAAACGTCCGCGCACGCCCTGGGCTGGATCGACAAAGTCCGCGGATTCCGGAGCATAGCCGAGCAGTGCCTGGCATGCCTGTTCACGGTCCAGGTCGAGGCATGCAAGCCCTATGTGGTGAAATTTCATCTTCGGTTACCTGCGCAGCAGGCGTGCCAGACGCTCTGCCTTCTCGTCGAGGAGATGTCCGCAGTGTGACCACTGTTCGCGTGTCATCAGCTGTTCGACGGAGTCGTGGCGCACGCCGTTCAGGGTGACATAGCCGGGCAGTTCCCGCACGCGTTCGAGTCCACACGAGGCGTGAAAGGACACTACCCGCCCGTTTTTCGCCACGGTGCGGCAGTACATGCCTTCCAGGCCCATTTCCTCGAAGCCCGCGCGGTAGACCAGACAGGCGCTTTCGACGGCGGCGAGGGAGTTTCTCTTCAGTATCCACCGTCCCCATTCCGCGTGTTTCGAGTCGTGGTCGATATCGTAGATGGCGAGCATGCCTTCGGCTGCGCCGGAATCCCTGGCGTGCACGATGAAGTAGTAGTCGTCCGGCCTCGAGAAGTACGACTCCAGGTAAGCCTGCTGGTCCGCCAGCAGGTGCGATGTCGGATTCAGGTAAGCGGCAAGCTCGGGGTCGGTACGCAGTTCCAACATGAATTTCGCGTCTTCCATGGTGACCGGGCGCAGGGCAAAGAAGTGCCCGGCGATGCGAATATCATGCTTCATGGCGAGAACGGATCAGTGCCACGATATCATCCACGCTCTGCAGGCCCGTGCTTTCCGCTTCGGTGAAACGCATGCCGGTCCGGTCCTCCAGCATGAAAATGAGTTCGACGTGCCGCAGGGAATCCCAGTCTGCGTCGTGTCGCCGGTCGAGGGGGGTATCGGCATCGACCGGACGCCCGAGTACCAGCGACAGGCATTCCCTGACCAGTGTGTCGATATCGCCTTCAGGCATTGTGCATCTCCCATAATATCCTGACGTATTGCCTGCCCGGCGCCTCCGGAAGATTCCGGCGTTGGCAGTGGTATTCCCGCAGGCCGGGACCGGTGGGAACGGCGCTGCCCAGCACGCTATCCAGGCATTGCGCGGCCGTGGCGTTCTTCGGGCCTTCCGTGAACCGGACAACGAGGTCCGGCGCGTCCGCAAGATGCATGATTCTGTCGAACATCTCAAGCAGGATGACGGCCTCGAGTTCCCGGCCCAGCGCGCGACAGCTGATGCAGATCTCGTCGATCACGACAGCGTCACGTTTGTGATGGCCGAACAGGGCCGCGATGATCCCGCTGTCGGACAGGCGGTCGCGGAGACCGACGGCGACGACGATATCCTCGTCGTTGTCGAGGCGTGCCGCGATTTCTCGTTCGCTGAAACGCCGCAAGCCGGTGTTGAAGCGGTTGGTTTTGGCTGACAGTTCCCGCAAGCGACCGCGCAGCCGCGCAGGGTTGAGATGGAAGGCCAGTTTCATGTCCAGCGACGCCAGGTACTCGCTGTCGTCAATGGCTCGGGCCCGGATGTCGGCACGGAGCCGGTTTGCGCGCAGGTCCGCGGCGCGCAGGCTGTCCTCGGGGCGCGCGTGACGGCTGCCCAGGCGTGGGAATCGTTTCAGCACGTCGACAGTACTGACCGGCGATGCGCCGGCGAGCAGGGTGTGTATGCCCGGATGTGCCGAGGCGACCGCCGCGATTTCAGCGGGGTTGTCGTCCACGAAAAGCATCGCGTCGGTGCCGATCGACAGTTTGCCGGCAATGTCCGCCACGCCCCGCGCCTTGGATGCCCAGTTTGCGGAGACGCAGCAGAAGTTTTCGATTCCCAGCGGAAAATCACGACGCTCGCGGAAGATGCGTTGCACGGTTTCGGGGTCGTTTTTTGTACAGGCGGCCAACAGGATGCCTGATGCCGCCAGTGCCGCCAGTTGTTCCTGCAGGGCGCGGTGTGTGTCTTCAAGGCGCAACGCCGCTATACCGTCTTCCTCGGCAACCCCGGCATACAGGGTATTGTCCAGGTCCACGACGATGGACTTGAGGCGCGGAGCAATGGCTGCCGGGATCCACTCCAGCCCGAAACTGCGGGCCAGCTCCATGCATGCCGCGTTGCTTAGCGGGCTGCCGGCCAGCGCAAGGTTGCGCTCGTCGAAGTAGTCGTCACCAAGTTCCTTCCGGATTGCGGAGAGGTCGCAGAGGAAGGTGTCCGCAACGGCTTCCAGGCGATCGGCCAGCCGGCGATTGAATGCGTCGGCCCGCTCGTCCAGCGGCGCACGATTGCAAACCAGCAGAGGCGCCGGGGAAAGCTCGCCCAGGCGGGCAATACGCTCGAGCAGCCAGTCGAGCAGTTGCTCACCTTCCATCGAGGCGTCGTAGCGCGAGTAATCCAGCCACAGTATCCCGAGGTCGCCTGCCACTGTATCGGTGAAAGCCAGCGTGTCGTCATAGTCCGAGTAGCTGAAGTGGGTGTCGAAACCTGCGTAGGCCGCAAACACCGGAACCTGCCCAGCGACGAATTCAAACGGGTGGTTGCGGTACACCTGTATGTTCAGTGGCGTGAGTGGCCATTGCGGTTTGAGCTGGCTGAGCCGGTAGCGCGACGGCGGGGTCGCGAACAGTGCGTTCTGCCAGTCGGCACGGGCCAGTGCGGCGTGGTGCTCACCCGCGCGGTCGTCATCCGTCAAATTTTCGGCAATCTTGTTCATAGCCCGTCTATCTGTCTGGTTCTCCTCGCCTGTTGCACCTGTGTCGGTGAATCCTATATGCCAGATTCATACCAATATTTCTGGCAGTGGCGAGGAAAAGGCCAGGCCGGGGAATTGCGTGGTACACATTTTGCTTCCGGACAGGGCAAGGACACAACGACAGGTTGCGAAATGTTTCCACACGATACTTCAGCCGCACGAAAGCTATTCGATTTTCCCGCCAAGGACCCGGAGCGCGCGGCGACGGACGCAGCCAGACCGGTCGCTGTCGGCGTCATTGGCTACGGTTACTGGGGACCGAACCTGGTCCGGAACTTCTCGCGCAGTCAGGACTGCGAACTCCGGGCTGTCGCTGACCGGGACGGGACGCGGCTCGATCGCTTGCGGGCCGATTTCCCTGGGGTGGAGGCGAGCACCGACTACCGTGCCTTGCTGGACGATCCCGGTATCGAGGCGGTGGCAATCGCCACCCCTGTTGACAGTCATTATGAGCTCGCGTCGGCGGCGCTGAAGGCCGGCAAGCACGTGTTGCTGGAGAAGCCGATGGCCGCCAGTGCGCGGGAGGCGGAAAAGCTGATCGAGATGGCGGCGAGATTCGACCGCCTGCTGATGGTCGACCATACCTATCTGTACACCGGCGCGGTGGAGATGATGCGCAAGCTGGTCGCGTCCGGGGAGCTTGGCGATGTCCTGTATTTCGACTCCACGCGCATCAACCTGGGCCTGTTCCAGCGTGACGTGAACGTGATCTGGGACCTGGTCCCGCACGATCTCAGCATTCTTTTGCACGTGCTGGATCGCAAACCGGTCGCGGTGTCGGCGCTGGGCGTGTCGCACGCCGGTACCGGCCTGGAAAACCTCGCCTACGTGACTCTGACTTTCGACGACAATATGCTGGCGCATTTTCATGTCAACTGGCTGGCACCACGCAAGGTACGCCAGATTATCATCGGTGGCGAAAGGAAGATGCTGGTGTTCGATGACATGGAGTCGAACGAGAAGATCAAGGTCTACGACAAGGGCATCACCGTCGGACAGTCCGACCGCGAAGCCATGTACAACACCCTGATCCAGTACCGCGTGGGCGACATGTGGGCGCCGCAACTGGATACCACCGAGGCGTTGTTCAAGGAATGCAACTGGTTCGCTCATTGCATCCGCAGCGGCGAGAAGCCGTTCAACGATGGCGAGGCGGGTCTGGATATCGTACGGATACTGGAAGCCTCCACGGCCTCCATGCGCCAGGCCGGACGCCTGGTGACAGTGAATTACTGAAAACACACGTCCCCGCAAGGGGGCGGTGACACTTCAAGGGAACGTCAGCACATGGCACACACACTACGGGCAGTACCGGGGGCGGCCGACGAGCGGGTGCCATTCTCCAATCTCAAGGCGCAGCACGACGCGATTTCAGGCGAGCTGCAGCAGGCCATGGAAAAGGTCGTTGCGAACTCGGCCTTCGTGCTGGGCCCCGCTGTGGAACGTTTCGAGGAATCCTTCTCCCGCTACTGCGGTGCCGCGCACGCCGTGGCCTGCAACTCCGGGACGTCGGCCATACACATGGCGTTGCGCGCCGCGGACGTGGGGCCGGGTGACGAGGTGATCACCGTCGCCAACACCTTCGTGGGCACGGTGTGGGGCATCCTGTATTGCGGTGCGACGCCGGTGTTCGTCGATGCCGACGCCGACACGCTCACCATGAACGTGGAACAGGTGGCTGAGCACATCACGCCGCGCACCCGCGCCATTATCCCGGTCCATCTCTACGGTCAGCCGGTGGACATGGACCCGCTCATGGAACTGGCGCAACAACACGGGCTCTGTGTGATCGAGGATGCCGCGCAGGCGCACGGTGCGCGCTACCGGGGGCGGCGTGCCGGCGCGCTGGGCCACATGGCCTGTTTCAGTTTCTATCCCGGCAAGAATCTTGGCGCCTGGGGCGAGGGCGGGGCGGTGCTGACTTCCGACCCGGCACTGTACAGCCGCCTGCGCGGACTGCGCGATCACGCGCAGTCCCGGCGTTACAGGCACGAGGAACTGGGATTCAACTACCGCATGGACGGCATACAGGGCGCGGTTCTGGACGTGAAATTGCGTCATCTGGACCGGTGGAACGCACGTCGCCGCGAACTGGCGGCTCTCTATTCGGACATGCTGTCCGGCATGGAGGGGATTCGATTGCCGCTCGTCCGGGAATGGGCGGAATCATCCTGGCACCTCTATGTCGTGCGCCTGGCGGGCCGCGACGGGATACTCGCGGCGATGGACGCACGCGGTATTTCCTGCGGGCTGCATTACCCGGTTCCCCTGCACCTGCAGGAAGCTGTGCGCAGCGCCCGTCCGCGCCACGGCGCCTTGCCGGTGACCTGCGAGGCGGCCGGGACGGTGTTGAGCCTTCCGCTCTACCCGGAACTCGAAAACGATGCCGCGATACGTGTCGTGGAATCCCTGAAAGAACTGCTCGAGGAAGGTGCCGCATGAGTATCGAAAACAATTCAGACCGGATCAGCGTTGTTGTCATCACGCACAACAATGCGAGGCACGTGGATCGCTGCCTTGAGAGCATACTGTCCCAGACTCTGCGCCCCTTTGAAGTCATAGTTTGCGATGACGCATCCACCGACGATACCTGCGCCATTCTCGATGCCTGGGCCGGGCGTTACCCGGACATCATTCGCCTGGTAAAGCATTCGCTCAACCAGGGCATACCGGCCAACCTCAATTCCGGTTTCCGGATTGCCAGAGGAGACTATATTTCACTGATCGCCGGCGACGACATCTGGTTGCCGGAGAAGCTGGAGAAGGAATGCCTGCGCCTGCGCGAAACAGGCGCCGCCTGGGTCTATTCGAAAGTGGTGCTGTACTGGGACGATCTCGACAATCCCAGCCAGACGGCGGACTTCTGGGGTACCGCGCCGGGTTTCGAGGGCAATGTGTTCGAGAAGGTGCTTCGCCGCGAGATGTCGCTGCGAAACTACCTGGTTCGGCGCGAGGCGATGGAAGCGCTCGGGTTCTTCGATGAAAACATCGGCATGTACGAAGACTGGGATTTCAACATCCGCATGAGCCATGCCTATCCCATTGCCCATGTCCCGGATGCAAACGTCGTGTACCTGATACACGGCGGTGGCGAACATCGCGCGCCCATGTACCGGCACATGGCCGAAGTCGGCAAGATACTCAGGAAGAATGCTGACCTGATGCCCGGGCGGATGGCTGAGGTGGGGCGTGAGACCATCCAGCGTTTCTGGCCGGAGCAGTCGATGCATTCCGAGCGTGACAAGGCGGCCTACCGCACCACCCTGGACAGCCTGGAGCTTCCCTGGACGCCCGCGCGTGTCAAGCCGGATGGTGAAGGAATGGTGTTCCTGGTTTCCTTGCAGCGGTCCGGTTCGACCATGTTGCAGCGGATTCTCGGCAGTCACCCGGATATCCATACGACGGCGGAACCCTGGGTGATGCTGCACCCCTTTTACCAGTTGAAGGGAGAGGGTGTCGCGACCGAATACAACGCGCAATTTGCCCGGCAGGCCGTCGTTGAGTTTCTCGATCAGTTGCCCGGCGGCGAGGAAAACTACT
This sequence comes from Gammaproteobacteria bacterium, assembly GCA_015494295.1. GTDB lineage: Bacteria > Pseudomonadota > Gammaproteobacteria > DSM-19610 > DSM-19610 > Thiogranum. Next base: position 94,239 of record WGBO01000011.1, on the reverse strand, counting down.
ATGACGCCGTGCGCCAGATGGCCAACGTGATGTACTCACGGGCCGTGCGTTTTTCCGGGAAGTCACGCTTCCTGGACAAGACACCGCGCTATTTTCGCATACTTCCGGAGCTGATCCGCACCTTCCCCAGGGCGAAGTTCGTCGTGCTTTTGCGCAACCCCCTCGCGGTACTGGCTTCCGTGCTGGATACCTGGTTCGGCGGCGATGCCGCGAGCTTCGAGCAAAGCGAGCACGGCCGCGATCTTCTGGAGGGGCCTGGCCTGTTGGCGCGGGCCATTCGTGAGTTTGGCGACAGGATTCATGTGACACGTTATGAAGATCTGGTCACTGACAGTTGGGCCGAAGTCCAGCGAATTTGCGACTATCTGGGCCTTCCTCCCTACCGGCCGATGCTGGATTACGGCGATATTCCGGCGCCGGAAGGGAATTTCGGTGATGCCTTGCGCGTGCATCGCCACAAGGCGCCGGTCGACGATTACCGGGACAAGTGGGTGTCGACACTGGAAGGCTTCGGCCTGATGGACTACGCCCGTCGTTACGCGGAAAGCGTGGGAATGCGGGTGTTTTCCGAACTGGGTTATACGTTGCAGTCGGGTGGGGTCGATGGACTTTCCGTCGCTCCGGCGCCGGCGATGAATTCTGCTTCGCTGAATGCGGAGGGCGAACAGGCGTTTGCCGATGGCGACCTGGAGCGGGCGGAGCGTCTGTTCAGGCAGGCATGCGAACAGGACAGCGGCAATGTCGACGCGCGCAACAACCTGATGGTGCTCAACTGGCAGCGCAGAGACATGGATCAGGCCGTCCGCTACCTGCTCGAATCGCTCGAAATCGATCCGCTCAATCGCGATGTGGTGATCAATGGCGTGCAGGTTCTGGCCACCATCAACCAGCCGGCGGAGGCGCTGGCTATCGGGCGGCGCTACCTGGCGCGGAACCCGGATGACGAGGTGGTCGGTGAATTGTGTGCGGCTGTCGAGGCGCCACCGGAAGCGGGCGATGAGGCCGGTGAGCATGACGGTGCCTCGCCGGTGGTCAACGACAACGGGGACGAATCGATCGGTTATATCGATTTTACCCGGCGGGAATATTCGGACAGCGCTCCGCGTATCAGCGTGGTCGTTCCGTCCTATAACCAGGGGCGCTTCCTGGAGATAACCTTGCGTTCCATCATCGACCAGGGCTACCCCAACCTGGAACTGATCGTTGTCGATGGTGGCAGCGACGACGGCTCGGTCGAGATCATCAAACGGTACTCGGATTATATTTCCTGGTGGCGGAGCCACCCCGACGACGGGCAGTATGCCGCGATCGACGAGGGCTTCCGGCGCAGCACCGGGGAAATCATGACCTGGATCAACTCGGACGACAAGCTCCATCCCGACTGCCTGAATGTCATCGCCAGTGTGTTCGTCCAGCGGGCCGACGTCGAATGGGTGATGGGCACGCCGAACATTATGGACGAGCACGGGCATGTCAGATGGGTGAGCAATCCCGCTCCGGTATTCAGTCAGCAGAACTACCTGAACAAGAAGTACGATTCGCCCTGCTATATCCAGCAGGAAGGCAGCTTCTGGCGGCGCAGCCTGTGGGACAAGGCCGGCGGGCGGCTGGCTGCCGGGATGAAAATGGCGGGGGACCTGGAGCTGTGGACGCGCTTTTTCCGCCATGCGCCCTTGCACACATTGAGCGTTTGCACGGGTTGCTTCCGACAGCACGGTGACCAGAAAACCTCGCGTGCATTGGAGTTGTACCGCCAGGAAGCGGAACAGGTTCTGGACGCGGAGATTTCGCGCTTTGCCGAGTCCGGCGATGTGCCGATTCCCCCGGTTCCCGTACTCAAGGTGCGCATGCCCATTCGATCCGCGGGCGCGGGTCGTTTCGCCGATGACCCGGAGCTGAGCGGCAGGCCACGGGAAGAAGAACCGGATTACCTGGTCACAGCCATCGTTTCGACCTACAACAGCGAGAAGTATATTCGCGGCTGCCTGGAAGACCTCGTGGCCCAGACCCTGTCGGAGCGCCTGGAGATCATCGTGGTAGACAGCGCTTCTCCGCAGGGAGAAGGTGCCATCGTCGAGGAGTTTCAGCAGCGCTACCCGAATATTCGCTATATCCGCACCGACCGGCGAGAGACGATCTATGCCGCCTGGAACCGCGCCGCGCGAATGGCGCGCGGCAAGTACCTTACCAATGCCAACACCGATGACCGGCACCGCCCCGACGCCTTCGAACGCATGGTTCGTGAACTCGAGGCCCGGCCCGATGTCGCGCTGGTCTACGCCGATTCGGCCGTTACCCGGCAGGAGAACGCCGATTTTTCCGACGCACCGGTGAATGCCTGCCTGCGTTGGCCGGATTTCGATGCGCGCCTTCTGTTTTCCGTGTGTTATATCGGGCCGCACCCCATGTGGCGCAAGGCGTTGCACGAGCGCTACGGCTATTTCGACGCCGACATGAAAGTGGCGGGGGATTATGATTTCTGGCTGCGTCTGGTGCGCCAGGAGACCTTCCTGCATATTCCGGAGGTGCTGGGGCTGTACCTGGCTTCGCCCGACAGTGTCGAACATCGGCATGCTGGCGAGGGCGTCAGGGAAACCGTAGCAGCCCGCCAACGCAACTGGCCAGCGGAGTGGGGAGAAATGCCCCCGCCGCGTGCGGGCTACCTGGTTGCGCTCGATGGCGAATTGCCGCGCGAAGCCGCAACGGACGCAAGCGGTCCGGAGGTTCCGGCTGCCCCGGAAGAACCCGTCGTCAGTATCATCATGCCCACCCGCGACAGGTTGCACCTGCTGGGGCGCGCGATCGATTCGGTCGTCGCGCAGAGTTTCGGCTCGTGGGAACTGATCGTCGTCAACGACGGTGGCGAGAGCATCCAGCCCCTGCTGGAAGGACGCGATGCGCAGGGGCGGATTCGCTGTATCGAATTTGGCTGGTCGCGCGGTCAGGCTGCGGCCAGGAACACCGCGCTGGCGGAAGCCAGGGGAGAGTTCATCTGTTACCTCGACGACGATGACAGCTATCTTCCCCACCACTTGCAGACGGTTGTCGAGGCTCTGCGTCACGGCACACATGACTTCGTGTATACCGATGCGGTGATCGTCAAGGAAGCCCTGGACGGGGGCGAACTTCGCGAGCAGGGTCGCGCAACCCCCTACCAGCACGGTGACTATTCGCATGAACGCCTGCTGGTCGGCAACTATATTCCCATCAATACCTGGGCGCACCGCCGCGATCTGATCGACGCGGCCGGGATGTTCGATGCCTCCCTGAAATGTTATGAAGACTGGGAGCTGTTGCTGCGTTTCGCCGCGCGCAAGGATTTCCTGCACCTGCATGAGACCACCGTCGAGGTCCACCACCGTGTCGACAGGGTGGACAATGTGTCTCGCCAGCAGCATGGACGTACCGTGGCGGCCTACCGGGAGATCTATGCCCGGCATCGCGAAGGTGTTTCACGGCAAATGCAAGCCGAGCGAGACAAGGTGCTCGAACACCTGGCCAGTCGTATCGCGGAGGAATCCGGCGGTGGTAGCGAGGTCGCCCCTGTATCGGAGCCCGTCGTGGCCAGGCAGCCGGCGGCGGGCGCCAGGCCCTTGCCGGCGGAACAGAATGCGTATGAAAGCTGGTTGCAGGAACGTCGGGAGGCAGCGGGCGGCCGGGAACAGGCGCTGGAAAGGGTGGGCAGTGAATGGCTGGCTTGCCCTGCCGTGCATTTCATCGTCGTGTTGCACCCGGGACAGGAAACCGCTCTGGCCGACACGCTGGACTCGCTGTCAGGGCAGTGGTATCCGGGCTGGGGCCTGAGTGTTATTGCATCGACACCCTGCCCGGACCGTTTGTTCGACGAGCTGGACAACCTCGAATGGTGCCAGGTCGATGGCGAACCGGACGAAGCGCTCGCCCGGATGATCCGGGACTTCGGCGCCGACTGGCTGGCCCTGCTCGATGCCGGCGTGATCCTGGAACCTCACTTCCTGTATGCCTGTCTGGATGATGTGCGGGGGCTGGAAGCCGTACGCCTTGTCTATACGGACGAGGGTAGTGTGGATGCGCACGGCGTTCCGGTAGAACCGCGTTTCAAGCCGGACTTCAATCTGGAATTTCTGCGCAGCACGCCATACATCGGGCCGCTGGTCATGGTGCGTCGCGAGATGCTGGACGCAGCGGATGGCCTGGCGGCGGACCCCGCTGTTGCGGCATATGATCTTGCGTTCCGGGTTGCCGAGCGGTTCGGCGACACCGGTATCCATCATGTGGCCCAGGTGCTGTACCATCGTCCTGCCGGTCAGGCAGGCGGTCCGCACCGGGAAATGCGGGAAGCGCGTCAACGGGCCTGTCTGGAGGCGCATCTTCAGCGCGCGGGTGTGTCGGCGCGCGTCTCGCCCGCTGCCGTCGAAGACGGGTTTCACGTGGAATACGCCTGCGACGGCGGCGCGCGGGTGGATATCCTGGTTCCGGTATCCGGCCGGCCGGAGTTGCTGGGTCTGTTCCTGGATAACTTGCTGGGAAAGACCGGGTACCCGAACTTCCGTGTCAGGCTGGTGCTGGCCGATCAGGTAGATCCCGGCCGGGCGCTGGAGAACAGGAAAGACGTCGAACTGGTTCGTTGCGGAAAGGGCGAGCGGCCCTGGAGCCGTGTCCTGGAACTGGCATGCAGTTCGCCGGCGGAACACGTTCTTTTCATGGCGCCATCGGCGCTGGTCGTGCAGCCGAACTGGCTGGAACGCCTGGTGGGATTCATGCAGCGCCCCGAGGTTTCGGCGGTGGCGCCGCGCCTGATCTCCGCCGACAAGAAGGTCGTGGACGGTCCCATTGTGCTCGGTGCGGGGGGCTGCGCGGTGGGCGCCATCGTATATTCGGGGCTCGCGCTCGACGACCCGGGTTACATGGGCAGGGCACAGCTCGCGCAGGAGGTGTCGGCAGTTTCCACCAATTGCATGCTGGTTCGCCGCAAGGCGCTGGCAGCGCTCGACGTCCGGCCCGACGGCTATCGCATTCCCCTCTACCAGGCGGTCGATTTCTGCCTGAAGCTCGGCGCACAGGGCGGCAAGATCGTTTCCACGCCGCAGGTGACGCTGTTGCACGCTGGCGAGGATTCCGAGGCATTCTCCGGTATCGATGTCGGGAAAACTGTCCTCCGCGAGTCCTCGGCCCTGTGCAGGAAAGACCTGCCGGCATTGGCGAACGACCCTGCCTACAACCCGAACCTGAAACTGTTCGGCAAGTTTTTTGCCCTGGACGACGAGTTCAGTCCCGCGTGGTCGCGCACCGCCAGGCGGCAGCTTCGTTGCCTCGGGTTTGGTGTGGGTACGTTCGGCGCCTGGGAGTTCCGCGTGCGGCAGCCACTGTCGGCAATGCATGAAGCCGGCGTGGCGAGCACCGTGGTGTTGCCCTATGCCAAGTCAATCGTCCGCCTGCCGACGGTGACCGAACTGGCGCGCATGGAGCCGGATGTGGTGCTGATGCACAACGCCATCCATGACGAGTACATCGATGCAATGGCGGCGTGGGCGCGTAATGGAAAGGTGGATATTGTGTTCGGACAGGACGACCTGATGTTTGCCCTGCCGCCGAAAAACCCGTTTTCGAAGACCGTCTACAAGGATGCGCGCAGGCGCATCCGGCGCTGCCTCGATATCGCCGATCGCGTGGTGGTGAGCACCGAACCACTGGCCGAGGCCCTGGCCGACATGGCCGCCGATATCCGTGTCGTGCCGAACCACCTCGACGAGTCGGTATGGGGCGAGCTGCGTTCGCAGCCTGGTCAGTCCGGCAGGCCCAGGGTTGGCTGGGCGGGAGCGCAGCAGCATCTCGGTGACCTGGAACTGCTGGAAGAGGTTGTCCGGGAAACCTCTGACCAGGTCGACTGGATCTTCTTTGGCATGTGCCCGGATTTCCTGCGTCCCTACGTCCGGGAATACCACGACCCGGTAAGCTTCCTGGACTACCCCGGCAAGCTGGCAAGCCTGAACCTTGATGTCGCCGTCGCACCGCTGGAGCTGAATCGTTTCAACGAGTGCAAGAGTAATCTGCGCATTCTGGAGTATGGCGCGCTCGCCTGGCCGGTAGTGGCAAGCGATATTGCGCCCTACCGCAATGCGCCGCTGTGTCGCGTGCACAACCAGCCGCGTGCCTGGATCAACGCCATCCTCGAACGGGCCCACGATCCCGAGGCCGCCCGCGCCGAGGGCGAGCAGCTGCGTGACTGGGTGCGGACCCACGGTTTTCTGCGGCGCCACCTGGACCTGTGGGCGGACGCCTTGTCCGGCGAACCGGTCGCACCCGACTGCCGGTCCGTGGGAAATGCCACCGCATGACTTCGCCAGGAATGGCCCCGTTGCCGTGCAATAGGCTGTTTTTCGTTATAAAACCATGTCTTCTGAAATAAGCGGGCAGGGCGCTAAAGTTTGCAATGGCCCGAACGCTAACAATACTGGAAGCGGTGAATACCAGACGGCTGGTATATCCGCTAGGCATAGTCAGGACGAACGACACCGCACTTCCAGCGGATCTTCGTCCCCAGTAATCAGGAGTGTCCATCATGGCATTAACGATCAATACCAATATTGCTTCTCTGAACGCACAGCGTAACCTCGCCTCGTCCCAGGGCGACCTGCAGACTTCCCTGCAGCGTCTGTCCACCGGTATCCGCGTCAACAGCGCCAAGGACGATGCGGCCGGCCTGTTCAGTATCCAGAAAATGACCGCGGATATCCGCGGCCTGAACCAGGCGGTACGTAATGCCCAGGATGGCATTTCCCTTGCACAGACCGGTGAAGGCGCCATGGACCAGGTGCAGAGCGCCCTGCAGCGTATCCGTGAGATCGCCGTGCAGTCCTCCAACGCCACGGTCGAGGACCGCAGCGGTCTGCAGGCCGAGGTCGACCAGCTTACGCAGGAAATCTCGCGTATCGTCACCACCACCGAGTTTAATGGCAAGAAGCTGCTCGACGGTTCGACCACTTCGCTGACCTTCCAGATTGGCCAGGATGGCAACTCCGATCAGCAGATCACCGTGTCCGGCGTGGACCTGACCGGTCTGACCGCATACAGCGCCGACCTGACCGCCACCGGCACCATCGACGTCAGCACTGCCGCGGCCGCGTCTGCCGCCATTGCCGGCATCGACAGCGCCACCACCGGCATCGACTTCGTGTCGAGCAAGCGCGCCACCTTCGGTGCGGTGCAGAACCGCTTTGAGTCCGTGGTGGTCAACCTGACCAACTACGCGGAGAACCTCTCGGCGGCAAGAAGTCGTATCCAGGACACGGACTTCGCGGCGGAGACGGCAAACCTGACACGCGCGCAGATACTGCAGCAGGCGGGCACGGCCATGCTGGCCCAGGCCAACACCCTGCCGCAGACCGCATTGTCACTGCTCCAGTAAGTTCGTAGCAGTACCGATGTACCAGGGACGGGTGGTGGCAGGGATGCCCCGCCCATTCCGGCTTTCAGACAACAGGTGACATATGTCCAGTGACAGCAATTTGACAACCGCCTCGATCGAAACGGCAGCGTTGTATCGTCCCGCGCGGCCTGTCCCCTCCGTGCCCCACGCGCAGGAGCCAGCCGCCAGGGCAGTGGCAAAGGCCACGGCGGTGGGAAAGGATGAAGCAGCCGCGCAGCCGCAGCGGAATGAAAAGACCGCCGGTGGAGAGGATTTGCCGCCTGCTGCCGCCCGGGAAGACGCGGCGCCCGCGAGTGTCGAATCGGCCGTCAGTCGCATTACCGATTTCGTACAGAATTTTCAGCGCGACCTTCAGTTCAGCATCGACAAGGAAAGCGATCGCCTGGTTGTGAAAGTTGTTGATTCTGAAACACAAGAAGTGATTCGCCAGATTCCGTCCGAGGAGACCTTGCGCATCGCGCAGCACCTCGATTCACCGGAGAGCCTGATTCTTCGTGAGCAGGCCTGAGCTGGCATCGCTTTTGCTTTGTAGCAGACATGCTACTGAATTACTGAGCGAGGTTCCGGCATGATTACCGCCCCTGGAGTGGGATCCGGACTGGATGTGCAGTCCATCGTCGACCAGTTGATGTCGATCGAGCGTGCGCCGCTCAATCGTCTCGAGGCCGACAAGCAGGATCTCGAATCCCAGTTGAGCGCCTTCGGAAAGCTGAAGAGCGCGCTTTCCACCTTCCAGACCAGTTTCAAGGATCTCAAGACGGTTTCGTCCTTCGAGGTCTACAAGGCGGAGTCCTCCAACGAGGCCGCCTTCACCGCCACCGCGGACAGTACCGCGGCCATTGGCTTCAACAGTATCCAGGTCGTCAATCTCGCCGAGTCCCACAAGATGGGTTCACTCGCGATTGCGGATACCGGCACCACCACGCTCGGTACCGCCGGCGACCAGATGACCTTTACCGTGAACGGCAATGCGTTCACGGTCAACGCCGGCGGCCTCACCCTGTCGGCCTTGCGTGACGCCATCAACGATGCGCCGGACAATACCGGCGTTTCCGCCAGCATTGTCAGCGAGAACAGCGGCAGCCACCGTCTGGTGCTGACCTCCACGGAAACGGGCAACGCCAACGCCATCAGCATTACCTCGACGGGCACTGTCGGTACCGATCTCGGGCTGACCGACATCAACAACCCGGCCCAGCTCGACGCCGAGATACTGGTGGACGGCCTGTACACTGTCACTCGCTCCGGCAACGTGATCAACGACGCCATTTCCGGCGTCACGCTGACGTTGCTGTCGGAAACCACCACCCCGGACCAGCTCACCGTGAGCCGCGACATCGACGGCGTCAAGGAATCCATACAGACCTTCGTCGATGCCTTCAACGAACTGAACAAGGTCTTCGACGACCTGTCCGGGGAGGGCGACGACCTGGAGGCCGACAACACCTTGCGCAGTATCGAAAACCAGGTGCGCGACGTATTCAATACGCCGCCCACCGGCCTGACGGGCAGCTATTCCTACCTCTCCGAGGTCGGGGTGTCCATCCAGCGCGACGGTACGCTGTCCCTGGACGCAACGGCGCTGGAGAAAGCGGTGAACACCGACTTTGCCGGTCTTGCCGACATGTTTGCCAACGACAACCAGGGTTACCTGTTCCGCCTGGACAGCCTGATCAGCAACTTCGTGCAGTCCAGCGGTCTGATCGATGCCAGGCAGGACGGACTCAATGCGCGCATCGACACCAGTTCGCAGCGCATACAGGACATGGAATACCGGCTCGAGCTGCGCGAACAGCGTCTGCTCGACCAGTTCACGGCGCTGGACACGCTGATGGGACAACTGAACGGTACGAGCGCCTTTCTGACCCAGCAACTTGCGACTCTGCCGGAACTGAAACTGAAATAAACGGAATGGATACTTGATCCAGCACAACGCGGACCATACGAGGAAACAGGAATGAGCTTTGGAAACGTGCGAAACGCCCTCAACCAGTACAGCCAGAATGCCGTGGAGACAGCCATCGAGTCCGCCAGTCCGCACCGACTGATCCAGATGTTGCTGGAAGGCGCGCTGGGCAAGATCGCGGCGGCCAAGGGTTTCATGGAACGCGGCGAGATCCGCGACAAGGGCCAGCAGATCGGGTCGGCGATCTCCATTCTGGAGGGCTTGAAGTCCAGCCTGGACCACGAGAAGGGCGGCGAGATCGCGCGTAACCTCGAAGACCTGTATATCTACATGGCGCGCCGCCTGGTCGAGGCCAACCGTGACAACGACCCTGCAATACTGGACGAGGTGTCGGACCTGCTCAGGGAAATCAAGGAAGCCTGGGACGCCATCGCCACCCACCCCGCTGCCCGGCATTCCCCCGCCGCCTGACTACCGGAACGGACATATGCCCATCATGGAAACCACCCGCCGTCGGAAACTCATGGATATCGTCGATCTCAGCAGGGACATGCTGAATACCGCCCGCGACAGCGAATGGGCGAAGGTGGCAGAACTGGAAGCGCGCCGCAAACAGTTCGTTATGGAATACTTCAGCCGGCCCGTCGGCGCCCGCGAGGCGCCCGAGGTGGCCGCCGCCATCAAGGAAATTCTCAAGCTCAACCAGGAAGTTACCGAGCTTGGAAAACGGAGTTCCGAGGCGTTGCAGGAGCAGATACAGGTGCATAACCGCGGTCGCGCGGCGACCAGCGCCTACCGCAGTCACGCACGCTGATTCCGCGCCAGCGTCCTTCATTTCCCGGTTTTTCATACTTTCCCTCGAAAATACAAACGGGTAGCGAACATACCCGAGCCCTGGCCGCTGTACGACAATTTTTTGACATTTGGCCTCTGGAGTGCTTAACTTTGGGGCAGTCCAAGTTTTTCGATCAAAAATCAACGCCAGCCGGACCGGGACAAGTCCAGGTCGAGGGGGAAACTCAGGTGTCAATCAGCGAACCCAAGGTTCTTATCATCGAGGCAGACGCCGATCGTGGCCGCGAACTCGAATCGGTGCTGCGTTTCATCAATTATGAGCCGGACCTGGCCTCGGATTGCAGTGGCTGGAAGAACAATATCGACGATTCCCGGGATATCCTCGCGGTTCTGGTTGGCAGCTGCAAGAACGAAAAGGCGCTGCAGAAGCTGCTCAAGGAAATTCACGATTTCGACGAGCACCTGCCGATTTTCCTGCTGACCGAGAAACACCGTGAACCGACCGTGGCCATCGAGCCCAGTTCCTGCATCCTCGGCCGGGTGGAGATGCCGGTACACTACACACAGCTGACCAGCGCGCTGCACCAGGCGGAAGTCTACCGCGAAACCCAGGCGGACAATGCCCAGCAGCGTCCGGTCGATCTGTTCCGCAGCTTGGTGGGTACCAGCCGTTCCGTGCAGATGGTGCGGCGCATGATCCAGCAGGTCGCCAAGTCCGACGCCAACGTGCTGATTCTGGGCGAGTCCGGCACCGGCAAGGAAGTGGTGGCGCGCAACCTCCATTACTATTCCGCGCGCCGCGACAGTGCTTTCGTGCCGGTAAACTGCGGCGCCATCCCCGGGGACCTGCTTGAATCCGAACTGTTCGGGCACGAAAAGGGCGCCTTCACCGGCGCCATCAGCGCCCGCCAGGGCCGTTTCGAACTGGCCGAGGGCGGCACCCTGTTCCTCGACGAGATCGGCGACATGAGCCTCAACATGCAGGTCAAGCTGCTGCGCGTGTTGCAGGAGCGTACCTTCGAGCGGGTTGGCAGCAACAAGAGCATCAAGGCCGACGTGCGCATCATCGCCGCCACCCACCGTGACCTGGAGAAGGCGATCGGCGATGGCTCTTTCCGCGAAGACCTGTTCTATCGCCTCAACGTGTTCCCGATCGAGATGCCGCCGCTGCGCGAGCGCGTCGAGGACATTCCCCTGCTGGTCAATGAGCTGATTCGCCGCATCGAGCACGAGAAGCGCGGTTCGGTGCGCCTTACACAGGGCGCCATTCTGGCCCTGTGCCAGTACAACTGGCCCGGCAATGTCCGTGAACTCGCCAACCTCGTCGAACGGCTGGCCATCCTCTATCCCTTCGGCGTGGTCGACGTCGGTGATCTTCCCGAGAAGTTCCAGCTCGACGGCAGCGGGGGTGACCGGGTGCGCATCGACGAGGAAGTGCTGGCCGCCCAGGCCGCTCAGCCCGTGCCCTGCATGACGGAAGCCGAACCGCGTCTGCCGCGTAACGGTCTGGACCTCAAGGAGCATCTTAGCAACCTGGAGGTCGGTTTTATCAAGCAGGCGCTGGACGATGCCAATGGCGTGGTGGCCCAGGCCGCCAAGCGGCTTGGCATGCGCCGTACCACGCTGGTGGAGAAGTTGCGCAAATACGGTCTGCAACGCTCGGACAGTGCGCCGGGAGTTTGACGTCTTCCGAGGGTGGGTTTCCTAACCATCTGATCTAGCAGTACTTCACAGTTTGGGCATACTCCTTGCTTTGTAGCTGGTGGGCGCCAGAGCGCCGCCAGACAACGCATCAGGAGCAGGTCCATCTAATGAGCCAGTCGGCCGCCAGTCAACAGCAACTTCAGGATGCCTTCGCGCTGTTCAACGAGGTTTCGGAGCAGCTCGCCGGCTCCTATCGCGCCCTGCAGCATCAGGTTGCCTCGCTGACCGACGAGTTGTCGCTGGCGCGGGACGAGCGAGCCCGTCTGCTCGACGAGATTCGCGTCCTCCAGGACGAAGTGGCCCGGACCCGGCGCCTGTCCAGCATGGGGCAGATGACCGCCCGCCTGGCGCACCAGATCCGCACCCCGCTCTCCACCGCCTTGCTCTATGCCTCGCAACTCCGCCAGGGCAATCTGCCCGCCGCCCAGCACGATTGTTTCGTCGACCGCCTGCTGACCGGTCTCCGCCATCTCGATCACATGGTCAACGACATGCTGGCGTTCGCCCGTGACAGCCGTTCAGGCGGCGAGGAACAGGTGTGGCTGCCGGAACTGCTGGAGCAGGTGCGCCAGTCCCTGCTGCCGCAGATTGAGGCGCAGGGCGCAGCCTGGACAGTGGATTGCGAAGGCGGGATTCCCGAAACCAGCGCGCAGCGCGAGGTGCTGGTCAGCGTGCTGACCAATCTTGCCAGCAACGCGCTCAACGCCGGAGGCGAAGGCGTCGAATTGCGCTGGTCGCTGCGCGTCGACGGCGATCGCCTGGAACTGGTCCTGCAGGACAACGGCCCGGGTATCCCCGGCGAGTTGCACGAACAGATTTTCGAGCCCTTCTTTACCACGCGCGCCAACGGGACGGGGCTCGGCCTGGCCGTGGTGCGCGCCGTCATCGCCGCGCACCAGGGCACTGTCGATGTCGACCCTGACTGTACGAACGGCGCCCGTTTCCTGGTGCGGCTGCCCCTGCAGCGTGTCGAGCGGCAGTTGCCCAGCGCGATGACCAACAAACAACAAAAGGCAGATGTTGCCCTTTCGAGGTGTGTGTAATGACCGAAGCGCGAGTCCTTATCGTTGAAGACGACCCACAACTGCGTGACGCCCTGTGCGCCACCGTCGAACTGGCCGGTTTTTCCGCCGCCTGTGCGGCGGACGGACAGCAGGCGCTGAAGATCGTCGCCGAGAGCGATGTCAGCCTGGTGGTCAGCGACGTGCAGATGGACGGCATGGACGGACACACGCTGCTGAACAAGCTGAAGGCCACGGTACCGGAACTGCCGGTGGTGCTGATGACCGCCTACGGCACCATCGAGAAGGCGGTGGAATCGATGCGCGCCGGCGCTGCCGATTACCTGGTGAAACCGTTCGACGCCGAGGTGCTTGTGGAGATGCTGCGCCGCTACCTGCCGGAGACCGACGCCGACCCCGGCGTGGTGGCAGAGGATCCGGCGACCCGCAAGCTGACCGCGCTTGCCAAACGGGTTGCCGCCACCGACGCCACGGTAATGATCAGCGGCGAGTCCGGTGCCGGCAAGGAAGTGTTCGCGCGGCTGATCCACGACAACTCGTCGCGCGCCGGTGGTCCCTTCGTGGCCATCAACTGCGCGGCGATTCCGGAAAACATGCTGGAAGCGTCGCTGTTCGGCTATGAGAAGGGCGCATTCACGGGTGCCTACCAGGCGCGTGCCGGCAAGTTCGAGCAGGCGCAGGGCGGCACCCTGTTGCTGGACGAGATTTCGGAAATGGATCTGGGGCTGCAGGCCAAGCTGCTGCGCGTGCTGCAGGAGCGCGAGGTCGAGCGGCTGGGTGGACGCGAGGTGATACCGCTGGACGTTCGCGTGCTGGCCACCACCAACCGCAACATGCGCGAGGAGGTTGCCGCCGGTCGTTTCCGCGAGGACCTGTTCTACCGGCTCAATGTTTTTCCGCTGCACGTCACGCCATTGCGCGAGCGCCAGGCCGATATCCTGCCGCTGGCAAACCGCCTGATCCGCAAGTACTGCCCGGAAGGCCGCAGTGTTCCGCACCTGTCCCGGGATGCCCAGCAGGCGCTGCTGGCACACAACTGGCCGGGCAACGTTCGCGAACTCGACAATGTCATACAGCGTGCGCTGATCCTTTTGAACGGTGACCAGATCGAGGTCGAGGGACTGTGTTTCGAGGCGGACAGCGCTGGCGTGGCTGAAGCGGAGGCACAGCCCGCCGCCGCGCCGGCCCCGGCCGGCGAAGGCCTCGGCGATGATCTAAAGTCGCGCGAATTCGAACTGATTCTGGACGCCCTGCGCCGTGACCGGGGCAGCCGCAAGGCCGCCGCCGAACGCCTGGGCATCAGTCCCCGCACACTGCGTTACAAGCTGGCGCGCATGCGCGAGCAGGGTATTGCCGTTCCGGCCTAGGAGGATTTCCCATGAGCACAATCAGCAATGTCGATCAGGTTCTGGCGGAAATGCGGCGTCTGGCGGCGGCCGCTCAGGCGTCACCGGCGGAAGTGGGCGCCACGCAGCAGCTGCAGGGCGATTTCGCCTCGCTGCTGAAACAGTCCGTCGATGAGGTCAACAGCATGCAGCAGACCGCTGGCAAGTTGTCCGCGGCGTTCAGCGCCGGCGACCCCAATGTGGATGTCGCCGAGGTGATGGTGGCGCTGCAGAAAGCCGGCGTCGCTTTCCAGGCCATGACAGAGGTGCGCAACCGGCTGGTGTCGGCGTACAAGGAAATCATGGGCATGCAGGTTTGATGAGGCTGGGGAACGATTATGGCATTGGTTAAACAGGAAACGGTACAGGGCTTCCAGGGGCTACCGGCGTTGCGCCAGATCGGCCTGATGATCGGGCTGGCGGCGAGCGTCGCGCTGGGCGTCGCGGTGGTGCTGTGGTCGCAGGAGCCGAACTATACCGTTCTGTACGCGGGCCTCAGCAACAAGGACGCGGCGGAAGTGGTCGAGGCGCTTAAGAAGACCGGTATCGCCTACGAAATCGACCAGAATACCGGCGCGGTCATGGTGGCCGCCAACCGGGTGCGCGATGCGCGCATGGAACTGGCCAAGGATGGACTGCCCGGCGGCGGCTCCATGGGCTTCGAGATTCTGCAGAAGGACCAGGGCTTCGGTACCAGCCAGTTCATCGAGACAGCGCGCTACCAGCACGCCCTGGAAGGCGAACTGAGCCGGACCATTGCCACCTTGCGCAACGTCGAGTCCGCGCGGGTACACCTTGCCATTCCCAAGCGTTCGGTGTTCCTGCGTGACCGCGCGGACCCCACCGCTTCGGTGATGGTCGATCTGTATTCCGGCCGCTCGCTTGACGAGGAACAGATCACCGCCATCGTGCACCTGGTGTCGTCCAGCGTTCCACACCTTGACCCGAAGAAGGTGACCATCGTCGACCAGCGCGGGAACCTGCTCAGCAACGGCTCCGACAGCGACGGGCTGGCGCCGAGTTCCAGCCAGTTTGCCTACAACCGCAAGCTGGAGGCCATCTACACCGACCGCATCCGCAACCTGCTGGAGCCGATCGTTGGCGCGGGCAAGGTGCGCACCAATGTCAACGCCGACCTGGATTTCACCGTCACCGAGCGCACCAGCGAAACCTACGACCCCGACAGCCCGGCCCTGCGCAGCGAGCAGGTCAGTGAGGACATCAGCGGCGATGCGTCCGGGGGTGCGGCCTCGGGGATCCCGGGCGCGCTCTCCAACCAGCCGCCCGGGCCGGCGACGTTGCAGGATCCCGGCGCCCCCGATGCCGCTGGTGGCAAGGGCGCGGCGACCGGCAATTCCAGCAAGCGCAGTGTGCGCAACTACGAACTGGACAAGACCATCAGTCACACGCGGCTTGCGAGCGGCAACATCCGCCGTCTGTCGATCGCGGTGGTCATCGACAACAAGCAGGAACTGGATGAAAACGAGGAACTGGTCAGCAAACCCTGGGAGCAGGCCGAACTCGACCGTTTCACCAACCTGATCAAGGAGTCCGTCGGTTTCGACGAGAAACGCGGCGACTCCGTCAACGTGATCAATGTCTCCTTCATCCCGCCGGAGGAACCGGAGGAAGTGCCGGAAGCCTCGTTGCTCGAGCAGCCCTGGATCTGGGATGTCGTCAAGCAGGCGGTGGGCGCGCTGGGACTGCTGATCGTGGTGTTCGGCGTGCTCAAGCCGGTGATGCGCAGCCTGGCCGAGAAAGGCGCCGAGGCTGCCGCCATGCAGCAGGCGGCGCTGGCCACGGCCGGCGCCGAAGGGGGCGCGGGCGCGCCAGAGGGAGGGCAGGACCAGCTGAGCCTGTCGGGGGCGAACCCCCAGCAGCCGCAACTGGCGGCGCCCCAGATGGGCTACGAACAACACCTGGAGACCGCGAAAGGGGTCGTCAGCGAGGATCCCAAGCGGGTCGCACAGGTCGTCAAGAACTGGGTGAGCGAAGATGGCTGAGGCGGCAAGCAAGCTGAACGGAACCGAGCGCGCGGCGGTGTTGTTGCTGACGCTGGGTGAGGACAGTGCGGCCCAGGTGTTGAAGCACATGGGGCCCAAGGAGGTGCAGAAGGTTGGCGCCGCGATGGCGGCGATGACCAATGTGCCGCGCGACCAGGTAACCGGCGTGCTGGAGAGTTTCACCGAGGCGGTGCAGGAACAGACCGCACTGGGCGTCGGCGCCGAGGACTACATCCGCACGGTCATGGTTGAGGCCCTGGGCGAGGACAAGGCCAAGGGCCTGATGGACCGCATCCTGCTGGGCAGCAGCACCAAGGGTCTGGAAGCGCTGAAGTGGATGGACGCGCGCGCCGTGGCGGAGCTGATCCGCCTCGAGCACCCGCAGATACAGGCGATCGTACTGTCCTACCTCGACAACGACCACGCGGCCGAGGTCATCAAGTTTTTCCCCGAGCGCAACCGTCACGATGTGTTGTTGCGCATCGCCACGCTGGATGGCGTGCAACCCTCCGCGTTGCAGGAACTGGATGAGATCCTGGAACGCCAGTTCTCGGGCAACCAGAATGTGCAGTCCTCCAGTGTAGGCGGCATCAAGGCCGCTGCCGACATTCTCAACTTCGTCGACAGTTCGATCGAGGGCGAGATCATGGAAGCCATCAAGGATGCCGACGCGGAACTGGGCCAGCAGATCCAGGATCTGATGTTCGTGTTCGACAACCTCGTCGACGTCGACGATCGCGGCATCCAGGCGCTGTTGCGAGAGGTATCCTCCGATACCCTTATCCTGGCTCTCAAGGGCGCCGACGAGGCCATGAAGGAGAAGATCTTCTCCAACATGTCCAAGCGCGCCGCCGAGATGATGCGTGACGACCTGGAGAACAAGGGTCCGGTCCGACTCAGCGAGGTCGAAGCCGCGCAGAAGGAAATTCTGGCCATTGCACGGCGCATGTCCGAGTCCGGCGAGATCGCGCTGGGTGGCAAGGGAGCAGAGCAGTTTGTCTAGGGTTATCCGCGCCGATGAACTGAATGGCTGCGAAGCCTGGCACGTGCCCGAGGTGCGCGAGCCCAGTGACGCGGGCTCCCCCATGACCGCGCGCCAACTGGAGGAAATCCAGGAACAGGCCCGCAAGGAAGGATTCGAGCAGGGGCTGCGGGAAGGTCGCGAAGCCGGCGAGCAGGCATTCCGCGAGGGCGCGCAACGGCTGGAACAACTGATGGAGGCCCTGGACCGGCCGTTCGAGGAACTCGACGAGGCCGTCGAGGCGCAACTGGCGGAACTGGCGATGATCGTTGCCCGGCAACTGGTGCGCCGGGAACTGCGCGCCGATCCCGGCCAGGTCATCGGCGTGGTGCGCGAGGCCCTGGGAGCGCTGCCGCTGGCGGCCCGCAACGTACGCCTGTCGTTGCACCCGGACGACGCCGTGCTGGTGCGCGAAGCGCTGTCCTTGCAGGACCACGACAGCGCCATCGAGGTGGTCGAAGACCCGGTGATGAGCCGCGGCGGCTGCCGGGTGCTGACCGAGAGTTCACAGATCGACGCGACCGTGGAATCGAGGCTCAATGCCATCATCGCCAACACGCTCGGTGGCATGCGCCGGGACGATGCCGAGGGGGGCGAAGACTGATGGCGCAGGCACGGCGCAGCCCGATCTGGCAGCAACGCCTCGCTCCCTATCTTGAGCGCGCGGGCCAGCCGCAGTCGCTGGTAGTGGCCGGCAAGCTCACGCGCATGGTCGGCCTTACCCTGGAAGCGGTTGGTTGCCAGGCCAGTATTGGTGGCCGTTGCATGATCGAGACCACGGGTGGAGAACCGATCGAGGCCGAAGTGGTGGGCTTTCACGACGATCGCATTTACCTGATGCCGATCGGTGAACTGCATGGATTGGGGCCGGACGCGAAAGTCGTGCCCACGCCCGGCGTGTGCGAGGTGCCGGTCGGCGAACAACTGCTCGGGCGCGTCATCGACGGCGCAGGTCATCCCCTGGACGGAAAGGGACCCTTGCACAACGAGGCGCGGGCGCCGCTCACCGGACGCCCCATCAACCCGCTCACGCGCGCGCCCATCCGCGAGCCGCTGGATGTTGGCGTGGCCGCCATCAATGCCCTGCTGAGTGTGGGGCGCGGCCAGCGCATGGGGCTGTTCGCGGGTTCCGGCGTCGGCAAGAGTGTATTGCTGGGCATGATGACGCGCTATACCAACGCCGACGTGATCGTGGTCGGCCTGATCGGTGAACGAGGCCGCGAGGTGAAGGAATTTGTTCAGAACATCCTCGGCGAGGAAGGACTGGCGCGCTCGGTGGTGGTGGCGACACCCGCCGATACCACGCCGCTGATGCGCATGCACGGCGCGATGATGGCGACCAGCATCGCCGAGCACTTCCGCGACCAGGGCAAACAGGTGTTGTTGCTCATGGATTCGCTGACCCGTTTTGCCCAGGCGCAGCGCGAGGTGGCGCTGGCCATCGGCGAGCCACCGGCCACCAAGGGTTATCCGCCGTCGGTGTTCGCCAAGCTGCCGCAGCTGGTGGAGCGTGCCGGTACCGGCGACCGTGGCGGCTCCATCACCGCCTTTTACACGGTGCTGGCGGAAGGCGACGACCAGAACGACCCGATCGCCGACGCCGCGCGCGCCATTCTCGACGGTCACGTGGTGTTGTCGCGCGAACTGGCCGAGGCCGGCCACTACCCGGCCATCGACATCGAGGCTTCCATCAGCCGCGTGATGGTGGATATCGTGGCGCCCGAGCACGACGCCGCCGCGCGCCGCTTCAAGCAGGTGTTCGCCATGTACCGGCAGAACCGTGACCTCATCAACGTGGGCGCCTACCAGAGTGGCAGCGACCCGAAGGTGGACGAGGCCATCGCCCTGTACCCGCAACTGGCGGAATTCCTGCAACAGCACATGCACGAGCGCGTGGCCTGGAACGACAGCCTCGCCGGCCTGGCCACGGCACTGGGCGTGCCGCCGGCCGGCGCCGCCACTCAGGCTAACGCCCAGGCCGCCACGGCCGACAACCCGATACACTGAGGAAGGTGGTCTTGTACACCATGAGCCGATCCAAACGCATGCAGCCGGTACGCCGGGTCGCGGAATCCCGCGAACAGGCCGCGGTACAGAAACTGGGTGAAAGCCAGCAGTACCTCGACGCCCAGCGCGCCAAGCTGGAAGAGTTGCGCGGCTATCGCGACCAGTACGCCGAATCCTTCCGCGCCAGCGGAGGCCAGGGGCTGGACGCCAACCGCTTGCGCGACTACCGGGTGTTCCTGTCGCGCCTCAACGAGGCCATCCGACAGCAGGAGGCCATTATCGCCCAGTACCTGAACCAGCACGAGCAGACCCGGCAGCAGTGGGTGGACACGCGCAGTCACCACCAGGCGATCGACAAGGTCATCGAGCGCTACCGGCGCGAGGAACGGCGCGAACAGGACCGCCGCGAACAACAGGAACAGGACGAACGCGCCCAGCGTCCCGGCAATCGGCGGCGCTGAGCCGGAACTGGCACGACCATTGCTCCATTGACTGTCAGTTACTGACAGTTGAACCAGGAGCACCCGGATGAATGCATCCCTGAACCTTCTTTCCAGCGCCACCCCTGGCCTTGATGCATCCCCTGTACAAGGTATGAATTCCGCGTTGAATCAGTCACCTGGAAACCCGGGCGGTGGATTCGGCGTACTCCTGCAACAGGCTGTCGGCAGCCTCGACGCCCTGCCGCCGCCAGATGCGGGGGCAGGGGAGGTCTTGCCGCTGGAGCTGCAGGGTTTGCCGCAGGCAGGCAAGCTGTTGCCGCTGTTGCAGCAACTGCTGGGAGCCGCCCGGACACAGGGGATGGAGCCCGGCGAAGTCGTTGATGATATTGCGGCGCGGCTGGAGCGCCTGACCGAGGGCACCGATTTGCAGGCCGGTGACGCCATCGTGCTGGCGATCCAGCAGTTTGTCGAGGCCAATCCCCGGGTTGCCGGCGCCATCGACGGTCACGCCTTGCGCGAGCTGTCGACCATGGTCGCAGCGGCATCCGTCAGCGACGGCGGGCGTCTGGCGCAGGTTTCGACAACCCCGGGCCAGGATGCCGGCGGCCGTGCGCCATCACCCGCTGAACTTTCCGCCCGGGCTGATGCGGACGACGATACCCGTCTCCCCGCGTCAGCGGGCGTCAGACATGGCGCGCTGGCCGGGGACCCGCAGCCTCAGCAGCCCGTCGCCGGCCAGCGCGACGCCTCGTTCAGTGAGGCAGTGGCCCTGTTCCGGCGCCTTGCTGCCGGCGCCGCACGGGGAGCCGCGCCGGAAACCACGGCTCAGCGCGGCGATGTCCCGCCTTCCGGTTTCGGCGCATTGTCCGCGGCGCCGCCACAGCCCGCGCCGGCCCCGGCCGCGCCGCCGACAACCAGCATCCCGGTTCCGTTCAACCAGGCTGGCTGGGACCAGGCGTTGGGCGAGCGTATCCAGTGGCTGGCGAGCCAGGGCGTGCAACGTGCGAACATTACCCTCAACCCCGCCAACCTGGGTCCGATGGAAGTGCGCATCCAGGTCCAGAACGACCAGGCCATGGTTCATTTCAGCGCCGCCCACGGCGTGGTTCGCGACGCCCTGGAGGCCGCAATGCCGAGGCTGCGCGACATGTTCGACAGCGCGGGCGTGGAACTGACCGACGTGGACGTGTCGGGGCAGTCGTTTGCCGAACAACAGGCGGCGGCGGAGCAACACCGGTCGGCGCGGGGCGCCGCGGCCCCGGGCCTGGCGGACACGGCCGGGGAGGCCGAATCCATACTGGAAACACCGGTTTATTCACGCCTGCCGAGCGGGCGTCTGGATCTGTTCGCCTGAACGGCGGCCGGTAACGGAAAATTTCCTCCACAAATCCCGGTTCTTTTCCTAACAGGCTGATTGTACTTGCCCTTTGGCTGTGATAGCGTTGTAGTACAACTATAACAATGCTGGAATTGGCAATGCCAACGCCCACGAACAAGCGCAAAAAACCGAAGGAGACACGGGGAGGGATACGCAGGAAATCCTCCCACCCGATTCTCGGAAAGGAATTCAATTACGTCCTCCATCTCAGCGAGGAAGACGCGCTGGTGCTCAAACGGTACCAGGACATCCTCGCGCAGGGCGCGGCGGGTTTCGCCGAAAAGATCTACAACTACATGTTCGACAACCCGGACATCGCCGATGTTCTGTACGCCTACGAGCGCCAGGGCGGCAATATCGGCGAGCTGGTGCGCTCGCAACTCGAACACCAGCTCGGACTCCTGAACGGCGACATCGACGAGAAGGCGGCAGCGGCCAGCGAGCAGGTCGGGCGCGAGCATTACCGCTGGGGCATCAAGCCGGTCTGGTCGCTGGGCGCCTACCGCTTGTTCGTGGACCATATCAAGGAACTGATCGCCGGCGAGGCGGATATCGATCACCACGATCGTGATGCGCTGGAACGCGCCCTCATCAAGGTCGTATTCCGCGACATGGCGATTACCAGCGAGGGTTACTGGCGTGCCGCGGTGGAGCAGCTCACCGACCAGCGCGACGAACTCGGCCACGAGCAGGACCTGGCCGGAGAACTGCTGGGCAGCATTCCACAACTCCTGTGGACGGTGGATATCGAGGCCAACCGCATCGCCTATGCCAGCCCCGGCACCCAGGCCTTCTGTGGGGACACCCTCGAAGCCCCTATTCCCTGTTTCTACCGCATTCCCGGTTCCGAGCGCGAGCGCGTGCTGACGGCCTGGCAGCAGGTTATCGACGGCGCGGCGGTGCAACTGGAGATCCCGGTCAGTGGCGAGGACGACAGCGCCCGGTGGTACCGGCTCGCCTTCTATCCCACGGCCAACCGGCGCGGCCGCGTGTTGCGCGTGCACTGCCTCATGGAGGACGTGACCGAGTTGCACTCCGACCGCGAACGCCTGGAGCAGCTTTCCACCCAGGACGAAGTGACCGGCCTCGCCAACCGCACCCTGTGGTACGACCGGCTGGCCTCGGCGCTGGCGGTGGCGCGCCGCAACCCGGGCGCCTCGGTGGCGGTCATGGTGCTGGATATCAACCAGTTCAAGATGTACAACGACACCCTGGGCCACGAAGCCGGGGACCAGTTGCTGAGGATGATCGCCGGGCGGGTGCAGAAGGTGCTGCGCGACACCGACACCCTGGCGCGGCTTGGCGGTGACGAGTTCGGCATCGTGTTGCCGATGGTGCAGGACGCGGAGAAGGCCGCGGAGCGCGTCGCGCGCGAGGTGATGAACTCGCTGAGCGCGCCGTTCACCTTCAAGGGGCGCGAACTGTGCCTGAGCAGCGCCATCGGTATCGCGGTGTTCCCGCAGCACGGAGAGGATTCACATACCCTGGCCAGTCACGCGGACAGCGCCATGTACCGGGCCAAGTGGAATTCCGCCCCGTTCCTGTTCTTCGAGACCGAGACCGAGGTGTCGGCGAGCGAACATCTTCAGTTCTCCGGGCAGCTCCACGGCGCCCTGGAGCGCGAGGAATTCGAGCTGCACTACCAGCCCAAGATCGACCTCAGCAGCGGCCGTATCTGCGGCGCCGAGGCCTTGTTGCGCTGGCAGCATCCACAGCAGGGGCTGGTGTTGCCGAAACGATTCATTGCCGTGGCCGAACAGCTCGGCATGATTTCGCCGATTACCGACTGGGTGCTGGATACCGCCCTGGAACACAGCCGTCACTGGAAGGTCGACGGACGGCCGGTGGCGATCTCGGTCAATGTCTCGGCGCGCTCCTTCCAGTCGCCGGGCCTCATCTCCCGTATCCGTCAGGCTCTGGACAAGGCTGGCGTCGAGGGGTCGCTGCTGGAGGTGGAAATTACCGAGGATACCCTGATGTCCGACCTCGAACTGGGCGCCCGAATTCTCGACGAGTTGAGCGAGCTCGGGGTGTCCATCGCCATCGACGATTTCGGCACCGGTTACTCCTCGCTGTCCTATCTCAAGCGTCTGCCCATCAACACGCTGAAAATCGACCAGTCCTTCCTGCAGGACATGGCCAACGACCCGCGCGACGCGGCCATCGTGCGTTCCATCATCGAGCTGGGTCACAACCTCGACTGCAAGGTGATCGCCGAGGGTGTCGAGGCACAGGGCGTGCGCGAGCAGCTCCGGCAACTGGGCTGCGACCTGGTGCAGGGTTTCCACATCAGCAAACCGCTGCCGGACGCCGGTTTCCGCGAGTGGTTGCTGAGTTCCGCGCACTGATCCCTTTTCCGTCCTCCAGCCAAGGTTTCGGCGGCCATATCGCCGGGATTGAGTCAAAACTTCGGCGCACCTGAAAACAGATTCTCTAACTCGCTGTAATAAAAGCTTTTATTTTTCTTCCAGACCGTGGCATATGTCTTGCTACCCCTCTGCTTGAACGTATCAAGGGGATGCACACATGGCAAAGGAAGACGATCTGGATCTCGATGTAGAAGGCGGCGGGGCCGCAGCAAAATCGGGCTCCAAGAAAATGATCATTATCATCGTGGCAGTGGTGTTGCTGCTGGGCGTATCGGCGGCCGCGACACTGGTGCTGACCGGCGTGATCGGCGGTGATGACGAGGTGGTGGCGGAGGAAACCGCCGGCAAGGCCGACAAGAAGGCGAAGAAGGGCAAGAAGGCCAAGGAACCGAAGGCACCGCTGGCCTACGTGCCGCTGGATCCGCCTTTCGTGGTCAACTTCAGTGGCGATACCGACGTGCGATTCCTGCAGGTGACCGTGGAAGTCGGAACCCGCGACCCGGCCATGGTCGAGCAGATCAAGGAGCATCGTCCGGCCATCCGCAACAACCTGGTGTTCCTGCTGAAAGCGCAGGACCCGGTTCAGCTCGATACCCGCGAAGGCATGGAAAAACTGCGCCAGGATACCCTGGCCGCGGTGCAGGAAGTGTTGAAGGCGGAAACCGGCGACCCCGGTGTCGAGGCCGTGTATTTCA
This sequence comes from Gammaproteobacteria bacterium, assembly GCA_015494295.1. Classification (GTDB taxonomy): domain Bacteria; phylum Pseudomonadota; class Gammaproteobacteria; order DSM-19610; family DSM-19610; genus Thiogranum. Next base: position 70,103 of record WGBO01000011.1, on the reverse strand, counting down.
CCAGCTTCGTGATGCAGTAAGGGTGCTTCGGTGAACGATCTTCTCTCACAGGACGAAATCGACGCGCTGCTGCACGGTGTATCCGGCGGCGATGTCGAGACCGAGACCGACGACGAGGTTCCGGAAGGCGAGATCCGCGGTTACGACTTCGCCAGCCAGGATCGCATCGTTCGCGGTCGCATGCCGACGCTGGAGATGATCAACGAGCGTTTCGCGCGTTATTTCCGTATCAGTCTGTTCAACATGTTGCGCCGCGCCGGCGAGATTTCGGTATCGGGTGTGCAGATGCTCAAGTTCGCCGAGTATGTGCACAGCCTGTTCGTGCCGACCAGCCTCAACCTGGTCCGGGTGAAGCCCTTGCGTGGCACGGCCCTGTTCGTGCTCGAACCCAAGCTGGTGTTCGCGCTGGTGGACAACTTCTTTGGCGGCGGCGGCCGTTTCCACACCAAGATCGAGGGCCGCGAGTTCACCCCCACGGAACTGCGGGTCATCAACATGGTGCTGGAAATCGCCTTCGAGGATCTGATGCAGGCCTGGAAACCGGTGCTGGAAGTGGCTTTCGAGTACCAGGGCTCGGAGGTCAATCCGCACTTCGCCAATATCGTCAGTCCCACCGAGGTGGTGGTGGTGAATACCTTCCGTGTCGAGCTGGACGGTGGTGGCGGTGACATGCACGTGACCATGCCCTACTCGATGGTAGAACCGATCCGCGACCTGTTGGACGCCGGCGTGCAGAGTGACCGTTCCGACTGCGACGAACGCTGGACGCGCGCCATCCGCGAAGAGATGAAGGAAGCAAAGGTCGAATTGACGTCCACGCTGCTGGAAACGACTCTGTCCCTGCGCGAGCTGAACGAGCTTCAGGCCGGCGATGTCATTCCCGTCGACCTGCCGGAACTGGTGACACTGGAGGCGGAGCAGACCCCGATTTTCCGCGGCCGTTTCGGCGTTCACAACGGCAGCCGCGCCATCAAGATCGTCAAGAAAATCATTCCTGATCGGATCGATCAGTGACCGTGCAAGCAGGAGAATCCGATGAGTGAAGAAACTGAAAACCAGGAATCCGGCGCCACCGACGACTGGGCCGAGGCCATGGCCGAGCAGGCGGTGGCCGAGGCCGGCGGCGGAGAGGCCGAGGCCTCCGAAGCCGCGGCTTTCGACAGCCTGGAGGATACGTCGGGCGGACCGGCGGGCGACGAGGCCAACCTCGATGTCATCCTCGATATCCCGGTCACCATTTCCATGGAGATCGGCCGTACCCACATCAGTATCCGCAACCTGCTGCAGCTGAATCAGGGCTCGGTGGTGGAACTCGACCGCCTGGCTGGCGAACCCATGGATGTACTGGTGAACGGCACCCTGGTTGCGCACGGCGAGGTGGTCGTGGTGAACGAAAAATTCGGCATTCGTCTCACCGACGTGATCAGTCCCGCCGAGCGGGTCAAGAAACTCAAGTAGGACGCGCCGATGCACAGACCCGTACAACAGGGCGCCGTGGCACTCGCCGGCCTGCTGGTCCAGTACTCCGTTCGCGCGGAGGAGGGCGAGACCGCGATCACCGTGACCGACCCGATGGCGGTCAGCAACCTGTGGCAACTGACATTCGGCATGCTGGCGGTGCTGGCGGTCATGCTTGGCCTGGCCTGGCTGCTCAAGCGCACCGGCAAGTTCCAGATGGCTGCCGGTGGTGGCCTTAAAGTGCTGGGCGGACTTTCCATGGGTTCCCGGGAGCGAGTGGTCCTGTTGCAGGTCGGCGAGACCCAGCTGCTGGTCGGCGTGGCGCCGGGGCGGGTCCAGACCCTGCACGTTCTCGACCAGCCTCTGGAAGCGGCGGCCCGGCCGGGCGGCGGCAAGTTCGCCGAACAGCTTGGCCGCATGATGGGAAAGGGAGGTGAGCCGTGACGTTTCGGCTGTTACTGGCACTGCTGTTGTGTGCCGGCCTGCCTTCGCTGGCCACGGCCGCGCCCGGGTTTGCCGCGTTGACGGTGGAACCGGCCGCCAACGGAGGCGAGACCTACTCGGTTACCCTGCAGGTGCTGGCTTTCATGACCGCGCTGAGCCTGTTGCCGGCGGCGCTGCTCATGATGACATCCTTCGTGCGCATTCTCATCGTGCTCGGCATCCTGCGCCAGGCGCTGGGCACCCAGGCCTCGCCGTCCAACCAGGTGCTGATCGGGCTGGCCCTGTTTCTGAGCCTGTTCATCATGATGCCGGTACTCGACCAGGTCTACGACGATGCCTTGTCGCCCTACCTCGATGAGGAGATCCCGGCGCAGGTGGCGCTGGAGAAGGCGGCCGCGCCGCTGCGGGGTTTCATGCTGGCGCAGACCCGCGACGAGGACCTGATGATGTTTTCCGACATCGCCCGCGCCGGTGAATTCGAAACCCCCGACGACGTGCCCTTCACCCTGTTGATGCCGGCGTTCGTGACCAGCGAACTGAAGACCGCCTTCCAGATCGGCTTCATGGTGCTGATCCCCTTCCTGGTCATCGACCTGGTGGTCGCGACCCTGTTGATGTCGATGGGCATGATGATGTTGTCGCCGATGATCATTTCCCTGCCGTTCAAGATCATGCTGTTCGTGCTGATCGACGGCTGGTCGCTGATTATGGGCACGCTGGCGGCGAGTTTCGTCGTCTGATTCGGAGCAGAGAAACATGACACCCGAAACCGTGATTGAAATCGGCACCCGGACCATGGTGATAACAGCGACCCTGGCGGCGCCGCTGCTGTTGTCCGCGCTGGTCGTCGGCCTGCTGGTCGGCATGATCCAGGCCGCCACCCAGATCAACGAAATGACGCTCACCTTCGTGCCCAAGCTTGCCATGGTGGTTGTCGTCCTGCTGGTCGCGGGCCCCTCCTTGCTGCACGCCCTGATCGATTTCGCTACCGAAATGATCAGCAGCATTCCCGACCGGATCGGCTGAGACCGCTGACACGATGCTGTTCACCAGTGCCGACATTTCCACCTGGATCGCCACCCTGGTCTGGCCGTTCGTGCGCATCGCGGCGATGCTGGCCATCGCACCGATCTTCGGCGCGCGCATGGTGCCGGTGAAGTCGCGCCTGGTGCTGGCCCTGTTGCTGACCTGGGTGGTGATCCCGACCCTGCCCCAGGTGCCGGCGCTCGATCCCCTGTCGCCGGCCAGCGTGCTGGTGACCGTGCACCAGATGATCATAGGCCTCGCCATCGGCTTCAGCCTGCAACTGGTCTTTGCCACCCTGATCATCGCCGGACAGACCATCGCCATGGGCATGGGGCTGGGCTTCGCGCAGATGGTCGACCCGCAGAATGGCGTCAATGTTCCGGTCATCGGCCAGTACTACGTGGTGGTGGCCACGCTGTTGTTCCTGGCGCTGAACGGGCACCTGGCCCTGATCCGGGTACTGGTCGACAGTTTCCAGTCGCTGCCCATCGGCATCGACAGTCTCACCCGGGAGGAAATCCGCAGCGTCGCGGAGTGGGGATCGCGCATGTTCGCCGGCGCCATCATGGTGGCCCTGCCGGCGGTGGCGTCCATTCTGCTGGTCAACCTCGCCTTTGGCGTAGTCAGCCGCTCGGCGCCGCAACTGAACGTGTTTGGCGTCGGTTTTCCGGTCACCCTGACACTCGGTTTCGTGGTTCTGGTGTACGCCATATCCAACCTGTTGCCTCAGATGCAACACCTGCTGGACAGCGCCTTCGGCGCGGTCAGCGTTTTCGGCGGCGGAGGACGCTAGCATGGCCGAGAACGAAGACGGTCAGGAAAAAACAGAAGAAGCGACCCCCAAACGAAAGGAGGACGCGCGCACCAAGGGCCAGATTCCACGCTCGCGGGAACTGACCACCATGGCCATGCTGTTGATGGGGTCCTTTGCGCTGGCATCGATGGGCGGCACCATGATCGCTGAACTGGGCGAGGTCATGACCCAGGGGCTGTCGCTGAGTCGCAACCAGGCCTTCGATCACTGGAAGATGATCGACCTGCTGGAAAAGTCCATTCATGATGGTATCTGGCTGCTGTTGCCGTTCATGCTGATCATGATCGTCACCGCGGTCGCCGCGCCGGCGGCGCTGGGCGGCTGGAACTTCAGCGCCGAGTCGCTGGCCTTCAAGCCCGAAAAACTCAACCCTGTCTCCGGTATCAAGCGCATGTTTTCGGTGCGCAGCCTGGTGGAGCTGGTCAAGGCGCTGGCGAAGTTTCTGCTGATCGGCGGGGTCGGCGCCTGGCTGCTGATCGCTTACCTGCCGGAACTGATGGGCCTGGGACGTGAATCGGTGAGCAACGGTCTGGTACATACCGGACGCATCCTGTCCCATTCCTTCATCATTCTCAGCGCCTCGCTGGCCCTGATCGCGGCCATCGATGTGCCGTTCCAGCTCTGGGAGCACGCCAAGAACCTCAAGATGACGCGCCAGGAGACGCGCGACGAGAGCAAGAACACCGAAGGCAAGCCCGAGGTGAAGTCGCGTATCCGCACCCTGCAACGCGAAGTGGCGCAGCGCCGCATGATGGCCGAAGTGCCGAACGCCGACGTCATTATCACCAACCCGACGCACTACGCGGTGGCCTTGCGCTACGACCCCGACAAGATGGCCGCGCCACGCGTGGTGGCCAAGGGTGTCGAACTGATCGCGAGCCAGATACGTACCGTGGCGGTGGCCAACAAGGTGCCGCTGTTCGAGGCGCCGCCGCTGGCGCGCGCCATCTATTACAGCACCGAGATCGACCAGGAAGTCCCCGGCGGCCTGTACCTCGCCGTCGCGCAGATACTGGCCTATGTGATGCAGCTCAAGGCCAGCGTGCACGGAGGGCCGGTGCCGCAGAAGCCGGACGATATTCCGGTGCCGGAAGAGTTCTTCCAGGGACCGGACCGGGACACGAACCATGACGGCGGGCAGACGCCCGACCCAACTAGAGAAGGTGAATGACGATGGCGACTCAGGCAGCAGCAACTCTTTCCCTGCGGGACGTCGCGCGCAGCGGGCTTGGCGCTCCCATCCTGCTGGTCATGATGCTGGCCATGGTGATCGTGCCACTGCCGCCGTTCGCGCTCGACATATTCTTTACTTTCAATATCACCCTGTCGCTGGCCATCCTCATGGTCACCGTGTACGCGCTGCGGCCGCTGGACTTCGGTGTGTTCCCCACGGTGCTGCTGGTCAGCACCCTGCTCAGGCTGGCGCTCAACGTGGCGTCGACCCGCGTGGTGCTGCTCAACGGCCACACCGGCACCGGCGCGGCCGGCAAGGTGATCGAGTCCTTCGGTGATTTCGTTGTCGGCGGCAACTACGCCGTGGGTCTGGTGGTGTTTTCGATACTGGTTATCATCAATTTCGTGGTGGTCACGAAGGGCGCGGGGCGTGTGTCGGAGGTCAGCGCGCGCTTCACGCTTGATGCCATGCCGGGCAAGCAGATGGCCATCGACGCCGACCTCAACGCCGGACTGATCACCCAGGAAGAGGCGCGTGCCCGCCGCGAGGATATCAGCCGCGAGGCGGATTTCTACGGCGCCATGGACGGTGCGTCCAAGTTCGTGCGCGGCGATGCCATTGCCGGCATCCTGATCCTGTTCATCAATATCGTCGGTGGCCTGGCCATCGGTACACTGCAGTTCGACCTGCCGGTTGCCGACGCGCTGCGCAACTACACCCTGCTGACCATCGGCGACGGACTGGTTGCGCAGATCCCTTCGCTGGTGCTGTCCTCCGCGACGGCCATCATCGTGACCCGCGTGTCCGGTGAGAACGAGATGTCGGACCAGGTAATGAGCCAGTTGTTCGGAAACCCCATGGTACTGGCGGTGGTCGGCGGCATCATGGGCTTCATGGGCCTGATCCCCGGCATGCCCAACGTGGCTTTCCTGAGCCTGGGCGCGGCGGCCGGCGCCGGGGCCTACTATTCCTGGAAGCAGCAACAACAGCAGTTGATGCCGGCCGAGCCGGAGCCGGTGGAATCGGAAACGCCGCCGGAAGCGCGTGACCTCAGTTGGGAAGACGTGGGTCCGGTGGACATCATCGGCCTGGAAGTGGGGTACCGCTTGATCCCGCTGGTGGACCGTTCCCAGGGTGGTCAGATGATGGATCGCATCAAGGGCGTGCGCAAGAAGCTGTCCCAGGAACTCGGTTTCCTGATCCAGCCGGTCCATATCCGTGACAACCTGGAACTGAATCCCAATGCCTATCGCATCCTGTTGATGGGCGTGCCGGTCGGTGAGGCCGAGATCTACCCGGATCGTGAACTGGCCATCAATCCGGGACGGGTGTTCGGCACCCTGCAGGGTATCGAGACGCGCGACCCGGCGTTCGGACTGGAAGCGGTATGGATTGCACCCTCGGAGCGCGACAACGCGCAGACGCTCGGCTACACCGTGGTCGACGCCAGTACCGTGGTCGCCACCCATCTCAGCGAATTGCTGCAGAGCCACGCGCACGAGTTGATCGGTCACGAAGAAGTTCAGCAACTGCTTGATGTGCTGGCGAAATCCGCGCCCAAGCTGGTCGAGGACCTGGTGCCGCAGACCTTGTCCATCGGCGTGGTCCTGAAGGTGCTCCAGAACCTGCTGGAGGAACGTATCCCCGTCAAGGATATGCGCACCATCGCCGAGGCGCTCGCCGAGGCCGGCGCAAGGAGTCAAGATCCCGGCGCTTTGACGGCGGCGGTGCGCGTCGCGCTCGGACGCTCAATTGTCCAGCATATCAATGGGATGGGGCCTGAGCTTCAGGTCATCACCCTTGATCCGACACTGGAACAGATATTGCAAACCTCGATTCAAGGCCTCGCGGAGGGCGGCGCCGGCATCGAGCCGGGCCTGGCCGAGCGAATGCACCAGTCGCTGCTGGAAAGCGCCAGGCGGCAGGAAGCGGCCGGCCAGCCGGCGGTACTGCTGGTGACACCGGCGATCCGGGCCTGGCTGGCGAGACTGGTCCGGCACAGCATTCCGATGCTGCACGTGCTGGCCTACAACGAGATACCGGACAACAAGCAGATAAAGGTTGTTGCCAACATCGGAACCGACACGCCGGAACTGGGCGTTCAGCAAGGTGGTGCGGCGACATGACAGAGGATACCAGGCAGTTGACGACAACAGCGACGGTGAGACCCCATAGCGAGGTGCAGGGATGAAGGTGAAACGGTTTTTCGCACCGGACATGCGCCAGGCCATCCGCCTGGTGCGCGAGGCGCAGGGACCCGACGCGGTCATTCTGTCCAATCGCAAGGTGGACGGTGGCATCGAGATCATCGCCGCCGTCGATTACGACGCCACGCTGCTGGACGCCAATGCCACGGCGGCTCCGGCCCCTGCGGAGGCCGCCGCTGCGGCCGAAGCGGCCTCGGAAACACCTGAAACCGCCGAGCCCGCGCCACGCGGCGCGGCCAGCTATGCCGCCAACGCCGGCGTGACCGAACAGAAACAGGACGAGCCCGCGCCGCGCAAGTCCGCCACGCCGAGCGTCGACTGGTCACAGGACCCGTCGATTGTCGCCATGCGCGACGAGATCCGGCAACTGCGCGGCCTGCTGGAGAACCAGCTCGCCCATCTTGCCTGGGGCGACATGAAACGCCGCGAACCCCTGCACGCCGAGGTGATGCGTCGTCTGGGCGCGATGGAACTGAGCAACGGGCTGGTCGAGCGGGTGTCCGCACCCACCGTGCACGCCCGCGACGAGGATCATGCCTGGCAACTGGCGATGGCCGAGCTGGCCGCCAGTCTGCCGGTCGCCGACCATGATTTTCTCGATGAGGGCGGTATCGTGGCGCTGGTGGGTTCCACGGGGGTGGGCAAGACCACCAGCGTGGCGAAGCTGGCGGCGCGCTACGTGCTGCGCCATGGCCAGCGTCATGTCGCCCTGGTCACCACCGACAGCTACCGCATCGGCGCCCACGAGCAATTGATGACCTACGGCCGTCTGCTCGGCATACCGGTGCAGGTGGCGTCCGATCACAACGAACTGCGTTCCACCCTCAACAGCCTGGCGGACAAGCGACTGGTGCTGATCGACACCGCCGGCATGAGCCAGCGCGACGTGCGGCTTACCGAGCAGTTCGAGACCCTCGCCGACACCGGCATTCCGATCCGTACTCTCTTGGTGTTGTCGGCCACGGTGCACACCTCGGTGCTGGCCGAAACCGTGCGCGCCTTCTCCGGCGTGCCGCTGGAGGGCGCTATTCTGACCAAGCTGGACGAGGCCGCCAGCCTCGGCGGGGTGTTGTCGGCGGTCATCGAGCAGCGCCTGCCGCTGCGCTTTGTCACCAATGGACAACGCGTGCCGGAAGACCTGCAGGTGGCGCGCGCCGACGAACTGATACAGCAGGCCGCGCGTCTCGCGCAGGATCACGAACTGCCGGCGGAATCCGTCATGGCTGAAACATTTGGAGGGTTCCGGGCTAATGTTCATGTCTGAAATGCGGGTCGATCAGGCAGCCGGGCTACGACGTATGGCGCAACCGAATCCAGTAAGAGTTATCGCGGTCACCAGTGGCAAGGGCGGTGTTGGAAAGACCAACGTGTCGGTCAATCTTGCCGTGGCCATGTCCGATGCCGGGCGGCAGGTCATGTTGCTCGACGCCGACCTGAGTCTTGCCAACATCGACGTGTTGCTGGGACTGCACCCGGAAAAGAATCTGTCTCACGTCATCGACGGCGAGCGCACCCTGGAGGAGATCATCATCCCCGGTCCTTCCGGGATCATGGTGGTGCCGGCCTCCTCTGGCGTGAAGCGCCTTGCCGAACTGTCCACCATGGAGAACGCCGGCCTTATCCGGGCCTTCAGCGAACTCAACCACGAAGTCGATACGCTGATCATCGATACCGCCGCCGGTATCAATGAAAGTGTCACCAGTTTCAGCCGCGCCGCCCAGGAAGTGGTCGTGGTGGTGTGCGACGAACCCGCATCAATAACGGATGCCTACGCGCTCATCAAGGTGCTGAATGTCGAGTACGGCATACAGCGCTTCCGGGTGCTCGCGAATCAGGCACACAGTGCCCAGGAGGGAAGGGAATTGTTCAACAAGATATCACGGGTTACCGACCGTTACCTCGACGTAACGCTGGAGTTCATGGGGGCGATTCCCCACGACGAGTATCTGAAAAAGGCTGTCAGGAAACAGCGTGCCGTGGTGCAGGCCTACCCGCGCAGCCGTGCTTCGATGGCTTTCAAGAACCTTGCACAGAAAACCGAGAAATGGCCTGTGCCGAGTGCCGCTGGGGGACACCTTGAGTTTTTTGTCGAGCGTCTGATCCAGTCGCACAACGGTCACATGGAGATGCCGGTATGAATGGAGCTGCTATGTACGTCGCCACCCCCGATTCCGACAGTGACGATCTGGTCAGCAAGCACGCTGCCCTGGTCAAGCGCATTGCCTATCACCTGATGAGCCGCCTTCCGCCGAGCGTGCAGGCCGACGACCTGATCCAGGCCGGCATGATCGGCCTGCTGGAGGCCTCGCGCAACTACGACGCCACCCAGGGCGCCAGTTTCGAGACCTACGCCGGCATTCGTATCCGCGGCGCCATGCTCGACGAGATCCGTCGCACCGACTGGACGCCGCGCTCGGTGCACCGCAAGGCGCGCCAGGTCGCCGAGGCGGTGCGCGAGATCGAGAATACCGAGGGGCGCGACGCGCGCGACGTGGAAGTGGCCGAAAAACTCGGTATCGACCTCAACGAGTACCACCGCATTCTGCAGGACGCCACCGGCTGCCGCGTGTTCAGCATCGACGACGCCGGCGTCAACGGCGAGGAAGCGCCACTACCGGTTTCCGGCGAGCCGCGCAACGAACCGCTGGACAGCCTCCACAAGTCGGATTTCAAGGCCGCGCTGGCGCAGGCGATATCCGGCCTGCCGGAGCGCGAGCGCCTGGTGATGGCCATGTACTACGACGAGGAAATGAACCTGCGCGAGATCGGCGAGGTTCTGGGCGTCAGCGAGTCGCGGGTCTGCCAGATCCACGGCCAGGCCCTGATCCGGCTGCGCGCCCGCATGGGCGAGTGGACCGGAAAGTAGGGTACAGAAATCGCCACTGGCTGCCGAAACAGGAAATGGTCAACAGCGTGAGACGGGAGAGAACCCTTGGACACTGATATGAAAATACTCATCGTGGACGATTTTTCCACGATGCGGCGCATCATCAAGAATCTGTTGCGTGACCTGGGATTCAATAACACGCAGGAAGCCGACGACGGCAATACGGCCTTGCCGATGTTGCAGGGAGGCAATTTCGATTTCCTGGTGACCGACTGGAACATGCCAGGCATGACCGGCATCGACCTCCTCAAGGCGGTGCGCCAGGACGAGAAACTGGCGTCCCTGCCGGTGTTGATGGTTACGGCCGAGTCCAAGCGCGAACAGATCATCGAGGCGGCCCAGGCGGGTGTAAACGGGTACATCGTCAAGCCGTTTACCGCCGTGACCCTGAAGGAGAAGATCGACAAGATTTTCGAACGTATCGAAGCCACGGCGGGGTAAGGGCATGGAAGCAGCGAGCAAACTGGAAAACAACAGCCTGCTGGAAAATGCCCGTGCGCTCGTCGCCGAGCTGGAGTCCGGCAATTCCGAGCAGGCGGAACACCTGATCGAACAGCTCGGTCGCATGCGCGAACAGACACTGTTCCAGGAACTCGGCAAGATGACGCGGCAGTTGCACGACGCAATCAACAGCTTCGTGCTCGACGAACGCATGCAGTCGCTCGCCGAGTCGGACATTCCCGACGCCAAGGCCAGGCTGAACCACGTGATCGAGATGACCGAGGATTCGGCCAACCGCACACTGAACGCCATTGAACATGCGCTGCCGATTTCCGAGGATCTCAAGGCCCGTGCCGACAGTTTGCACGAGAAATGGAACCGTTTCCGCAACAAGGAAATGAATGTCGAGGAATTTCGCGCGGTCAGTCAGCAGATCGACGAATTTCTCGGCGTCACGAAGGAGAGCACGGAACATATCCACAGTGATCTCTCCGACATCATGATGGCCCAGGATTTCCAGGACCTGACCGGACAGATCCTGCGCCGCGTGATCACGCTGGTGCAGGAGGTCGAGGACAACCTGGTAGAACTGGTGCGCCTGTCCGGTGGTGTCGAGCCCGACGCCGGGGCGCCGCGCAAGGAAGCAAAATCCGCTGACGACATGATGCAGGGCGTGGGTCCGGCCGTGCCCGGGGTGGCCGCAGCCGGGGAATCGGTGAACGGCCAGGACGAGGTGGACGATCTGCTGTCCAGTCTGGGATTTTGAGGGAATTGCACTATGAGTCTTGATACCGACGACGAGATTCTCCAGGACTTCCTGGTCGAGGCCGGCGAGATACTCGAGCGGCTGAACGAGGAACTGGTCGAACTGGAGCAGAGTCCTGACGACAAGGACATGCTCAACGGCGTATTCCGGAGTTTTCATACCATCAAGGGCGGCGCCAGCTTCCTTGGCCTGGATGGACTGGTGGACGTCTGTCACCGCGCCGAAGATGTGTTCAACGTGCTGCGCAACGGGGAACGCTCCGTCGACAGCGAACTGATGGATACCGTGTTGCAGGTGCTGGACGTGGTGAACAGCATGTTCGCCGAGGTTCAGTCCGGCGAGATGCCAACGCCCGCCGATGGAGGGTTGCTGACTGCCCTGGAGGCACTCGCCGTGCCCGCGGGCGAAGCCGCTCCGGCCCCGACTGCTGAAGCCCCCGCCGCCGGGGAAGAGCCTTCCGGTGCCTCGGCCGGGGACGATGCCGATGCCGAGTTCGAGGCCATGCTGGAACAGGCCGGCGGCGCTGAATCCGCCGACGGCGAGACGACGGTGGGTGGTGACGATATCACCGAGGAAGAATTCGAGGCCTTGCTCGACCAGTTGCACGGCGAAGGCAAGGGGCCGGCGGCGAACGCGCCAGCCGCAACGGCCGCCGGATCAGACGGGGCGGATGCGCCCGCCGCCGGCGGTGACGAGATCACGGAAGAGGAATTCGACGCTCTGCTGGACGAGCTGCACGGTCAAGGCAAGGGGCCCGGCACAGCCGCGTCTTCCGCGCCCGCCGCGCCTCCGGAACAGGACAGCGCGCCCGCCTCGAAAACCCCGGCCGAGCCGGAACCCGCACCGAAGCCGGCCGCCAGCAAGCCGGCCTCTCGACCGGCTTCACCGCCCGCCAGCAAGTCCGAGACCTCGGTGCGGGTCGACACCAGCCGCCTCGACGAAATCATGAACATGGTTGGCGAGCTGGTGCTGGCGCGCAATCGCCTGTCCAACCTGAAGGAGTCGCTGGCCAACGAAGACGTTTCCAAGGCCATCGCCAACCTGGACGTGGTGACCGCGGACCTGCAGAACGCCGTCATGAAGACGCGCATGCAGCCGATCAAGAAGGTCTTCGGACGCTTCCCACGCGTGGTGCGTGATCTGGCCCGCAGCCTCAACAAGGAAGTGAACCTGGAGATGCAGGGCGAGGACACCGACCTCGACAAGAACCTGGTGGAGGCGCTGGCCGACCCGCTGGTGCACCTGGTCCGCAACGCCGTGGACCACGGCATCGAGAGCCCGGAGGAACGCGAAGCCGCCGGCAAGCCGCGCCAGGGTACGGTGGTGCTGGCCGCGGAACAGGAGGGTGACCACATCCTGCTGTCCATCGAGGACGACGGCAAGGGCATGGATGCTGAGGTGTTGCGCGCAAAGGCGGTCGAGAAGGGACTCATGGACGCCGATTCGGCGGCGCGCCTGGACGACAAGGAATGTTTCAACCTGATATTCGCGGCCGGCTTCTCCACCAGGGAGGAGATTTCGGACGTGTCCGGACGCGGTGTCGGCATGGACGTGGTCAAGACCCGCATCGGGCAGCTCAACGGCAGTGTGGAAATCGATTCCGAGCCGGGCAAGGGCAGCCGCCTGACCATTCGCGTGCCCTTGACGCTCGCCATCATGCCGACGCTGATGGTCAAGCTGGGCGACCAGCCGTTTGCCCTGCCGCTGGGCAGTGTCAGCGAGATCTTCGATTTCGACGCCGGCCGTACCAGTATTGTCGACGGGCAACTGGTGATCATGGTTCGCGACAAGGCCCTGCCGCTTTTCTACCTGCGCGAGTGGCTGGTTAACGGTGGTGGCGAACCACGCGAGGACATGGTGAACCACGTTGTGGTGGTGCACGTTGGCAGCCAGCGCGTCGGTTTCGTGGTCGAGCAACTGGTCGGCCAGGAAGAGGTCGTGATCAAGCCGCTGGGCGCTTTTCTGCAAGGCCTGGCCGGTTTCGCCGGCGCCACGATCACCGGCGACGGGCGGATTGCACTGATCCTGGACGTACCCAGCCTGATGAAAGCCTACGCGCGGCACATGTAGTCAGGGGAGGCCGGGTGGCCCGTTTTTGCCAGGAAGAAAATACAGTGCCGTCACAGGGAATTCGTGTCAACAACAGCGCGCCCCGGAGCGCGGGATTCAGGGATAAGGGTCCATGGTAACGCGTGTACTGGTAGTCGATGACTCCGGTTTCTTCCGGCGGCGCATCGTCGAAATACTGGAGGCGGATGCCCGCATCGAAGTGGTTGGCACCGCGGCTGACGGCCGCCAGGCCATAGAGCAGGTCGCGGCGCTGAAACCCGACGTGGTGACCATGGATATCGAGATGCCGGTCATGGACGGTATCACCGCGGTGCGGCATATCATGCGGCGCAGTCCGCTGCCGATCCTGATGTTCTCCTCCCTGACTCACGATGGCGCCCAGGCGACGCTCGACGCGCTGGAAGCCGGCGCCGTCGATTTTCTCCCCAAGCGTTTCGAGGATATCGCCAAGGACCGGGAGCAGGCCAAGATGGTGCTGCGGCGGCGTATTCACGCCGTGGCCCGCCAGCGACCACGCGCCCCGCGCGCAACGCCCGGTGGGGGCGCCGCGGCGGCACGCACGTCGGCCGCACCGGCCGCGCGGCGTGTGCGGCCGGGTCAGCACGGGGTGGTGGCAATTGCCAGTTCCACCGGCGGGCCGGTCGCGCTGGCGCAGGTGTTGACGCGTCTGCCACGCGATTTCCGTCTGCCGGTGCTGGTGGTCCAGCACATGCCGGCGAGTTTCACGCCGGCGTTTGCCCAGCGCCTCGACCAGCAGTGTGCGGTGAGCGTCAAGGAAGCAGAGGACGGTGACCTTCTCGCACCCGGACGGGTGTTGATCGCACCGGGCGGGCGGCAGATGACGCTGCAACAGCAGCGCGGCGAAACCCGGGTCGTCATCGAGGACGGGGATCCGAAACTGCATTACCGGCCTTGCGCCGATGTTACCTTCGAATCGGTGGCGGATGTCTATGCCGGCAAGTCGCTGGCGGTGGTGCTGACCGGCATGGGCGCCGACGGCCGCGAGGGTGCGCGCACGCTGAAGTCACGCGGCGCCACGGTGTGGACGCAGGACGAGGCCAGCAGCGTGATCTACGGCATGCCCATGGCCGTCGCCGAGGCGGGGCTCAGTGACGAGGTTCTGCCATTGCGCGATATCGGACCCGCCATTGCCCAGGTGTCCGGACACTAGGCCATGGACTTCCTGACAGTCATCGGCATCCTGCTGGCGCTGATCGCCATTCTGGGCGGCAACGTTCTGGAAGGCGGCCACATGTCGTCCCTGATGCAGTTGACCGCCTTCGTGATCGTCGCCGGCGGCACGCTGGGCGCGGTCATGGTGCAGACACCCATCCGCACCTTCGCGCGCGCACTGCGCATTTCCGTGTGGGTGTTGTTTCCGGTCAAGCTCCAGCCCGAGGAGGCGGCCGAGAAGATCGTCAACTGGAGCAATATCGCACGCCGCGAGGGCCTACTGGGGCTGGAGGCCATCGCCGAGGAAGAAACCGATCCGTTCGCGCGCAAGGGTCTGCAGCTTCTGGTGGACGGCAGTGAGCCGGAAGTCATTCGCGCCATACTCGAGGTCGAGATCGACAACAAGGAACACCAGGACACCCAGGCCGCCAAGGTGTTCGACGGCATGGGTGGCTACAGTCCAACCATCGGCATCATCGGCGCGGTAATGGGACTGATACACGTGATGAACAACCTCGCCGATCCGTCCAAGCTGGGCGGCGGCATCGCGACGGCTTTCGTGGCCACCATCTACGGCGTGGGTTTCGCCAACCTGCTGTTTCTGCCGATGGCCAACAAGCTCAAGAGTCAGGTACACGCGCAGAGCCAGTTCCGGGAGATGATCGTGGAGGGCGTGATTTCCATCGCCGAAGGCGAGAACCCGCGCAATATCGAAACCAAGCTGCAGGGCTATTACCAGTAGCGGTCCGGGAGAGCAGGCATGCACCCCGGTTCCGGCTACGAGTATCGAGAGACACGACGCATGGCCAGGAAGAAACGCGTAGAGGAACACGAGAACCACGAAAGGTGGCTGGTGTCCTATGCGGACTTCATTACCCTGCTGTTTGCGTTTTTCGTCGTCATGTATTCCATTTCCTCCGTCAACGAAGGCAAGTACCGGGTGCTGTCCGATTCGATGGTGGCGGCCTTCGCGGATCCGGCGCGCAGCCTGGACCCGATCCAGGTTGGCAAGTTGCTGCGTTCGCCATTGCAGTCCGAAACCCCCATGGATCGCGCCAAGCCGGTGATCGAGTTGTTTCACGTTCCATTGCCGGAGCGCGATATCCGCGAACAGCTTGAACGCAAGCTCAAGGAGGCGCAGGAGAAAGCCGCGCGCGAAGCGGAAGCGCGGCGCAGGGCCGAGGAGGGGCGCATCGACGAGGCCTCGCTGGCGCTCGCGGATGCCATCGAGAGCTCCATGGCCGACCTGGTGGACGCTGGACTGATTGACGTGCGTCGCGACAAGCGCTGGATCGAGGTGGAGATAAAATCCAGCATCCTGTTTCCTTCCGGCAGCGCCGAATTGTCGCCCGGCTCCAGGCCGGTGTTGCGCAAGCTGGCCGAAAAGCTGGCGCCGCTGAACAATACCATTCATGTCGAGGGCTTTACCGACAACGTGCCCATCGACAATTTCGAGTTCCGTTCCAACTGGGAACTGTCGGCGGCCCGCGCCGCCAGCGTGGTGCGCCTGTTTACCGATCTGGGTGTCAGGCCGGAGCGCATGGCGGCCATTGGTTACGGCGAGTACCGGCCGGTCGCCAGCAACGATACGCCGGAGGGCCGCGCCCGCAACCGCCGCGTGGTGCTGGTGATCATGTCCGGAGCGGACAAGCGGGTTCAGCAGTCGCCGGGCCAGATACAGGCCGAGCGTGACGCGGAGCGCGTGGTCGTCGGCGGGGGCGCGCCACGATGAAGGTCTGGACCGTTTCCAACCAGAAGGGTGGTGTCGGCAAGACCACCACGGTGGTCAGCGTCGGCGCGATTCTCGCGCAGCAGGGCCAGCGGGTGCTGTTGCTGGACCTCGACCCCCAGGGGTCGATGACATCGTATTTCCGTCTCGACCCGGACGGCATCGAGTACAGCGTGTACAAGCTGTTCAGCGCCAGGGCCGCCGGCCAGTCGCTGGCCGCGCTCGACCCGCTGCTGCAGCCCACCGGCGTGGACGGTCTGAGCCTGATGCCGGCTTCCACCGCCATGGCAACCCTCGACCGGCAGCTTGGCGCGCGCGGTGGCATGGGACTGGTGATCGCCGAGGCGCTGAACCGGCTGTCCGATCGTTATGACTATGTGCTGATGGATTGCCCGCCGATGCTGGGCATCCTCATGGTGAACGCGCTCGCCGCCTGCCAGCAGTTGCTGATTCCCGTACAGACCGAGTTTCTTGCCCTGAAGGGGCTTGAACGCATGCTGCATACCTTGCAAATGATCGGACGTTCGCGTGGCCGCACGCTGGACTACACCATTATCCCGACGTTCTTCGACCGCCGCACCCGCGCTTCCACCGATGCGCTGCGCGCCATGCGCGACCAGCACGGTGAGCGGTTGTGGTCGCGTGTCATTCCCGTCGACACCCAGTTCCGGGAGGCCAGTCGCGCCGGCGTTCCGATCAGCGTGTATAACCCGTCGGCGCGCGGCACCGAGGCATACGCTTCGCTGGTGCGCTGGTTGCTGGCGTCGTCGCCGGCGCTCCCGGAGGTGGTTGCAAGATGAAAACGCGTACCGACACAGACCCCTTGCTGGAACAGCAGCTCGCGCTGGGCGCTTACCTGGATGCCTTGCTTGCGGACGAATGCGTCGCGCCGGCCGAATCGTTCATCGCGGAGCCTGAGCCAACGCCGGCGCAGGCGCCGCAAACAACGCCGGAACCGGCGCCGCCGCCCGCGGATTCGCCGCCGGAATGGGCGCGGACCCGTTTCCAGGCACTGTTGTTCGAAGTGGCGGGACTGACCCTGGCGGTGCCGCTGGCGCGGCTCAAGGGCGTGGTCCCGCGCGTCGACGAGCTGGTCGACGTGCCGGGCCGTCCGTCGCTGGAACTGGGAATTACGCTCTACCAAGGCGTGCAGTCCCGGGTGGTGGATACCGCGCGCTTCGTGTTGCCGCAGGACCGCGCCGCGGCCCTCGGCGACGATGCGCGCGAGCGTTCCGCCCACCTGGTGATGATCGACGAGGGACGCTGGGCGCTGGCCTGCTCCCGGATCGGCGACGTGATCGAGCTGGAAGCCGACCAGGTCAAGTGGCGCGGCGCCGCAGGCAAGCGCCGCTGGCTGGCGGGCACCGTCATCGAGCATATGTGCGCATTGCTCGATATCGATGAACTTGTGTGCCAGTTGGCCGATGGTATGGCATGAATCCTGCTTTTTATGCAGGGTAAGGGTGATGGCGTCTGTTTTTTGACGTGCCGTCGCGGTTACGAGCAAACAGGAACGAGGTTCGGACATGTCCAACGTGGTTGCCAAGGCAAATTCAAACGACGAAGTCATTCAATGGGTTACCTTCCGCCTGGCGGATGAGGTATACGGCATCAACGTCATGCAGGTGCAGGAGGTTCTGCGCGTGACGGAGATCGCCCCGGTTCCCGGTGCCCCGCACTATGTCCTCGGTATCATCAACCTGCGCGGCAATGTGGTGACGGTGATCGACACCCGCATCCGCCTGGGGCTGCCGACGGCGGAGGTGACCGATTCCACCCGCGTGGTGATCATCGAAACCCAGCGCCACGTGGTCGGCATGCTGGTCGACTGCGTCGCCGAAGTCGTCGACGTCGCGGCGTCCGAAGTCGAGTCGGCGCCCAATGTCGGCAGTGACGAAAGCGCAAACTACATCCAGGGCGTGGCCAGCCGCGACAACGAACTGCTGATTCTGGTCGATCTCAACAAGCTGCTCACGGACGAGGAGTGGGACGAGCTGGCCAGCCTCTGACGGGGCGGTGCCGGTGCGCTTCACGGACATGCGGTCATGGGCGATATCGGGAGCCTGCCGCCGGCCTACCGGATTCTTCCGGGGCAGCCGGGCGCACGCCCCGGCCAGGGCAACCGGGCACCGCGGCGCAAGCCCGGCAGTGATCGCGATCCGCAGCCGAAGAAGCGTCCCCCCGGCCGCGACGACAAGCCCCACATCGACGAATATGCCTGAGGTGACGCCATGTCTGTCGCACTGAGTTCCGTTCTGTCCGCCACCCTGTTGGTGATGCTGTGCTGGCAGTTGCTGGCCTCACGTCGCGCACGGCGTCGCCACGAACGTCTGCAGGAGCGTCACGACCAGGCCGTGGAACGAATCCAGCGGCTGGAACAGGAACTGTCCGCCCTGTGCAATGCTTCGGTCGGCGCCGGTGAACACCTGTTGCGCATGGAACAGCAGATGCAGCGCCTCATCGAGCGCCAGAACGGACTGGAGATGCGTTCGGCAGGCGACCGGCCCTACAGTCAGGCCACTCAACTCGTTACTCGCGGGGCCGGCGTCGAAGAACTGGTCGAGAGTTGCGGGTTGACCCGCGGCGAGGCCGAGCTGCTTATCATGATGCAGCGCGGGGCGGCCTGAGCGCTTTATTCTGCTTTATTCTTCCGCGCCCTCCGGGGCCTTTCCTGACAGGTAGTAGGCAAACGCAATGACCTGGGCAACCGCCAGGTACAGTGCTTCGGGAATTTCCTCGCCAGTCTCGACGTGGGCCAGCAGCGATGCCAGCGGCTGGTTCTCCTGTATAGGGATGCCGTGCTGGCGGGCGAGTTGAACGATTCTCTCCGCTACCGCGTCGCGCCCCTTGGCGGTGACGCGCGGCGCGCTTTCCCCGTCGTATTGCAGGGCCACGGCCAGCGGCAACGGTGACGTGTGGTCCTTGTTCATGCCTTGTCCCTGATCAGCGCCTGGTGTGGTCTCGCGCCGGCCGGCATCGGCCCGGGCCGGCAGTCCAGTTCGCCGACGTCCAGTCCCGCGGCGCTCAGCATGCCCTGCAGTTCCTGGAGGTGTTCCCGGAACAGCGGCAGCACGGACGCGTTGCCGGGCCAGAAGCGGGTCGACACCCGTTCGCCCTGCAGGGTGACCTGCGCCTGCACCGGTCCCAGTCCGGGCAGGTCGAAGGCCAGTTGCACACTCCATCGAGGCGCCTGGCGTTGTGCGGTGTCGCGTTTCCCCGGCGCTTCACGCGCGATGCGGAGCGACCACAGGTCGAGTTCGTCGCCACGGCGTACCGGCAGTTCGAACAGCCATTCCAGCAGGCCGCGGTCGCCGTCCCGGGGCTGGCTGGCGAGCTGGTGCAACTGGATACGCGCCAGCGCCGCCTCGGCTTGCCGTAGCAGGTCCGGGTGCAGCCTGCCCAGCCGGTTGAGCACGTCCAGGGTGGCTTCGGCGGCGGCCTGCGGGGTTGGCGTGGCGCCAGGCAGCGGGGGCGCCGCGGTCGCCGCCGGTCTTGCGGTGGCCGACGCACCGGAGGCCACACCCGTGGAACCGCTCGTTTGCACAGCCGTGGCACCCGGTGGCGCGGACGTTGCCGGTCCGGGGGTATTGCCACCGCCACCCGGCGGCGGGGCTGCCAGGGCGCGCGTGGCCCGTTGCAGAATCTCGTTTCCGGCCGCCCGGGCCGGTTCGCGGCCGGGAGCGGCGTTACGGACGGGTGTGGCGTCGGGAGGCGCCGCGTTGGCCGCCCTTTCCGGTGCGCCGGACCGGGTTGCCGTTGCCGTCGTTGCCGGTGCTGGTGTCGGCGTCGCGCCGGCCGGTGGCGCGGGCGCGCGCGGCGGGGGGCGCGTGCCGCGGTTTTCCGGTCCGGTGTCGGGCTGCCCCGGCCAGTTGCGCAAACGCTGTATCAGTTGCAGCAGGCGGGCCTTGAAGTCCGCTTCGACCGGTGTGGGGGCTGTCCCCGGTTGCGGTTTGCCGCCCGCCTGGTCCAGCAGGTGACGTTCCAGGAACAGCCCGGATTGCTGTATGGCCTGGCGCAGGCCCTGCGGCTGACTGACGGCGCGGGTATCGGGCAGGCCCTGGATCAGCATGCGCACCAGTTCCCGCACCAGCGGCGGAACCGGAGCCGCCGGGGTGCGGGCCAGTTGCGCCAGGCTGGCCAGCAGGGGCGCCAGGCTGTCCTGGCGCGGCAGCAGGGTACGGATGAGTTCGTTGCCGGAGGCGGAGCCGGGCAGTGAGGTAATGCGCAGTTCCGGAACGGGTCCCAGGCTGCGTACCAGCAGGGTCAGTTGTTGTCCCTTTTCCAACGGCAGTGAAGTCTCGCTGCTGACCTGCCGATTACCGATGGAGAGCAGTACCCTGCCGGCCTCGCTGGCGGTCACGGTTGCCTGCAACAACTGCCCGACCTGCCAGCGCGCTGTGGCGGCGGAGGAGGTGGCCGGGAGAGCTGGACGGCCGGATGTCGGGCCGGGAGTTTCCATGTGGAGAGGCCTGTGGCGTAAAACTGGCACCTATACTGCATGATTCAGCGCGCGATGTGAATGCGTCGCCTGAGGTGTTCGGGAAACAGGATGGTTGCAAACAAAAACAGGCGGGTTCTCTGGTATACACGCCGCGAGGGCGTGGTGCGCGGACCCTACCCGGAACGGCAGATCAGCCGCTACATTCTGCTTGGGCGTATCCGCGGCGCGGACGAACTGCGTCCCGACGGGGGACGCTGGGCGCCGTTCGGGGATTACCCGGACCTGATACCCGAAGTCATGAAACTGCCGCCCACCGAGGAAAACCGGCAGCGGCTGCTGATGGCGCGCATGCGCGAGGACGAGCGCGCGCCGGGTGATCGCCGTGACCGTAATCCCGATGTGCCGGCCGCCGTCAAGGAACGGCGCAGCGGCCGCGAGCGTCGGCGCGCCGAACCCGGTGATTTCCTGCGCCACCGTGCGCTGAAACACCAGGTCGCGCACGCGGTGCCGCGCAACGGCAGGCTGTACCGCTACCCGCTGGCCTTTGCCGCGGCGGTGGTGCTGGGGTTTGCGCTCAGCTTCCTGCTGGAACAGGTGGAACCTGAATCGGTGCCGCCGGATTGCAGTGCCGCGCCGCGCCCCGGTGTCGACTGGCGGCATTGCAACCTGTCCGGCGTGAAGCTGGAGAACAGCCGTCTGATTGGTGCCCGCCTTGGCAATGCACGCCTGGAATTCGCGCGCTTGTCCGGGGCGCAACTGCGGGGCGCGGCGCTCGAATACGCCAACCTGGATCTGGCCGACCTGAGTCGCAGCGATCTTTCCCACACCAACCTGGTCGGCGCTACCCTGCGCGGCGCCCAGCTGCGTGGCGCGCGCCTGTTCGAGAGCAATCTTTCCTATGCCAATCTCAGCGGCGCCGATATCCGTGGCGTGGACCTGCGTGGCGCGATACTCGACAACGCCATCTGGGTGAACGAAAAGATCTGCCTGCCGGGTTCCACTGGCGAATGCCTGTACGTGAAGGAATAGAAGGACTTCAGTCCTCGTCACCGAAGCTTTCGGTGCTGTAACGCCATACCCGCAGGCTGTCCGACCAGTGGTTTTCGGGCAGCCCGGCCTTGAGCTTCAGGTGACGCAGGAAGTCACCGGGCCGCGGCAGCGACTCCCACACCGATGGCAGGAAGGTGCCGCGGCGGCCGCGGTCCTCGAGAATCAGGCCGTCGATTCCCGGGCGCAACTGGCGCAGCAGATCCTGCTCGGATGTGAAGTGCATGGCCTCCGGGTGTCCCAGCACCGAGATTTCCAGTGTCAGTCCCTCCAGTTCCGCCTCGGTCAGGGGTGGAAAACGGGGGTCCCGGAAGGCGGCGGCAAACGCATTTTCCGCCACGTCGACCACCAGCGGGCGGTGCGCCTCCAGGCTGCCGATGCAACCCCGCAGTTGGCCATGGCGGCGCAGGGTGACGAAGCTGGCGCCGGGTGAGGAAAGCCTGTCATCGAAAGCGGCGGGGTCCAGGGTCGTGGGCCGCCCGCGCGCCAGCCCGTGGCGCAGCGATTGCCAGGCCACGTCGAGCAATTGTTTGCGCTGTTGTTTCGACAACATGGCGGTGTGTCCTCAGGCAAAGGCGTAGGCCCCGTAGCCGACCACGCGGTCACGGCTGCCGGCGGTGTCGCCGGAATTGCGCAGGTCCAGTGTGCGGGCGCGCAGATGATGGCGCCGTGCCGCGTACAACAGGCCGTTGAGCGGCGTGCGCCCGCACGCCTGCGGGTAGTCGATGGCTTCGGGGTTCAGTTGTTCGATGGCCATCGAGGTCGCCTGGTCGAGGTGTTGCGCGGTCCGGTAGTCGTGATAGTGGCTGAGGTCGGAACTGATGACGATCAGGGTTTCCTCCCCATCCCACAGGATTTCCAGTATGTCGGCGACATCCTGCGGGTGAGCGTCCCCGACCACCAGCGGCACCAGTCCGACGTCCTCGTTCAACACGGTCTGCAGGAAGGGGAGTTGTACTTCCAGGCTGTGTTCGTCGCGGTGCGCCTCGTCCAGCACCCGCACGCCGGGCCGGGTGAGGATACGATCCATGGCGTCCTGGTCGACGCGCATCATGCCCAGCGGGGTGGCGAAATACTGCGCGCTGCTGGCGGCGATGCCGGCGAAGGGCACGCGGTGCGCCGGTCCGAGCAGGACCACGCGCCGGATGCTGTCCCGGTACGGGGGCAACATGGCATAGGCGCTGGCGGCGACCGGTCCGGAATAGATGTAGCCCGCGTGCGGCACGACCAGCGCCTTGGGCCGGTAGTTCGCCGGCGGTTCACGCGAAAGAAAACCTTCGAGTTGCTGCTGGAGCAGCACCGGGTCGTCAGGGTAGAACATGCCCGCCACGGCGGGTTCGCGTACCTGTGCCACTCGTAACACCCCCTCGTGAGTCCCTGTCCGCCAACAGACTTATACATACGTCCATGACGGGTGGAATTCAAGGCCTGTTGACGCCGCCGGAGTCCGGTCAGGTTCGGACCAGCACCAGTCCCGCCAGCGGCGGAAGGTCGACGACGATGGATGCCGGCTGGTTCATCCAGGGTACGGATTCACTCGGGTAGTCGCTGCGCACCGGCATGTCGCTGCCGGCGTAGAAGCCCGCGTCGGAATTGAGGGCGAGGTGGTAGTTGCCCTGTTCGGGTACCCCGAGGCGATAGCCGGGGCGTGGCACCGGCGTGAAGTTGAGCAGTACCACTATCGTCTGGCCGGCGCCGCGACGCGCATAGCTCAGGGTCGAGTTGGCGGCGTCGTTGCATTCGATCCAGCGGAAGCCCTCGGACTCGAAATCGTGACGGTGAAGCGCCGGTTCGTAGCGGTGCAGGCGGTTGAGGTCGCCGACAAGCTGTTTGAGACCGGCGTGGCGGCCATCCTCCAGCAGGTGCCAGTCCAGCGCCTTGTCGGCGTTCCACTCCGCGTACTGGCCGAACTCGTTGCCCATGAACAGCAGTTTCTTGCCGGGGTAGGTGAACATGTAGGTGTACAGCAGGCGCAGGTTGGCGAACCGCTGCCAGGTGTCGCCGGGCATTTTGTCCAGCATCGAACCCTTGCCGTGCACCACCTCGTCGTGTGAGAAGGGCAACACGAAGTTCTCGTTGAAGGCGTACAGCAGGCCGAAGGTGAGCTGGTCGTGGTGGAACTTGCGGTGTACCGGTTCCTTGCTCATGTACTGCAGGGTGTCGTGCATCCAGCCCATGTTCCACTTCATGCTGAAACCCAGGCCGCCGGCGTCCACCGGCCGCGTGACCTGCGGCCAGGCGGTGGATTCCTCGGCGATGATCACGCTGCCAGGCTGTTCCCGGTGGGTGGTCTCGTTGAGGTGGCGCAGGAAGTGAATGGCTTCCAGGTTCTCGCGACCGCCATACTCGTTGGGTAGCCAGTCGCCCGGGTCGCGCGAGTAGTCGAGGTAGAGCATGGAGGCCACGGCGTCGACGCGCAGGCCGTCGATGTGCATCTCCTCCAGCCAGAAGATAGCGCTGGAGAGCAGGAAGTTGCGCACCTCGTTGCGGCCGTAGTTGAAGATCAGCGTGCCCCAGTCGCGGTGTTCGCCCCGCCGCGGGTCGGCGTGTTCGTAGAGGGGGCTGCCGTCGAAGCGCGCCAGCGCCCAGTCGTCGCGCGGGAAATGGCCGGGCGCCCAGTCGAGCAGCACGCCGATACCGTGCAGGTGACAGTGTTCGACGAACCAGCGGAAGTCGTCGGCGTTGCCAAAGCGGCTGGTGGGCGCGAAATAGCCCGTGGTCTGGTAGCCCCAGGATGCGTCGAGGGGATGCTCGGTGACCGGCAGCAGCTCGATATGGGTGAAACCGGTTTCGCTGACCCAGGCGACCAGGCGTTCGGCCAGTTCGCGGTAGTTGAGAAACTGACCCTGTTCGTCGCGTTGCCAGGAACCCAGGTGGACTTCGTAGATGGACATGGGAGCGTGCAGCCAGTCGCGTTCGCGGCGCGCTTCCATCCAGGTGTCGTCCTGCCACTGGTGCTCCCCGGGGCGCACGGCCAGGGAGGCGTTGCCCGGCCGCAACTCAAAAGCCTGGCCGTAAGGGTCGGCCTTGACATGGATGCTGCCGTGCTCGCGGTTGCGGATTTCGAACTTGTAGTAGCTGTGGGCCGCAACGCCGGGAATGAACAGCTCCCACACGCCGCTGCCGCCGCGCACCCGCATCGGGTGCCGGCGCCCGTCCCAGCGGTTCCAGTCACCCACCACGCTGACGCGCTCGGCATTCGGCGCCCATACCGCGAACTGCACGCCGTTCACGCCGTCCACCTCGCGAAAGTGCGCGCCGAGGAAGCGGTAGGCGTGCAGGTGGCGGCCTTCGCCGAACCAGTGCAGGTCGAGGTCGCCGAGCAGCGGCGGGAAACAGTAGGGGTCGTACTCCAGCCATTCCACGCCGTCGTCGTCGGTCCAGGCCAGCCGGTAGCGTTCCGGCAGGCTGCCACCGTCGCCGCGCCATTCGAACAGGTCCGTGCCCTCGACACGTTGCAGCGGGGCGTCGATGTCGGCCAGCCGCACCTCGCGGCACCAGGGTATGAACGCGCGCACCAGCGTGCTTCCCTGCGCCTCGTGCCGTCCCAGCACCTCGAAGGGGTTGTGGTGCCGGGCGTCGATGAGACGTTGCAGCGGTTCCGGCAGGGCGGGCTGTGAGGTGTCGGAGGGGGCGGCGCGTTGTGTCATAGAGTGGGTATCTCTATTCATAAAACCTGTTTGGCTTTCCGTGGGCTGCACAGATGGTACCATAGCAGCCATTCTGATAGCCGGTTCGGAGGAATTAAATGGATCCTGTTTCCACGCCGCGTTTTGTAAGTCGTCTGACGCGGGACACACTGGCTCTGATCCTCGCGGGCGGACGGGGTTCGCGTCTCAAGCAACTCACGCTGTGGCGCGCCAAACCCGCGGTTCCGTTCGGCGGCAAGTTCCGCATCATCGATTTCCCGCTGTCCAACTGTCTCAATTCCGGTATACGCCGCATGGGCGTGCTGACCCAGTACAAGGCGCACTCGCTGCTGCAACACCTTCAGCGTGGCTGGAGTTTCCTGCGCGGCGAGTTCGGCGAGTTCGTCGAGCTGTTGCCCGCGCAGCAGCGTATCGAGTCTTCCTGGTACGCGGGCACCGCCGACGCGGTGTACCAGAACCTGGATATCATCCGCAGTCACAACCCCGAGTACATCCTGATCCTCGCCGGCGACCACATTTACAAGATGGACTACGGCCCGATGATTGCGCACCACGTCGAGAACAGCGCCGACATGACCGTGGGCTGCCTGGAGGTGGACCTGGACGTGGCACGTGCCTTCGGTGTTATGTCCGTGGACGGCGAAGGGCGGGTGCTCAGTTTCGACGAGAAACCGGAACAGCCCAGGCCGTTGCCGGACCGGCCCGACAAGGCGCTCGCGTCCATGGGGATCTATGTGTTCAACACCGACTTCCTGTTCGAGCAACTGATCAAGGACGCCGACAAGCCTTATTCGAAACACGACTTCGGCCACGACATCATCCCGGAAGTGATTCGCAAGTACCGGGTGTTCAGCTATCCTTTCCGTGATACCCAGAGCGGCAGCCAGGCGTACTGGCGCGACGTGGGGACGGTCGACGCTTTCTGGGAGGCCAACCTGGAGCTGATCGGGGTGACGCCGGAACTCAATCTCTACGACAAGGACTGGCCGATCTGGACCTACCAGGAGCAGATGCCGCCGGCAAAGTTCGTGTTCGACGACGACGACCGGCGCGGCATGGCCGTGGACTCCATGGTGTCGGGTGGCTGCGTGATCTCCGGCGCGCACGTCAAGCATTCGCTGCTGTTCTCCAACGTGCGGGTGGATTCCTGGTCGTACCTGGACGGTGCGGTAGTGCTGCCCGATGTTCATATCGAGCGTCATTGCCGCATCCGCAACGCGGTCATCGACAAGGGGTGCGTCATTCCCGAGGGCTCGGTGATCGGCGAGGATCCCGAGGCCGATGCGAAGCGTTTCCACGTGACGCCGGGCGGGGTGGTGCTGGTGACCCCGGAAATGCTCGGTCAGGAACTGCACCATGTCCGCTGATTCCGGCCTGCGCGTGGTGCTGTGCTGGCACATGCACCAGCCCCAGTATTGCGATCTCATCAGTGGCGAGTACAAGCTGCCATGGACCTACCTGCACGCCATCAAGGACTACGTGGACATGGCGGCGCACATCGAGGCGGTGCCGGGCGCGAAGGCGGTCGTCAATTTCGCCCCCGTGCTGCTGGAACAGATCAACGACTACGCGGCGCAGGTGAGCGGCTACCTGCGCGATCACAAGGCCATCCGCGACCCCCTGCTGGCGGCGCTGGTGGCGCCGGTGCTGCCGACCCACATCCAGCAGCGCGCCGAGCTGGTCAACAACTGCCTGCGGGTCAACCGCGCACGGGTGGTCGAGCGTTTCCCGGCGTTCCGGCGGCTGGCCGCGCTGGCGGATCATTTTGCCACCCACTGTGACGACATGAGCTATGTCAACGACCAGTTTCTGTCCGACCTGGTGTTCTGGTACCACCTTGGCTGGATCGCGGAAACCGTGCGGCGCGACGACGTGCGCGTGCAGCGCTGGCAGGAGCAGGGCAACAACTTCTCCCTGCACGACCGTCGTGAATTGCTGGTGCTGATCGGCGAGCTGTTGTCCGGCATCATCGACCGCTATGCAGCGCTGGCCGACCGTGGTCAGGTGGAACTGTCGATGACGCCCTATGCTCACCCGATCATGCCGCTGTTACTGGATATCGGGAGCGCGCGCGAGGCCATGCCCGACGCCCCGCTGCCGGAGCTGGCGGCCTACCCCGGCGGCGAAGAGCGCGTGCGCTGGCACCTCCGCGAGGGGCTGAATGTTTTCGAACAGTATTTCCGGCGCAAGCCGGCCGGTTGCTGGCCTTCCGAGGGCAGTGTCAGCGGGGCGACCCTGGAACTGCTGGACGAGTACGGTTTCCGCTGGTCGGCGAGCGGCGAGACTGTGTTGCGCAACAGCCTGCGCAAGAGTGCGGGCGAGGAGGCCGCCGCGGCGCCCGATGCGGTGCTGAAAGCCTACCGTGGCGAGCGCGGAAAGCTGGCCTGTTTCTTCCGCGACGATCGCCTGTCTGACCGCATCGGCTTCGAGTATTCCAACTGGCACGCCGACGACGCGGTGGCCAATTTTGTCCATCACCTGGAGGAAATCGCGGCGGCCAATGCCGGCCGCAAGCTGGTATTGCCGGTTATCCTCGACGGCGAGAACGCCTGGGAGCATTTCCCGGACAATGGCTACTATTTCCTGCACGCCCTGTACCGGACGCTGGCTGAGCACCCGACGCTGAAGCTGTCAACCTTCTCGGAATGCCTGGACGATGATATCGAGACGGGCACCCTGTCTTCGGTGGTGGCCGGTTCCTGGGTGTACGGCACCTTTTCCACCTGGATCGGCGACCGCGACAAGAACCGCGGCTGGGACATGCTGGGAGACGCCAAGCGGGCCTTCGACGCGGCCGTGGCCGCCGGCGGGCTGGACAGTGAGCAGATCGTCGCCGCGCAACTGCAACTGGCCATCTGCGAAGGTTCGGACTGGTTCTGGTGGTTCGGCGATTACAACCCGGCCGATTCGGTCAGTGATTTCGAAAGCCTGTTCCGCATGCATCTTTCCAACCTTTACCAGCTGATCGGCCAGGAAGCGCCCGAGTATCTGGCTCATGCGTTCGCGCACGGCAGCGGCGCGCCGGCAATGGGAGGGGTCATGCGACCGGGGCAGGCTCGTGGCTGAACCGCAGGGAGGCGCACGACGTGGATCCTTTTGAACGCAGGCGCGCGGGTGTCCTGCTGCACCCGACATCGCTGCCGGGCGGCATCGGCAACGGCGAGCTGGGCGCGGACGCCTGGCGCTTCGTCGATTTTCTTGCCGACTGCGGCGTCAGTCTCTGGCAGATGTTGCCACTCGGTCCCACCCACAGCGACAACTCCCCCTACCAATGCCTGTCCGTTCACGCCGGCGATATCCGCCTTGTCAGCCTGCAGCGGCTGGTGGAGGCGGGCTGGCTGGACGACGCCGGACTCGATCCCGGGCAGGACCTGCAGGTCCAGCGCAAGGTGCGGCTGGTGGCCGCGCACAACGGTTTCCTGCGCAAGGCCAGCGCCGAGGTGCGCGCGGCGCTGGACGAGTTCATTGGCCGGCACGCCAACTGGCTGGATGATTTCGCGCTCTACCAGGCCCTGCGTGACGAGTTCGAGGGGCGTGCCTGGTTCGACTGGCCGCAGCCGCTGCGCGACCGCGACCCGGATGCACTGCGGGAAGCGCACAAGCGACTGGCCGGCGCGGTGCAGCAGGTGCGTTTCGAACAGTTCCTGTTTTTTCAGCAGTGGACGCAACTGCGCCGCTACGCCAACGACCGCGGCGTGTTGCTGTTCGGAGACATCCCGATCTTCGTGGCCTATGACAGCGCCGAGGTGTGGGCCAACCGCGAGTGGTTCCAGCTCGACCGGGAAGGGCGCCTGAAGGTCGTGGCCGGCGTGCCCCCGGACTACTTCTCCGCAACCGGGCAGCGCTGGGGCAATCCCCACTACGACTGGCAGGCGCTGGCGAAGGAGGGCTACCGCTGGTGGCTGGACCGTATCCGTACCCAGCTCGAACTGTTCGACCTGATGCGCATCGACCATTTTCGTGGTTTCGAGGCTTACTGGGAGATCGACGCGTCGGCGGAGACGGCGGTCGACGGGCGCTGGGTCGCGGGTCCCGGCGCGGACTTCTTCGAGGCCGTGCGGCGCGAGTTTGGCAGCCTGCCGCTGGTGGCGGAGGACCTCGGGGTCATCACCCCGGAGGTCACCGCGCTGCGCGAGCAATTCGGCCTTCCGGGCATGAAGATCCTGCAGTTCGCCTTCGACGGTTCGCCCGACAACCCCTACCTGCCACACAACCACGAGCCGCTTTCGGTCGTCTATACCGGCACCCACGACAACAACACCACCCTCGGCTGGTACCAGGAACTGGCCGACCATGAGCGCCATTTCCTGCACCACTACCTGGGGCCGGGCGGTGATCCCTTGCCCTGGCTGCTGGTGCGCACGGCGCTGGCCTCGGTGGCGCGCCTGGCGGTGTTGCCCATGCAGGACGTGCTGGGCCTGGACGGCGCGCATCGCATGAACACGCCCGGTGTCACCGAGGGCAACTGGTGCTGGCGGTTCGACTGGCCGCAACTTCTGCCCGAGCATGGCGAACGCCTCGGCGGCTGGGTTTCCCTGTACGGCCGGCGTTGAGACTCCCCTTCCCGGCGTGTCGCTGAGGGCATCTCGCCGTGGGCCCGGGCGTGATGTGGATATCCCGGCCTCCCTTCCTGTGTGACCCGGTCTTTCTTTTTGCTCCCGAGGCCAATGGCCGATGCATCCGCGATGCCCATCGCGCGATGCGCGCTTTGGCGGAAACCGCCGAAAACCCCTCCATCGTCCATGGAACAGCCTGTTATGGCTAAAGTTTTCCGGACTTCGGCCCCTATAGAGGTGCGCTGGAGGGTTTGCAGACAGTGCGCATGGGCCGCTTGTCGGCAAGCTCGGACCGTTTGTCCGGTTTTACTTTACCGATCCCGGGAGCAGGGCCATAACTGGAATCATGAAAACGCAATCCGGCTTTACACTGGTGGAATTGATGATCGCGCTGGCCGTCGTGGCGGTGATCGTGACGATTGGCATTCCGAATTTCACCGACCTGATCCGGAATAGCCGGCAGACCACGCAGATCAACAGTCTGCTGAACGCGATGTCGGTGGCGCGCAGCGAGGCGGTGAAACTCAATCGCTTCGTGACCGTGTGCCAGAGCTCGGACGGCGCCACCTGTGGTGATGCCGGCTGGAACAATGGCTGGATCGTGTTCCGCGACGACGGCGTTGCGGGTCGCGTGGACGGCAACGACGCCCTGTTGCAGACCTTCCCGAAGTTGGCTGGCGGTAACGCCTTGGTCAGCCAGGAATTTCCGGCCTTTCTGAGCTTCGACGGCGAAGGCGCCACTAATGCGACCGGCAGTTTCGTACTTTGTGACAGCCGCGGTGTGGAGCACGCCGTCGCGCTGTGCGTGACACCGACCGGCCGGATCTACACCAGCCAGTCTGCCTGTAATGGGGGAGTGATGGCATGTCCCTGAAGATGTGTTCACAGCGGGGATTCAACCTCATTGAATCGCTGGTCTCGCTGCTGGTGCTCAGTATCGGTCTGCTCGGCGTGGCTTCGATGATCACCAACAGCGTGCGATTTTCCGACACCGCCACCATGCAGTCGCAGGCGATATCGCTGGCCTACGACCTGGTGGACAAGATACGGGCCAACAGCCAGCAGGCCGTCGACTACGCGATCGCGGAAGGCGCGGTGATCGCAAACCCGCCGGACTGCAACGCGGCGGCGTGCACGGCCCCGCAAATGGCGCTCGCCGATCTGGCCGACTGGAAGGCCAAGCTGGCCGCCAGCCTGCCCGGCGGCGACGGAAGCACCCGGATCCTCGCCGACCGCGTCACCGTCACGGTGGTGTGGGCGGACCGCGGCGACCGCCACACTTTCGATCTGGAGCTGGCGCTATGAATCGCTTGCCCGCAACCCGTCCGCGCGTGACGTGCGCTTTCGCACGCGGCTTCAGTCTGGTGGAACTGATGGTCGCGTTGCTGATCGGTTCGCTGTTGCTGCTCGGCATGGTGAACGTGTTCTCCGGCAACCGCGCGGCGCAGCGCACCCAGGCGCAGCTTGCTGAGATCCAGAACAACGGTCGCATCGGCATGAACTGGCTGAAGTACGACCTGCGCATGGCCGGCAATTCCGGCCGCACCTATTCGCGTTCCCCGATCCTGATGACCACTGTCCCGGCCCTGCAGCCCGCCATCATCGGAAACTGTTTCACCACCGCCACCCAGGCCTTCGACTGGGCCCTGGCGATTCTGCCCAACACCAATGGCGAGGCCTCGCCAATGGTGTTCGGCGTGGACGACGCCAGCCTAGCGGCGGGCGACGCGACTTTCGCGGGGTGTATCAATCCCGGCGAGATTCAGGCCGGCACCGACATTCTGTCCGTGCACTATGCGTCGCCCAACGTGGTGCCGGACGATGCGCTGGTCAATGGCCTGATCTACCTGAACAGCGGGCTGGGCGGCGCGGTGCTGTTTCGATGCAATGCCGATGGCCTTGCCTGCAAGGCTAACCTGACGGATGCGCGTAACGATACGTCCGGCAGCACCAATCACAGGATCGTGTCGCGGGCCTACTTCGTGCGTTCCTGGAGCAACGTGCAGGGCGACGGCGTGCCGGCGCTGGTGCGCGTCAGCCTGCAGGGTGACGGCACTGTGACGCAGGAGGTTCTGATTTCGGGCGTCAGCAGCATGCAGGTCAGCTATGGCATGGATACCGATAACGACGGCGTCGCAGACCGCTACATGACGGCCGCTGACATGCCGCCGCTGAACTCCGTGCAAGGCATCGGCAGTGCCTGGATCAAGATCAAGACCGTGCGCCTGGCGATGTTGTTCCAGAGCACGACCGCGGACGTTGCGCGCGGCGGCGGGGTACAGGCGTTCGATCTGGGCGGGGTCAACGTCGAACTGCCCCGGGAATACGCCGGCAAGATATTCAGCACGACGGTTGCCGTACGCAATCCGAGTGCGCGAGCGATTAGGTGAGAAGCATGCGAAACCCTGAAGGCTTTTTCGGTTCCTTCCGTCGGCAAAGTGGCATCGCGCTGGCCGTCGGCCTGATCTTCCTGTTGCTGATGTCGATCATCGGCCTGTATGCCTCGCGTTCGAGTTCGCTGGAACTGCGCATGGCGGGCAATGCAGGCGACAAGGCGGATTCCTTCGAGAACGCCGAAGATGCGCGTCTCGACGCCGAAACCATGCTCAACGACCTGGCCCTGAAGATCAGCCAGGGTACGCCCTACGATTGTGGCGCGCTGGGTGTGGGTTATTACGCGCGCGCCGGGCTTGTGAACGGCTGTAATGCGCTGGACCCGCTCAACATGGCCTGGGATGGCACCGATTCCCTGCCCAACCCGAACAACACTGGCGCCCGCTATGCCATCGAGTATCTGGGCGAGGACGTCGTGGACGCGATCTACGACGATGTCGACCAGGTGCCGGGACAGGACGAGGGCAAGGAACGCGTCTACGTATTCCGGGTTGTCGGTCGCGGATCGGAGGCGACCGGCGCGAATTCCACGATTGAAACCATCTACATGGCACGACAGAGCTAGAGCCATACCACCAAGGTGACCGCTATGAGCACGAAACAGAAATTCACGATGTACCTGGCCCTGCTGACGACCGGAGCGCTGGTGGTTGCGGCGACGTTTTTCGATCCGCGCTTCCAGCCGATCGGCAGTACAGCAAGCTACACGCTGAGCCAGACCGGGCTCGCCAACGGCCAGGCCAAGATATTCCGGCCGGTGTTCAACGACGTGAACTGGTGGGGTGACCTGGAGTCCTACGACGTGGACCCGCTCGGCAACATCTCCACCACGGCCAACTGGAGCGCCAAGGCGCTGCTCGACGCGCGTGATTACACCACACGGCGCATCTTCACCCGCCGTGACGACAACGGCATTCCGGTCATGTTCGAGGTGCTGGGCGACCTGTCGGCGACCCAGCAGGTGGCGCTGTCCACCCAGAGCCTGATGGATTTCATTCGCGGCGACACCAGTAACGAGGGCACCTTGTATCGTGATCGCCAGACGGCGCTCGGGGACATCGTGCATTCCAACCCGGTCTACGTCGAGTATGACAACACCAACCTGGCCAACAACCGGGTGTTCGTCGGTGCCAACGACGGCATGCTGCACGTGTTCAATGCGTCCACCGGTGTCGAGGAATATGCTTACATCCCCAGCGAGGTGATTGGTCATCTGGACACCCTATCCTCGCCGGCCTATGTCGACGCCCACCGCTATTTCGTGGACGGCGAGATCGCCGTCAAGGATGTGACTTTCCGGGATGGCAGCGCGCACAGGGTGCTGGTCAGCGGACTTGGTGGTGGCGGCCAGGCGTATTTCGCGCTGGATATCACAGATCCCGACGCATCCACCGATGCCGCGCTGACATCCAAGCTGATGTGGGAAATCAGCGACGATTCCTCAGGCATGACGGATCTTGGTTTCAGTTTCAGTCGCCCGCTAATCGTGGAGGTGCGTGACGGCGCAGGTTCGCGCTGGGTCGCCATTTTCGGCAACGGCTACGGCAACACCCTGGCCGATTCAGCGACTGGTTCCGGCTCCGCGGCCCTGTATATCGTGGATATCGAAACCGGCGCGCTGCTGAGAAAGCTGGACACCGGTTCTGGCGACACCGTATCGCCCAACGGCCTTTCCAGCCCCGCCGCCCAGGACGTGAACAGCGACGGCATCGTCGACTACGTCTATGCCGGCGACCTGGATGGCAACGTCTGGCGTTTCGATCTGCTTGACGCGAGCTCCAGCAACTGGTCGGTGGCCTTTGGTGGCGCGCCGTTCTTCACCGCCGTCAACGGCCAGGCTCAGCCGCAGGCCATTACCGCGCCGCCGCGCGTGGTCCGTCATCCGGACGGTGGCTTGCTGGTGTTGGTCGGTACCGGACGCATCCTGTCCGCGGCCGATGTCGATCCTACCATCGATGAGGTGCAGTCCCTCTATGGCCTGCACGATCGTCTAGATAACAGCCGTCCGAACCCGGCCAAACTGGTCGTCCAGGAACTGACCGAAACCCTGTACTCGGACGGTTCGCAGGTGCGTTACAGCTCCAACAACCCGGTCCCGAGCAGTACCGCGGACGGCTGGGTGCTGGATCTGGTGTCGGGCGAGCGTATCGTCACGCCGCTGCGGATTCGCAGCGGGCGCGTGCTGTTCTCGTCCACCAACCCGACCATCGCGGGTGGCGAGATCTGGACCAACGAGGTCCGCTATCTGACCGGCGGCGCGCCGACCACCGTCATCTATGACATGAACGGTGACGACGTGCTGGACGAACTGGACAACGTCGACGGCAACGGCGATGGCGACCGCCAGGATCCGGAAGACCGGGTGACCGGTCTGTATCAGGGCGGAGGTATCGTGGTGTCATCGGCGACGCTCGCGGTCCTGACCCCGACCACGGGCACCTTCTTCGTCAACCGTATCTTCCATGCCACCTCGACGCCGCCCCCCTTGAACGATCCGGGTGTCGTCGGTGGTCACTTCGACGTCGACACGGCGTCCTTCATTGCCCCGATCGGTTCGGGCACCACGGATGCGCACGTGCACCAGTACGACGACAAGTACAATACCACGGGCGTTGACCACTTCGGGTTCTTCGAGGCCAAGCTGCACGAAATCAATGAAGACATTGCCGCGCTGGACCAGAAGTTCAAGCTGATCATCGTCAATGCGGACCGCTCCCCGGGTGGCCGCCTGGTGATCAACAAGACCTACAGCGAGTTCGATCCGACCAGCTATATCCCGGTGACCGCCTATGACGACACGCCGCCGTCGGCACTGCCGGTGTACAGCCTGGGTGGCGTCGCGGGCACCACGCCGCTGCAGCAGCTCGGCATCTACTTCGACAAGAATGCCATTCTCGACAAGGGGTTGGTGCCGACACAGACCGGTTGTGTGAAATCCAATATCCTGTCCTCGCAGGGTGAGTGGCGCAACGCGGCCCTGACCATCTGGGCGGTCGCGGTCAATCCCGATGGTACGGATGCTTTCACACTGACCTATGACACCACCAACCCGAACAAGGTAGTCGGCATTACCAGCGGCCTGCTGTGGGAGTCCACGCTGTTCTGGCACTGGAAGGGACCCTGTGCGCACGAGTACAACTCGCTGAGCGATCCCTTCAAGGATCCGGACACCGGCGTCATGACGACCGTCTGGGACTATTACTCGGTGCTCACGGCGCAGGACAAGAAGAAGGAGCAGAAGAAGAAGGACAAGGAAAAGAAGAAGGACAAGAAGCGCAAGAAAGACAAGGATAAAGACGGCGATCACCACGGCGATCACCACGGCGATCACCACGGCGATCACCACGGCGATCACCACGGCGACGAGGGTGATGACGAGGGTGATGCCACCCCGACCAATACCGCCAACAACACGCCGGACAACCAGAAGGTCGCCGACACCAACTCGCCGCCCAGTGCCCTTAGCACCCCGGACCGTGCGTCCTGGAGTGAACTGAAGCGCTAATGTGACGGAAGGGGAGATGTTTGAGATGGCACCTAATGCAAGCGCACGGCCGGCCACGTCGGCAAACGGGAAGGGCAGGGGGTTTACCCTGATAGAGGTGATGATCGTTCTGGCGATCGTCGCCATCCTGGCGAGCATCGCCTATCCGTCCTACGTCGGCTTCGTCACCAAGTCGAAGCGGGCGACGGGCAAGACCCAGATGGTCAACATCGCGCAGATGCAGGAGCGTTACTATATCGACAACCGGACCTACGGCACCCTGAGCAACCTCGGGTTCGCGGCCGACACCATTGGCGTGGCGGACAACGGAAAGATCGTCGCGGCTGGCGCCGGCATCTACAACATCACCATCACGCCGGCGCCGACCGCGACCAGCTATGTCGTCCAGGCGACGGCGACCAAGGGCCAGACCGCCGACACGGGTTGCACGGTGCTCACGCTGGACGCGACCGGCGCGCAGAATCCGCCCGACTGCTGGCAGTAGGGCGGGCAGGCCGGCGCGCCGCCAGCGGGTTCAGAGGATGTCCTCGATGAACCAGGCGGAGAATGCGTGCCGGCCGGCGACGCCGGCCTTGCGGTAGACCGCCGAGGCCTGCTGGCGCACGGTCTTTTCCTGGGTGTCGCGCAGTAGCGCGATTTCCTTCAGGCTCAGGCCCTTCAGCAGCAGCCAGCCGATTTCCTTCTCGCTGTCGGTCAGCCCCCATTCCGAGAACTGCTGGCTGACCACGTTGCCGAGTTTCTTGCGCGCCTCCAGGACGTACTTGCGCGGCTGGTTGCTGGCATCGTTGGCTGCGACCAGTTCCTGTTGCAGGGCCTCGATCTCCTGCCGCTGGCGGCGCAGGCCCCACAGCAGGCGCGCGATGGCCAGCGCCGAAATCACCACCACCGCGCTTTCCTTCACGATGTGATCGATGCCCGCTCCGTGCGCGAGATCGGCCACCAGGTCGGCGCCACTGGCGGCCACCACGATAGCGAACACGGAGATCATCAGCACGGTTTCCTTGCTGTCAGCGCTGTCCACGATGTGTTACCTCTATATGATTCAGTTACTTGTATATACGACATATGTCCCACACCGGGCCCGGTATCGCATTGGCCCGATGATTTTTCCCGCCCCGCCCCCATACTGGAGACTGATTCCACAGCCACGAGGGCATGACGATGAACGAAGAAATCCGGGTCTGGGACCCATTGGTCAGGATCTTCCACTGGAGTCTGGTGATCGCGTTCTTCATCGCCTATCTGACCGGCGAGGAAGAAGGAAGTTTACACATCTGGTCGGGTTATGTGGTGCTGGGGCTGATTTCCTTCCGCGTGGTTTGGGGCTTCATCGGTACCCGCTACGCGCGTTTCAGCGATTTCGTGCGCGCTCCGACCGTGGTGATTGACTACCTCAAGCGGCTGGCCGAGAACCGCCCGCGTCACTACATCGGCCACAACCCGGCCGGTGGCTGGATGGTGGTGCTGATGCTGGTCACCCTGTTCGTGGTCACCCTGAGCGGTCTAAAGTTATACGCGGTCGAGGATGGCCTGGGACCCTTCGCCGGTCCCCCCGTGACGGTTACCCTGATCAGTGCCGCGCGGGCAGACGACGATGACGATGAGGAATATGGTGAGTTTGGGGAAAACGAGGCCGAAGGCGAGGAGTTCTGGGAGGAAATCCACGAGGCCTCCGCGAATTTCATGTTGTTCCTGGTGCTCCTGCATATCGCCGGGGTCATCATCTCCGGCCGCCTGCACGACGAGAACCTCGTCAAGGCCATGATTACCGGGAAGAAAAAGGTTCGGCCCGAAACCCCCTGAGGGTCCGCCGGGTCTGGCACGGCCCGCTGATGGGCCGCGCCGGTCTTTCCCGGTTTTTGTAAGGGGTGTTGACGGAGATCATATAAAGCGGAGAAAAAAGCTGTTGTAATCCGGCTGTCCGTATCGACCCGCTGGCTGATCGAATGAACCAGGTCTCCCTTGCCATTGCCACCCTGTTCGGGGTGTTGTCCGCCGTTTTCCTGGTATTGCTGGTGGTGGCCATCGTGCAGAACCTGCGTACCGGCATCCGTTTCCGCGAAAGCCTCGCCAGGCAGTTGTCGGCCTTGCGGCTCAACCGCATGCTCGCCATCCTCGGCATCGACCGCGGCACCTACCTGCACGAACAGCCGGTGGTGAAAATTCGCGAGCAGATGGAACGCTGTACCGCCTGCACCCGTACCGATGAGTGCGACAGCCTGCCCGACGATGACGCCGGGGAGGACATCGGTTTCTGCCCCAACGAGGCCTCGCTGCGCGAGGCGCGCAAGCGCCTTGGCGCGGCATCGCGCCAGGCGGCCGGCGACTAGAGCCAGACCATGCAGCCGGTCTCGAAACGGTGGCTGAGCAGGGGATGGCAGGGATAGATCCGGATCTGGAAGTGTTGCAGCCCCGGTAGCGGGGGATCCAGATCCAGCACGAAACGGGTTTCGCCGGTGTCCAGCCGCCCCTCGGCGGTGAAGCCGAAATACTCGCTGGTCACGAACTCCTGGTGTTCGTCCTCGCGGCCGATCAGGCAGTCCAGGCGCACGTCCTCCGGCGTCAGTTCGCCCAGTTGCGCCGCCACTTCGATGCGGACTCGCGTTCCCTGCGGACGGATCTGGTGCTGGAGCCGATTGGCAACGTGCCACCGGCGGAGTTGGAAGCGGCGTATTATCGCCAACTGGAAGGGGCAGCCATGGTGGCCTGACTCAAACAAAACGGTCTCCGGAATACCCGGGGCGGTTCAGCCACCGAATAACTCCGTTCGACGATCTGACGAACGGCCCCGTCTTTAAACTCTGGTGAATAACGTTGACTACTCATCGGGCTACCTCCTATGCTCGGATTATACGCTGGAGGTGTCTACCAGACAGGTGGAAGTCCAGCCTGGAGAGCCGGAAGGAGGAAATACCATGCAACCTGCCAAACAGGAAGCCCTGGAAACCATCGGCAAGCTGCCCGATGACGCCGATATGGACGAGATCATGTATCGGCTCTATGTGCTGGATAAAATCCGCAAGGGCCAGGAGGCCGCCGATCAAGGAAAAACCATCACCAGTGAAGAACTCAAGCGCGAGATCGATGCATGGTGATCTGGTCGGACCCGGCCAGGGCCGACCTGCGCTCCATCTACGATTTTATTGCCCACGACTCCATGCATTACGCCAGGAAGGTTGCCCAGGATATCGTGGCCAAGACCGATGCCCTCAATGAATTGCCGCGCATGGGCAAGATGGTGCCGGAACTCGGCAACGACGACATCCGTGAGCTGTCGCTGTACTCCTACCGCATTGTCTATGAGATCAGGGAGCCCGATGTCGTCGTGCTGGCCGCGATACATAAGCGGCGGGATTTTCAGCCGGAGTTGGTCGAGCGATGATCAGCGATGCATCAATGCAGCGACCTTCTTGAACGGTTCATCACCAAGCCGGTCAACAGCCAGATAACTAGAGCCAGACCATGCAGCCGGTCTCGAAACGGTGGCTGAGCAGGGGGTGGCAGGGATAGATCCGGATCTGGAAGTGTTGCAGTCCCGGTAGCGGGGGATCCAGATCCAGCACAAAACGGGTTTCGCCGGTGTCCAGCCGCCCCTCGGCGGTGAAGCCGAAATACTCGCTGGTCACGAACTCCTGGTGTTCGTCCTCGCGGCCGATCAGGCACTCCAGACGCACGTCCTCCGGCGTCAGTTCGCCCAGTTGCGCTGCCACTTCGATGCGGAAGCGTTCCCCCGCCCTGACGGCTTCCGGAGAGTGGTCGATGCGCCGCAGTGACACCGAGGGCCACAGGCGGCGGATTTTTTCCTTCCAGGCCGCCAGTTCCCGCGCGCCCCGGGAGCGGTTCCTGGCCAGTTTGCGGCCCTGCTCGGCGGCCGGCCCGTAGAAGCCCCTGATGTAGTCCATGACCATGCGCTGCGAGTTGAACTGCGGCAGGATGGATTTCATGGCGTGCTTGGACATGCGCACCCAGCCGTCCGAGAAGCCATGGCCGTTGCGGTCGTAATAGAGCGGGATCACCTGGTGCTCAAGGATGTCGAGCAACTCGTTGGCTTCCTCCTGGTTGCGGAAGGCGGTGTCGTAGTGTTCGTCGTGCGGGGTGATGGCCCAGCCGTTCTCCCCGTTGTAGCCCTCGCCCCACCAGCCGTCCAGCACGCTCAGGTTGATAACGCCGTTGAGTCCCGCTTTCTGCCCCGAGGTGCCGCTGGCTTCCATCGGGTATTCGGGCGTGTTCAGCCACACGTCCACGCCCGACACCAGGCGCCGCGCCAGCGACAGGTCGTAGCCTTCCAGCAACAGGATCTTGCCGACGAACTCGGGCCGGCGCGAGAAGTCATGGATGACCTGGATGAGTTGCTGGCCGGGCAGGTCGCTGGGGTGCGCCTTGCCGGCGAAGATCAGCAGTACCGGGCGCTGCGGATCGTTGAGCAGCCGCGCCAGCCGCTCCGGGTCGGAGAACAGCAGGGTGGCGCGCTTGTAGGTGGCGAAACGGCGCGCGAAGCCGATCGTGAGAATGTCCGATTCGTGCGGGCTGAGCAGGCGCGTGACGCGGTCGATGTGCGCCTCGCCGCAGCGGTTGCGCCGGCACTGCAGCACCACGCGGCGGCGCACCTGGTTGAGCAGTTCGGACTTCAGCGACTGGCGCAGGCTCCAGAAACTGTGGTGCGGGATTTCCTCGATGCGCTCCCAGTACTCCTCGTTGAGCAGTTCGTTGCGCCACTCCATGCCGAAACGCATGTCGTACAGGTTGCTCCACTCGTAGGCCAGGAATGTCTGCACGTGCACGCCGTTGGTCACGTGGCGCATGGGGTTTTCGTGCGGCGGGATCTGCGGCCACACGTAGCCTTCCATACGCGACGCGACTTCGCCGTGGATGCGGCTGACGCCGTTGTGGAAGCGCGACCCGCGCAGGGCCAGCACGGTCTGGTTGAAGCCCCCCTGGTTGGCCGGACTGCTGCCCAGGCCCAGGAACTCGTCCATGCTCAGCCCGAGCTGCTCGGCGTATTCGCCGAAGTAGCTGGAGATCAGCGCGTGGTCGAAGATGTCGTGGCCGGCCGGCACCGGGGTGTGGGTGGTGAACACCGTGGCCGCCGCGACCTGTTCGATGGCGGCCGCGAAATCCAGCCCGGAGGCCACCAGCTCGCGGCAGCGTTCCAGGATCTGGAAGGCCGCGTGGCCCTCGTTGATGTGCCAGGCGGTCGGTTCCAGTCCCAGCGCGCGCAGGGCGCGCACGCCGCCGATGCCGAGCACGATCTCCTGCTGGATACGGGTATTGATATCGCCGCCATAGAGTTGGTAGGTGATGGCGCGGTCGGCCTCGCTGTTGGACGGCAGGTCGGTGTCGAGCAGGTACAGCTTGATGTGGCCGGCGCGCGCCTGCCAGATCTTGACCTGCACCGGCCGCCCCGGGAAATCAATCACCACGTGCAGTTCCTCGCCCTGGTCGTTGCAGGCCGGGGTGAGCGGTAGCTGGTCGAAGTCGGTGGTGTTGTAGTGGGCGACCTGGTTGCCGTGTTCGTCGATGGTCTGGATGAAGTAGCCCTGCCGGTACAGCAGGCCCACCGCCACGAAGGGAATGGCCAGGTCGCTGGCCGCCTTGCAGTGGTCGCCGGCGAGAATGCCGAGGCCGCCGGAGTAGATGGGCAGGCTCTCGTGCAGCCCGAACTCGGCGCAGAAATAGGCGACCAGGTCCTTCTTCGGGTTCAGGTAGGGATCGATGCTCTTGCGCTGGCGCTCGCCCAGGTAGGTGTCGTAGGTCGACAGCACCCGGTTGTAGGCTTCCAGATAGATGCGGTCCTCGGCGGCTTCGTTGAGCCGCTGCTGGGACACGCGGCGCAGGAATACCTTGGGGTTGTGCCCGCAGCTTTCCCACAATACCGGGTCGAGGCGGAAGAACAGCGAGCGGACGCTGCGCTCCCAACTGTACAGCAGGTCGTCGGCCAGCTCCTTGAGGCGTTCCAGTTTTTCCGGGATCTCGGGCTGGACTTCGAGGCTGAATCGGGTTCCGGGCATGATGTCTCCCATCACGTTGTGTAAAGGCGGCTGGCGCGGGAATGCCGCGTGTCCGCAGCATGGAATGATGGTGCCGAGGGTGGGAATCGAACCCACACTCCCGTGAAGGAACCGGATTTTGAATCCGGCGCGTCTACCAGTTCCGCCACCCCGGCACAGGCGCGCCAGTATAAGGATTCCTGAGCCTGCCGCAAGCAAGCCCTGTGGTACCATGCCGCGCCATGCAGACCCGAGACTTCAGCTACCACCTGCCGCAGGAACTGATCGCCAGCCACCCGGCGCGGCCGCGCCACAGCAGCCGTCTGCTGGAGCTGGCGGCCGACGGCGGTGTGCATGATCGTACCATGCTTGAGTTCCCCGCACTGCTGCGCGACGAGGACCTGCTGGTGTTCAACGACACCCGCGTCATCCCGGCGCGCCTGTTCGGGCGCAAGGCGAGTGGCGGGCGGGTCGAGTTGCTGGTGGAGCGGGTGCTGGACGACCAGCGGGTGCTGGCCCACCTGCGCGCCAGCAAGTCGCCGCGCCCTGGTACCCGGCTGACGCTGGCCGATGGCGCGCTGGAGGCCGAGGTCACCGGGCGCGAGGGCGAGCTGTTCGCGGTGCGTTTCGAGGGCGGGGCGCCGGTGCTGGAACTGCTGGAGCGCTGGGGACACGTACCCCTGCCGCCCTATATCGCCCGCGACGACGAACAGGCCGACCGCGAGGACTACCAGACGCTGTATGCGCGCCACCCCGGTGCGGTGGCCGCGCCCACCGCCGGCCTGCACTTCGACCGTACCCTGCTCGACGCGCTGGCGGCGCGCGGCATCCGCAGCGCCTTCGTGACCCTGCACGTGGGCGCGGGCACCTTTCAGCCGGTGCGCGTGGAGCGGCTCGACGAACACGTGATGCACGCCGAGCGCGTGACGGTGGACGCGGCGGTGTGCGAGGCCATTGCGGAGACACGCGCGCGCGGCGGACGGGTAGTGGCTGTGGGCACCACGGTGGTGCGCAGCCTGGAGAGCGCCGCGCGCGAGGGTGATCTGCAACCGTTCCAGGGCGACACGCGGCTGTTCATCACACCGGGTTACCGCTTCCGGGTGGTGGACGCGATGCTGACCAATTTCCACCTGCCGGAGTCGACCCTGCTGATGCTGGTGTGCGCCTTTGCCGGTTTCGAGCCGGTGATGGCGGCCTACCGGCACGCGGTCGAACAGCGTTACCGATTTTTCAGCTATGGCGATGCCATGTTTCTGCAACACAGCCGCGGCGGCGACGCGCCGCGATAACGGACCATGATGCGATATGAACTGATCGGCAAGGACGGGCGCGCGCGGCGCGGCCGGCTCATCTTCGAACGCGGGGTGGTGGAGACACCGGCTTTCATGCCGGTGGGCACCTACGGCACCGTCAAGGGCATGCGCCCGGAGCAGGTCGCCGAGAGCGGCGCGCAGATCCTGCTCGGCAACACCTTCCACCTGATGCTGCGCCCGGGCACCGACATTATCCGCGCCCACGGCGACCTGCACGATTTCATGAGCTGGCCGGGGCCGATCCTCACCGATTCGGGCGGGTTCCAGGTGTTCAGTCTCGGTGAACTGCGCAAGATCACCGAACAGGGGGTAACCTTCCAGTCGCCGGTCAACGGCGACAAGGTGTTCCTTGGTCCCGAGGAGTCGATGGCGGTGCAGCGCGCGCTGGGTTCCGATATCGTGATGATTTTCGACGAATGCACGCCGTACCCGGCCAGCCCGGAGCAGGCGCGCGATTCCATGCGGTTGTCGCTGCGCTGGGCGCAGCGCAGCCGCGAGGCGCACGGGGACTCTCCGGCGGCGCTGTTCGGCATCGTGCAGGGCGGCATGTACCCGGAGCTGCGGCTGGAATCGCTGCGTGGCCTGACCGGGATCGGCTTCGACGGCTACGCCATCGGCGGCCTGTCGGTGGGCGAACCGCACGATGAACGGGTGCGCATCCTGGACACGCTGGATCCGGCCATGCCGGCCCGGGCCCCCCGCTACCTGATGGGCGTGGGCAAGCCGGAGGATATCGTCGAGGCCGTGCGGCGCGGGGTCGATATGTTCGATTGCGTGATGCCGACCCGCAACGCGCGCAACAGCCATCTGTTCACCTCGGAAGGCACCCTGCGGCTGCGCAACGCAAGATTTCGTGAGGACACCGGCCCGCTGGATCCGGAATGCGACTGCTACACCTGCCGGAACTACAGCCGCGCCTACCTCCACCACCTCGACAAGTGCAACGAGATTCTCGGCTCCCACCTCAACACCGTACACAACCTGCGCTACTACCAGCGTCTGATGGAGGGGCTGCGGGCGGCGATCGAGACCGGCGGCCTGTCGCGCTTCGTGGCGGATTTTTACGCGAAAAGGGGCCAATCCGTGCCGCCTGTGCCATAATAGCGCGCTCGAATTCGCCGCCCTGGCGCGGTCCCGCCGGCATTGCGCCGCGCGCGGCCCGCAATTGAGACTAAAGGATAAAAGGACAGGTATTCA
Source organism: Gammaproteobacteria bacterium (assembly GCA_015494295.1). Lineage (GTDB taxonomy): Bacteria > Pseudomonadota > Gammaproteobacteria > DSM-19610 > DSM-19610 > Thiogranum. The sequence goes on along the minus strand of WGBO01000011.1, from coordinate 25,824 downwards.
ATATGAGTTTCTTCATCAGCGACGCACTGGCTGCGGCCCCGGCCCAGCAGCCCGACCCCATCATGAGCTTCCTGCCCCTGCTGCTGATCTTCGTGGTGTTCTATTTCCTGCTGATCCGTCCGCAGACCAAGCGCGCCAAGGAGCACAAGGCCATGGTGGAGGCCCTGTCCAGGGGCGACGAGGTGGTGACCAACGGCGGCCTGCTGGGACGTATCACCCAGGTGGACGACAACTTCGTCACCCTGAAGATCGCCGACAACGTGGAGGTGAAGGTGCAGCGCCAGGCCATCGCCACCCTCATGCCCAAGGGCACCACCAAGGCATCCTGAAACCACTTACACCCTTAACGAACAAGGCTCGTCTCCATCATGAACCAATACCCGGCCTGGAAATACCTGCTGATCGTCGTCGTGATGATCGTCGGCGCGTTGTACGCCCTGCCGAACCTCTACGAGTCCGACCCGGCGGTGCAGGTGTCGGCGCCGCGCAGCGGCGAGATCGGTGATACGCTGAAGGGGCGCATCGAGGCCCGTCTGTCGGAACGCAAGATCCCGGTCAAGGCGTTCGAGGTCGACAAGCACCGCCTGCTGGTGCGTTTCGAAAACACCGAGGACCAGCTCGCGGCCGCCGACCTGATCAAGGAGGAACTGGGACCCGACTACGCGGTGGCGTTGAACCTGGCGCCCTCCACCCCGGCATGGCTGCAGGCCATCAACGCACAGCCGATGTACCTCGGCCTGGACCTGCGCGGCGGTGTTCACTTCCTGATGGAGGTGGACATGGATGCCGCAGAGAAGAAGGCGCTGGAACGCTACGCTTCCGACCTGCGCGCTATTCTGCGCAAGAACAAGGTGCGTTACCTGAGCATCCGCGCCCACAGTGACAAGCTGCTGGTCAAGTTCCGCAACGAGGCGGACCGTGAAAAGGGCAGCGAACTGATCCACGACGAGTACCGCGAGCTGTTGCTCAAGGACGTCGACAGCGGCAAGAGCTACGGGCTGGAAGTGCGGCTCGGCGAGAACGAGATTCGCGAAATCCGCAAGCTGGCGCTGCAGCAGAACATCACCACGCTGCGTAACCGCGTCAACGAACTGGGCGTTGCCGAGCCGGTGATCCAGCAGCAGGGCGACCGGCGCGTGGTGGTGCAGTTGCCGGGGGTTCAGGACACGGTGGCGGCCAAGCGCATCATCGGCGCTACTGCCACCCTGGAGTACCGGGCGGTCGACACCGAGCACGATGTGCAGGACGCCATCGACGGCAAGGTGCCGGCGGGTTCTCGCCTGTACAAGGACCGCAACGGCCGTTACTACCTCCTCAAGAACCGGGTCATCGTGACCGGCGACCAGATTATCAACGCGCGTTCCGGTTTCGACAGCCAGGGCGGTCAGCCGCAGGTGACGGTGACCCTGGACGGCAAGGGCGCCCGCAAGATGCTCGAGTTCACCAAGGAAAACGTCGGCAAGCCGATGGCGGTGGTGTTCATCGAGAACAAGTCCACCACCAAAATGGTCGACGGAAAGCCGGTGGTGGTGAACCGCAAGGTCGAGGAAATCATCAGCGTCGCGACCATCCGCGACGTGTTCAGCAAACGTTTCCAGACCACCGGTCTGGACAGCCCGCAGGAAGCGCACGAGCTGGCGCTGCTGCTGCGTTCCGGCGCGCTGGCCGCGCCCATCCGCATTATCGAGGAGCGCACCATTGGCCCGAGCCTGGGCGCCGACAACATCGAGCAGGGCTTCGAGTCGGTGGTGATCGGCTTCATCCTGGTGCTGGTGTTCATGGCGGCGTACTACAAGGCTTTCGGTCTGGTTGCCGACCTGGCGCTGGCCATGAACCTGGTGCTTATCGTGGCGGTACTGTCCATGCTGCAGGCGACCCTGACCATGCCGGGTATTGCCGGTATCGTGCTCACGGTGGGCATGGCGGTGGACGCCAACGTGCTGATCTTCGAGCGTATCCGCGAGGAACTGCGCAACGGCAACACGCCGCAGGCGAGTATTCACGCCGGCTACGCCAAGGCCTTCTCCACCATTGCCGACGCCAACGTCACCACCCTGATCGCCGCCGTGGTGCTGTTCAGTTTCGGCAGCGGCCCGGTCAAGGGCTTCGCCGTGACACTGTCCATCGGTATCCTGACGTCCATGTTCACCGCCATCATGGGTACGCGTGCGGTAATCAACCTGGTTTACGGCGGCCGTCGCCTCAAGCGACTGCCGATCTGATCTCAAAGGAAACACATCATGCGAATTCTCGGCAAGGCGACACAGATCGATTTCATGGGCAAGCGCAAGATCGCCATGGCGTTCTCGGCGTTGCTGATCCTGGTGTCCCTGGGCTCACTGGTCATGCGCGGCCTGAATTTCGGCATCGACTTCACCGGTGGCACCATCATCGAGGTGGCCTATCCGGATACGGCGGACCTCGGCGAGTTGCGCCAGGTGCTGGCCGACGCCGGTTACCCGGACGCGCAGGTGCAGCACTTTGGCACGTCGCGTGATGTGCTGATCCGCATCGCCCCGCAGGAAGGCCGCGACCGCGCCGAACTGAGCGATGAAGTCCTGTCCGCCCTGCAGGCGGCCGACCCGGCGGTGGAAAAGCGCCGCGTGGAATTCGTCGGCCCGCAGGTGGGCGAGGAACTCACCGAGCAGGGCGGTCTGGCGATGCTGTACGCGCTGATCGGCATTCTCATCTACGTCACCCTGCGCTTCGAGTACCGTTTCTCGCTCGGGGCGGTGGCGGCGCTGGTGCACGACGTCATTATCACCCTGGGCGTGTTCTCGTTGTTGCAGACGGAGTTCGATCTTACCGTGCTGGCAGCTCTGCTGGCGGTGATCGGGTATTCGCTGAACGATACCATCGTGGTGTTCGATCGTATCCGCGAGAACTTCCGGCGCATGCGCAAGGGCACGCCGGAAGCAATCATGAACGCTTCCATCAACCAGACCCTGTCGCGTACCCTGATGACCTCCATCACCACGCTGCTGGTACTGGTCGCGCTGTTCTTCCTGGGCGGCGAGATCATCCACGCCTTTGCGCTGGCGCTGATCGTGGGTGTGTTTATTGGTACCTATTCGTCGATATTCGTCGCCGGCGCGACAGCGCTGGCGCTGGGCATCAGCAAGGCTGACCTGATGCCGGTGCAGAAGGAAGGCGGGGAAATCGACGACCGTCCCTGAACGGTCGCCCGGGGCTGCCTAACGCGCCTTGCGGACCTCGTCGAAGGGGTCGCTTTCGTCAGTGCCGGGCATGATCTTGTTGCACAAGGTGCTGCTGCGGCGCTGGCACTTGTCATCGTCGGCGCCGCGTATGGTGATGGCGGCCCACACCGAGGCCACGCCCCACATGGCGATGCCGAGCAGGATGGTGTTGAGGCTGGGCCCCATCAGGTTGGTCGGGCCGCCAACGAGCCCGTAGACGATACTGGTGATACTCGCCAGCCAGAACACGCCGATAGGCGCGGCGCAGCACCCGGCGCAGCCGAAACGGCAGGCGGCAAACGGGGGTATCAGCAGGGTGAGTACAGCTCGTTTCATACAGTCATCCCGTCACGGCTTCAGTCAGTAACTTCGTGTATATCACACAATCCGATCACGGGTAAAGCGGCACCCCTACGTTTGCAGGGGGTATGTCAGTCGTCCCTTGCGTTGCCGCGAAACGGGAGTATCGCGGCCTTGCGCCGGCTGCCGTCCTGTTGCGTGCGCGGTGGCTCGTTGTCAACAACCGCCATGTCGGGCGTTTGCCCTGCGTCCGTTGTTCGTGATGCTTCCATGCCCTGCAAGAGTTTTTGTCCAATCAGTCTCAATGCCTTGTCACTGAACTTCATCATGCGGCGCTTTTTCGGCTGTCGTGTTTGTGATCTTGTTATGTGTCCGGACGCACAATCTTCCCGCGCCGTTGAAAAACGTAGCGGCAAGGGAGGGCGGGATCTTGAACCGAGCCGGCGCGTCCCGGCACGGTTTTGTGACAGGGTCAGCGTTTCAGAATATCGCTGAGGTGGGGGCGGATTTCGCGCAGCATGGCCGGGAAAAGCTTGGGAGCCGCGGCAACGATGTTGCCGGTTTCCAGGTGGGTGTGTCCGCCGTTCAGGTCGCCGACCAGGCCGCCGGCCTCGCGTACCAGCAGGATACCCGCGGCGATGTCCCAGGCGTTCAGGTCGATCTCCCAGAAGCCGTCGTAACGGCCGGCCGCCACGTAGGCCAGGTCCAGCGCCGCCGAACCGGGACGGCGGATGCCCGCGACCTTGGGAATGAAGGCGCGGAACATGCCCAGGTAGGCGTCCAGGTGCTGCATGTCCTTGTAGGGGAAGCCGGTGCCGAGCAGCGCGCCCTCCAGCCCGGTCTGGTTGCTGACGCGAATGCGGCGGTTGTCCAGGAAAGCGCCGCCGCCGCGGCTGGCGGTGTACAGTTCCTGGCGCATGGGGTCGTAGATGACCGCCTGTTCCAGCTTGCCCTTGTGCCGTAGCGCAATGGAAACGGCGAACTGGGGGAAGCCGTGCAGGAAATTGGTGGTGCCGTCGAGCGGGTCGATGATCCACTGGTACTCGTCGCCGTTGCCGTGCGTTCCGCTTTCCTCGGCGAGAATGCCGTGGTCGGGGTAGGCCTTGCGGAGGGTGGCGATGATTTCGTCTTCGGCCTGCCGGTCCACTTCCGACACGAAATCGTTGCGATCCTTGCTGGAAATGGTCAGGTGATCGATGCGGTTCAGGTAGCGGACGATGATGTCGCCGGCGTTGCGTGCGGCGCTGACCGCGATGTTGAGCATGGGGTGCATAGGGTTCCGGCTTTCTCGGGCGTCAAACGGCAGGCGATTGTACCGGGTTGCGCCGGGGCTGTGAATCGCCGCCGCGGTCTATTTGTGCCGGCGCCGGTATTCCTCGCGCAGGCGACGCCGTTCCTCGGGCGAAAGTCGTTCGTATTCCTCGCGTTTTCGCCGGATCTCGCGGCGCTTTTCCGGGGGCAGGCTCTGGAAGCGGCGCGCGCCCTCGCGAATGCGCTGCTGGCGTGCCGGTTCGTAGCGATCCCATTCGCGGCGGTACTCGCGCAGCGCGTCCTGTTCCTCCGGACTCAGCGATTGCCAGGGTATCTGCCCGTTCGCCGCCAGGTAGAGGCGTTGCGGGTCGATGTCGGCGCTGGCGCCGGCGAGCGGCAGCAGGGCGGCGACAAGCAGGGCCGGCAATATGTGGCGGATGCGGTTCATGGCGGTGTTCAGGTCGCGGAATCCTCGTTGTCCTTATGGTCGGCCAGCCACAGGTAGAAGTCCAGGTCTTCGTACAGGACCGGGGTGCTATCCATCCGAGTTTCCGCCACCCGGGTCTGCCCGGGATCGTCCTGCAGCGCCGGCCGCACCAGTACCATGGCGACCAGCGCCAGCGCCGCCGCCACGGCCAGCGGCACCAGGCGCCGTCGTTCCACGGGATGGGCGAGCACCTGTGCGCGGATGTTTTCCAGCCGTTCCCGCGGTGGGCTGAAGGGCAGCGCGCCAGGCGTCAGCCCGCCGCGCCAGTCGTGGCGCTCGGAGCACCTTTCGCAGTTTGCCAGGTGTGCCTCGAGTGCGGCTTTCAGCGCCGGGTCGTCGTCCAGCAGGCCGGCGCGCAGCCGGTCCAGTTGTTCGCTGTCGGGGTGGCTGTCAGGCGTGTTCATGTTCCCATACCTCTGCAAGTTGCTTGCGCATGGCGCGCAGGGCGCGGAAATGGTGTTGCTTGATGCTGTTCTCCGAACAGCCCAGCGTTTCCGCCGTCTCGCGGATCGTCAGGCCCAGTTGTTCGCGCAGCAGGAAAACCTGCCGCTGGCGTTCCGCCAGCCGGCCCAGCGCGCTGGCGATATGCCGTTTCAGTTGCTGGTCGGTGACACCGGCCTCGGGCTGGCTGAAACCGTCTTCGTGGACGGGGCGCGGCAGTTCGCTTTCCGCCATGCTGTCCTGTGCCGTCTCCCGCGCCTGGCCGAAGCCGGTCAGGGACAACAGCTTGCGCGTGGTGTTGCTCAGCAGGCGCTTGCGGCGCTGGTCGTTGATCTTGCTGTTGAGCACGGTGCGGAACAGCGCCGGCCAGTCTTTTTCAGGCTTGTCGCGATAGTATTCGACGAAACGCAGCATGGCGTCCTGTACCACGTCGAGCGCGGCCTCGCGTTCCCACAGGGCTCCGTACGCGACCTGGTAGGCACGGTTTTCGACGCCGGCGAGAAACGCGTTCAGCGGGGCCTGGCCGGACATGGTGGTGTGCGCAGAAACGTCAGCCTCCGTCGGGTTCAACAACGCCTGCTCCCCTGTCCGGCCAGCATACAGCAACGCTGCCGGATCAGTAATACCCGGCGCGCGCATAGCCGCTGTGATGGCGGCGCTGGTGGCGGTCGCGCCGGTGGTGCCGCCGGTCGCGGTACTCGTGGTATTCCTCATACTCGCGGTATTCCCGGTATTCGTGGACGCGCTCGTGGCGCGGATAGTTGTAGACCCGTTTCTCGATGTAGGTGTCGACATGCACGGGCGGACGCCGGTAGGGTGGGCAGGCGCGCACCCGGTCGGCGTGGATATGGGTGACGATGGGCGCGATGTAGCCGCTGGAGAGCGTGATGCTGAAGCTGCTGTCCGCGCTGCTGGCGGGACTCAGGGCCAGGCCCCACAAGCCCAGGATCAGGGCCGGAATGGTGCGTTTCATGGTGTCGTCCTCTGTGCTGATCTCACCACTGGACTAACGCGGTTGGCGGCAGGAAGTTAACACACCCTGGCAATGGCCTCGCCGACGCGCAGCGGCGCCTCGGGCAGCAGCATGGACTGCCACTGCACGGCCTCCGGCCCGAACAGCAGGATGACCGTCGAGCCCATGTTGAAACGGCCCATCTCGGCGCCGCGCGCCAGGCTGACCTCGTCTCCGGCAAAGTCGCGGCTTTCCACCCGGCGCCGGTGCGGAGGGGTGACGAGGCCCGCCCAAACGGTTTCGATGGCGGCGACGTTGATGGCGCCGACCATCACCATGGCCATGGGGCCGGCGCAGGTGTCGAAGATGGCCACCAGGCGTTCGTTGCGGGCGAACAGGCGTGGTATCACGCGGGTGGTATGTGGCGCCACGCTGAACAGGCGTCCCGGTACATACAGGGTTCTGCGCAGGCGGCCGTCCAGCGGCATGTGTACCCGGTGATAGTCGCGCGGCGACAGGTACAGGGTCAGGAAACTGCCGTTACGAAACGCCGCCGCGGTGGCGCTGTCGCCACCCAGCAGTTCGGTGACTGTGTAGCCGCGCCCCTTGGCTTGCAGGATGCGTTCCGCGTCGATGTCGCCGAGTTGGCTGATGTGTCCGTCGGCGGGACTCGCCACGGTGCGGTCGTCGCCGTCCAGTGGCCGTGCGCCGGGCGCCAGTTCGCGGGTGAAGAAGGCGTTGAAATGTTCGAAGTCGTCGAGGTCACGGTGCAGCGACTCATCCCGGTTTACGCGGTAGCGGTCGGCAAACCAGCGGATCAGCGCGTTCTTGAACCAGCGCGCGCGGACGCGCGTCAGGCGCAGCGTCAAGCGCGAGATGAGGTGGTGGGGAAGCAGGTACAGCGGCAGCGACTTGAGGTAGTCCTGCCAGCGGGCGCGGGGCAAGTCGTCGTTCATGGTTCGTTCAGGGCGTCCTGACCGCGGCCACCACGCGCCGGCTGTCACCGTCGGCGAAATGCAGGGTGAGTTCCACCTGGTCGCCGGCGCGCAGGGGCTGTTCCGGTGCCGGCATCATGAGGTGCATGCCGCCGGGCGCGAAACATTCCTGCCGGCCGGGGTCAAGCGTGACTTCCGCCAGGTGGCGCATGCGCGCCACGCCATCGCGGGTCTCGGTGCGGTGCATCATCACGTGGGCGAAACGGGGGCTTGTCACCCCGGTAAGGGTGGCGGGCGTCTGGCCGCGGTTGAGAACGCACAGGTAGCCGGCCAGCATCGGGGCGCCGGGCGGAGCCTCGCGGATCCAGGCGTCGTGGATTTCGATGTCGGCGGCGGCGACCGGCCCGGCCAGCGCCAGGCACAATAGCAGGAGGAAGTGACGCAGCGGCTGTTTCATCGGCTTGCCTCGTACCAGTCGCGGATGGCCAGAAAGTCCCTGGCGATACGCTGCGGGTCGTGGGGCACGTTGAACAGCGCCTGGTAGTGGCCCTCCGGGTTGAACAGGATGATGGCCGCGCTGTGGTCCACCAGGTAGCCGTCGCCCTCGCCGCCGGGCGCGCGCCCGTAGAGGATGCCGAGCTGGCGGGTGAGGCGCTGGAGCTGGGCATCCTGGCCGGTAATGCCGACGAAGCTCGGGTGAAAATAGCCGACGTAGGCCGCCAGCGTCTGCGGCGTGTCGCGTTCCGGATCGACACTGACGAACAGAACCCGCGGCAGGGGTTCGCCGCGTGCCTCCAGCAGCGACTGTACGCGCTTGAGCATGCCGAGGGCGTTGGGGCAGACATCGGGGCAGTGGGTGTAACCGAAGAAGGCCAGGCTCCAGTGGCCCTTCAGGGCGTCCTGCGTGAAGGCTTCCCCGTGGTGGTCGACAAGGCTGAATTCGGCCAGGCGGCGGTCCGGTTGCAGCAGGGTGGCGCCTTCCAGTTGCGGCGGCTGCGGCGCCCCGCAGGAGGCCAGCAGCCACAGCGCGGCCAGTACCGGTATAATGCGTCTCGCGACGCGGGTCGTGACATTTATCTTCATCATGGGCACGTATTATTCCACCGACGCGCCCGCCGCGACAGGAATCTTTTTCATGGCCGATCTGGCAGAATTACGAAGTATCAGGGATCTGGTGCGCTGGGGCGCGAGCCGCTTCACCGAGGCGGGGCTGGTGTACGGGCACGGCACCGACAATGCCTTCGACGAGGCGCTGGTGCTGGTCGGCCACGCGCTGCACCTGCCGGTCGGTTTCCCGCAGGCCTACCTGGACGCCCGGGTGACGGCCGAGGAGCGCGAAGCGGTAGTGGCGCTGTTGCGCGAACGCATCGCTACCCGCAAGCCGGCGGCCTACCTGACCGGCGAGGCCTGGTTTGCGGGGCTGCCGTTTCACGTCGACGAACGGGTGCTGGTGCCGCGCTCGCCGCTGGCGGAATGGATCGAGCGCGGCTTCGCCCCCTGGCTGGAGCCGGACTATGTGGAGCGGGTGCTGGACCTGTGCACCGGCAGCGCTTGTATCGCCATCGCCTGCGCCGTGCACTTCGACAATGCCGACGTGGATGCGGTGGACATCTCGCCGGAGGCGCTGGAGGTGGCGCGTCGCAATGTGGAGCGGCACGGGCTGGAAGACTGGGTGACGCTGGTCGAATCGGACCTGTTCGAGTCGCTGGAACCGGCCCGCTACCAGTTGATCATCAGCAACCCGCCCTACGTGTCGGACGAGGAAATGGCGACCTTGCCCGAAGAATATCACCACGAGCCGGCGCTCGGCCTGCGTGCCGACAAGGCCGGGCTTGCGGTGGTGGTGCGCCTGCTGGCGCAGGCGGCCGACTGGCTGGCCGACGACGGCATCCTGGTGGTGGAGGTCGGCAACAGCCAGGACATGCTGGTGGAATGTTTCCCCGACGTGCCCTTCGTGTGGCTCGACTTCGAGCGCGGCGGGCACGGGGTGTTTCTGCTGGATGCCGCCCAGGTGCGCGAGTACCAGGGAACATTCCGCGGAGTTCTTGTTTGATAACAGGTTTGGAGATCGAAACATGTTGGGAAGACCGAAAACCCCCGAAGCCTACGTTGACCTGGTGGAGCAGGCCCTGTTCGAGATCGAGGACCTGCGCGCCGCGGCCGAGTACGATATGGACTCGATGGGCGCGGCCACCGAATTCCTGGAGGAACTGGAGCGGGACGTGCGCGCGCTGCGCGCCTCGATGGCCGACGGCAGTTACCAGTTCGGCAAGGAGGACCTCCCCTTCGTGAAGGTGGTGGCCCGCCAGGACGAACGCATACTGCCTTTCAAGTCATTGTTATTGAAGATAAACGAGACGCACCGCAAGGGTCTGGAGATCGAGGAGGACTAGCCGCCCGGCGCGCGCGGCCACGGCCTTGACGCAGGTCAAGGCGGTGACCGCCCCCCGGGTCTATGCTCGGTTCAAAATCGTGGAGAATCACATGCAGCAGACGGTCGATTTCGACGCTGGCCTGATCCGGCGCTACGCGGGCAGCGGGCCGCGCTATACCTCGTATCCCACCGCCATGGAGTTCAGTCCCGAGGTTGGTGCCGACGAGCACGAGCGCTGGGTGCGCGCCAGCAACGACAGCGGCCGGCCCCTGTCGCTGTATGTGCACATCCCGTTTTGCGCGCACGTCTGCTACTACTGCGCCTGCAACAAGGTGGTGACGGCCGACCGCAGCCGCGCCCGCGACTACCTCGACTACCTGTACAAGGAAATCCGCCTGCAGGCCTCGCTGGTCGACCCGGATCGGCGCGTGGAGCAACTGCACTTCGGCGGCGGGACGCCGACCTTCCTCAGCGAGGAGGAGCTGTGCGAGCTGATGGGCGTGTTGCGCGACAACTTCCGCCTTGCCGAGGACGACAGCGGCGAGTACTCCATCGAGATCGACCCCCGCGAGTTGCGCCAGGACACGCTGGGCATCCTGCGTGAACTGGGTTTCAACCGTCTCAGCCTGGGCGTGCAGGACATCAACCCCGACGTCCAGAAGGCCGTGCACCGCGTGCAGCCCCTCGAGGATACGCTGGCGGTGCTGGAGCAGGCGCGCCGGCTGGGTTTCCGTTCCACCAACATGGACCTCATGTACGGTCTGCCCCTGCAGACGGTGGACAGTTTCTCGGCAACCCTGGACGCGGTCATCGAGGCGCGGCCGGAGCGCCTGTCGGTGTTCAACTACGCGCACCTGCCGGAGCGCTTCAAGCCGCAGCGTCGTATCAATGTCGAGGACCTGCCGAGCGCCGACGAAAAGCTCGCCATTCTGGCATTGACCATCGAACGGCTGACCGCGGCCGGTTACCAGTACATCGGCATGGATCATTTCGCGCTGCGTGACGACGAGCTGGCCGAGGCCCAGCGTACCGGCAGCCTGCACCGCAACTTCCAGGGATACTCGACCCACGCCGATTCCGACCTGGTGGCGATGGGGGTCAGCGCCATCAGCTCCATGCCGGGCGGCTATACCCAGAACCACACCGACCTGCAGGCCTATTGCAGTGACCTGGATTCCGCGCGCCTGCCGATTGCGCGCGGGGTGGCCATCAACGACGACGACCGCCTGCGCGCCGAGGTCATCCAGCAGCTGATCTGCCACAACCACCTGAACATGCGGCGCGTGGAGAGCGAGTTCGGGATTCGTTTCGAAAGCTATTTCGAGCAGGAACTGCGGCAACTGGGCGTGATGCAGGATGACGGCCTGCTGGAAGTGGACGATCGTCAGATCGTCGTCAATCAGCGCGGGCGCCTGCTGATTCGCAATATCTGCAAGGTGTTCGACCGCTACCGGGCGCAGGAAGAAGGGCGTTTCTCGAAGTTGATCTGAGGGCGTCCCCGCCGGCCGGCAGGCTGTGCCGGTGGCGGGTGTCCCGGGCTCAGTCCTTGTGCCGGTAGATCAGTCCGGGCTCGACGAGGACTTCGTTCTCGCTCAGGCGGTCGAGCGGGAATTCGTCGTCCTCGTACTGGGCGATGCGGTCGAAGACGTAGGGTTCGTCCTGAACCTCGATGCTTTCAAGAATCGGTTTTCCGAGATAGGTGCCGATGGTGTTGGCCGGTTGGCTCACGGTGATCCCCCTTGTTTTCCAGGATTGTTGACGGTTACGGCAACAATAACGGCGCGCCGTCAGGCGCCTTTAACCACGCGTTTTTTTGTGAACCGCGTCACATTTTCAGCGGCCCGTTCCCCGCTACGGAAACTTCTGTACAATAGCCCCCCATGTCCGGGAACAGCATCGGAAAACTCTTTACCGTCACCAGCTTTGGCGAAAGTCACGGGCCGGCCATCGGCTGTATCGTGGACGGCTGTCCACCCGGCATGGAATTGTCGGAGGCCGACCTGCAGGCCGATCTCGACCGCCGCAAGCCCGGCACCTCGCGCCACACCACCCAGCGCCGGGAGGCCGACCAGGTACAGATCCTGTCAGGCGTCTTCGAGGGGCGGACCACCGGGACGCCCATAGGACTGATCATTCACAATACCGACCAGCGTTCCAAGGATTATTCGAAGATCATGGACCGTTTCCGGCCCGGGCACGCCGACTACACCTACCAGCAGAAATACGGCATTCGGGACTACCGTGGCGGGGGGCGCTCCTCGGCTCGCGAAACGGCCATGCGCGTGGCGGCCGGGGGTATCGCGAAAAAATACCTGCGTGAACACTGCGGCATCGAGATCCGCGGCTACCTGGCGCAGCTCGGCCCCATCGTGCTGGAGCACAAGAACTGGGATGCGGTTCACGACAACCCGTTTTTCTGTCCGGACCCGGACCGGGTGGCGGAACTGGAAGCCTACATGGATGCGTTGCGCAAGGCCGGCGATTCGGTCGGCGCGCGCGTCAACGTCGTCGCCAGCGGCATGATCCCCGGCCTCGGCGAGCCGGTGTTCGACCGCCTCGATGCCGACATCGCACATGCCATGGTGAGCATCAACGCGGTCAAGGGCGTGGAGATCGGCGCCGGTTTCGACAGCGTCGCCCAGAAGGGCACGGAACACCGTGATGAAATCACAGCGGCGGGGTTTCTCAGCAACCATGCCGGCGGCGTGCTCGGCGGCATATCCTCGGGGCAGGACATCCTGGTCAGTATCGCGCTCAAGCCGACCTCCAGCCTGCGCCTGCCGGGACGTTCGGTTGACATCGAGGGCCGGCCGGTCGAGGTGATCACCACCGGGCGCCACGATCCCTGTGTCGGCATTCGCGCCACACCCATTGCCGAAGCGATGCTGGCCATCGTGCTGATGGACCACCTGCTTCGTCACCGCGCGCAGAACGCGGAGGTGGTCTCGGCGACTCCCGTCATTCCCGCCTCGCCGTAGTGGCGGCGGCCTTGTCGATGGCCTGACGCCGTGTACTGGCGACTTTCCGGCTTCTATTTTTTCTATTTCGCCTCGCTCGGCGCGCTCATTCCCTACTGGGGTCTGTACCTCAAGTCGCGCGGATTCAGCGCGGTCGAGATCGGCGAACTGGTGGCCATCATCATGGCCACCAAGATCGTCGCGCCCAACATCTGGGGCTGGATCGCCGACCATACCGGCCGCCACATGCGCATCGTGCGCCTCGCCAGCCTGCTGGCGGCGCTGGCCTTCGCCGGCGTGTTTTTCGCGCAGGGTTACTGGTGGCTGGCGCTGGTGATGACCCTGTTCAGCTTCTTCTGGAACGCGGCGCTGCCACAGTTCGAGGCCACCACGCTCAACCACCTCGGCGAGGAGACGCACCGCTACAGCAGTATCCGCCTGTGGGGCTCGATCGGTTTCATCGTGGCGGTCGCCGGTTTGGGCGTGCTGTTTGATTTCACCGGCACCGGCAGGCTGCCGGTCATCCTGACGGTGCTGTTCGCGGCGATCTGGTTCGCCAGCCTGGCGGTGCCGGAACGCAACGACGGCCAGCCGGCGAGCGGTCACGAACCGATCCTGAACGTGTTGCGGCGGCCGGCCGTGGTGTCGCTGTTGCTGGTGTGTTTCCTGATCCAGGCCAGTCACGGTCCCTATTACACTTTTTACAGTCTCTACCTTGCCGATCACGGCTATGGTGAATCGGCGATCGGCCAGTTGTGGGCGCTCGGGGTGCTGGCCGAGATCGGCGTGTTCCTGCGCATGCACCACTGGCTGCCGCGCTTCGGTGCCCACCGGCTGTTGCTGGCGGCGACCGCCCTGACCGCCCTGCGCTGGCTGTTGCTGGCCCTGTTTGTCGATCGTCCGGTGATGATGATTTTCGTGCAGACCCTGCATGCCGCCAGTTTCGGTGTGTATCATGCGGTGGCCATTTACCTGGTGCACCGCCTGTTCGTGGGGCGGCACCAGGGCCGGGGCCAGGCCCTGTACAGCAGTCTGAGCTTTGGCGCCGGCGGCGCCGCGGGCAGCCTGCTGGCGGGTTACCTGTGGGAAGGCGTCGGCGCCCAGTGGATGTACACCGGCGCGGCGCTGACCGCCTTGCTGGCGGGGCTGGTCGCCTGGCGCGGCCTGCGCGACGTGGAGACTTGAGGCGCGGGCCGCCTGTTTTCGACAAGGGGGGGGTAATGCTCAGAAAACTGTTGTTGCTGTCACTTGCGTTCACGCCGCTGGCGCGAGCCACCGACTTCCGGATGTCGGGCCATGTCGCCGTGGAGTCGATCCTGTTCGTTTCCGATGCCGCCTATCCCGACCAGTTCGACGGGGTTCAGGCGGCCTTCATCGCCCAGCCGGAATTCCAGTTTGAAAGCGACGACCGCCGCAACCAGTACAACCTGGCGCCCTTTGCACACATCGACAGCCGCGACGGACGCCGCACCCACCTGGATCTGCGCGAAGCCTGGTGGCGCTATATCGGTGATGACTGGGAGCTGCTGGCGGGGGTGAACCGCGTGTTCTGGGGCGTGGTCGAGTCCAATCACCTGGTCGATATCGTCAACCAGACCGACCTGGTGGAAAATATCGACGGCGAGGACAAGCTGGGGCAGCCCATGCTGCGGCTGGCGCTGCAGCGCGACTGGGGCGAGCTGAGTTTGTTCGTGTTGCCCGGTTTTCGCGAGCGCACGTTTCCGGGCAAGGACGGACGCCTGCGCTTCCCGCTGGTCATCGACGGCGAGGCACTGTACAGCAACAGCCGCGAACGGCGTCACGTTGATCTCGCCCTGCGTTATTCCAACTACTTCGGCGACTGGGATATAGGCGTTGCGGTGTTTCACGGCACCGGGCGCGAGCCGCGTTTCGTGCCCAACGCGGACCGGACCCGTTTTCACCCGGTGTATGACATCATCGACCAGACCAGTGTCGATATCCAGTACACCCGCGAGGGCTGGTTATGGAAGTTCGAGGGGCTGTGGCGCAGGCAGAATGGTGAACGCTTCCTGGCCGCGACGGGTGGTTTCGAGTACACCCTGTACCAGATCATGAGCAGCGACGCCGATCTTGGCCTGTTGCTGGAATACTCGCGCGATGGCCGTTCCGCGGATTTCACGGCTGCGCCGCCCGTGGTGCTGGACGATGATGTCTTTGCCGGCGCGCGGCTCGCGCTCAACGATACGCAGAGCAGCGAACTGCTGGCCGGCGTGGTGGTGGATCGCGCCAGCCGCGCGTGGCAGCTCTCGGTGGAGGCCGAGCGGCGCCTGGGCGAGCGCTGGAAACTGGAGCTGGAGAGCCGCTGGTTCCTGAACACGCGGCGTAGCCCGGTGCTGTCCGCGTTTCGCCAGGACAGTCACGTCACGCTGCGCCTGTCGCGCTATTTCTAGGTGCCCTCGCTGACGCCGTTCACCTCGCGGGGCGTGGGCTATCCCTTGCCGCCGCTCTTTTCATGATGGCCGCCAAACTGGAAGCGCATCGCGGAAAGGATTTTGTCGGCGAAGTCCGCCTCGCCGCGTGAACTGAAGCGGTTATACAGCGCCGTGGTCAGCAGCGGCGCGGGCGCGCCGACCTCGATGGCCGCGATGCTGGTCCAGCGGCCCTCACCGGAATCCGAGACCCGACCGCTGAAATCGCCCAGTTCGGCGTCATCGCGCAGGGCCGTGGCGGTCAGATCCAGCAGCCAGGAGGCCACCACGCTGCCGCGCCGCCACAGTTCGGCGACTTCCGGCAGGTCGATATCGTACTGGTAGGCTTCCGGTTCCCGCAGGGGCGTGGTTTCGGCGTCGACATCGTGTTGCTGCTTGCCCACGCCCGCGTGCTTGAGGATGTTGAAACCCTCGGCGTACGCGGCCATCAGGCCGTACTCGATACCGTTGTGGACCATCTTGACGAAGTGTCCCGCGCCGGCCGGGCCACAGTGCAGGTAGCCCTGTTCCGAGGTCGAGGGTTCGCCTTCGCGGCCCGGGGTGCGGCCGATGTCGCCCATGCCGGGCGCCAGCGTGGCGAACAGCGGATCGAGGTGGCGTACCGCCTCCGTGTCGCCGCCGATCATCAGGCAGTAACCGCGCTCCAGGCCCCATACGCCGCCGCTGGTGCCGACGTCGAGGTAGCGGATGCCCTTTTCGGCGAGGCGGCGCGCGCGCACGATGTCGTCCTTGTAATAGGAATTTCCGCCGTCGATGACGATGTCGCCGGCGTCGAGGCGGTCGGCGAGTTCATCGATATGCTGGTCGACGACCGCCGCCGGCACCATCAGCCAGACGACACGTGGCGAGTCGAGCCGGGAGAGGAAGTCGTCGAGGTTCTCCGAGCCGATGGCGCCCTCGCTGACCATCTGTTCCACCGGGCCGCGGCTGCGGTTGTGCACCACGCATTCGTGCCCGCCGCGGAGCAGCCGCCGGACCATGTTCGCGCCCATGCGGCCAAGACCGATCATTCCCAGTTGCATCGCGTATTCCCCTGGTAGGTGTTCAGGCTGCCTCCTGCGCCGAATCAGCGCATGAAGGCCTTGCGGATCCAGTAGTCCATACTAACGTAGCGGCCCGCGCCATAGAAGAACAGGACCAGAAGCATGATGAAATAGGTGGCGGCGAACTCGATGCCGTTGTTCAGCACCACGAAGTTTCCGTTTTCGGTCAGCCATTCGTAGTTGCCGTACTGTTGCAGGATTTCCTTTGCTTTTTCCAGTCGTTCGACGGCGCCGATGGTGCGCTCGGTGGCGAAGGGGCCGGTCGCTTCGGCAATGGCCAGCCAGCCGTTGGGCAGATGCACGGTGACCGCCGCGACCACCATGGTGACCATCAGCGGGATGGACACCCAGCGCACGGCGAAACCGATCAGCAGCAGGATTGCGCCGCCGGCTTCGGTCAGTGCCGCGGCCCAGGCCAGCACTTCCGGAAAGGGCAGGCCCAGCCCCCAGTCGGGGTTGCCGAACCAGGCAATGATACTGTCCATGTCACCGAGTTTGCGCGTGCCGGCCATCCAGAAGATCGGCACCAGATAGAGGCGCAGGGCGAGCGGGGCAAGAAAATCGAATGCCCGGGTCTTGTCGAGCAGTTCCTGGAGTCGAATGAGCAGGTACATGGTGGTAGTCCTCCGGGCGGTTGGGTTGGGGACGATCGAGACGCTTATTGTTGGGGCATGGTTTCGGTGCGCACGGGTACGACACCGAGCACGATGCCGCGCCGGCGCCAGGCGTGCAGTATTTTGTGGCCGCCCTCGATGACCACTTGCGGCCGCGGGTGGTTCAGTTCGGCGGCGATCGTTTCCAGCGCCGTGCGTCCACTCAGGTCCTGCTGCTCCTGCAACAGTGCGAACAGGCGCGCGCTGATGGCGTTCAGTTCGAGAAAGTGTATCCGGTCCTCGTCCTCGTCGCGGTGCAGCAGCAGGTAAGTCGGGTGTTCGCCCGGCTGTTCGGGCCGGAAGTCGGGACCGATGCGGTGGACCGGCCAGGCGTAGCTCAGGGGCCAGGCCAGGCTGGACAGGACGGGGGCGTTGTCGAGCAGGTCGCCGTCACCGGGCGCGCGGTGCGGTGGTGAGGCTTCGGCGATCGAGAGCGCCAGTTCCACCCATTCGTAGTGGGCCAGTTCGCGCAGGAATGGCGGGTCTTCTTCACGTTCGCCGCGTTCCTGTTCGAGATAGGACAGGAACTCGCGCGGGATTTCCATGAACAGCGGCGAGCGGCAGTAGTGGCTGGCGTAGAAGTCGCGCGCCATGGCGTGCCAGGTGTCGTCCTCGTACAGGCTGCGAAGCACCGGGAAACCGTCAGCCAGGAACCCTTCCACGTTGTTGTAGAAGAGTTCGCGGTAGACCGCCATGCGCCGGTCCTCGACATCCCGCGGCGGCGGGTTATTCTCCGGATCGCGGATATGCGCCGCGAAGGCGTACTGGACTTGCGTGAAGTCGGCCTCAGCCATGGTGTTCGCCAGCCGCTGTGCCCCGCGGGCGGTGCGCTTGTTGCATGGCCCTGATGCGGTCGACCTCGCCCAGCAGTTCGGGCAGCGGGGGGATGTTGAAGTCGCGTTCCAGCAGGGTAGGTACCGGTCCGAAAAGGGCATAGGCCTTGTCGAGCAATGCCCATACCGGGTCGACGACCTCGGCGCCGTGGGTGTCGACCAGCAGGTCCTCGGCTTCCCGGTAGTGCCCGGCGACGTGGAAATACATGATGCGGTCAGCGGGTAGCGCGGCCAGGAATGCCTCGGCGTCGTAGTCGTGGTTGACGCTGTTGACGTAGATGTTGTTGACGTCGAGCAGCAGGTCGCAGTCGGCTTCCTCGAGTACGGCGTTGAGAAACTCGATTTCCTCCATTTCCTTGCCGGGCGCGGCATAGTAGGACACGTTTTCCATGGCGATGCGGCGTTCGAGAATGTCCTGGGTGCGGCGAATGCGCGCGGCCACGTGGCGCACGGCATCTCCGGTGAACGGGATGGGCATCAGGTCGTAAAGGTGGCCCTGGTCGCTGCAGTAGCTCAGGTGCTCGGAATAGCCACGGATCCGGTGTTCATCCAGGAAGCGTTTGACCCGGTGCACAAAGGTTTCGTCCAGCGGGGCGGGGCTGCCGATGGAAAGCGAAAGTCCATGGCAGAGAAAAGGGTAGCGTTCAGTAAAGGCGCGGAACTGTCTGCCCTGTTGGCCACCCACGCCAATCCAGTTTTCCGGTGCGACTTCATAGAAGCTCACCTGTGTCGGGGGGTGGTCTGCCAGCGGACCCATGAGGGTCCGCCGGAGGCCCAGTCCTGCTCCTTCAACGGGGTAGCGGGACGTCGTCATGGCGGTGGCGACTTACTTTTTCATGCTCCCGCCGCACTTGCCTTCACCGCACTTGCCTTCCTTCATCTTGGGCTTGGCGTCATCGGCCATTTTGCCGCCGCACTTGCCCTCTTTCATCTTGCCCTCGGCGTCGTCGGCCATTTTGCCGCCACACTTGCCGTCTTTCATCTTGCCCTCGGCGTCGTCAGCCATTTTGCCGCCGCACTTGCCATCCTTCATCTTTTCCTTCGCTTTGTCGGCCATTTTGCCGCCACACTTGCCTTCACCACACTTGCCTTCCTTCATGCCACTTTCGGAAACCATGTAGCCGCTGGAGAGCTCGGTCATGCCAAAAGGGTTTTCGCTTGCATTTGCAACTGACGCGCCAGCCAGTGAGGTGGCAAAAGCCGCGCCCATCGCAAGGGCCAGGGGTTTGGTTGCAGTAGTTTTGGACATTGTGTATGCCTCCTTTTAAGGCTTATAGATATGTGGCTCCCCGCAGGGGGCCGGGTTGGACTGGCAGTTTCAGTGCCATTGCTGGTGTTCAACAACAGCCCTTACGACCAGCGGGTTGTTCAAAAGTTTCAGCCAGACCGGGGAAACGGATACCGTATCACAGGCGTTTTTCGAGTGACTTCAGGCACTTTAGATACATTTCCTCGTCCGGCGGAGCGCCTGTTTTCTGCGCCTGCCAGAGCATCTCGGCCAGGCACTCCATCATTTCATGTTCCAGTTCGTGTGTATCCCCGCGCGCCACGAGCAGGCGCTGGTACAGTGCGCGGATGCCCGCGGGCCGGTCGGTATCGACCTGTTCGCGCAGGCCCAGGTGCATGCCCATGTGCAGGAAGGGGTTGGTTTCGCCCAGTTCGGGCAGGTATTCCTTTCCCAGCGCCCGCTCGGGGTTTTCCAGCAGGGCGTGGTACTCCGGGTGTTGCTCGATGACGCGGGCGATCTGTTCCTGCAAGGGGTCGAGCGCCTCGCCCCGGCAACGCGCGCGCCAGACTTCGCAGTAGAACCCGCGCAGTCGTTCCCGGTCCTGTCCAAACAGCATGGTCTGTTTCCCTTGTTGATCGGGCTGAGAGGTTACTCAGTAAGCCGGCGCGCTTGCAAGCTTTTGCCTGTCGCCGATTGGCGTCAGTTTTCCGTCTTGTCGCGGTACTCGCACAGGTCTTCGATGACGCAACTGCCGCAGCGCGGCTTGCGCGCAATGCAGGTGTAGCGGCCGTGCAGGATCAGCCAGTGGTGGGCGTCCTGTTTGAACTCGTCGGGGATGAAGCGGAGCAGTTTGCGCTCTACTTCCGTGACGTTCTTGCCCGGCGCGATGCCGGTACGATTGGAGACGCGGAAGATATGGGTGTCCACGGCAATGGTGGGATGGCCGAAGGCGGTGTTGAGCACCACGTTGGCGGTCTTGCGGCCGACGCCCGGCAGTGCTTCCAGCGCGTCGCGGTCGTCCGGCACCTTGCCACCGTGTTGTTCCACCAGCAGTTCACAGGTGCGGATCACGTTCTTCGCCTTGGTGTTGTACAGGCCGATGACCTTGATGTGTTCCCTGAGGCCCTCCACCCCGAGTTTCAGCATGGCTTGCGGCGTCTTCACACGCCTGAACAGCTCGCGGGTCGCCTTGTTGACACCGACGTCTGTTGCTTGCGCCGACAGCATGACCGCCACCAGGAGCTGGAAGGGGTTGCCGTATTCAAGCTCGGTGGTGGGTTCGGGGTTTTCGCGGCGCAGGCGGGAAAAGATTTCGGTGCGCTTCTCTCTGTTCATTCAGTGACCGGGTTGAACGGCTGGCACCGCGGCGGCCGTGACGCGGGAAGCACGGGCTTGCAGGCGCTTGTCGATAATGTTCTTGAGCGCGATAATCAGCCCCAGCCCGATGAAGGCGCCGGGCGGCAGTACCGCCAGAAGGAAGCCCTGGTAGTCACCGGCGAACACGATGGTGATGTCCGGCAGCAGGTTGCCGAACATGCGGTGCGCGTGCGAGAACAGGGTGCCGTGACCGATGATTTCGCGCATGCCGCCGAGGGTGACCAGCACCAGCATGAACCCCAGGCCCATGCTGAGTCCGTCGAGGAAGGCGGGCAGTACGCTGTGCCGGGAGGCGAATGCCTCGGCCCGGCCGATGATGGCGCAGTTGGTGACGATGAGCGGGATGAAGATGCCGAGCACCTTGTACAGGTCGTACAGGTAGGCGCTCATCAACAGTTCTATCACGGTGACGATGGAGGCGATGACCAGCACGAATACCGGGATGCGCACTTCCGGCCGCACCAGCGAACGGATCGCCGAGATGGTGACGTTGGAAGCGATCAGCGTGGCCATGGTCGCCAGTCCCAGCCCCAGGCCGTTGATGAAGGTGCCGGTGACGGCGAGCAACGGGCACAGGCCGAGGATCTGGACCAGGCCGACATTGTTGGTCCACAGGCCGTCGCGAATGATGGTGCGTGTATCGGTCATGACTGGCTGGCCGCTTCGGGGTGTTGTTCGAACAGTTCCTTGCCGTGCTGGCGGTAGTATAGCAAAGCATTGTGGACCGCTTTCACGACCGCCCGTGGGGTGATGGTGGCGCCTGTGAACTGGTCGAACTGCCCCCCGTCGCGCTTGACCTTCCAGCCTTCCTTGCCGGGGTTTTCCAGGGACTTCCCGCGGAAACCGAGTATCCAGTCGGACCGCGAGGTTTCGATGGCGTCGCCCAGCCCCGGTGTCTCGCGGTGTTCCACCACCCGCACCCCGGCCAGGGTGCCGTCGAGGTTGATCGCCACCAGCAGGCGGATGCTGCCGTTGTAGCCGTCCGGGGCCACGGCGGCGATCACGGCCGCCACCGGCCAGCCGTTCTTGCGCGCCCGGTACACCGCCACCGGCTTGTCGGTGCCCAGCAGTTGCCGGTCGCGCACGTACAATACGTCGTGGAAGATGTCGTTGTCGTAGCGCTCCGGCGCGATCAGTTCGTGCAGGCTCTTGAGCAGCGCGCGGCGTTCGTTGTCGTGGATGCGCTCGGCGGTGTTTTCATGGGTGTAGGCCACCATGCCGCTGCCGATCACGGCGAACAGGAACAGGAAAGCGGCGGACACCAGAACCGGGCGGTAGTTCATGCCTCAGTCATCCTGTTCCCCGCGCTGTCCGAACACGCGCGGCCGGGTGTAGTAGTCGATAGTCGGCGCCGCCATGTTCATCAGCAATACGCCGAAGGCGACGCCGTCGGGATAACCTCCCCAGGTGCGGATGACATACACCAGCACGCCGATGCCGGCGCCGTAGTACAGGCGCCCGCGCGGGGTGGTGGCCGCCGACACCGGGTCGGTGGCGATGAAGAAGGCGCCGATCATGGTGGCGCCGCTGAACAGGTGGAACAGCGGCGAGGCGAAACTGTCGGTGTCGGCGATGTAGAACAGCAGTGAAAGCAGGAACAGGCTGCCGATCATACCGGCGGGGATGTGCCACTGGATGGCGTCGCGTTTCCACAGCCACAGCCCGCCGAGCAGGAAGGCGAGGTTGATCCATTCCCAGCCGTAGCCGCCATAGTTGCCGAAGCGCGGGTCGGAGAGGATCTCCTGCCAGGTGAGGTTGAGGCTGCTCAGGGTCTTGGACTCGTCGAGCGGCGTGGCCATGGTGATGCTGTCGAGACTGGCGCCCGCCGGCAGGGTTTCGGTGAACACCAGGCGCGCGGTATCGAGGAAGCCCGTGGCTTCGAGGCCCATGATGCCGCCCGGCGGCGACCACAGGGTCATCTGCAGGGGAAAGGAGATGATGAGCACCACGAAGCCGATCATTGCCGGGTTGAAGGGGTTGTAACCAAGCCCGCCATAGAGTTGCTTGGCGATCACGATGGCGAACAGCGAGCCGATCACCGGGATCCACCAGGGCGCCAGTGGTGGGAGAGCCAGGCCGAGCAGCAGGCCGGTAAGGGCGGCGCTGCCGTCCAGCAGCGCCGCCCTTACCGGCTTGTTGCGCCAGCGCAGCACCGCGGCCTCGGCCAGCAATGCCGTTGTGGTGGCGATCACCAGGTTGAAGATCACTCCCCAGCCGAAGAACCAGAACATGGCAAGCGCGCCCGGGACCAGTGCCAGCATGACGGTGGCCATCAGTCGCGACAGGTCATTGCGCAGTGGCAGGTAGGGGGAGCTGTGGGTAGGGAATTCCATGGAAGTCAGTTTCCGTCGCCGTTGCCGCCGTCGGCCTGGCCGGTCGCGGCTTGCGTTTCTTTCTTCCTGGCTTTCACGCGCGCCAGCGCGGCCGCGATTTCAGCCTTTTTTGCGTCAGCGTCGCCGGCCTTGGGTTTTTTGTCCAGCGCCTTGCGGGCACGGGCGCGGCGTTCCTCGAGCGCCTTTTTCTCGCGCTCCAGACGTTGCAGGCGCGCCTCGTGGCGTCGCCGCGCCAGGTCGGCCTTTTCGCGTTCGCGTTCCATGTCCCAGATTTCGGTCTTGGCGAAACGGTAGTATTGCACCAGCGGAATATGGCTGGGGCAGACCAGCGCGCAGCAACCGCACTCGATGCAGTCGAACAGATTGTAGTCCTGGACCTTTTCCAGGTTGCGGGCAAAGGCGTACCAGTACAACTGCTGCGGGAGCAGGCTGGCCGGACACACGTCGGCGCACCTGGCGCAGCGGATGCAGGGCTGTGGGTGTGGCGGGTCGGGAGCTTCCGCGCGGCTGGCCGCGAGGATGCAGTTGCTGGTCTTGATCACCGGGAGGCGGTCGGAGTTCAGGGTGAAGCCCATCATCGGGCCGCCCATCAGCAGGCGCGCGACGTCGGGCGTGTAGCCGCCGGCCTGTTCCACCAGGTCGCCTATCGGCGTGCCGATGCGCACATCGAAGTTGCGCGGTCGCGCGACGCCGGCGCCGGTCACCGTCACTACCCGCGAGATCAGCGGTTCGCCGTGGTGAATGGCGCGCGCCACCGCCGCTGCCGTGCCGACGTTGTGGCACACCACGCCAATATCGATGGGCAGACCCTGGCTGGGGACTTCCTCGCCGGTCAGGGTATAGATCAGCTGCTTCTCGCCGCCGGCCGGGTAACGGGTGGGCACCGCGACGATGCGGATTTCCGTTTCGCCGACCCGCTCCAGTTCCTTGCGCAGGCACTCGATGGCGTTGGGCATGCTGTCCTCAATGCCGATCACCACCTGTTTCGCGCGCAGGGCGTGGCGCATGATGCGGATGCCCTCGATGATATCGTCCGGTCGGCAGCACATCAGCGCCTCGTCACAGGTGATGTAGGGCTCGCACTCGGCGCCGTTGATGACCAGCAGATCGACGATGTGGTCGGGGCCGGGATTGAGTTTCACGGCGGTCGGGAAACCGGCGCCACCCAGGCCGACGATGCCGGCGTCGCGCACCCGCTGGCGGATGTCGGCGGGGTCCGCCTCGTACACCCTGTCCATCTGCAGGCCTGTTTCCGCGGCGCGGTCCTCGCCGTCGCTGTCGATGACGATGCAGGGGGCGGACAGTCCTGAGGGATGGGGGACGGGGTAGTCGCCCACGTCGCGCACCGTGCCCGACGTCGGGGCGTGCACCGGCGCCGAGATGTAGCCGAGCGAGCGGGCGATCAACTGTCCGCGCAACACCTTGTCGCCCGGTTTGACCACGGCCTCCGCGGGTTCACCGATGTTCTGGCCGAGCGGTACATGGAGGCGTGCCGGGATGGCGGCGGACGTGAGCGGTTCGGTCAGGGACCGTGACTTCTCCGAAGGCAAATGCAGGCCCCCGGGGAAAGTGGCGGGTTTTTCGAGCAGCGTGACCATGTGCCGCCGCATTGTACAGGGTTGGGGATGAAAAATACTGTGGCAATCGCCGGGTGTTTGATGAAGATCAAACGTCTGGCAGCGGGTTGACGTTACCTTCCGGAGGGTTATTTGCCCGCCTCGGCAATTTCCGGGTGGTCGGGTTCGGGGTAGGGCCATTTCCACTGGCTGATGTCGCGCTTGACCGGCACCATGGTGATGCAGTCCACAGGGCAGGGTGGCAGGCACAGTTCACAGCCCGTGCACTCGTCGGCGATCACCGTGTGCATCTGCTTGGCGGCGCCGAGGATGGCGTCGACCGGACAGGCCTGGATGCACAGCGTGCAACCGATGCAGGTCTGCTCGTCGATAACCGCCACCATCTTTTCGCCGTGCTCACCGTGTTCCTCGTTGAGGGGCTTGGGATCGACGCCGAGCAGGTCGGCCAGCGCCTGGATGGTCGCCTCGCCGCCGGGCGGGCACTGGTTGATGTCGGCTTCGCCGCCGGCGATCGCCTCGGCATAGGGGCGGCAGCCGGCGAAGCCGCACTGGCCGCACTGGGTCTGCGGCAGCAGCGCGTCGATCTGGTCGACGATGGGGTCGGCGTCCACCCTGAACCGGATGGCTGAGTAGCCCAGCAACAGGCCGAACAGGCCCGCCAGTGCGCCGATGGCGATCATTGCGGTGAGCATGTCGTCAGCCCTTGATAAGGCCGGAGAAGCCCATGAAGGCCAGCGACATCAGGCCGGCCGTGACCAGCGCGATGGCCGAGCCCTGGAAGGGCTCCGGCACGTCGGCGGCGGTGATGCGTTCGCGCATGGCGGCGAACAGAATCAGCACCATGGAAAAACCGACGGCCGCGCCGAAGCCGTAGAACACCGACTCCACAAAACCGAAATCCTGCTGCACGTTGAGCAGCGCCACGCCCAGCACCGCGCAGTTGGTGGTGATCAGGGGCAGGAAAATGCCCAGCACCTGGTACAGCAGCGGGCTGGTCTTGTGCACCACCATTTCGGTGAACTGCACCACCACCGCGATCACCAGGATGAAGGTGATGGTGCGCAGGTACTCCAGCCCCAGCGGCGCCAGCAGGTATTCGTTGGCGAGGTAGGCGCATACCGAGGAGAGGGTCAGCACGAAGGTGGTGGCCAGCGCCATGCCCGTCGCGGTTTCCAGCTTGCGCGACACGCCAAGGAACGGGCAAAGGCCGAGGAATTTCACCAGCACGAAGTTGTTGACCAGCACGGTGCTGACAAGAATGAGAGCGAGTTCGGCCATCTCTCTATGGTACTGCGTTGCCCCCCCCGTTGAAACCCGCCCCCTCCGGAAAGGGGTTATTTGACGCGCATGCCGGGTTGTGCGCCATCATCGGGGGAGAGGATGAACAGGTCCTTGCCGCCGGGGCCGGCTGCAAGGACCATGCCTTCGGAGACGCC